>DCVK01000022.1:43707-45530 GCA_002335385.1 Candidatus Aminicenantes bacterium UBA2190
TTGGTCCAGACCGAGGTGGCCACGCCCTGGTTGAAGACGTTGAAGCAGTCGGCGAAGGCGCTCAGGACCACGTTCTTGATCTTGAAGGTCTTTTCCAGGCGCAGGTCGAGGCGCACGGCGTCGGGCAGCCGGCGCGCACCGCGCTCCTCGGCGTAGATGGTCGCGCCGGAGCGGCTCTGGGTGACGGGGACGCCCAGGTAGAAGGAGTTGATCGTGCGCGTATAGGTGCCGCCGCTCATGTAGCGGAAGTAGCCGCTGAGATTGATGCCCAGCGGGCCGGAGACCATGCCCTGCACCTTGAACTGGTGGGTAGCGTCGAGGTCGAGGATGCCGTAGGCGTTGACGTGGGCGTTGGGATCGCCGAACAGGCCGGAGGTGCCCAGCGAGGCGCTGCCGCGGCCCTGGGAAATGAGGCCCTTGCCCTCGCCGTAAACGTAGGAGGTGTTCAGCGCCCAGCCGCGGCTGAAGCGCTTGTTCAGGGTGAGCTCCAGGCCGGTGTAGTCGCGCTCGGCGCCCGGCGGGTTGACGATGTAGATCTCGCTGACGGCGGTTTTCTTCTTGCTGTAGAAGGTGACGGTCTTGCCGTCGAAAGGATCCACCGTGGTCTTGGTGATCCAGTTCTTGCTCCAGTCGAGCTCGCCGGTGGCCATCAGCTTGTCCATGTCGAGCTGCGCCGCGTCGACCTGGTGGACCAGGTTGCGGTCCCACTTGCGGATGAAGCGGGCGCCAGCCGACCAGTCGGTGAACAGCTCGCGCTCGAGGCCGACGGTCAGCTCATCGACATAGGGCGCCGAGAGCTTGTAATCCTTATAGCCGACCTTGGTGCCCGAGGGGACCGACCACACCGATTCGGTGTTGGGGATCTGCGTGCCGTCGGGATTGAGGAAGACGATGTACCCGACCCAGCCGTTGGGGTGGGCGATGTTGATCCAGCCGGTCTGGTTGGCCATGGTATAGCGCGACCAGGAGGCCTTCAGCAGGGTCTTGTTGTCGCCGGTCAGGTCGTAGATGGCGCCGATGCGCGGGGCCAGCGTGGTCCATTCCAGCCCCTTGGTCTTCTCGGTGATCGAGCGGTTGACCGTCAGGTAGCTGAGGGCGCCGGGGAGCTGGAAGGCGCCGCCTTCTCCCTGCACCGGCCAGGAGAGCGAGTTGTACTCCAGGCGCAGGCCGAGGTTGACGGTCAGGTGGCGGTTGACGCGCCAGGTGTCCTGGACGAAGGCGAAATAGTCGTCCATGTTGTCCTTGCGGTCGAAGCCGTCGCCGCTCAGCACCAGGCCGTAGTAGTAATAGTCCTCGCCGAGCATGCCCTGGTAATGGCAGCCGGAGATGGGGTCGGGGCGGCCGTAGACCATCCAGCCGACGCGGGCCAGCTGGGCCTCGCCGCCGACCTTCAGCTCGTGGGTGCCCATGAAGTCGTCGATGAAGGTGGTGGCGTCGGCGTTGAAGTTGTAGCGGTCGCGCGAGTTGTGGTCCAGGGTGCGCCAGGCGCCGCCCTTGTCCAGGTAGCGGTAGGTGTACAGGTCGTAATAGAACGGACGGTCGGTCTTGGAGTCCAGGTTCATCTGGAACTGGCTGATGCCGACCTTGAAGTTGGCGTACAAGTTCTCGCCGAAGTAGCGGTTCCAGTTCAGGTTGACCACGTGGGTCGGGGTGGTCTGCTTGACGGTGTTGTTCTCGGTGTGGTAGCGGTCGGCAAAGCGGTTGTTGTTCAGGCGGTCCGAGTAGTTGTAGGAGAGCCAGAACTTGTTCTGCTGGTTGGGCTGGAAGGTCAGCTTGAGGTAGGGCAGCGGCTGGGTGACCTTGATGACCGTCTTGGCGTCGGG
>DCVK01000058.1 GCA_002335385.1 Candidatus Aminicenantes bacterium UBA2190
TCCTTGACCATCTGCGCGCCCATGTTCTCCATGGGATCCTTCAGGTCGATCTCCTTGGCCACGGTGACGCCGTCCTTGGTGATCGTCGGCGAACCGAACTTCTTTTCCAGGACGATGTTGCGCCCGCGCGGTCCCAGCGTCGCCTTGACGGTATCGGCCAGCTGGTTGATCCCCTTCAGGATCGCCTTTCTGGCATCTTCACCCAAAATGATTTCTTTAGCCATTTTTCCTCCTGTTTACTTACTTGACCACGGCCAGCAGGTCGGACCGGGAGATGACCAGGTGCTTCTTGCCGCCGATCTTAATTTCCTGTCCGGCATACTTGCCGAACAATACCTTGTCGCCTACCTTCAGCAGTTCCTTGAGCGGTTTTCCTTCTTTAAGGTCGAAGTCATATCCCATGGCCCTGACAAAACCCATCATGGGCTTTTCCTTGGCGGTGTCAGGAATGACAAGAGAGCCGACTTTTTCCTCTTCCTCGATCGGTTCAACCAAAACTCGATCATCCAGCGGTTGTAAATTCATTATAAACCTCCTTAATCTGGTTTATTTTCTGTAAAATTAGTATAAAACAATATTTATCTCTTGTCAACCACTTAATATTTAATTTATCAAAATTATGTGAGTGCAGTTATATAAAGTCAAAAGTAGTCAGTAGACAGTAGTTAGTAGTCAATAGCAAAATAAATCGGCAACCTAACAAGAAAAATCAATTCCATAAGCTCATTTTATGTTTAATTAACATTTCCTGATCACTGTCTGGAGAGATTTTGTTATTCTGGCAGTTTCTTTGCTGTTTCCATAGGTCGCTTGCCATCCACCAAATGCCACTTCTTACTTCTGCCCTTTGCCTTTCGCCTTTTTCCTTTGTCTTTTCTGTAAGCCGTCTGCCGTTTACCGCGCTCATCCCAGCCAGACGATTATGGTCAACAGGGAAAATATGGTAATCGGTATCCCCGCCTTGGCATGCTCCCCGAAGCGGATGGCGACTCCATACTCGCGGGCGCCCTCGATGACGATCAGGTTGGCGATGCTGCCAATGGCAATCAGGTTACCGGCGAACGTGCTGGCCAGCGCGGTGACCACCCACTGCAGCGGCTGCAGCGGGTCGAGGAACTTCACCAGCACCATGACCGCCGGCACGTTGCTCACCAGGTTGCTGAGCAGGGCCGCCAGCCCCGTCAGGTGCCAGGCACGATCCAGCGACAAGCCCTGCATGGCAAGGCCCTGCATCAGGTGCTGGGGCAGCCTCACCGCCGCGATCCCGGCCATGACGATGAACAGGGCGCAGAACAGGGTGATCAAGTGCCAGTCGACCAGGCCGAGCAGGGAGCGGGTCTTCATGCGCCGGCTGCAGAGGAGGATCCCGGCCAGGGCGATCGCCGAGAGCTCGCGGGGCAGCTTCGTCAGGAACAGGACGATGAGGACCAGGACCACGACCAGCCCCTTGGCGGTCTGGTGGCGGTTGAAAGCGGCGGTGGAACGCTCGCAGGGACGGCCGGGATCGTGGCGCAGCGGCAGCTGCCGGCGATAGAGCCAAAGCATGATGGCATAGGCCCCGGCCAGGGAAACCAGGACCGGCAGCAGGCAGGAGCGGGTGAAATAAAGAAAATCGATCCTGCCCACCTGCCCCAGCAGCATGTTCTGCGGATTGCCGATGATGGTGGCGGCCGAGCCGATGTTGCTGGCCACGGCCAGGGCGATCAGGAACGGCACCGGGTTCAGCCGCGCCTCCAGGATGGCGGCGCACAGGACGGGCGTGAAGACCAGGCAGATGATGTCATTGGTCAGGAAGGCCGAAAGCATGGCCGAGGCGGCCATCACCGCCGCCAGGAAGAGGCGCGGCCGCGCCAGCAGCCGGGTCAGTCCCACCGCCACGCGCGTATAGAAGCCGCTGAGCTTGAACTGGGCCGAGATGACCATCAGGGCATACAGCAGGAGGATGGTCGGCGTGTCGATGGCGTCGAAGGCCTGGCCGGTGGTCAGGACCTTGGCCGCGACCATGGCGATGGCGCCGAGCAGGGCGACGCCGGTGCGGTCCAAAGCCAGCCCGGGGATGCCGCCGATGGCCACACCGGCGTAGGTGACCAGGAAAATGACCAGGGCTATTTGTTCCATTGGCTTGTTATTTCAACCACTTTGATTTTCTCTTTTATCACCGCAATCAGCCATAGTCAAGAAGGTTCGATGTTCGACGTTCGTTGTTCGACGTTAAAAAAGCCATTCACTTGACCTTAAAAAACAATCTCCGGGTATCTGAAAGCCATTCAGGGCTATTCATTTCTGGAATATCATTTCAAACATTTTTTCTTTCTTCAACTTCGAACCTCGAACATCGAACTTCGAACGTCGGACTTACTTCCAGCCATACCCTTTCCGCTTGACAGGCTCGGCCATTCACGGTACATTGGCGCCATGCAAACATGGCCTCTGCGCTTGGGAAAAATCCTGTTCCGCTTCCGCAGCTTCACTCCCCTGCCCCTCATCCTGCTCACTTTTATTTTCTTCAAGCCCCTTAGCCCGTCCCTGTTCTGGACCTGCGCCGGACTGGCCGTCGCCTTCATGGGCGAGGGCGTGCGCATCGCCAGCGTGGGCTTCGCCCACAGCGGCACGTCGGGGCGCGAGAGCTTCCTCAAGGCCGACAGCCTGAACACGACGGGCCTTTACTCGCTGGTGCGCAATCCCCTCTACTGGGGCAACCTGCTGATCTTCACCGGGCTGCTGGCCGCATTCGCCAATCCGTCCGCCCTGGCGCTGTTCGTCGTTTTTCTCTTCCTGCAATATCATTTCATCGTGTTGGCCGAGGAATCCTATCTGCAGGAGCAGCACGACCGGGCGTATGAAGAGTACTGCGGCCGGGTCCGCCGCTGGCTGCCGCGCTTCGACTCATGGGCGCCGCCATCGGGAGCATTCGCCTGGAGGAAGATTCTCTTCAAGGAGAACGACTCCTGTTTCAACCTGCTGCTGGCCGCCCTGCTGATCACGGCATGGAAGCAAAGGTACTTTCATGGCCAAGTGCGCCATGCCGCCTGGCTGGCCGGGGCGGCGCTGCTGCTGATCGTTTCCTACGCGGCGGTCAAGGTCGCGAAAAAGAAAAGGACGGCGGCCTAGAAGTTCCTGACGATCTTCTCGATCAGCCCCGAGCTGGAATAATTACCGGACAGCTTGAAGATGACGAGCCGGCCGCCCCGGGCCTCGACCTCGGCGCGACCGACGACGTCGGCAGGCGCGTAGTCGCCCCCCTTGACCAGGATATCGACGCGGTCGAGCTCCCGGATCAGCTCGAGCGGCGTGTCCTCGGCGAAGGGGATGACGAAGTCGACGCACTGCAGGGCGGCGAGGACCTCCAGGCGCTCGGCCAGGGGGAATATCGGCCGCTTATCCCCCTTCAGCCGCCGCACCGAGGCGTCGTCGTTGACGCCGACCACCAGCAGGTCGCCCTGGGAGCGGGCGTATTCCAGCAGCTCGATATGGCCGGGGTGGAGCAGGTCGAAGACGCCGTTGGTGAACACGACCCTCTTTCCCTTCTGCCCCGCGAGCTCGCGGGCGAGGGCGGGACGGTCATCATGGATTTTCATCTTTTCTGAAGGCGATGCCACCGGAGAACTGCCAGCGGTGCGGGATGCGGGCGATGCCCACGTCGCGGTGGCTGGAGGTGACGCGGAAGGTGTACTGGAAGTGGTGGTAGTCGAAGGGGTAGCCGTCACGCTTGTGCGCGGCGATGTCGAGGAAATAGGTGCCGTTGACCAGGCCCAGCGCCGGGATCTCCAGGCGCACCTTGCCGCTGCCGGCGAGCGACTGGGAAACGAGGTTCTCCAGCAGCGTGTTGGAACCGTAGACCTGGATGCCCTCGCTGTTGAAGATGCCGATGCCAAAGACGAAATCGTCCTGCTCGGCGGCGGCCGCGACGTCGAACTCGAGGGCCAGCGGCTCGTCATGCTGGAAGATGTACTTTTCCCGGCCCTGGCCGTCGAACATGCGCACGTTGGCGATCTCGACCTCGCGGCTGCCCCAGCGCTTCTCGCGCTCGCTGGCGGCTTCCTGCTCCTCCTCGCCGTGCCTGGCCAGGGTCTGCACCTCGTCTTTCTTGCCCACGTATTCCAGGTAGGCGTCGGTCACGCGCTTGGGGTAGCCGCGCATCTCCACCAGGCCCTTCCTGATCCAGATGACCTCGTCGCAGATGCGTTCGATGGTCGAGAGGTCGTGGGAGACAAAGATGATGGTCTTGCCGTGGCGGCGGAACTCGTTGATCTTGTCCAGGCACTTGGGCACGAACGAGGCATCGCCGACGGCGAGCACCTCGTCGATGAGCAGGATATCGGGATTGACATTGATGGCGATGGAGAAGCCCAAACGCATGAACATCCCCGACGAATAGCTCTTGACCGGGTTGTCGATGAACTCCTCGAGCTCGGCGAAGCGCACGATCTCCTCGTACTTCGCCTGGATCTCCTTGCGGGTCAGCCCCAGGATGACGCCGTTGATGAAGATGTTCTCGCGTCCCGAGATCTCGGGGTGGAAGCCGGCCCCGAGCTCGATCAGCGCCGAGATGCGGCCCTGCGTCACTACCTCGCCGGCGGTGGGCCGGCTGATGCCGGCCAGGATCTTCAGCAGCGTGCTCTTGCCCGAGCCGTTCTCGCCGATGATGCCCAGGGTCTTGCCCGCCTCGAGAGCGAAGGAGACGCCGCGCAGCGCCTCGAAGCGCTCGCCGGCCTCCAGGTCGCCGAAAAGGGTCTTGTTGACCAGGGCGCTCTTGATGGTCAGGAACTTGTGGCTGTCGGCGTGCTTCTTGTAGAATTTGAAGACATCGCGAACCTGCACGGCTTCCAAGTCACACCTCTTCCACGTAAGTATCGCGCAGCTTGTCGAAAAGCAGGTAGCCCAGGTAGAAGAACAGCAATCCGACGAGGATGGTGATCGTAAAGCGCTTGTAATGCGGCAGCGAGCCCATGAAGAAGGAATAATGGTACGACTCGATGATGTGGGTCATGGGGTTGAAATTGAGGACGACCTGCAGCGCCCTGGGGACCGACTCGTAGGGGTAGATGATGGGGGTGGCGAAGAACCACAGGGTGATCAGGTTGGCGAGGATGTCCTTGATGTCCTTGAAGTGCACGGTCAGCGCCGAGACCAGGAAGCACAGTCCCATGGTGAAGATATACTGGGCGACCAGGCTGACGGGCAGGAACAGCACCCAGGGGGTGAGCGGCTTGCCGAAGATCAGGAAAAAAGCGACCAGCACCGGCAGGCCGAGGATGAAATGAACCATGTTGGTGGTCACCACCATGATCGGCAGCACCTCGACCGGGAACTTGATCTTCTTGATCAGCGCCCCCTGCACCGACAGGACGTTGGCCGACTCGAGCAGCGAGGAGGAGAACCAGGTCCAGGGCAGGATGCCGTTGAACAGGAACAGGGCGTACATCCACTTGTTGCCCTCGAAACCGGGGGCGCGGGCGCCGCCGATGATGAAGCCGAAGACCACGGTGTAGACCGCCATCAGCAGCAGCGGGTTGATCAGGCTCCAGAAGAAGCCGAGCACGGTGCCGCGGTAGCGCGCCTTCAGCTCGCGCGAGACCAGGGTGGCGATCAGCTCGCGGTGGCGGATGATTTCCTTCAGTTTTTCGATCATGGGGTTCCTGAAGGGGCATTATACCGCAAAACGGGCCGTTTCCGAAACGCGATGGCCGGGCAGAACTTCACCAGCGCCACATTCGTTCATTGAACAGAAAGGAAGGAGGAGATCCATGAAAAAAACAACGGGGCTTTTGCTGGCTATCCTGCTGTCCACTGCCGCCGCCCTGGCCCAGGAGAAGGGCAGCCGCTCATGGCAGGAAGACATCGATTACCTGGTCCGGCGCATCGAGATCATGCACCCGGACCCCTACGCCGTCTGCCCGCGGGAGGAGTTTCTCGGAATGAGAGACCGGCTGGTCAGCAAGATACCTGGAATGAGCGAAGCGGAGATCGTGATCTCCATCTCGGAATTGCTGGCCAGCCTGAATGACGGCCATACCCGCATGGGATTCGAGCTTTCCGATCCCGCCTGGCTCGACCGGACATTCCACCTGCTGCCTTTCATCTTTTTCCCCTTTGATGACGGCGTCTTCCTGCTGGCCGGGCTGCCGGAACAGCGCCAGTGGGTCGGCTGGCAGGTCGTCCGCATCGGCGGCATGCCGGTCGAGGAGGCGGCCCGGCGGATCGCCAGGCTTTACAGCAGCGACAACCCGTTCGCGGAGAGGAAGAACCTGTACTTCACGCTGGGCCTGGCGGAAATGCTGAAAAAGGTCGGCGCGGTCGCCGCGACCGACAAGATCGAACTCAGCCTGCGAAAACCCGGCGGCAAAGAGAGGAAAATAACCGTCAAAACAGTTCCCTTTCTTGGCATGGCCCGGCATCTCGGCACCTGGTATCCGCAGGCCGGCAACGGGCTGGCCACCATGAACGAGGCGGCCGGAAATCCCCTGCCCCTGTGGCTGAAGGAACGGGGAAAAGCCTTCTGGTTCGAGTACGTCCCGGGGGAGAAGATGATGTTCCTGCAGATCAACTCGCTGAATTTCCCCCATGACAATGGCAAAGGAAGTTTCGCAGAGTCCTGCGACGGATTCTTCGCCGCCCTCGACCGTTGCGCTCCCGAGAAGCTCGTCATTGACATCCGGGCCAACCACGGCGGCAACCATGTGGAACTGCCTCTGCTGAAGGGTATTCTGGCCAGGCCCGCACTCGACCGGCCCGACCGGCTGTTCCTGGTCATCGGCCGGGTGACCTACTCGGCCGCCGTGCACTTCACCACCGTGTTCAGAAGATTCACCCATGCCACAACCATTGGCGAGCCGACCTCAGGCAGGCCCAACCATTACGGCGCCATAAGGAAATTCACACTGCCCAACCATCCGCAGGTCGCCATCGGCTGCTCGGTCGATTACTACCAGGATTCGCAGCCCTTTGATTTCAGCATCGCCCATGTTCCCGACATCCTGACGCCGATGACTTCTGCCGATTACCGCGACAACATCGACCCGGCCATGGTCAAAGTGAGGGACTACGACCGGATACGCGCACAGGTGGCGGCATTGCAAAAGGAACTGGAAAAGGAATATGCTGCAAGCGGCATGGCCGGCTTGACAAGGGCCTATGCCGCCGGGAAGCAGGAACTGCTGCGAAGCGGATACAATCCGGAGAAATTCCTGGACGAATTCAACAACGAGTGGTTCTACGCCAACAAGAAAAGTCGGGCCGACTACCTGGACTTCCTGGCCTTCGCCTTCGCCGAGTGTCCGGCATCGATCGATTTTTGTTATGCCCTGGCGGCCCAGCTCGAGGCGCAGGATCGGGTGCAGGAAGCAATTAAATTCTACAACCAGTGCCTGCAACTGAACCCTGCCTGCCACTATGCGAAGATGAAGCTGGGCCTGCTGGAACTGCAGGAAGCGCTCCCGTAGAAACGGCCGGCCGGCTTTCAACCGGGCGAACGCTCGCGCAGCATGTGCAGCTGCCAGAGCTCGCAGGCGCTGGCGTGCAGCAGCGGCGCCAGCAGGCTCTAGTCGAAGCGTTTCCTTCATTATTTCAGGGCGGTTGCTTTTCCGGAAAAAGTCCGCTCCCCGATTGAAATTAAATTGATTTGTTTCTACAATTACAGGCAAGGGGACTGGGAATGGCATGGAATGGGTTGGAAAGCACCTGCAAAACACTTCCACTCGCCCACTTTATGTCTAACGTATCAGAACCATGATCGGAAAAATCGTTTCCCACTATAAATTAATCGAAAAAATCGGGCAAGGGGGCATGGGAGAAGTCTATCTTGCTGAGGATACAAAACTTGAACGCCGGGTGGCGCTGAAATTCCTGCCGGCCCAATACAGCGCCGACGAGGAGGAGAAGAAGCGTTTCATCCACGAGGCCAAAGCCGCATCCGCATTGGACCATCCCAACATCTGCTCGGTGCATGAGATCGGCGAAACCCCCGAGGGCCAGCTCTTTATCGTCATGGGGTATTACGAAGGGAAGACCCTGAAGGAGAAAATCAAGGCCGGCCCCCTGCCGCTCAACGAGGCGGTGGCGCTCGCCATGCAAATCGTGGAGGGGTTGCAGGAAGCGCACCGCAAGGGGATCATCCACCGCGATTTGAAGCCTGCCAATATCATGCTCACCGAGCAGGGGCTGGCCAAGATTGTCGATTTCGGATTGGCGAAACTGAAGGGCATGTCCCGGCTGACCAAAACCGGCACCACCCTGGGCACGGTGGCCTACATGTCACCGGAGCAGGCCCTGGGCAAGGAAGTGGACCAGCGTAGCGACATCTGGTCGCTGGGGGTTATCCTCTACGAGATGCTGACCGGCAAGCTGCCTTTTGCCGGCGAGTACGACCAGGCCGTGTTGTACGCCGTGATCAACGAGGAGCCGGAATCGATCGCCAAGCTGAGGAGCGACATCCCCGACGACTTGCGACGCATTGTGCGCCAGGCGTTGGCCAAGAAACCTGAAAACCGTTATCAATCAGCGGACGAATTACTGAAAGAACTGAAGAAGTTTCATCGGAGCATCGTGGCTCCGGAAACGGTTGTTTTCAGTTTCAGGCGTTTCTTTTTTCGGGCAAAGATCTTGGTTCCCGCCCTCCTGAGCTTGTGCCTGCTCGCTCCCGCCATGGTCTTTTATCTGAAGCACCAGGCCAAAGTCAGATGGGCCAGGGATGTTGCTCTTCCGGAAATCGGGCGGCTGATCGAGGCAAACGATATGTGGCGGGATCTCGTTCCGGTATACAGACTCGCGGAAAAAGCGGAAGCATTCATCCCTCATGATCCCAAGCTGGCAGAACTCTTCGCGAAATGCTCGGTGAAGATCAACATCAGGACAGAACCGGCCGGGGCAAAGATTTTCATGAAAGAATACAAGGCCCCGGCAAACGAATGGACATTCCTGGGTGTTTCACCGATCGAGAAGATCAGATTGCCTATTGGCAACTTCAGATTGAAAATGGAAAAGGAGGGATATGAGACGGTCCTGGCCGCTTCTTCCACCTGGAATATTGATTTTACAAACCCTGATATGGTTATTCCCTTTGATATCGTAAGAGTCCTGAATAAAAATGGCGCCATTCCGCAGGGCATGACACGGGTCATGGGGGCGGAAACACCGGTTGGAAAGTTAGACGATTTCTATATCGATAAGAACGAAGTCACGAACAGGCAATTCAAGGATTTCATCAACAAAGGCGGATACCGGAACCAAAAATATTGGCTGCAGAAATTCATCACGGATGGAAAGGAGTTGACCTGGGACGAAGCAGTCAAACTATTCGTTGACCAAACGGGGCAGCCCGGACCGGCCGGATGGCAGGCCGGGGATTATCCCGAGGGACAGGCCGATTATCCGTTGCAAGGGATAAGCTGGTACGAAGCGGCGGCATATGCCGAATTTGCCGGGAAAAGCCTGCCAACAGCATATCATTGGGGGGTGGCGCAGGGGGAATACACCCCGATGATCCAGTCGGCGGCCTTTGGAGGGGGCGGCTTATTAATTTACCAATTCAGCAATTTCCTGGGCAAGGGCCCGGTCCCGGTCGGGAGTCTCATGGGGATCACGTCCTACGGAGCAATGGATATGGCGGGAAATGTCCGGGAATGGTGCTGGAACGAAGCCCCCATAGGAAGAGTCATTCGCGGCGGAGCCTGGGGCGATGCGACCTACATGTTCTGCAGTCTGACCCAATCTCCGGCCATGGATCGATCCGCCAAGAACGGGGTTCGCTGCGCTCTCTACCCTGATCGAGAGATTATCCCGGATTCCGCTTTTCAAACCATTAAAATATTGGGCCTTCCGCTCCTTGGTGAAATGGCGGATATCACCAAAGAGACGCCGGTCACGGATCCAATATTCCAGGTTTTCAAAGAGCAGTTCTCCTATGACAAAACGGATTTAAGGGCCCGCGTGGATGCAAGGAAAGAAACCCCCGAATGGTCTCAAGAAAGGATAAGTTTTGACGCCGCTTACGGCGGCGAGCGGGTTATAGCCTGGCTTTTTCTTCCCAAGAACGCCGCGCCCCCCTACCAGGCCGTCATCTACATGGGCGCTGATGCTTCCGTGTTTGAAACGAGTCAAAACATCAACAACTTTTGGGAATTCCCCATGTTCGTTTCTTTTCTCGTAAAGAATGGCCGGGCAGTTCTCTTTCCCGTCGTGAAAGGATTTTTCGAGCGCGGGAATGATGCGCTGACTTCAATCATCGAAAGCGACCGGGCTTCCCGCCAATGGACGGAAGTATTGATCCAGCAGGTCAAGGATCTCAAGAGGTCGATCGACTATCTGGAGACCCGTCCGGATATCGACAACCGGAAGCTCGCTTATGAAGGCATGAGTCACGGAGGGTCGATCGCTCCTGTCTGCCTGGCTGTCGAGGAACGCTTCAAGGTCAGTGTTCTATTGGCGGGAGGTTTCCGCATCTGGGGAATGGGACGGCCGGAAGTGAATGCAATCAATTATGTCTCGAGGGTGAAAATACCCACTCTCATGTTGAATGGCAAGTATGACTGGGTTTTTCCTTTCGAGACCTCGCAAAAACCGATGTTCGATCGTTTGGGGACTCCGGCCGAGCACAAGAAGTTCCTGTTGTACGAGACCGACCATATCCCGCCTGTAAACGGAATGATAAGGGAAACACTGGCCTGGCTTGACAAGTACCTGGGCCCGGTAAAACGATGAGCAGAGGACAAGAATGAACGGCCAAACCGTCTCCCATTACCGGATCCTGGAAAAGATTGTTTTTGGACCTGCCTGATACCCTGAGAATCGAAATATCGTTCCATTGCATTTGTCTGCATCCAGCGCGAACAGCGGAATAAGGGGGATGAATTCCGAACAAAAAATCTCCTGCCCTGGAGGAGGCAGGGCTTTTTATGTCTGTTAACTGATTATATTAGCTGACGGTCTAAAAGCCGAATTTAAAGCCGAGGCGGGCGGTCAGCGGAGCGTAGAAGTTGCACTTCATGAGATAGCGCGGGTCGAGCACGGGCTCGTAGTCGTTGATGTCCCATGAACCCTGGGCGATCCTTTCGTCGGAGATGGCCACGGAGCCATAGTTGTAGATCGGGAAGATGCGCTGTGCGGTCTTGATATCGAAGATGTTGTCGACGTTCAGGTTGATGTTCAGGTTGCTCTTGCCGAGCTTGAGGTTGTATTCCACGTAGAAGTTGGCGAACCACAGGAAGGGGGCGCGCTTCTGGTCAGCGCGGCCGAAAGGCAGGTAGCCCTGGTAACCCATGATCCATTCGGTGGAGGTGGGAGTGCCGCTCATCGCATTGAGCACGATGCCGGTGGTGATGCCGAAGGGGAAGCTGTAGGAGCCATAGGCCTTGAAGTAGTGGGGGCGGTCGCCGGGCAGCGGGCCGGTGGAGGGCTTCAGGTCGCGGGTCAGGGAGACGTACCAGTTGTCGAAGTAGCGCTCGACGTTCGGGTCGGTGCGGCCGACCTCGTCGCCCGAGGCCAGGCCGTTGTAGTTGCCCTTCAGCGAGCTGAAGGTGTAGGAGACGCCGCCCAACCAGTTGTCGGAGAAGCGCTTGTCGAGGGCGAGGTTGAGGGCGTAGTAGTCGCGCAGGGCTTTGGTGCAATCCGGGGCGGCCATGGGGATCAGGCCGGAGGCCCTGGCTTCGGCGTATTTTTCCTTGAGGAACTCGCTGCCGGGGTTGGTGATGTAGTACATTTCGCCCATGGGCAGCAGAATGCCGCAGTCCTCAATGGCCCAGAGCAGGTGCTTGTTGACCAGGCGCACGGAGAGGGTCAAGCCTTCCCGCAGTCTCTTCTCGAGTCCGAAGGAGATTTCCCGCTGCGTCATGGGCTTCATGTCGGGATCGATGGAATCGAAAGAGGGGGGGCGGAAATCGAATGTGTAAGGAGCGGGAAGGAGCAGGCGGCCCGGGAAGTAGCCGTTGACGCCGATCTTGTCCCATTCGTAGGTGTCCAGGGCGTAGTAGGTGCTTTTCCACTTGGTGCCGCCGAAGGAACCGGCGGCCATATCCAGTTTCATGACGTCATAGAAAAGCCCGTAGGAACCGAACACTTTCAGGGAGGAGTCGCCCTTGACGTCCCAGACGAAGCCCAGGCGCGGGGCGAGCTTGTCGGCGAAACCGAATTGGATCGGCTTCAGGTTCTCAAAATCGGGGTTGCCCGTGGCGTAGGAAGGGATGTACTCGGATTCGGCACGCACGCCGAAGTTGATGGTGAAGCGGTTGGCGATGGTCCAGGAATCCTGGATGTAGCCGGAGTACATGTTGCAGTAAGCATTGAAGTACCAACCATAGGGGCCGGCCACGTCGTTGTTGCGCACGCCATAGTAGCCGTACTTGCCGCGGCCGTAGTTGACGCCGTAGGCAATGAAATCGCGGTCCCAAGCAAAGAACAGGATCGGGAAAGGGGGGGTTTCGTCGACATTCTCTCCTCTGCGGGCCCAGTTGAAGCCGGCTTTCCAGGAATGTTCGCCGCCGAAGTTCATGAAGTAGGAAAGGTTAGCGCTAATGCTCAGCTTTTCCTCGATGCTTTTTTTCACGACCGACGAATTGCCGCGGCTGTAGTTGAAGTAGCCCAAGGGCTTCTGGTAGGAGGCGGGCACGTCGAGAAGGCCGATGTTGGTGGTTCTGAAGTAGCCGCCGGGCGCTTCGGTCAGGAACTGGAAGCAGGGCTCGGTTGGCTGAACGAGCTGCTTGTTCTGGTTGGTCTTGAAGTAGCCGGCTCGGCCGCTCAACATGACGTTGTTGCCCAGGGTCAGGTCGGCGCTGAAACTGCCCGAGAGGTTGGGGAAAGAGAAGCCGTAGTCATTATAGGATATGTCAGGATTGGAGTTGCCGAAGGAATTGGACAGATCGCCCTTGTACTTGTGGAAGTTGTTGACCACGCTGGCGCCCAGGCGCAGGTTCTTGAACGGCTGGGCGTTCAGCTTGACCGAGAAGTTCATATAGTTTTCCGTACGCTGCCAATCCCTGACATCCCCATAGAAGTAGGTGGTGGTGCGGGTGTTGGCGTAATAGCTCGGCATGAGCGCGCCGAAGAACCAGAGTTTGTCCTTGAAGATGTAGCCGCCGAGGTTGAAGCCGCCCTCGTATTTCCGGTCATCGTTCACGCCATAATACGTGTCATACGGATAATAGACGGCTTTGGAAGTATCATAGACGTCCAGATCCAGTATGTCACGGGACTTGGCACGCAGGGCAGAACCTTCAAAATAGCCTATGACTTCGCCGTGGAACTCGTTGCCGCCGGAGCGGGTGACGACGTTGATGACGCCGCCCAACGAACCGCCGAATTCGGCAGCGTAGCCGGAAGCTTTGACCTGGACTTCGTCGACGAAATCGAACGACACGCTCTGGCCGGCACTCCCGTCCAAAATGTCGGTAGTGTCGGCGCCGTCGACGTAGTACATGTTCTCCAGGCCCGAGGCGCCGTCGACCGACGTGCCGCCAAGCAGTAGTTTTTCACTGGAGATGCCCGGAACAACGATCGCCAGGGAGTCGAAATTGCGGCCCATGGGCAGGGCCTGGAACATTTCGAGGGTCATGGTCATGCCCTTGGTTGTGCTCTTGATATCGATCTGGCCGACCTGGCCGGTGATGGTCACGGCTTCTTCGATGCTGCCGAGTTTCATGGTGACCTTCAGGTTGAGGGTTTGTTCGAGCGTCAGTTGAACGTTTTCCCTGACAACGGTCTGAAGCCCATGCAGGGAGAAGACCAGTTTGTATGAACCCGGTGTCAAGTATGCCAGCCTGAATACGCCGTTTTCATCGGTCACCGACGTTGTCTTGCCGACCAGCTTCGGGCTGGTGGCTTCGACCGTGACGCCGCGAACGAATGAACCGTCTTCCAGCTGGACCGTGCCGATGATCCTGGCGGTCGTCTGCTGGGCGGCCAGCGCCCCGGCCAAGAACAATAGGCCTGCGACTAATAAAGTAAAATTTTTGCAATGGCTCATTGTACCCTCCCCCAAATCCCCTTAATTTCTCCCTCGTCACCTATGCATAAAATATATAAAGGTTCTTTTTAAAAAGCAATAAAATTAAATATTTCGCTGAAAAACCTGACAAAAATAAAATCAACAACTCCGATCCTGACAGCGGAAGCAAAACGGCGCTCATCCGTTCGAGCGCTCGCGCAGCATGCGCAGCTGCCAGAGCTCGCGGGGGCTGGCGTGCAAGAGCGGCGCCAGCAGCCGCCAGCCGAGGGGGCCGATGCTGCGGCGCAGCGCCTCGAGCTCGCGGAACTTCTCCTCCACCCCGGGGTCGGCTGGAACCGGGATCTCCTGCTCCTGCAGCAGCAGGACGGCCTTGGCCTTGATCGACAGCTCGACATGCAGGCGCAGGGCGCAGAGCATGTCGACCAGGGCGTAGCCCGGCAGCCGGGCCCGCAGCGACTGCAGGTAGCGGCCGATGTTGGAGCCCAGCACCTGGCCGCTGCGGATCACCTCCAGCAGCTCGAGGTCGCCGCCGAAGCCGGTCTCCAGCCAGCGGCGCAGGGAAAGCTCGCTGCGGCGGTAGACCAGGAGGATCGTCAGCGGCAGTGCGAACAGGAAACCGACCGAGGTCAGGAGCTGGCCGCGCAGGGAAAAATGGTTGAACAGCGAATGGATCAGCACGGCAGCGGCCAGGCCGGGCAGGATGTCGACGGCGCGCTCCCTCTGCCGCCGCTCGGACCGGCTCTTGGCCACGATGCCGACCAGGGCGACGGTACCGCCGTGCATGACCGCCGTGCCGAAGCCGCGGATGGTCCAGAGCAGGGGGGCGTGGTCGTGGAGGGTGCGGAGGAAATAAACGTTCTCGAAGAGGGCGAAGCCGGTGCCGACCGCAAAGCCGACAATGGCCGCGTCGACCAGAAAGCCCAGGCGGCGCCCGCGCAGCAGCAGGAAAAGATACAGGGCCTTGGCAGCCTCCTCGACGGGAGGGGCCAGGTAGCGGGCGTAGGCCGGGGCGCTCAGCCCCGTCCCGTTTAGCAGCCAGCGGTTCAAGAGCAGGCAAAGCATAGCGGCGCCGGCGCCGGCGAGCAGCGCCTCGAGCACCAGGCGTGGCTTGACGAGGCGAAAGTTGTCGAAAGCATACAGGATGGCCGCGAAGGTCAGCACCGGCAAAAAAGCCAGGCTGACGCGCAGCAGTAGGCCCCCCATGGTCAGATCTTGAGTGAAACCATCCACTCGTCGGCCGCATCCCTCCCTTCAGCGAAGGCGCGGGCATAGCCCAGTGACAGGGTCAGCTGGTGGTGGGAAAGGGCGATCAGGCGGATGTCCGCCTGCACGCCGGCATTCAGCCAGTGGCGCCGGAGGGCCTGCCGGTCGAGATCGGTGAGCAAGCCGCCGGAAAAGAGCGAAGCGCTGAGCCAGTTGGCGTAAAGGAAGGGGAAACCGAGCCGGCGGAAGAAGAGCGGGGGCAGGTTCCATTCCAGCGTCAGCTTGGCGAAGTTGCGCCCGCCCGCTCCGTTCAGATCGAGACCCGGGAAGGAGTAGAACTCACGGTAACGCCGGCTTTCCTGATGGTCGACCCAGTTGTTGCCGAAGCCGCCGAAGTAGAAGCGGGCGAAGGGATCGCTGCGGCCGCCGAAAGCATTGCCGGCGGCGCCCCGCAGCCAAACCGAGGAATGGCGGACGGGCAAAGGCAAGCCGAGGTCGAGGCCGCCGAACAGCCTCGGGTAGAGGACCCGGTTGACGTGGGTATTGGCCAGCACCAGCCGGTACTGGAAGCCTTTCTCATCCTCGACCGCGGCCAGCGACCTGCGCAGGTACTTGTAGTTCAGCCTGGCTTCCAGGGTAAAGAAGCGCCCATGGTCGATGCCGATGTTCTGGTAATCGGGCAGCCGTTCCATGCCGAAATATCCGGCGGCCCGGACGGAATAATCCAGGAAGCGGCTCGGCTCGTCGTAGATCAGGTTCTTGCCGTACTGCAGCTGCAGCGCCTGCCCCTTGCGACTGGCCTTGGTGGGGCCGAAGAGATCATAAAAGTCGGCGGCGTTGTGGGTGGCGGTGAATTCCCAGTTGCGCAGCGCCGCGTGCAGCCTCAGGTGCAGCCGCTCCGCATCGGGGAGGCTTCCGTCCGGGGAATAGGTGGCGGTCAGGTCAACGCGCTCCAAACTGATCTTGTCGGCCAGGTGGAAGCGCAGGCCGACGGCCGGGGAATCCTTGTAGCCTTCGATCACCGGGAAGAGCGACTTGAGCCCGATCTGGCTTCTCAGCCGGTAGTGGCCCCGGGAACGGACCAGCGGCCGGGAGTCGATAAGGCTGGGCCGCTCGGCCATCCACTCGCGCACCTGCGGATGGACTTCGCTGAGCTGCTGGCCCAGCATGGTGATGGCCCGCACCGGCATTGACTCCGGCCGCTGGCCGGAGATGACGGCGGGCCGGAAGCCGGCGGCGGTGTAGCGGAACACCAGCAGTGAGCCGTCTTCGAGCGGGACCGGCCGGAAGAAACCGCCGTCGGTGTTGGTCAGGATCTCGACCTGGCCGGAATCCAGGTCGCAGCGGTAGATGTTGGCCACGCCCGAATAGTAGGACGAGCCGAACAGCGAGCGCCCATCGCGGGAGAAGACGAAACCAGCCGGCGAGCTGCTTTCAAAATCGGACAGGGTCTCGTAGGCAACCTCGCCGCCCGCGAGCTTGGCCAGATCGATCTTGATCAGGGACTGGCGGCCGCTGACCTCGGTCAGCGCCGCCGCCATCCAGTTGCCGTCGGGCGAGATGGAGATGTCGTAGATGTCCTTGCCATAGGGCCAGGAGTAGACTTGCTTCCACTCGCGGTAGGGCGCGATGATGCGCACGATGGTGGAGATGCCGTTGTAGTGGCGCACCCCCCACAGCGAGCGGTCGGCGCGGTTGAAGGCCAGGTCGCCGATGCGGCCGTCCCTGATGAGCCGGTGCGAGCGGCCGCTGTCGACCTCAAGAAGGCGCAGGTCGCGCCAGGCGTTGTTGTCGGTCGTATAGAAAAGGATCCCCTGCTCCTCGTCATAGGCCAGCGAACAGACGCTGTAGATGGCCGGTCCCTTGACGTCGCGCAGCTTGCGCAGGGAGCCGCTGTCCATGTCGAGCTCCGCCAGGTGGGCCACCTGGCCGGG
>DCVK01000051.1 GCA_002335385.1 Candidatus Aminicenantes bacterium UBA2190
GCCCTCTTCACCAAGAACCAGAAGCAATGGCAGGCCAAGCCCCTGCAGGCGGCCAGCATCGCCGCCTTCAAGAAGAATCTGGCCGGGTCGGGCATCGCCCCCCGCCATGTCCTGCCCCACGACAGCTACCTGATCAACCTCGGCCACCCCGACCCGGAGCAGCGCGAGAAGTCGCTCCTGGCACTTCTGGATGAAGCCCGCCGGGTCGAGCAGCTGGGACTCTCCTTCCTGAACTTCCACCCCGGCAGTCACCTGGGGGAATTGAGCGACGAACAGTGCCTGGACCAGATCGCCGCCGGCATGAAGCGGGTCCTGCGCGAGACCGACGGCGTCACCCTGCTGGTGGAGGGCACCTCGGGGCAGGGCCATCACGTCGGGCATCGCTTCGAACACCTGGCCCGTATGCTGGAGCGGGTCGCTGACCCGGAACGGAGCGGTGTCTGCCTGGACACCTGCCACATGTTCGCCGCCGGTTACGATATGCGCACGGCCGAGGCCTACGAGGCGACCATGGAACTCTTCGATTCCATCGTCGGCCGGAGGAATCTGCGGGCCGCCCATCTGAATGACGCCAAGGTGGACTTGGGCAGCCGCAAGGACCGCCACGACAGCATCGGCAAGGGAAAGCTCGGGCTGGAGACGTTCCGGCTGCTGATGAACGATCCACGCTTCGATGACAAACCGCTCATCCTGGAAACCATTGACGAATCGCTCTGGCCGGCCGAGATCGAGCTCATGTATTCACTGGTCCGGGCAGCGGTCTGAGCGCCCATCCTCCCTGCCCCGTTTCCCGTCGCGGCTCGGTTCTATTGCCGGGAACCGGCCTGGCGATGGCGCCAGGCCACTCTGACCATGAATGCGGTGATCGCGATCAGGCCGACGAACATGGCGCGCGCCCCCCACAGATATGGACGGTGCAGCGGGTTTTCACCCTTCATCAGCAGCTTGCCGATGGCCTCCTGGTAGGTCCAGGCGCCCAGCACCACCAGCATGTAGACCGGGGTCACGTACTTCAGGATGAACTTGAATATCTTGGGAACCTTCAGGTCGGCGCCCAGATGCATCTGCTCCCAGCCCTTCCTGACGCCGAAGACCCAGGAGAATATGACGATCTCGAAGGCGGCGAAGACGACCAGACCGAAGGTGCCGGCCCAGAAGTCGAGTTCGTCGAGGAAGCCGAACCGGAAGAAAGCGATGACCAGAACGGTACAGGAAGCCAGCACGGCAAATACGGTGTTGACCGCCTTGGCGCGCGCCCACTGGAACTCGTCCTCCAGGAAGGCGACGGCGGGGGAAGTGAGCGCCACCGACGAAGTGATGCCGGCGATAAAGAGCAGAAGGAACCACATGGCGCCGAAGAGCTGGCCCAGGGGAATCTTCTGGAAGACGACCGGCAGCGATTGAAAACCCAGGTTGAAGGATCCTTCATTGGCGATCAACCGCGTCTCCGCCACCCCGAAGAAGGCAACGGCCACCGGGATGGCGATGGTGCCGCCCAGGATGATCTCGGCGAACTCGTTGGTCATGGAGGTGGAGAGGCCGTTGAGGGTCACGTCGTCCTTCTCGCGCAGGTAGGAAGCGTAGGTATTGATGATGCCCTGGCCGATGCTCAGGGTGAAAAAAACCTGCCCGGCCGCCACCAGCCAGACCGTGGCTTTGCCGAGCTGGCTGAAGTCGGGATCCCACATGTAGGCCAGCCCGGCGGGAATGGAGGATGCGCCTTCCGCGGGAGCGCCCAGGGTGAGGACGCGCACGGCCAGGATGATGCCGAAGGCGAACAGGATCGGCATGCCGATCTTGGCCAGCACCTCGATGCCCCTGGCGATGCCCTGGCGGAGGAAATAATAGTTGATCGACAGGGTGAGGCCGAAGAAGAAGATGATGGGCAGCCATGAGGCAAAGAACCGGTTCTGCTCGGCCCCCTGGAAGCCGCGCAGGAACTGGCCCATGGCCTCGCGCGTGGTCAGGCCGAAATACTTGCCCGTACCCGAGAACCAGGCGAAGCCCAGGGTCCAGGATTCGATGAAGTTGTAGTAGATTACGATGGTCAGCGGCAGGGCGATGCCCAGGGCGCCGAGATACTTGGCCAGCGGATGTTTCCACATCAGGGCGAACATGCCCGGCGTAGAGCCGTGGCCGTGAACGCCGCCGTGGCGGCCCATGGACCACTCCACCCACATCAGCGGGATGCCCAGGAACACCAGGGCGCAAAAGTAGGGGATCATGAAGGCGCCGCCGCCGTTGGCCGCCGCCTTGACCGGGAAGCGCAGGAAGTTGCCCAGGCCGATGGCGTTGCCGGCCATGGCCAGGATCAGGCCGATGCGCGAGGCCCACTGGGCGCGGCCGCCGCTCTCGGCCTGCCTTTTCCTGGCCAGCAGCACGCGGCTGAAGCAGTAGATGGTCAGCAGCAGGATCGCTCCCCAGGCGCAGGCCATGAAGCTCCAGCCCCACAGCGACGGTCCTTGGTTCATTCGCTTCTCCTCGCTGAAAAAAAGATTGTAGAGAAGAGGGTCTGCCAAGTCAATCGCTCAAAGGCAAAAGTGAAGAAAAACACTTTCTGCCGATAATTGGCGTTTGAAAGGGAATGACCGTTATGTGTGCCCTTTCTTGCTTTAACCTTTTAACTTTTGCCGTCATGTTGACTTCCACAGCCCGCTTGTGCTACATCCACTCCAAAGGAGAAGGAACATGGCATCTCGCGGCAAATGGGGCTCGCGCGTCGGCTTCATCCTGGCCGCCGCCGGCTCGGCGGTCGGCTTGGGAAACATCTGGCGCTTCCCGTATATCACCGGCAAGAACGGCGGCGCGCTGTTCGTGCTGATCTACATTGGCTGCGTCATCGTTTTGGGACTGCCGGTCCTGCTGGCCGAGCTGGCCCTGGGCCGGGCCACATATAAAAACCCCGTAGGCGCCTTCCAGGCCGTCCGCCCGGGCAGCAAATGGCACTACACGGGATATTTGGGCGTGGTTACGGCGGTAATGATCCTCTCCTTCTATGCGGTGATCGCCGGCTGGACCGTGGGCTATTGCATCAAGACCCTCGGCGGCCAGTTCGCCGCGGTCGGCAAGGGCGAAGTGGCCGCCATGTTCGGCAAATTCATTGCCGCGCCCTGGCTGCAGATCGCCCTGCTGGCTCTTTTTATTTTCCTGACCGTATGGATCGTCAGCAAAGGGGTGGCGGCCGGCCTGGAGAAGTTCTCCAAGGTGCTGATGCCGGCGTTGTTCATGCTTTTACTTCTGCTCATGGCCCACTCGCTGAGCCTGCCCGGGGCCGAGAAGGGGCTGGCTTTCTATCTGCAGCCCGATTTTTCCGAGATCAACGGCCGCGTGTTCCTCGAGGCCATGGGCCAGGCCTTCTTCAGCCTCAGCCTGGGGATGGGCACGATGCTGACCTACGGCTCCTACCTGGCCAAGAAGGATCACCTGGTCTCTTCGGCCGTGTGGGTCGCCGTCCTGGACACCTCGATCGCCATCCTGGCCGGCTTCATCATTTTCCCGGCACTGTTCTCGCAGAACATGGCGCCCGACCAGGGCCCGGGACTGGTCTTCGCCATCCTGCCGGTGATCTTTGCCCATATCCCGGGAGGCATGCTGTTCGGCACCTTGTTCTTCCTGCTGCTGGCCGTGGCCGCCCTGACCTCGACCATCTCCCTGCTCGAGGTGCCGGTGGCCTTCCTCATCGACGAGAAGAAATGGCCGCGCCGCCGCGCCGCCTGGTGGGTGGGCGCAGCGGCTCTCGCTTTCGGCATCCCCTCTGCCCTTTCCGGGGGCGGGGTGAAATTCTTCAGCCGCCTGCCCCTGCTTCATGTCGATTTCCTTTCCCTGTGGGACAAGGTGTGGGGGAACATCTCCCTGAGCGTCGGCGCCCTGCTGGTCTCCCTTTTCGTGGCCCATGTCTGGACCACAGCCAACGCGCTGGAAGAAATCACCGCCGGCGGCGCCCGCTTCCGCCTGGCCCGCCTGTGGACCGTGGCCATCCGTTACGTCTGTCCGTTCCTGATCCTGGCGGTGCTGGTCAGCCAGTTTCTATAGACCGGTCTGGCGTGATTCGTAATTCGTGATTCGTGATCCGAAGCGGAGATGAGTCGGGTTAGAGACACTCGACGTCAGAATTCCAATTACCAAATCCCCTGGCGGGGACTTTGACCGAAACAAGGAGAATTCCTCGCAAAGGGCTTTCGTTTTGGAAATTGGAATTTGGAGTTTGGAATTTGTTTGGGATTTGGTGCTTGTGATTTGGAATTTAAGTCTTCCTATTGGCTCTTTTCTTCCGTAAACCGTAAACCGTCTACCGTAAACCGATTACTTCAGTTTCTTGCTGGAACTGGCACTGACACTGTCACTCACTTTCCTGCTTGCGGTTCTTCCAGTACAGGTAACCGGGGATGCCCAGGGCCACCAGCAGCAGGCCGAACAGGGAGTTGATCAGCGGCGCCCGGCCATCCAGGTAGTTGCTGACGTCGGAGAACATGGTGAAGACCACGTAGACCATGGCGAAAGTGATGAAGACCGCCGGCACGACCGGGTAGCCCCACACACGATACGGCCGCTCGCGCTCGGGCATCTTGCGGCGCAGGACCATCACGCTCAGGGCGGCCGCGGCGTAGAAGACCCAGGAGACGAAGATCAGCATGTCGGTCAGCTGGTCGAATGTGCCGCTGAGGATCAGCACCGAGGTCCATGCGGCCTGGGCGATCAGCGACGGCCCCGGCGTGCGGAAGCGGGGATGGACGTCTTGCAGGCGGCGGAAAAAAAGCCTGTCCCGGGCCATGGCATAGTAGACGCGGGCCGACATCATCAGCGTGCCGTTGACCGTGCCGAAGGTCGAGATCATGATGGCGATGGCGATCAGGCTTCCGCCCCAGTTGCCCAGGAACGAAGAGGCCACGTCGGTGGCCACCAGGTAGGATTGGCCGCTGGCCTCGGCCGCCAGATACTTGGCGCCCATGACCTTGGCGGGAATGATGTAGAAGTACGCCAGATTGATGAGCAGGTACACGGAAATGAACGTCACGGTGGCGATGACCATGGCCCGCGGCAGGTTCCTCTGCGGATTCTTGATCTCACCGGCCACATAGGTGATGTTGATCCAGCCGTCATACGACCAGAAGGCGCCGGCCATGGCGACGATGAAGGCCAGGAACACCGGGGAGGCTCCATGGCTGAACGACACGGCCGACTGGGTGAAATGGCTGATGTCCCCCCGGCCGAGGGCGAAGGCCAGGACAACAATGGCCAGGATGGCGGCGACCTTCAGGGCGGTAAAGAATATTTGCACGGCGCTGCCCAGGCGCACGCCCAGGTAGTTGACCGCGGTCAGGAACAGGATGAGCAGGATGGTGCAGCCCTTGAGGCCGATGAACTTGAACGGCGTGATGTCGCCCACCCAGGGGATGTGCAGGGCGAAACTTTCCCAAGCCGGCCCCAGGCGCGGGAAGGCGAAGAAGTATCCGAGCGAGTCGGAGAAGACATAGGCGATGGAGGCGATGGAACCGGTCTGGATGACGATAAACACCGCCCAGCCGTAGAGGTAGCCGGCGAATTCCCCGTAGCTCTTGTTGAAGTAGACGTACTGGCCACCGGCGGCAGGGAACATGCTCGAGATCTCGGCGATGCTCAGGACGCCGAACAGGGTCATCAAGCCGGCGACGATCCATACCGCCAGCAGCAGCAGCGGCGACTCGAGCTGGGAGGCCATCAGTCCCGGTTTCTTGAAGATGCCCGAACCGATGACCGAGCCGATGGCGAAGGCGACGGCGGCGATCAGCCCGATCTCGCGCAGCAGCTCGACGGGCTGCCTCTTTTCCGCATTGTCCATTTTTCCTCTTTTTCCGGGCCGGGAAACGGCAGGCTTGGATTAAAGAGCATTATAGGGAGAAGATCGATAAAAATCAATGGCAGTGACGCCAAGGCAAAAAGGCGGAAGGCAAAAGTAAAAAGCATGAAAACGCCAGCTGTTCGCTCTCATGGATTCTAGTTTCTGGAAGTCGCTGGCGGCAGTTATTCTTTACCTTTGCCTTTTGCCTTTCGCCTTTTGCCTTTGTTTCCGTCCTCGATCCTGATCGCCAGTTCGTCATGGACGACCTCGACGCGGACCTGGCCGCCTTCCTTGAGGCGGCCGAAAAGCACCTCGTCGACGAAGGGATTCTTGATCTTCTCCTGGACCAGGCGCGCCACCTCGCGGGCGCCGAAGACGCGGGAAAAGCCGCGCCGGGCCAGCCAGGCGACGGCGGCCGGGCTGACCCGCAGCCCCACCCCCCTTTGCTTCAGCTGGCCGCCGAATTCGCCGATCATCCTGCGGACGATGCGCGCCACCAAGGCCTCGTCCAAATTGCGGAAGGTGATGACGGCATCCAGGCGGTTGCGGAACTCAGGGGAGAAGAGCCTTTCCACCGCCTGGGTGACGGTCCCGGAGAGCGGTTCGCCCTGGAAGCCAACGGCCGGGCGGCCCAGTTCCTTGGCCCCGGCGTTCGAGGTCATGATCAGCACGATGTTGCGGAAATCGGCCTTGCGGCCGCTGTTATCGGTCAGAGTGGCGTAGTCCATCACCTGCAGCAGGGTGTTGAAAATGTCGGTGTGGGCCTTCTCGATCTCGTCCAGCAGCAGGACGGCGTAGGGCGACTTGCGCACCATCTCGGTCAGCAACCCGCCCTCCTCATAGCCGACGTAGCCGGGCGGGGCGCCGACCAGGCGCGACACGGTATGCTTCTCCTGGTACTCGCTCATGTCGAAGCGCAGCAGCGGTATGCCCAGCACCGCGGCCAGCTGGCGGGCCAGCTCGGTCTTGCCCACTCCGGTCGGACCGACGAAGAGGAATTTGGCAACGGGCTTATCGGCCTCGCGGAAGCCGGCCCGCGAGCGCTTGATCGCCCAGGAGACTTTTTCCACGGCCTCGACCTGGCCGAAGATGCGCGACTTGAGCTCGCTGTCCAGAAGCCGCAGGTTGCGGTTCTCGGCGCTGGAGACACTGCGCCGCGGCACCTTGGCGATGTGCGACACGACCTGCTCGATATCGTCGACCGAGATGAGCGGAACCTTGCCCTTTTTCGGGGCTTTCATGCGCGCCAGCGCCCCGGCCTCGTCCATGACGTCGATGGCCTTGTCGGGCAGATAGCGGTCGTTGATGTGCTGGGCCGACAGCTCGGCGGCCGCCCGCAGCGCCTCGTCGGCGTAGGTCACCTGGTGGTATTCCTCGTAGCGCCCGCGCAGGCCCTGCAGGATCGCGACGGTCTCGTCGGCTGAGGGCTCGGGGATCTCGATCTTCTGGAAGCGCCGCGACAGGGCGCGGTCCTTCTCGAAGTATTTCTTGTATTCCTCGTGGGTGGTCGTGCCGATGCAGCGCAGCTTGCCCTGGGCCAGCACCGGCTTGAGAATATTGGCCGCGTCCAGCGAGCCGCCGGAGACGGCGCCGGCACCGATGACGGCATGGATCTCGTCGATGAACAATACGGCGTTCCTTTCATCCTGCAGCGCCGCCAGTACTTTCTTCAGCCGCTCTTCGAAGTCGCCGCGGTAGCGCGTGCCGGCCAGCAGTGACCCCAGGTCCAGGGCGTAAATGCGGATGTCCTTCAGCGCCGGGGGCACATTCCCCTGCACGACCAGCTGGGCCAGCCCCTCGGTGATGGCCGTCTTGCCCACTCCCGGGTCGCCGACGTGGACCGGGTTGTTCTTGAAGCGCCGGCAGAGAACCTGCAGTGTGCGCTCCAGGATGTCCTCGCGGCCGATCAGCGGCTCGCTTTCGCCGGCACGCGCCTTGTCGGTGAGTTCGCGGGCATACAGGCGCAGGAATTCCCGGGGCGTGCCGGCGGCCGTCCGTCTTTCGCGGTTGTCGTGAGGCTGGACGCCCGGGTCGTTTGCAGGGAAGGACTCGCCGGTGTCCGCGCCGCCCTGGTCGCCGGTGTCCGCGCCGGCCTTGTCGTCGGTGTCCGCGCCATGGGAAATGACATTCAGCAGGGTGAAGCGGCTGACTCCTTCGCGCAGCAGCAGGTAGGCCGCGAACGACTCCTTTTCCTCGAGCAGGGAGGCATAGATGTCGCCGATCTCCAGGAGCTGTTTTTCTGCGGCCAGCGAGTGGACCACGGCGCGCTCCATCAGCTCCTGGAAGCCGAGCGAGGCGACGGGATCGGCCTTGGCCGCCTTGGGTATCCGTTCGTTCAGGTAGGTCTGCAGCTGCTTTTTCATCCACTCGACATTGGCTCCGCAGCGGCTCATGATCCCGGCTCCGGCAGCAAAAAAAAGCGAGGCGTACAGGATGTGCTCCGGCGTCAGGTACTCGTGCTTTCGCTTGCGGGCGTCGGCGAAGGCGACGGCGAGGACACGGTTCAACTCATCCTGGATCTCCATCCTGTTCATGCGGTTTCAGGCCTCCTCCAAGGTGCACGACAGCGGGAATTCCTGCTCGCGGGCAAGAGCAAGCACCCGGGAGACCTTGGTGCGGGCAATGTCGTAGCTGAAGACGCCGCAGACGCCGCTGCCGCGGCGGTGGACGTCGAGCATGATCCTCTTGGCCTCGGGCGCCGGCTTATGGAAGACCTGGATCAGGATATCGACCACGAACTCCATGGTGGTATAATGGTCGTTGAGCAGGATGACCCGGTACATGCGGGGCGGGCGCAGTTCGGTCCGCTCGCGGACCTGCTGCTCGGAGTCGATGCCGACGGTCAATCCGTCCTGTTTTCCCATGAAGTGAGCCTACCCTTGGCTGCATTGTAGCGCAGCACACGCCCGGCTGTCAACGTACGGCAGCAGTCCATCAAGTCAGTGTCAGCAGGGCAATACTATGACAAGTGGTAGTGATAGTGGTTGTGGTAGCCGGAGATTAGATTGAAATCCAGAATCAGTAATTGAAATCGGCTGACGGTTAGAAAACTGCAATACGAAGACTCAAATTCCAAATCCCAAATTCCAAATAACAAACAATATCCAAATTCCAAATTCCAATTTCCAAAACAAAAGCTCCTTGCAATAGCATTTTTATTGTTTTGGTCATTGGGTAATTGGAATCACTCTTGTCCTAAGAAAAAT
>DCVK01000005.1 GCA_002335385.1 Candidatus Aminicenantes bacterium UBA2190
GCGTCACCGATATCATCGAGTAAGCGAGGAGAACATGCTGACCAAAATCAGGATCAAGCTGAAATCATTCGACAACCGCGTGCTGGACAAGTCGTCGGCGGAGATCGTGGCCAAGGCCAAGCGCACCGGCGCCGTGGTCACCGGCCCCATCCCGCTGCCGACGCACATCGAGCGCTTCTGCGTGCTGCGCTCGCCGCACACCGACAAGAAGTCGCGTGAGCATTTCGAGCGCCGCTCGCATTCCCGGTTGATCGAGATCCGCGAGCACAATGACGACACGATCTCCGAGCTGAAGAAAATGGATCTTCCGGCCGGGGTCGAGGTCGAGGTGAAGTCCAACTAACCAAGAAGGTGAAAAGATGATACAGGGAATTATCGGCAAAAAAATCGGCATGACCCAGGTGTTCACCGATGACGGCCACGTCATCCCGGTGACCATGATCCAGGCGGGGCCCTGCCTCGTGATCCAGAAGAAGAGCCTGGCCGGCCAGGCGCCGCGGGCCCAGCTGGGCTTCGTCGAGCCCCGACAGGTCAAGCACGTCAACAAGCCCCAGAAAGGCCACTTCGCCAAGGCCAACGTGCCGCCCACGCGACGCCTGCGCGAGTTCGCCATGGACGACGCCGGCCCCAACGTCGGCGATACGGTCAGCGTGGGCATCTTCAGCGAGAGCGAGATCGTCAACGTGTGCGGCACCACCAAGGGCAAGGGTTTCCAGGGCGTGGTCAAGCGCCACGGCTTCCACGGCGGCCGCGGCAGCCACGGCTCCATGTTTCACCGCGCCCTCGGCTCGGCCGGCAGCAACACCTATCCCGGCGAAGTCATCAAAGGCAAAGGAATGCCGGGACGCATGGGCGGCCGGCAACGGACGATCAAGGGCCTGGAGGTGGTCAAGGTCGACAAGGAGCGGAACGTGCTCATGGTGCGCGGCGCCGTCCCCGGCTGCAACGGCAACTACCTCTATGTTCTGAAGAATTCCTGGAAAAGGAGATAAGGCATGGTCAAGGTAAAAGTCCGCAACATAAAAAACAAGGAAGTCAGCGAGATGGAGCTTCCCGAGGCCATCTTCGACTACCCGCTGAAGGAACACCTGATCTACGAGGCGGTCAAGAACTACAACGCCAACCAGCGCCAGGGCACGGCCTGCACCAAGACCCGCGCCGAGGTGTCGGGCAGCGGCAAGAAGCTCTGGAAGCAGAAGGGCACCGGCCGCGCGCGCATGGGCGCCCTGCGCTCGCCCCTGTGGCGCAAGGGCGGCACCACCTTCGGCCCCAAGCCCCGCGACTACTCCTACGAGATGCCCAAGAAGGCCCGGCGCAACGCCATCAAGTCGGTGCTCTCCGAAAAGGTGCGCAACGACCGCCTGCTGGTCCTTGACGAGCTGAAGCTGGCCTCGGCCAAGACCAAGGACGCGCTCAAGGCGCTGAAGCACTTCCGCTTCGACAAGCTGCTGATCGTCGACCAGCGCGGCAACAACGACCTCATGCTGTCCACGCGCAACATCCCCCACGTCAAGGCCATCGACGTGGGCGAGATGAACATATACGACTCGCTGCACTACGACCACATCATGCTCTCGGTCGACGCGGTGAAGAAGCTGGCGGAGGTGCTCAAATGAAGCTGGAATACGGGGAGATGATCCTGGCGCCCCTGGTCACGGAGAAGTCCACGACCCTCAAGGACGCCAAGCGCCTGCTGTGCTTCAAGGTGCACCGCGACGCCAACAAGATCATGGTCAAGAAGGCCGTGGAAGAGCTGTTCAAGACCAAGGTCGAATCGGTGCGCATCCTCAATTTCCAGGGCAAGGAGAAGCGCCACGGGCGCTACGTGGGCCGCAAGCCCGACTGGAAGAAGGCCTACGTCAAACTGAGCCCCGAGGCCAAGATGATCGAATATGTCGAGGTGATCTAATGGGCATCAAAACCTATAACCCGGTGACGGCGGGCCTGCGCGGCCGCGCCGGCTTCACCTTCGAGGAGCTGACCACCGACAAGCCCTACCGCAAGCTCCTGAAGGCGCTGCCCAAGAGCGGCGGCCGCAACAACATGGGGCGCATCGCCGTCCGCCACCACGGCGGCGGCCACAAGCGCCAGTACCGCGTGATCGATTTCCGCCGCGACAAGCTGGACGTCCCCGGCACCATCGAGACCATTGAGTACGACCCGAACCGCACGCCGCGCATCGCCCTGGTCAAGTACCGGGACGGCGAGCGCCGCTACATCCTGGCGCCGCTGGGGGTCAAGGTCGGCGACGCCGTGCTCTCCACCGACGGCGAAGCCGAGATCCTGCCCGGCAACGCCCTGCTGATCCAGAACATCCCGGTGGGCACCAATATCCACAACGTGGAGATGAGCCCGAAGCGCGGGGGCCAGCTGGCGCGCACCGCCGGCGCCTACGCCACGCTGATGGCCAAGGAGAGCGAGTACGCGCTGCTGAAGATGCCCTCGGGCGAGCTGCGCAAGATCCATATCCGTTGCCGGGCCACCATCGGCCAGCTGGGCAACGTCGAGCGTGCCAACATCAAGGTGGGCAAGGCGGGCCGTAACCGCTGGCTCGGCTGGCGCCCGCACGTGCGCGGCACGGTCATGAACCCCATCGACCACCCCCTGGGCGGCGGCGAGGGCAAGACCAAGGGCGGCCGCCACCCGGTGACCCCCTGGGGCAAGCCCACCAAGGGCTACAAGACGCGCAAGAACAAGCGCACCCAGAAATTCATCGTCAAAAGGAGAAAGTAACGCATGAGCCGCTCAGTAAAGAAAGGCGTGTATATCGACGAGAAGCTGCTGAAGAAGGTCGTGGAGGCCAAGAACTCCGGGCGCAAGGAGGTCATCAAGACCTGGTTCCGGCGCTCGACGGTCATCCCCGAAATGGTGGGCATGACCGTGGCCGTGCACAACGGCAAGAAGTTCATCCCCGTCTTCATCACCGAGAACATGGTGGGGCTGAAGCTGGGCGAATTCGCCGAGACGCGCACCTATCGCGGCCACACGTCCAAGGACAAGGCCGCCGCCGCGCCGGCGAAGTCGTAGGAGGACCGCCATGAGCGAAATCGCAGTCGCCAAGGGCCGCTACCTGAGGATCTCGCCTCAGAAGAGCCAGCTGGTCGTCAACCTGATCCAGGGCAAGGACGCGGGCGAGGCCCTGACCATCCTGAAGTTCTCCCGGCGCCAGAAGGCGGCGGGCATCGTCATGGACATCCTGCGCTCGGCCATCGCCAACGCCCAGGTCAAGTTCCCCAACATCGACGTGGACAACCTGTTTATTTCCAAGACCCATGTGGGCCGGGCTCCCCACCTGAAGCGCTTCCGTCCGGCACCGCGCGGGCGCGCCATGCGCATCCTGAAGCATTACACGCACATCAGCTTGTATCTCGACGAAAGGAAGGGAAAATAATGGGACAGAAAACGCATCCGTACGGCTTCCGCCTCGGTTTCAACAAGGGTTGGCTTTCGCTGTGGTACGGCAAGGGGCAGCACTACATCGACCAGTTCCACACCGACATCCAGATCCGCAAGAAGATCAAGGAAAAATACAAGCACGCCGGCATCGCCTCCATCGAGGTCAAGCGCATCGCCGACACCATCCGCGTGCAGATCAACACGGCCCGGCCGGGCATCCTCATCGGCAAGGGCGGCGCCGGCATCCAGGAGCTGAAGAAGTTCATCTCGCAGATCACCAAGAAGAGCCTGGAGAAGATCTTCGTCGAGGTGCTGGAGATCCGCAACCCGGAGCTGGTGGCCCAGCTGATCGCCGAGGGCGTGGCCTTCCAGATCCAGCGGCGCATCTCCTATCGCCGCGCCATGCGCAAGGTGGTCGATTCCACGCTGCGCGCCGGCGCCACCGGCGTCAAGATCCGCCTTTCGGGCCGCCTGGGCGGCGCCGAGATCGCCCGGGCCGAGTGGTACCTGGTCGGCAAGCTGCCCCTGCAGACGCTGCGCGCCGACATCGACTACGGCTTCACCGAGGCTTTCACCGACTACGGTCAGATCGGCATCAAGGTGTGGGTCTACAGCGGCGACAAGGAAAAGGAGCGCTACCGCAAGCAGGAAATCGAGATCGAGGAAAAAGGAGAATAACCATGTTGATGCCAGCGAAGGTCAAGCATCGGAAGGTCTTCCGCGGCAAGCGCCGCGGCGTGGCCACCAAAGGCAATAAACTGGAATTCGGCGACTTCGGGCTGCAGTCGCTGGAGAACGACTGGATCACCGCCCGCCAGATCGAGGCCGGCCGCGTCGCCATCAACCGCTTCATCAAGCGCGGCGGCAAGCTGTGGGTGCGGGTCTTCCCCTACAAGCCCGTGACCAAGAAGCCGGTCGAGGTGCGCATGGGCAAGGGCAAGGGCGATCCGGAGTTCTGGGTCGACGTCGTCAAGCGCGGCCGCGTCCTCTATGAGCTGGAAGGGGTCAGCGAGGACCTGGCCCGCGAGGCCATGAAGCTGGCGCAGCGCAAGCTGCCGTTCAAGACCCGGTTCATCTCGCGCGCCGGCATAGGAGCAGGACTATGAAGACCAAGGACATCCGCGCCATGGCGGCGAACGAGATCGAGAGCAAGCTCTCCGAGCTGAAGGACAAACTGTTCAAGCAGAAGTTCCAGAAAACCCTGGGACAGGCGGAAAACCCCTACAAGATCCGGCAGACCAAGAGGGATATCGCCAAGTACATGACCATACTGAAGGAAATGAGGTCGCACAATGGAAACGAAACCGAAAAAAGAAAAGGCTAAGCGCACGTTGCAGGGCGTGGTCGTGACGGCCAAGGCCGAAAAGACCGTGACCGTCAGCGTGGAGCGGATCATCCAGCACGCCGAGTACGGCAAGACCATCAGGAAGAAGACGACCTTTCTGGCCCACGACGAGACCAGGAAGTGCCGGCCGGGCGACATCGTGACCATCCAGCCGGTCCGCCCCCTGAGCAAGAGGAAGCGCTGGCTGGTGATCCACGTGATTCCGGTGACGCAAAAGATCGAGGTGCCCAATGATACAGATGCAGACAAGGCTTAAAGTCGCCGACAATTCCGGGGCCAAAGAGGTCATGTTCATCCGCGCCCTGGGCGGCGACGTGGGCAAGATCGCCCGCATCGGCGACATCTTCGTCGGCTCGGTGAAGCTGGCCGAACCCAACGCCAAACTCAAGAAGGGCGACGTCATCCGCGCCGTCATCGTGCGCACCCGCAAGGAGAGCCGGCGCAAGGACGGCTCCTACATCCGCTTCTCCGACAACGCCGCCGTGATCATCGACAAGGCTAACGAGCCCGTCGGCACGCGCGTTTTCGGTCCCGTGGCCAGGGAGCTGCGCGAGAAGAAGTTCATGAAGATCGTGTCCTTAGCACCCGAGGTGATCTAAATGGCGAAATTCAAGCTGAAGAAGAACGATCCGGTGATCGTCAAGAGCGGCCGGCGCGCCGACCGCAAGAAAACCGGCAAGATCCTGCGCATCGTCGCCGAGAAGAACCGGGTGGTGGTCGAGAAGGTCCACCTGGTCAAGGAATACGTGCGGCCCAACCCGCAGAAGAACATCAAGGGCGGCATCGTCGAGCGCGAGGGGGCCATCCCCATCAACAAGGTCATGTACTACTGCAAGGAGTGCGAGAAAGGCGTGCGTGTGGGCTACAAGGGCAGCGGCGTCAACAAGCAGCGCGTCTGCCGCAAGTGCGGCGTCGTGCTGGACTAGGAGCGAACCATGAACCGACTCTATGAGCGATACAAAAAGGAGATCACCCCGGCCCTGATGCAGGAGCTGAAGATGGACAACGTGATGAGGGTGCCGCGCCTGGAGAAGATCGTGGTCAATGCCGGCGTGGGCGAGGCCACCCAGAACATCAAGGTGCTGGACAAGGTCATGGAGGAGCTGGGCGCCATCACCGGGCAGAAGCCCTCGATGCGCCGGGCCAAGAAGTCGATCGCCTCGTTCCGCCTGCGCGCCGGCCAGCCGGTGGCGGCCACGGTCACGCTGCGCGGCGAGCGCATGTACGACTTCATGGACCGCTTCGTCTCCATCGTCATCCCGCGCATCAAGGACTTCCGCGGCATGTCCAAGAAGTCCTTCGACGGCCGCGGCAACTATACCATCGCCATGAAGGACCAGCTGGTCTTCCCCGAAATCAACTTCAGCAAGGTCGAGAAGCCCAAGGGCATGTCGATCACTTTCGTCACGTCGGCCAGCAACAACGCGGACAGCATAGCGCTGCTCACGCGCCTCGGCGTGCCGTTCAGATAACAAGGAGGAACAGGTGGCAAAACTATCATCCGAAGTCAGGGAGTTGAAGAAAAAAAAGTATAAGATCCGCTACCGGACGCGCTGCCGGCTCTGCGGCCGCCCGCGCGCGGTCTATCGCAAGTTCGAGCTGTGCCGCCTCTGCTTCCGGGAGCTGTCCTTGAAAGGCGAAATCCCGGGTGTGACCAAGGCATCCTGGTAAGGAGAACACATGGCACATACAGACCCCATAGCCGATATGCTGACCCGCATGAAGAACGCCATCATGGCGGAAAAGAGGGACGTGGCCATCCCGCTGTCGAACACCAAGCTGGAGATCGCCAAGATACTGCGCACCGAGGGCTACATCGCCAACTTCCGCGTTGACAAGGCCCAGGTGCCCGCCCAGCTTTTCATCGAATTGAAGTACAGCAGCCGCAAACACAACGTCATCGAAGGGCTGAAGCGCATCTCCAAGCCCGGGCGCCGCGTCTACGCCCAGTCCGGCGCCATTCCCAGGGTCCTCGACGGCCTGGGCATTGCGGTCATCTCCACGTCGCAGGGCATCGTCACCGGCGCCGAGTGCCAGAAGCGCGGCATCGGCGGCGAAGTGCTCCTGCACATCTGGTAGGAGGAACCATGTCGCGACTTGCATCCAAACCCGTCGTGAGTGAGGCGGGCGTCACCGTCAAGGTGGAGGGCGCCCGGGTCATGGTCAAGGGCCCTAAGGGCGAGCTGGCCGTTCCGGTCCCCGAGGGCATCGAGGTCAAGGTCGAAGGCGCCCGCATTCACGTCACGCGCCGCGACGACTCCTTCAAGGCCCTGCAGGGGCTGACCTGGAGCCTGGTGCGCAACGCCGTTGTCGGCGTGGCCAAGCAGTTCTCGCGCAAGATCGAGATCGTCGGCAAGGGCTGGCGCTCCACGGTCAAGGGCGACGTCATCAACCTGCAGGTGGGGCACACGCATCCGGTCGACTTCAAGCTGCCCGCCGGTGTCACGGCCACCCAGGAAAACCCGGGAAGCTTCACCCTGTTCTCGCACGACAAGCAGCTGCTGGGCCAGACCTGCGTCAACATCCAGAACCTGCGCCCGGTGGAACCCTATAAACTGAAGGGCATCCGCCTGCAGGGCCAGGTGCTGAGGCAGAAGGTCAGAAAGGCAGCGGGAGTATAATATGATCACAGCCAAATACATCATCAAGAAGGTCAAGCGCCAGCGCGTGCGCCGTGCCATCCGTGCCTCGCTGAGCGGCACCCCCGAGCGGCCGCGCCTGATCATGGTCAGGAGCAACAAGTACCTCTACACCCAGGTGATCGACGACGCCAGCCACCAGGTGCTGCTCTGCGCCTCCACCCTGGAGAAGGAGCTGAAGGGCCAACTGAAGAGCGCCAAGGACAAGGCGGCGGCCAAGCTCCTGGGCGAGATCATCGCCGAGCGCATGAAGGAAAAGAAGATCACCGCGGTCGTCTTTGACCGCAACGTCTACAACTATGCCGGACGGGTCAAGGTCTTCAGCGACGCCGCCCGCGAAAAGGGCATCCGTTTTTAAGGAGAACCAACGTGCAGCATTACATGGAAAGCAACGATCCGTTCCAGGAAGAAGTGATCTCCATCCGCCGCGTGACCAAGGTCGTCAAAGGCGGCAAGAACCTCCGCTTCTCCGCGGCCGTGGTGGTCGGGGACAAGAACGGCCAGGTGGGTTTGGGCAAGGGCAAGGCCCGCGAAGTGCCCCTGGCCATCAAGAAGGCCGTCGCTGACGCCAAGAAGAACCTGGTCAAGGTGCCCATCATCAATGAGACGATCCCGTACTTCAAGATCGGTTCCTATGGCGGCTCGAAGGTGGTCATGCGCCCCGCGTCCCCGGGCACGGGGGTCATCGCCGGCGGCTCGGTGCGGGTGATCATGGAGCTGGCCGGGGTGAAGAACATCCTGACCAAGATCCTGAACAGCAAGAATTCGATCACCGTGGCCCGCGCCACCATGAGCGGGCTGCAGAAGTTCCTGCACCCCGACACCTTCGCCAGCAAGCGCGGCAAGACCAAGGAGGAATCATGGCAGTAAAGAAGAAGGCAGAATATCCCCAGATCAGGATCAAGCTGGTCAAGAGCCTCATCGGCCGCTCGGATCGGCAGCAGGCCACCGTCAAGGGCCTGGGTTTGCACAAGCTCAACTCGGTGGTCGTCCGCGAAAAGAGGCCGGAGATACTCGGCATGATCCGCAAGATCGATTTCATGCTCCAGGTCGAGGAGGTCGGCAATGATCAGTCTCAGTAACCTGAAGCCCGCCAAGGGCGCGGTGCGCAAGCGCAAGCGGGTGGGGCGCGGCCCCGGTTCGGGGTACGGCGTCACCGCCGGCCGCGGCAGCAACGGCCAGAAATCCCGTTCCGGCTACAGCCACAGCCGCGGCTTCGAGGGCGGCCAGATGCCCCTGGTGCGGCGGCTGCCCAAGCGCGGCTTCACCAATATCTTCCGCCGCGAGTTCAACATCGTCAACCTCGGCGAGCTGGACAAGTGCGGGCTGGACGAGGTCAAGATCGCGGACTACTTCGAAAAGAACCTGGCGCGCCGGCCCCGCCTGGCCATCAAGATCCTGGCTGACGGCGGCCTGACGCGCAAGATGAGGATCCAGGCGCACAAGTTCTCCAAGGCCGCCGTGGAGATGATCGAGAAGGCGGGCGGCGAGGCCATCGTCTGCCAAGGAGATGAAACTTGATCCGCTTCATCCGCAACATCTTCGCCATTCCCGAACTGCGCAAGCGCGTCATCTTCACCCTGCTGCTGCTGGCCGTCTATCGCATGGGGTCGCAGATCATGACCCCGGGCCTCAACGCCGACGCCCTGCGCCAGTTCTTCGAGGCGCTCCAGGGGTCGTTCTTCGGCTTCATGGACATGTTCTCGGGGAACAACATATCGCGCATGACCATCTTCGCCCTGGGCGTCATGCCCTACATCAGCTCCTCGATCATCCTGCAGCTGCTGCAGGTGGTCTGGCCCTACCTGGAGCGCATCGCCAAGGAAGGCGAACTGGGCAAGAAGAAGATCACCCAGTACACGCGCTACGGCACCGTGCTGATCTGCCTGATCCAGGGCGGCGGCATCGCCGTCGGCCTGGAGAACATGACCCCCAACGGCATCCCGGTCGTGCTCAACCCGGGCTGGGGCTTCCGCCTGCTGACCGTCCTGACCCTGACCACCGGCACCATGTTCATCATGTGGCTGGGCGAGCAGATCTCGGAGCGCGGCATCGGCAACGGCATCTCGCTGATCATCTTCGCCGGCATCGTCGTCGGCCTGGTCCCGGGCGTCGGCAAGACGCTGGAGGGGCTGCGCACGGGAGACATGAGCCCGCTGAAGCTGATCTTCATCCTGGTCCTGATCCTGGGGGTCATCGCGTTCATCTGCTATGTCGAGATGGGACAGCGGCGCATCCCCATCACCTACGCCAAGCGCATCCAGGGCCGCAAGATGATGGGCGGCCAGAGCACCTACCTGCCCCTGAAGGTCAACACCGGCGGCGTCATCCCCATCATTTTCGCCTCCTCGGTCATCACCTTCCCGGCCACCATCCTGCAGTTCATCAAGCACCCCATCGCCCAGAAGATCACCCAGCAGCTCACTTTCGGCATGCCGCTGTACACCCTGCTCTACATCGTCTCGATCATCTTCTTCACCTACTTCTACATCTCCATCATCTTCAACCCCAAGGACGTCTCCGACAACGTGCAGAAATACGGCGGCTTCATCCCCGGCATCCGTCCGGGCAAGAATACCACCGACTACATCGACAGCGTGCTCTCCAAGCTGACCTTCATCGGCGCCATCTATCTGGTGCTGGTGGCCCTGCTGCCGGAATTCCTGCTGACGGGATTCAAGGTCGGCGCCCTGCCTTTCGTGGGCGACTTCCTGGAGGCGAACCTGCCGCGCTGGTTCTACGAGGGATTCAACGTGCAGTTCTACTTCGGCGGCACGTCGATCCTCATCGTGGTCGGCGTGGCCATGGACACGGTGCAGCAGATCGAGGCCCAGCTGACCATGCGCAACTACGACTCCTTCTCGCGCAAAGGGCGCATACGCGGGCGGCGCGGATGAAGCGTTTCATCCTGTTCGGCGCACCCGGCTCCGGCAAGGGGACCATGGGCGAGTTCATCCAGCGCGATTTCGGTTATGCCCGCATCGCCACCGGGGATATCCTGCGCGCCGAGATTGAGCAGGGCAGCGCCGACGGCCGGCGCGCCCGGAGCTTCATGGAATCCGGGGGTCTGGTCCCCGACGAACTGGTCATCGAGCTGGTGCGGCGGCGCCTGAGCCGCAACGACCTGGAGGGTGGCTATGTCATGGACGGCTATCCGCGCACCCTGGCCCAGGCCGAGGCGCTGTCGGCCGTGGCCTGCGCCAGCGAGAAGGCGATCGCCATCGACGTCGAAGAGGATGAGGCGGTCGACCGCCTGCTCTCGCGCCTTACCTGCCGCGAATGCGGCGCCATCTACAACCTGCGCAACAAACCGCCGAAAACGGCGGGCAGCTGTGATCTCTGCGGCGGCGTCGTCGAGCGACGCAGCGACGACAACGAGCAGGCCGTGCGCCAGCGCTTCCGCGTCTATGCCGAGCGCACCCTGCCGGTGATCGATTACTACCGCCAGCGCGGCGTCCTGTCGCGCGTCGATGGCAGCGGGGCGGCGGTCCCCGTCTACGAGCGCATCAAGGGGCTGATCTCATGATCCCGCTGAAGACCGACCGCGAGCTCGACCTGATGCGCCAGGCCAACCGCATCGTCGCCGTGGTCCTGGCCGAGATCGAGGCAAGGATCCGCCCCGGCGTGACCACCCTGGAGCTGGATGCCTGGGCCGAGGAGCGCATCCGCGGCCTCAAGGGCAGCCCCGCTTTCAAGGGCTACGGGGGCCGCAAGGGCGCCCGGCCCTTCCCGGCCACCCTGTGCACCTCGATCAACCAGGAAGTGGTGCACGGCATACCCGCGAGCGCCCGCGTTCTGCGCGAGGGCGACATCGTGGGCATCGACGTGGGTGTCGTCTACGACGGCTACCACGGCGACGGCGCCCGTACCTACGCCGTGGGCACGGTCACGACCCAGGCCCGCGACCTGATGGACGCCTGCCGGCATTCCCTGGACCTGGGGATCGCGGCGGCACACGCCGGCGGCCATCTGGGCGACATCGCCAAGGCCATCGACGGCTGCGTGCGCCGTGCGGGATTCTCCGTGGTGCGCGACCTGTCGGGACACGGCATCGGCCGCGGCCTGCACGAGGATCCGCAGGTGCTGAACTACTACGACGGGCGGCGCGGCGTAAAGCTGAAGAGCCGCATGACGCTGGCCATCGAGCCGATGATCAACGCCGGTTCCTGGGAGGTATGCACCCTGGACGACGGCTGGACGGTCGTCACCAGCGACGGCAGCCTCTCGGCCCATTACGAGCATACGGTGGCCCTGACCGACGACGGCCCCGAGATATTGACGAGGTGCTGATGGCCAACAAGGAGAAAGATGTCATCGAGGTCAAGGGCGTCATCCTGGAGTCCCTGCCCAACGCCATGTTCCTGGTGGAGCTGGATACGTCGCACCACCGCATCACCGCCCATCCTTCCGGCAAGATGCGCAAGAACAACATCCGCATCCTGCCCGGAGACAAGATCCTGCTGGAGATATCGCCCTACGATATCACCCGCGGCCGGATCATCTATCGATTCAAATAGGAGGAAACGATGAAAGTAAGAGCGTCCGTCAAGAAGATCTGCAATAAATGCAAAGTGATCAAGCGCAAGGGCGTGGTGCGGGTGATCTGCAAAGACGCCAAGCACAAGCAAAGACAAGGTTAAGGAGGCAACGTGGCTAGAATCGCCGGAATCGAGATCCCCAATCAGAAGCGGGTGGAAGTCGGCCTGACCTACATCTACGGCATCGGCCGTCCCAAGTCCAAGGCCATACTGGATTACGTCAAGGTGGACGTGAACAAGAAGGTCAAGGACCTTAGCCCCGAGGAGCTGAACCGCATCCGCAAGCATATCGAATCGGAGGAGATGGTCGAGGGCGACCTGAAGAAAAAGGTCAACACCGACATCAAGCGCCTGATGGATATCAACTGCTACCGCGGCCGCCGGCACAAGAAGGGGCTGCCCGTGCGCGGCCAGCGCACCAAGACCAACGCCCGGACGCGCAAGGGCCCGCGCGGCTCGATGATCAAGAAGAAGAAATAACGGAGGCAGCCCATGGCTCAAAGAAAAAGCAGCAGCAAGACAAAAAAGAAGGACAAGAAGGTCATCACCCACGGGGTGATGTTCATCCATTCCACGTTCAACAACACCATCATCACCATCACCGACCTCGAGGGCAAGGTGCTGACCTGGGCCTCGGGCGGCATGGTGGGGTTCAAGGGTTCGCGCAAATCGACGCCGTTCGCCGCCCAGCTGGCGGCCGAGAAGGCCCTGAAGGACGCCGAAAATTTCGGCCTGCGTTCGCTGGACGTCCGTGTCAAGGGACCGGGCGCCGGCCGCGAGAGCGCCATCCGCTCCATCGGCGGCACGCCGCTGCAGGTGCGCTCGATCAAGGACATCACGCCGATCCCGCACAACGGCTGCCGCCCGCCCAAGAAGCGACGCGTGTAAGGAGGAAACCCAGTGGGAAAATATACAGGATCGATGTGCCGTTTGTGCCGGGTGGAGGGCAAAAAGCTCTTCCTCAAGGGAAGGCGCTGCCTGAGCGACCGCTGCGCCGTGGAGAAGAAGAACTATCCCCCGGGCCAGAAGGGGGCGCGGATCAATTTCCGCAAGTCCCATTACAAGAACCAGCTGCGCGAGAAGCAGAAGGTGAAGCGCTTCTACGGCGTCGGCGAGAAGCAGTTCCGCAACGTGTTCGCCGAGGCGGCGCAGAGGAAAGGCATCACCGGCGAGAACCTGCTGTGCACCCTGGAGAAGCGCCTGGACAACGTGGTCTACCGGCTGAATTTCGCCTATTCGCGCAACCATGCCCGGCAGATGATCCGCCACGGCTTTTTCGCCGTCAACGGCCGGAAAGTGAGCGTCCCGTCCTACATCGTCTCCCTGAATGACGAGATCTCCTTCCGCGAAAAGAAGCGCGAGGCCGAGAACGTCAAGGCCATGCTCGAGGACGTCAAAGGCCTGGTCGAAGTCCCCGGCTGGCTGCTCCTGGACGGCGCCGCTCACAAGGCCAAGGTCAATGCCATGCCCACGCGCGACGACGTTTCCCTCAAGGAGATCGAGGAGCGCCTCATCGTCGAGTTGTATTCGAAATAAGGAGGGATCCATGAACTTCAAATACCAGCGACCCCGCAAGTTGGACATCGAGGAGCTGACGGCGAACTACGGGCGCTTCAGCGCCGAGCCCTTCGAACGGGGCTACGGTATGACCATCGGCATCGCCCTGCGCCGGGTCCTGCTCTCCCTCATCGAGGGCTCGGCCATCACCGCCATCCGCATCGACAATGTGCTGCACGAGTTCTCCATCATCCCCGGCATCTACGAGGACGTGCTGAACATCATCCTGAACATGAAGACCGTCCCCTTGAAGCTGAACGGTGACGAGACGAAGGTGGTGCGCATCGAGAAGACCGGCCCGGGGGAGATCCTTTCCGGGGACATCCTCACCGACAACAGTGTCGAGATCCTGGACAAGAACATCCACCTGGCCTACATGGAGGAGGGCGCCAAGTTCCAGGCCGAGATGGTCGTCAAGCGCGGCCTGGGCTTCAAGCTGTCGGAGCAGAATTTCGACGAGACCCTGAGCGTCGACTATATCCCGGTCGACGCCAACTTCAACCCCGTGGAAAAGGTCAACTACAGCGTCACTCCGGCGCGGGTGGGCAAGACCACGGACTACGAGAAGCTGGTCATCGAGATCTGGACCAATGGCAGCATCTCGCCCAAGGACACGCTGGCGCGTGCCGGCAAGATCCTGCGCGACCACCTGGTGGTCTTCATCGACTACCAGGACAAGGACAAGCTGAATGCCGGCCTCGAGCCCGAGGCCGGGACCGACCTGGAGAGCAAGACCGAGTGCCTGGAGAAGACCGTGGAGTCCATGGGGCTCTCGGTGCGCGCCCTGAAGTGCCTCAAGCGCCTGGGCGTCGACTACATCTTCGAGCTGGTGGAGAAGAGCGAGCACGAGCTGCTCAATTCCAAGAACTTCGGCAAGAAGTCGCTGGAGGAGATCATCAGCAAGCTGACCGAATACGACCTGGGCCTGGGCCAGAGGCTGCCCGAACCGCTGCGCACGGAATTCAAGAAGAAATACCTGAAGAAAGACAACGTCATCGAGGTCATGGAGGACTAGCAACATGAGACACGGCAAAGACGGATACAAGCTGCGGCGCGACCCGGCCCACCGCCGCGCCCTGCTGCGCAACCTGGCCGCCAGCGTGGTGGAGAAGAACCGCGTGACCACCACCCTGGCCAAGGCTAAGGCGGTGCAGCCCATCGTGGAGAAGATGGTGGGCCTCGGCAAGTCGGGAACGCTGGCCGACAAGCGCCGCGCCCTGTCCTATTTTTTCAAGCGCCAGACGGTGCAGAAGCTGTTCGACGAGGTGGCGCCGCGCTTCATGGACCGCCGCGGCGGCTATACGCGCATCATCCGCGGCGAGTTCCGCAAGGGCGACGGCGCCGAGACGGCGATCATCGAGTTCGTCGACTACCAGTTCACCCCCAAGGAAAAGAAGAAAAAGGCAAAGAAATCGGGCAAGGCGTGAGCGGCAAGCGGGCATAGCTCAATGGTAGAGCACAAGCTTCCCAAGCTTGGGGTTGCGGGTTCGAGCCCCGTTGCCCGCTGTTTTCCCCAATTCGCCTGACCCAGGAGGCCCCATGGCAGTATTTTCCCAGAAAAAGAGCACGGAAGCGGTTCCCGCCCCGGCCCCGGCCGCGTCCGGATCCAGCGGCCAGTCCTCGCTCATCGGCAAGACCCTGCTGGTCAAGGGCGAGGTCTATTCCGAGGACGAGATCCTCATCGAAGGCAGGATCCAGGGCAAGATCACCGTGAAGAACCGCGTGGTCGTCGGACGCGACGGGGTCGTCGAGGCCGAGATCGACGCCCGCGACATCGTCATCATGGGCAAGGTCACCGGTGACGTGCGCGGCAGCCAGCGCGTGGAGATCGTGCCGGCAGGCACCCTGCACGGCAACATCCACGCTCCGCGCGTCGTGATCGCCGACAGCGGCATTTTCGAGGGCAACATCGAGATGCGGCCCCGCGAGGACAAAGCGGCCGCCCATCCGCCCCAGGGCAGCGAGGGCGCGCAGAAGCCAGCCGGCAAGTAATGCCTTCCTGGTTCCTGCTAGCCGAGCCGGAACCGCTCCCGGCCGCCGAGAATATGGCCCGGGACGAGCACCTTTTCAATCTCTGCCACGAGAAGAAGCAGGGTTTCCTGCGCCTCTACGCCTGGCAGAAGCCGTCCTTTTCCATCGGCGTCTCGCAACGGGCGCAGCGGGCGCTGAACATCGATTTCATCCGGAAGAACGGCTGCGAGTACGTGCGGCGCATCACCGGCGGCAAGGCCGTCCTGCACCATCGCGAGATCACCTACGCCGTGGCCTCCTCCGAGGACCTGTTCTTCCGGGAGCACGATCTGCACCAGTCGTACATGCTGATCTCGCGCGTTCTGGTGCAGGCCATCCGCTCGCTGGGAGTCGACGCCACTCTCTCCAAGGGCAGCGCCTCCGAGCTGTCGCGCAGCCACAATCCATGCTTCTCCTTCCCCACGCCGCACGAGATCGAGGCGGGAGGCAAAAAGATCGTCGGCTCGGCCCAGAAGCGCGACAAGCAGGCGCTGCTGCAGCACGGCTCCATCCCGCTGCACATGGACTATGACCTCTATGCCGGCGGCGCCAATTTCCCCGCCGCGGCGCTGCAAAAGAGCATGACCACCTGGGGCGACCTTTCCACCCGGGAGCCGCGGGAGCTGAGAGAGGCCCTGGCAGAAAGCTTCCGCGACTTCAGTGGCGGCGACCTCGCCCCGATGTCGTTCAGCGCCGAAGACGAGCGGCGCATCGGCGAGCTCAGGGACAAGTACGCCTCCGATGCCTGGAACCTCTCTTTGTAGCCTGCTGCTGATCCTTTTGGCCCTGGCGAATGCGGCATTTCCCTCCCGGCGCCACGAGATCCAGTTCCGGCGCAACGATTACGCCGGCATCGCCCCCCCTTCCCGCCTGAGCGCCGCCGGGCTGTCCAAGGCCATCCTGCGCGTCTTCAGCGACGATGAAAAAAAGGGCGGCCTCTATTTCCGCAGCGGCTTGTTCCCGGTCGTGCGGCCGGCGCTGGCCCCCTGGGAAAAGGGATATGCCGGGAGCGCCGTCCCCCTTTGGGCCTGGATGGGGGCGCGCAAGTTCGCCTGGCTGGATGAAGAAAGCCTCCATGACCGCGAGTGGTTCGGGGACGACACCCGCGCCATCGCCAAGCTCGACCTGTTCAATCCCCGGGCGCGGGAGCTGATCGTCAAGCTGTTCGCGTCCCTGGCCCGCCAGGATATCCAGGGCATCCTGATCCAGGACGATCTGACCCTGCTGCGCGGCGAGGGCTTTTCCAGCTGGGGCAGGGCCAGCTTCACCCGTGCCAGCGGCCTGGGTGCCGACCCGCGGCGCATGCTGAAAAGGGGATCGGCCCATCAGCGCGCCTGGGAGGACCTGAAAACCGCGTGCATCGGCGAAACGCTGAAGCAAATCGTCGATGCCTGCAAGACAGCCCGGGCAAACTTCGAGGTCGGGCTCAACGTCCACTACGAGGCGCCGCTGACCCCGGAGCGGGCGCGCTCCTGGTACGCGTTCGATATTGACCTGGCCAGCGCTTCCGGAGTCGACCTCTTCTACCTCATGGCCTACCATCGCCAGATGAAAGCCGAGATGAAACTGGGCGAGAGCGACAGCCGCCTCTACTTCCGGCGCATGCTGGAGGCGGCATTGAGGCTCTGGGGCCCCCGGCTGGTCGTGAAACTGCAGGTGCGCGACTGGCGGAACAGCGAGCTGATCCCCCTGGAAGAATTGAAGGCCTACTACGACCTGATCCCGGCCGGGGTGGAGCGCGTCTGCTTCGCGGCGGCGGATCCGGAGGACCTGGAGCTGATTTCCAGGATCATCGCAAGATAGTTCGTGACGCGTAACGCGTGACGCGTGACGAGTAACAGTACTGGCGTAAGAACTTAAATTCCAAGCACCAAGCACCAAATTCCAAATAAATTCCAAGCTCCAAATTCCAATGATCCAAACGAAAGCCCTTTCCAGTTTCTTATCTTCGTTTGGGTCAAAGTCCCCGCAAGGGGATTGGGTCATTGGAATTTGTTGCTTATTTGAGATTTGGAATTTGTGCTTTGGAAATTAATTATTACTTGTCACGTGTCATCCCCTAGCGGGGACCTACGGGCGCGTTACGCGTTAGGTAAGTTCGAGTATCGGGCAGGGCTTGAAAAACCAAGCCCCAGGGCATAGAATCTACATCCAGGGAGGCATCCTATGAAACAAGTACTGGTCCTGATACTGGTCGTCGCGGTGGGGTATTTCGCTTACCAGAAGTTCGTGGCCGGGGAGGGGAGCGAGGAGGTCAAGTCGGTGCAGGCACTGGCCGGCGAATTCGCCGACATCAAGCAGCAGATGGCCCAGGCCGAGCGCGCGGCCGGGGCGACGGGCATGGATATGACCAGCGATGCCGACAGTGCCATGGGGATGGCCGAACTCCTGCTGAAGAAGCTGCAGGAGCTGAAAGAGAGCCTGAGCGAGGAAAAAGCGCTGCAGGAGGCGGAGGAACTGGAGCGGGAGATCAAGGCCTTTCTTAATAGAGAGTAATCAAGGGAAGAGAGAGGGAAAGGCAGAGGGAAGAAAGAGAGAAGAGAGAGTGGGAAAGAACATTTCCCGAATTTTTCTCTGAAATTCCTCCAGCGGCTTTTCACTCTGTCTTCCCTTTGTATTCCCTCATTCTTCCCTCTCTCTTCCCTTGAGAGCTATTGCATTTTATTTCTGAACAAAGGTACAATGTCTTCCGGTCAATGCCCCCGAACAAGGAGGAAATATGCAAAAAAAGAACAAAGGCTATAACAGAAGAGATTTTTTAGCTACGGTCGGCGGCGTGGCGGCGGCCGGACTCCTGGGAAAGGCGGGTCTGCCGTTGAATGCCCAGGATAATCCCGATCCAAAAAAGGATGCCAAAGAGGGCAAGCAACCCATCACCCGCGTGCTGGGCAGGACCGGCCTCCGCGTCCCCATCGTCTCCATGGGGGTGATGAACGCCGACAACCCGGCGCTGGTCAGGCGCTCGTTCGAGATGGGCATCCGCCACTTCGACACCGCCTGGGGCTACCAGAAGGGGCGCAACGAGGAGATGGTCGGCAGCGTCTTAAAGGAGCTGAAGGCGCGTGACCAGGTCGTCATCGCCACCAAGGTTCCGCCGGGCCGGCCGGAAATGATGGACCAGATGGGCGACAGGCTGGTCGAGGAGGAGTTCCTGGCCCGCTTCGACCAGTCGCTGGCGCGGCTGCAGACCGACCACGTGGAGATCCTCTACGTTCACAATATCAGCGACCCCAGGATGCTCAAGCGCCCGGGGATCGTTTCGGCCGTCGAGAAGCTGAAGAAAGCGAAAAAAGCCCACTTTGTCGGTTTTTCGACCCACACGAATATGGCCGAATGCATCGAGGCGGCCGTGCCGCTGGACCGTTTCGACGTCATCCTCACCTCGGTCAACTATTCCATGGCCGACGACACGGCGCTGCTGGACGCCATGGCCAGGGCGGCCAAGGCCGGCATCGGTGTCGTGGCCATGAAGACGCAGTGCAAGCAGGCCTGGTCCAAGGAGAGCGGCGCTGCCGGTCCCGAATACCATGAGGGGAGCGTCTGGCACGCCGCGCTGCTCAAGTGGGCGCTGCGCCTGGAATCGGTCGCCACGGCCATCCCCGGCTACACGACCTTCCAGCAGCTGGAGACCGACTGGCCCGTGGCTTTCAACCTGGATTACTCGGCCGAGGAAGCAAAGTTCCTCGCCGATCCGGGCGTGAAGCTTGCACTGGCCGGCGTCTGCCGCCAATGCGGCGGCTGTGCCGGGACCTGCCCGCAGGGCGTGGACGTCCCGGCGCTGGTCCGTGCCCACATGTACGCCGCCGACTACGGCAATTTCCCTGAGATGCGCCGCGCCCTGGACGAGATACCGGCGGGGCATGGGCTGCCAATCTGCGCCGGTTGCCGCGAATGCACGGCCGTTTGCGTGCGCCACGTGCAGGTGGCCCGCCGCCTGGAGGAGTTGAAGGCTATTTTCGCCTGAGTCCCTGCAGGGAGGCGATGGCCTCGCCGAAGGGGGGATGGAGAACATTCTCCTCGGTGATGATGGCCGTGATCAGCCCGGCGGGGGTTACGTCGAAAGCGGGGTTGTAGACGATGGTCCCCGGCCGCGCGGTAGCCAGACCCCTGAAATTCAACACTTCCGCCCCGTCGCGCTCCTCGATGGGGATGCCGGCGCCGTCGGCGGTGGCGAGGTCGATGGTGGAGAGCGGGGCGGCGACGTAAAAGGGGATGCCATGATACCTGGCCAGCACGGCCAGGGAATAGGTGCCGATCTTGTTGGCCGTGTCGCCATTGGCGGCGATGCGGTCGGCGCCGACGATCACCGCCTGGACCATCCTTTTCTGCATGACGTGACCGGCCATGCTGTCGGTGATCAGGGTGACGGGGATGCCGTCTTCCTGGAGCTCCCAGACGGTCAGCCGCGCTCCCTGCAGGTACGGCCGGGTCTCGCCGGCGATGACCTGGACCTTCATGCCGGCCTCGACGGCGGCGCGCACCACCCCCAGCGCCGTGCCGTAGCCGGCAGTGGCCAGGGCGCCGGCGTTGCAATGGGTGAGGATCGTGTCGCCGTCCCGGAGCAGCGTGCTGCCGTTGCGGCCGATGACGCGGTTGATCTCATAATCCTCCCGGTCCAGCGCCTCGGCCGCTGCAAGCAGTTCACGGCGCAGGCGCGGGTAGTCTCCCTGGTGCTGCTCGAACACCGCCTGCATGCGCGCCGCCGCCCAGAACAGGTTGACGGCGGTGGGCCGGGTCGAGGTGATGGCGGTGACGATCTCCCTGAAGCGCTCCTGCAGGAAGCCCGTCCGGCCCGGTTCCGGCCGCCCTGCCATCTCCGCCACGCCCAGGGCGATGCCGTAGGCGGCGGCGATGCCGATGGCCGGGGCGCCGCGGATGACCATGTCCCTGATGCTGCGGGCGACCTCCAGGTGGCTGCGCAGGGTGAGGAATTTTTTTTCGGCGGGCAGCAGGCGCTGATCGAGCATGACCACCGTTCCATCCTTCCATTCAATGACGGGATACATCGGGTTTTCTCCTTGGTTATCGGGCGTCAGTATTATATTGAATACGGGATGAAGTGACAAGGGAATAATAAGGGAAGAGAGAGGGCAGAATGTGGGAAGAAAAAGGGAAGAGAGAGTGGGAGCCGCCCATTCTGAAACTCTTTCCCACTTTGTCCTCCCTCTGTCTTCCCTCGCTCTTCCCTGTTTTTTGCCCTTGCCCTTGTTTTTTACCCTGCTTTATGGTACTTTAATAAAGTCAATTTCAACATGGAAAATCCATTCCACCATGAAAAGCGTTGGCTTGGCATACCAATCAGATAAATCTTACCGTCTAATCGACTGTGAGTGCAACAAGCAAGGGAGGATCGCATGAGAACAATACGAACGATCGCGTTGATCATCGCTTTGGCCGCCGCCTGCTCCTGGGCCCAGAACCTGGAGAATGCCGGCATCGATTACACCACTGCGCTGCAGAAGAAGCCGGGCAGCGAGAGGATCGCCGCTTTCGAGGCCTATATAAAGAATTATCCCGATCCGGCGAAGAACGTCTTCTCCAAGCTGGCCTATTACTGGCTGACGGTGGACAACTACAACACGAAAAACTACGACAAGGCCATCCGCAACGGCGAAAAGGCCGTACAGCTGGGAGGCATGGAGGCCAAGCTGGAGGCCGGCGTCTACCTGATCCTGGGCAGCTCCTACGGAGCGAGCAACCAGAAGGAAAAGGCGCTGACCTGGGCCGAGAAGGCCGCCGCGTTCGCCCAGAAGCACGGCATCGGCGATATCGCCAAGCAGGCCAACGCCCTGAAGAACGAGCTGAGTGGCGCCCCCAGGAAGCCGGCCAAGCCGCTGACCAGCCTGGAGAAGATCGGCCAGCTGTACCAGGCCCAGAAATACAACGACGCCATTGCCATGTACAACTCCTTCGCTGCCGGCGACAAGAACGACGAGAAGATATTCGAGATCTATGCCCGCAGCCTGATGAAGGCCGGCAAGCTGGACGCCGCCCTCAATGAGTTCAGCGAAGTGTACGCCAAGAGCAAGAAAGCGATCAACGCCGAGCGCCTGGGCAACATCTACCTGGCCAAGGCCGAGAGGGATAAGAAGTTCCTGGACAATGCCGTCGCCTTCCAGCTCGAGGCCGGGCTGCTGTACGGCAAGGAGAACAACTCCAAACGCCGCGAGGCCCTGCTGACCAACGCCAAGTACTGGCTCTACGAAAAATACGGCTACAACGCCAAGATCAAGAAATACAACGCCTCGGTCAAGCCGGTCCAGGCCGCCCCCAGCAACGAGAAGGAGATCAGACGCCTGCAGTTCGAGTACGACAAACTGGACCGCGACCTGCAGCGCAAGTACGTCGACATCGAGATGCCCGGATACGAGCAGGACAAGCTGGACGCCATCCAGGCGGAGATCACGAAGTTGAAGAAGGGCGCCAGCACTCCGGCCAACGACCCCAACGCCGCCCTGGCCCAGGAACTGGAGATGGAGAAAGTGCGCATCGAGGCCGAGTTCAATTCGCTGAGCGCCCAAGCCAGGAAGAGGCTGGGGCTGTAAAACATAAGAACAGGGTTCGACGTTCGAAGTTCGAGGTTCGAAGTTTAAGAAAACAGCCGGTTATTTTGCACGATTAAAAAGGAAGAAAAGTTTCCGTGCTTTTTCTTCTGTTATTTCGGATTTCGCATGAACGTCTTTTTTCAACATCGAACATCGAACGTCGAACTTCGAACAGCAAAGTTCTATGCTTGATTCATTCCTGGACCAGTGAAATATTCAGTTGATTGACATTGATCCTGCTCAGGCTCAGGAATGCCTTGAAGTGGAAATAAAACAGCACGAACAAGCCGTAGAAAACGACGTTGGGGCCGGGCAGCACGGCCACGAAGGCGGTGAAGGGCAGAATCAGCATTTCCAGGATGACATAGAACAGGCGCCGCAGGCGCTTGCGCCGCATCCAGGCTCTGATGTACTCCCGGGCATCGGCTTCGGTCATGTTGCCGGCGCGCACCTCGATGAGGTATTCAGGCAGGTGACCCAGCAGCCGTTGCAGCGACAGGTAGCGCATGATGCCCGGCGCATATTGCTTGAGAACAGCAATGCCCTTGTTCACCAGCTTGTGGCTCGAGGTTAATTCGGGATAATCCAGCAGGCGGAGCATGCGGCCGGGGACGGGCGAAATTTCGATCGTAACTCTGTCCATGCGCAGCAGATTATAGCGAAATGGCTGAATAAAGCAACCGGACTCGGGGTACGACAACTGGAAGGAAAATCGTCAATAGTAAGACTTAAATTCCAAATCACAAATTCCAAATCCCAAACAAGCACCAAATTCCAATTACCAAATGACCAAAACGAAGAAAAGAATCCTCAGGGCTTTCGTTTTGGAAATTGGAATTTGGAGCTTGGAATTTATTTGGAATTTGGTGCTTGGGATTTGGAATTTAAAGTCTTCCTATTGCAGCTCCTCTTTTCGTCAACCGTAAACCGTCCACCGTAAACCGGTTCCTTTGTCTTCGGGCTATTTCTTCCAGCCACGGGCAATGAGGAACACGCCGAATACGATCAGCACCGAGGGCCAGAAGAAATCACGCACATAGTAGCGGATCTGATGGTAAAAAGGGCTGAAGAAAGGCAGGTTATGCATCAGGAACAGGCCGCCGATGATGATCAGCAGGATGCCGATGAAGAGGGGGATGGAGTCGTTGGCGGTTGAACGCGGTGCGGCGCTGGCCGGTGAAGCCGACTCCGGCGCGGAGGCCGTTCCCGCGGGCGCCGACAGGTTCTGCGCCGGGACTGCGGACGCTTCCAGCGGCTCGTAGGGGATGATGATCAGGGCGATGATATAGGCCAGGACGGCCGAGCCGCCCACGAAGAACAGGGCGACGGCGATCAGGCGGACGATGACCGGGTCGATATCGAAGTATTCGGCGATGCCGCCGCAGACGCCGCCCAGCATGCGGTTCTTCCGGCTTCTGTACAGTCGTTTCATGTGACCTCCTTGTGGCACCATGCCCTTCAGATGCTATAAACGCAGAAATCGCTGATAAAGTTCAGAAAAGGGAAGAATGAGGGAAGAAAAAGGGAAGAGAGAGTGGGAAAAGCCCATTCTGAAACTCTTTCCCACTTTGTTTTCCCTCACTCTTCCCTCTGCCTTTCCCTTGTTCTTCCCTTATTCCGGTTGACAAGACAGGAAAAGCATATTACTATTCAAATGGCGAACAGGAGGCGAACAAATGGTGACCCGAAAGCAAAAGCTCATTTTGGACAAGATCCGGGAATTCTGCCGGCGCAACGGCTATTTCCCCACCGTGCGCGAGATCGCCGCTGCCGCCGGCATCTCCTCGCCGGCCACCGTCCAGGCCTATCTCAACCGCCTGCTGCGCCGCGGGGCGCTGCGCCGGCAGGGGCGCTCCTGGGAGCTGGCGGACCCACCGGATCGCCGTCCCCTTGTGGGACTGGCCGGCGATACTGCCGGCATGCCGCCGGGTGACAGGCGCCTGGTCGTGCCGCTGGTGGGCATGGTGCCGGCCGGCCCGGCGCTGGAGATGTTCGCCGAGCTGGGCGACGAGGTCGTACTGCCCGATTGGCTGGCCGAGAAGGGCGGCGACGTCGTCGCCTTCCGCGTCCAGGGGCAGAGCATGAAGGACGCCTACATCCAGGACGGCGACCTGGTCCTGATCCGCCGCAGCGAGAAGGCCGACCCCGGCCAGATGGTGGTGGCCCGGCTCGCCGACGGCTCGATCACCCTCAAGCGCCTGAAGCGCGACCGCGACGCCTATGTCCTGGTCCCGGAAAATCCCGAATACGCCCCCATCACCGCCCCCTTCCAGCTGGTGGGCAGGGTGGTGGGCGTCATGCGCAAGTACCGGTGAAGACGCCCTCGGTCCTGCACCTGGACATCGACGCCTTTTTCGCGGCGGTGGAGGAGGCTCTCGATCCGACGCTGCGCGGCCGGCCGCTGATCGTCGGCGGCCTGGCCCACGAGCGCGGCGTGGTCTGCACCGCCTCCTACGCGGCGCGGCGCTACGGGGTGCACTCGGGCATGGCGCTGCGCACCGCGGCCAGGAAATGCCCGCACGCCGTCTTCCGCCGGGGGCGCTACCATCTCTACAGCCGCATCTCCGGCCAGTTCTTCGCCTGTTTGCGCCGCTTCTCGCCGCGGGTGGAGGATGTGTCGGTCGACGAGGCCTACATCGACCTGGGCGGCAGCCGTTACCTGTCGCCTTCGGTCTACGAGCTGGCGGCGCGCGTCCAGGCGGAGGCCGAGCGCGAGACCGGGCTGAAGATCTCGGCCGGCCTGGGCCACACGCGCCTGGGCGCCAAGCTGGCCTGCGAGGCGGCCAAGCCGGGCGGCCTGTTCTGGCTGCACGACGAGGCGGAGTTCATCGCCGGACTGACCCTGGACAAGATCCCCGGCGTCGGGCCGCAGACCCACTTCGTGCTGCAGGGGCTGGGGGTGCGCCGCGGCCGCGAGCTGAAGGCGAAGTACCCGACGCTGTGGCGCAGGGTCTTCGCCGGCCAGTACGCCGGCGGCATGGAGCGCGGACTGCCCGAGCCGGTCAGCAGGAGTTTCAGCCGCGAGACCACCTTCCCCAACGACATCCGCGAAGAGGGGCTGCTCCATTCGCACCTGGCCTACCTGCTGGACCGGCTGGCCGTGCAGCTGCTGCGCGACGGGCTCTACGCCGGCCGTGTCGAGGTCAAGGCGCGCTTCAGTGACTTTTCCACCTTCACCCGGCGTGCCGCGCTGCCTTTCCCCACCTTCTCCTATTTCCATCTCTGGCAGGCGGCGCTGCCGCTGCTGCGCTCGCTGCTGGCCCGGAGAGACCTGCCGCTGCGCCTGGTCGGCGCCAAGGTGGATGGGCTGCAGGCGAGGCGCGACATCCTGCCCTTCTTCTCCCTGCGCGACGAGAGGATGACCGCCGCCATCGCCGGCGTCAAGGAGCGCTTCGGGTTTTCCTCCTTGCGGAATGCAAGGTCAATGCTTCTGGAGGAGCTGTACCCGGTCGAAAGAGAGGGCATGGTCCTGAAGACGGCGTCGTTGACCAAATAAGCAGACGTTAGATGTCAGATGTTAGACGTCAGCAAGATGAAAACAAGAATCAGGAGGGACACATGATAAAAAGTTTTCGTGATTTGCAGGTTTGGCAAAAGGGGATCAACATCGTAATGGAAATCTATTCCGTCACCAGTGACGAGTCATTTTGCCGGGACGTGGGACTGCGTAATCAGATACGTCGTTCTGCAGTTTCGATCCCTTCAAACATCGCCGAAGGATTCGAGCGCAAGAGCAAGGCGGAATTCCGCAGGTTCATCGCGATCGCCCTGGGGTCTGCGGCTGAATTGCAGACTCAAATCGAGATTTCCCAAGGTATAGGTTACATTTCCCTCGAGCAACTGGATGCCCTTGATGGGTCCCTTAACGAGGTGGCCAAGATGCTGCAGAGCCTGAGGAAAAAGACGATTTGAAATGCAGCGGATGCCGACATTGTGCCGGGGCGAGATCTTGTTCTTTAGGTTTTTTTTCTTGCTAACGTCTGACGTCTAACGTCTAACGTCTCAAGATGAATTATATTCCTTTACGAACCTATTCCGTCTTTTCGCAAGGAGAAGGCGTCGTCGATCCCGCCTCCCTCGGTGAGATCATGCAGAAAGCCAAGGTTCCGTACCTACCCGTTTGCGACCCCATGTCATTGATCGGCTGGGAAAAATTCAAGAAGGAAGCCGACGCCCGCGGCCTGAAGCCGCTGCTGGGCACCGAGATCAAGCTGCCGGAGAAGGGGAGCCTGCTGCTGTACCCGGCCTCGCCGGCGGGCTACCGCGCCCTGGTCTGCTGCCTGAACCGGCGCGCCCTGCCGGCCAGGCTGTCCGAGGTGCAGGCGGTCTTCCTGCCCTCGCGGCCCGACCACGAGCTCGTGCGCCGGCTGCAGGCGAAGATCGGCCGGGAAAACCTTTTTCTGGGCCTGGAATGGAAAAGCGGCCAGTGGCTGCTCGAGCTGGGCGCCGCCGCCGGCGCAGCGCTGGCCTGGGCGCAGGCGCTGCGCTGGACCGGCGACGCGCGGAAATACGCCGTAGCCCGGGCCGTTTTCCGCCACCTGCCGCTGCCGGAAACCCTCGGGCAGGATGATGCTCTGGACGGCCTGCTGCCGGCGACGGCCATCGCGCGGCGCTTCGGCGATGCCGGGCGCCAGGCCATGGCCAACACCCTGCGCCTGGCCGGGCGCGCCGCCTTCGCCTTCGCGAAGCTGGACGAGTTGTTCCCCGACGGCGGCAGCGAGCTGGAGACGCTGGTGCGGCTGAAGCTGGACGAACGCGGCGCCGGCCACGCCGAGCGCGAGCGGGCGCTGCAGGAGCTGCAGGTGATCCGCCGCACCGGGGCGGCGGCCTATTTTCTCATCGCCGGCGAGATCGCCGACTTCTGCCGCCGGCAGCGCATCTTCTTCAGCCTGCGCGGCTCGGGCGGCGCTTCCTATGTCCTTTTCCTGCTGGGCATGTCGCCGATCGATCCGCTGCGGTACGGGCTGCTGTTCGAGCGCTTCGTCAACAGCCAGCGCGACGACCTGCCCGACATCGACGTCGACATCGACTCGTCGCGGCGCGGCGAGGTCTTCCGCTGGCTGTTCGAGCGCTACCCGGGCCGGGCGGCCTTCCTCTCCAGCCACAAGTTCTTCGGCGCCCGCTCGGCGCTCTATGAGACGGCCCGCGCCTTCGGCCTCAACCCCGACGAGGCCCACGCCCTGAGCAAGCCCCTGCCCATGTTCGCCGAGCCGGTTGAACTGGCCGATAAGGGCAAAGGCCCCCTGTCCCGCGTTTATAAGGCGGCCGCCCTGCTCGACGGCGTGTTCCGCGAGCTCTCGCTGCACGTGGGCGGCGTGGTGTTCGCCGCCGAGTCCATCGACCGCGCCCTGCCGCTGACGCGCTCGCCCGAGGGTTTTCCGCAGCTCACCTGGGACAAGGACACGGTCGAGCGCCTGCGCGTCTTCAAGCTGGATCTGCTGGGAGTGCGCGGCTTTGAGGTCATCTCGCCGCTGGGACGCGGCGGGGAGGCGCGCGATGCTGGCGGACCCACCGGATCGCCGTCCCCTTGGGGGACCGGCGGACCCACCGGATCGCCGTCCCCTTGGGGGACTGGCGGACCCACCGGATCGCCGTCCCCTTGGGGGAGTGACGCCCAGGTCTGGCGAAACATCCAGGAGGCGCGCACCGTGGGTTGTTTCCAGTTGGAGAGCCCGCTGGCCAGGGAAAACCTGCTCAAGGCGCGGCCGGCGAGCCTTGAGGATCTGGCCATCGCCGTGGCCATCATCCGCCCGGGCCCGGCCAAGTCGGGCATGAAGGCGGCCTACCTCGAGCGGCGGCCGCCGCTGCACCCCCTGCTGGGGCAGCTTTTTCCCTACAGCCGCGGCGCCCTGATCTTCGAGGAGCAGATCTCGGTGCTGCTGCACCACGTCAGCGGCTGGAGCCTGGAGCAGGCCGAAAAGGCGCGCCGCGAACTGAAGAAAAAGAGGGGCGAGGCGCTGCGCGGCGATTTTTTCGCCTGCGGGGAAAGGAACGGCTGGAGCGCCGGCGAACTGGAGTTGTTCTGGAAGTTGGCCCTCGATTTCTCGCTATACGCCTTCTGCCAGGCGCACAGCCTGGCCTACGCCCATGCCGCCCTGCTTTCGGCCTGGATGAAGACCCGGCAGCCGCTGCCGTTCTTCTGCCGGCTGCTGAACGCCGGCGGCGGCTACTACACGCTGCCCGACTACATCGCCGAGGCCAAGGCCTGGGGGCTGACCGTTCTGCCTCCCGACGTCAACCGCAGCGCCCTGGGCTTCCATGCCGAGGCGGGGGCCATCCGCACCGGGCTGCTGGCGGTCAAGGGCATCGGTGACAGGCTGGCGGAGCGCCTGGTGGAGAGCCGCGGCCCCGGCTACGCCGGCCTGGAGGACCTGCTGCTGCGCACGCGCCTCAGCGAGCGCGACCTGGCGGCGCTGCTGGCGGTGTCGGCGCTGGCCTGCCTGGGCCGCGATGGCTTCAGCCCGGAGGAACGGCGCCGCAACTGGCAGCAGTACCTGGGCTTTTTGCCATCCGAACTTGGCGGACGGCAGACGGTGGACGGCGTACGGTAGATGGTCAGAAAAAGCAATACGAAGACTTAAATTCCAAATCCCAAATTCCAAATAACAAACAATATCCAAATTCCAAATTCCAATTTCAAAACGAAAGCTCCTTATAATAGCATTTTCTTCGTTTGGGTCATTGGGTAATTGGAATTTGGGATTTATTTGGAATTTGGTGCTTGGGATTTGGAATTTTAGTCCTATTAGTACTGTTCTTCCACCTTACGCCTTGCGCCCTACGCCTTACGCCGAGTTTCTCCGCGATTTCCACGGTTGACTTTTGTCCGGGCGGCGATCTATAATGGCGGGCAGCAAACTGGAGGAGGCGGCAGATGATCCCATTCACTCATGTCGACGGCAAGGATTGCGGCAAGGTCACTTTCTACGGCCTGAGCACCTGCGTCTGGTGCCGCAAGACGCGTAATCTCCTCGACAAGCTGGGCGTGGCCTACGACTATGTCTATGTCGACCTGCTGAGCGCGGCCGAGCAGGAGAAAGCCATGGCCGAGGTGCGGCGCTGGAACCCGGGCGAGTCGTTCCCAACCATCGTGTTCAACGATTCCCAGTGCGTCCTGGGCTTTGATGAGGAAAAGATCAAAGCAGCCGTCAAGCTATGAACAAGAAAATAGAGATCACGGACGCGGCCGTCGACGCACTGTTGGACAGGCTGGGGCGCGAGGCCGAGGGGTCGGGCTACCACCTCAACCCCGACCGCGAGTTCACCCGCGAGCTGCTGCGCAGCCTGCTGGTCAACGAGCAGCGCTACGGCTACTGGGCCTGCCCCTGCCGCCTGGCCGCCGGCGAAAAGGCCGAGGACCTGGACATCATCTGTCCCTGCGACTACCGTGACGCCGACCTCAACGAATTCGGCTCCTGCTACTGCGCCCTGTACGTCTCCCAGCAGATCGCCGGCGGAGAGAAGCAGGCCGCATCCATCCCCGAACGCCGGCTTCCGGCCTCCGAGCGCCGCGCTGCCAAGGCCGAGGCCGCCGGGGGCGTCTTCTCCGGCAAGCTGGCGCAGCCGGTCTGGCGCTGCAAGGTATGCGGCTACCTGTGCGCCCGCCAGGAGCCGCCCGGGGTTTGCCCCATCTGCAAGGCCAAGAAAGACAGGTTCGAAAGGTTCATATAGATCGAGGACAAGGTTCGATGTTCGAAGTTCGATGTTCGATGTTGCAATGTTATTAACGAAAATAATGGATGGCAACGCGAATGCATTGCCTTGAGATCATTCTTGGAACGTCATTCCGAATTTTGCTTGATTGCTTTAAAAATTTGCTTACTGCACTGAAAGTATCTGATTGGATTTCTTATTCCTCAACTTCGAACCTCGAACTTCGAACTTCGAACTCTTCCTCGGTCTCTACCACGGCCTGAATTCCCGTCTCAGATCCGGCAATTCGGGCTTCCAGCTCCTGTGGCGGAACTCGGCGCTGCGCGGTTCGAAGATGTACTCCTCCTGCCAGCGCTCGTAGTTGTCCAGCACCTGGTGCACGGCGCCGGCGATGGTCTGCACTTCCTCCTCGGTCAGGACGGGGTGCAGCGAGATGCGCACCCAGCCGGGTTTTTCCGACAGGTCGCCGTGGTCGATCTTCTCGGTGATTTGCTGCGACTGCCCGCGCTTGACGTTGAGCAGGATGTGGCCGTAGGTGCCGGCGCAGGAGCAGCCGCCCCGGGTCTGGATGCCGAAGCGGTCGTTGAGCAGGCGGACGATCAGGTTATGATGGCGGTGCAGGGAATAAAAAGAGACGATGCCCAGGCGGTTCATCTGGGCGGGTTCGAGCACCTGGACGGCCGGGTGCTCGGCCAGCTTTTTCAGCAGCATGGTCTTGAGCATTTCCTCGCGCTCCAGCATGGCCGCCACGCCCATGTCCTCCTTGAGCTGGATGGCCAGGGCGGCGCGGATGGCCTGCAGGAAACCGGGGGTGCCGCCGTCCTCGCGGATCTCGATGTCGTCGTAGTAGCGCTGCTCGCCCCAGGGGTTGGTCCAGAGCACCGTGCCGCCGCCGGGATGGTCGGGGACGCGGTTGCGGTACAGCTCCTTGCTCAACAGCATGACGCCGGACGCCCCGGGGCCGCCCAGGAACTTGTGCGGCGAAAAGAATATGGCGTCGAGGCGCTGGGCGGGGTCGGCCGGGTGCATGTCGATGGCCACGTAGGGGGCGGAGGCGGCGAAATCGACGAAGCAGTAGCCGCCATGGCGGTGCATGATCGCGGCCATTTCGCGGTAGGGGGTGAGGATGCCGGTGACGTTGGAGCAGGCCGAGAAGGAGCCGATCTTGAGGTCGCGGCCGGCATGCTTCTTCAGTATTTCCTCCAGGTGCCCCAGTTCGGGAAGGCCGTCGATGTTGCGGCGGATGATCTCCACGTGGCAGTAGCATTCGTTCCAGGTCGTGTGGTTGGAATGATGCTCCATGTGGGTGAGGATCACCAGCGGCTTCTTGCGGCTGCGTCCGGGCAGCTTGCCGCAGTACTGCTCCGGGATCCTCAGGCCGAGGAGGCGCTGCAGCTTGTTGATCACCGCGGTCATGCCGAAGCCGGAGAAGAAGATGGCATCGCGGTCGTTGGCGTGCACGTGGCGCTTGATGACCTGCTGCGCCTGGTGGTAGGCCGCGGTCATGTGCGTGCCGGTCACGGTGGTCTCGGTGTGCGTATTGCCGACGAAAGGCCCGATACGTTCGGAGATGTACTCCTCGATCGGCCGGTACAAGCGGCCGCTGGCCGTCCAGTCGGCGTAAATGATGCGCTTCTCGCCGCAGGGGGTGGCGAACTCCTGGTCGATGCCGATCACCTGGCTGCGATACGGGGCGAAATCCTTCACGGGCACCTCTCTTTTCCGCAATGAGCGCATTTTACGGCATTCTCCGCCGCTGGTCAAGACGCCCGGCTTGCCGGCATTCGCGGCCCGGGCGGCCAAAAAGAAAGTAAATGATTAGAAGGGCAGATGGGCTTGCAGGAGGGATGTTAAAGAGTTGAAGGGTTCAGGCATTGGTCGTTTATTGGCTTTTAACCCGTTTACTCGTTAACCCTTCCACCCTTCAACGAGGCCCTTCTTTATGCCGTACTCCGAGCCCTGCAAGCCCGGATGGCGTCCTGGGCGTGGTCAGGATTTCGTAAAAGACCTGCCACTTGCGCTCCAGGGAAGCGCCGGGGCCGGACGTCCTTTCGACATAGGCGCGCACGATGTCCTCGCCCAGGGTATAGTTGACGACGTAGCTGCGGTAGGCGTTCCAGAAAGCGAGCGACTTGGAGGCCCGCTCGGGGTTCTCCAGGGCATATTGCTCCAGCCAGCGCAGCGCTTCGTCGCGCTTCATCTTTTTGTCCAGAAAGCCGCGGGCGGCCTCAATTTCAGCATGGCGCAGGGCGCCCAGCAGCCTGCGTACCCGGTCGTACTTATCCGCCGCGGCCGGGTCCAGCCCGGCCAGGGGATACAGGACTTTTTTTTCAAATTCCAGGCGCTCCTGCCCGGGGAAGAGCAGGTCGATGCCGAAGTTGGCTGTCCCCTCGGCGATGAACGACTGGGGGCTGAACAGGGGATAGACCGTGAACTCCATCCAGCCCCGCCCCCTGGTCAGCTTTTCCTCGAGAAGGGCGTTGTAGACATGGTGGCCGGGGTAGCCCTCGTGGGCCGCCAGGCGCACGGCCGAGTCGATCTGCATGGGCAGGTCGGTGTTGACCTCGATGACGCTGAACGCGTTGCCCTTGTACCAGTTGTAGGCCCCCCAGGGCTTGTCCTTGACGTATTCGGCCTTGAAGCTCTCATTCGCCGGCAGCGCGATGCGCTCCAGGGTGCGGCGCCGGCACTCGGCGAGGGCCGCATCGAAAACGGCCGGCAGCTTTTCGGAGGGGATGACGTATTTCTTCCTGAATGCGTCCAGCCTTTCCTGCAGGCTGCCCGGTCCGGGGAGAACCGCCTCCAGGGCCGTGATCGTCTTTTCGAACCCCTCCCGGGGGTGGATGGGGGCAACGGCGTCGTAAAACAGCCTGGACTCCTGGTCGAAGGTGAATTTCCGGCCCGAGAGGGTGTCGATCTGTGCCTTGACCGCGACCAATTGCTTGCGCAGGAACTCGACCCGCAGCCTTTCCATGTCCGACAGGCTTCGGCGCGCGGCCGCATCGAGGCTGCGGCCGATTGCGTCCGCCTTCTTCCTGAGCTCGGTTGCCGGGAATCCGCGGCGCAGGACGCTGTCGTCGTGGGTGACGATCCACTCCTTCGGCCCGTAGTAGGCGTCGATGTAGCCCGGGGAGTAGGCACCCACCTCCAGCGCCAGCTTCACGTACGACTCCGCAAGGCTGTCCGGGCTCTGTCCGGCGGCGGCGGCCAGGCAGCCGGCGAGTACAAGGCTGAATACGATCGTGTTTTTCATTTGGCTCCCCATGGTCCGCAAGGCGACGGTTTCATATCGCCATTCTATGCGAATTCACAGAAAAATATCAAATTATTGAGATGATCTTGAAAAAACCGCATTTAGTTGATAATCACTTAAATCAACAAAGGAGGAATTGATGAGAAGAACAAGAAGCGGATTCTGTCTTGCGGTTATTTTCATGATCATGGTGCTGGGCGGATCCCTGCGGGCCGCTGATCCGTTACCTGTCGTCCCAGTCAAGATCACCGGCTATATCGGGTTTATTCATAACGATAGTGATTATCTTGAGATGATGGTCGAAATCACCCAGGGTGGGGTGAAGATGGCAGGGCTGGATGTGCGGTTGAACGGGCAGCCGGCCAGGGAAATTTCGGGATCGGGATATAATTATGAGTGCCGCATCGCGGGTGTCAACCCCAAGGCGGCACCGGAAGTGTCCCTGACCGTGGCCAAGAAGTCGCCGTTGGGCAGCCGCAGCACCCCTTTCATCACCGCCAAAGGAAAGGTGACTTCCCTTCTGCTGCTGACTTCTCCGCGGGATGGCGGCACGATTTCCCCCTATGAGCGCGGCGTGACGGTCGCATATGAGGGCGGCATGCCGCCGTATCGCTTCGGCATCAGCAGGGTTTCCGACTGGGTCCCTGTGGAAATACCCGGCGGCTGCCCCCCGATGGGCTGCTTCGTACCCATGAGCGCATTCTCTCCGGGCTCTCAATACTCTTTCTGGTTGTTCGCCCCGGTGGGGACCATCGCGTTCACGGGCCCGGTGCACCCGACTTCATCGATCCTCTTGAGACAGCATTTGCAGAATCGCATCACGATCAGCCCCCTACGCCGCGACGGCTGAGGCCGTCTATTGCTGGCGAGGCTTCAGCGCTAAGCCAACCCGAGGCCGGCCCCGGGCGGGTGAGCGGGAGGAGGGCACTGCCGCTGACCGGAGTTTCAACGCGGAGCGGGCGTCACGCCATGGTCCCCGCCGATATCAGCAATCGCGGAAACCGGTAGAGTTCGTAGAGCATGCGGTTGTCCCGGTCGACGACGATCACGTGGCGGTCGCCGTCGGAACCGTCGCCGCCCTCGACCGCGGCGTCAGCGGGGATCGGGAAGGGAACGGGGTCGCTCTCGTCGCCGCAGGCGGTATCAATAAAAAAGGTCCATGGCTCCCTGGCGGAGGAAGAGCCCGATGGGGGAGCCGAACTGGGCGCTGTTCTCCTCGGCCGAATCGGCGACCTGCCCTCCCATCAGCCGGTTGGCGAGCTTCTCCACCTCGTTCTTGATGACCAGGTTGATCCCCGGCAGCAGCACCGTTGTCAGCGCGACGAGCCATTTGGATGTGATGCGCACATCCGTGTGCAGGGTGTCCAGCTCCACCTTGCCGCCCACCAGGCGGGGCTTCTGGGTGACATCGGCGCTGAAAGAAACGTCGGGGAAGTTGTCGATGATGAATTTTCCCTTGACGCTCACGAAGAATCCGCCCGGTGCGATCCTGGCCCGGGTCTTGTCGTCGTGGATGCGGATGTTCGGATTCTTTTTCCTCGTCTGCGCCCCGATGCCCGTCTCCTTGTCCTGCAGGCTGCCCTGCAGCATGCCTTCGCTGATCTGCGCCCATTTCAGGCTGCGGACCTGCTCGGCCAGGACCATGTCACCTTGGGGCAGGCCGCTGCCGGGACGGGTGGTCAGCAACGCCTTGTAGGGAATGGTGCCGAACACGACGTCCGGTCGCATCACCGCTTCGACATAACCGACGCTGATGCTGGACCTGCCTTCAATGTTCAATGACGGCCACTGCTCCTGGATATTGCCGCCCTTGAGCAGAAGCAGGCGCAGGTTCGCGAGCCTGACGGTCTGGGGATTGATCATGCGCAGGGAGATGTGAAGACGGTCCCCCGCGATCCTGAAGGACTCGAAGCGGACGGAGGCGAGCGCCGGCTGTTCATGGGCATTGTCGAGCCGGCCGCTGTTGCTTGACCAGTTGTTGGCCACCCAGCCTCCGGGCTCGTTTCTGGCCTGGCCGATGTAGGCGCGGACCTCATAATAGCCGAATGGCAGGGTGCCTTCCGGGACCTCGACGGAATAACGCTTTTGCGCGCCGGGCCCGGGCAGGTCTCGCTCCTCGATGGGGATGCCATAAAGCAATGTATCGCCCGGCTTCTTGATGAAGCGCAGGATGAGCTTTTGCCCGCGGTTGTCGCAATAGCCGGACCCGATGTTGCGGACATCGGCCGACAGGGTGCAATGGCCCTTGAATTCATCCTGCTGCTGCCGCCAGTTCTTTTCCACCAGAAAGATGCTGCACGTCAGGTCGGGGGCCCCACCCGGGTGCAGCCGGGTTTCGTCGATATCGATCGCGGCCTGGTTGTTCCGCACCGAGCACTCCTGGATGGGCGACGTGACCTGGATGGAATAGGTCGTTTTCTGTCCATGCGCGAAAGTGTCGCTGAGGCCCATGGCCCAGCGCGAGCCCTTGGCTCCGAGCGCATTCGCGGGATCCACGGTGCGGATCACCTCATCGTTCCGCTTGAACACGATATGAATGGCCGCGCCGGCCGGCAGCGGCTGGTTACCGACGCTTTCCAGCTCCACCAGCAGCCGGATGGTATCCTTGGGGAATTCGACGGCCGCATCGCCCAGCTGCGTGCTCTCCAGCCTGGCTTCGAACAATTTTACGGCGATGTCGGGACAGGGGAGCAACTGCACGGGCGGGATCGGCTCCAGGTGGCGTGGCCTGGCCTTTTTTTGCGCCCCAAGCGTTGAACTGATGAGGATTAGCACGGAGAGAACAATTACGCTCTTTTTTGTCATGAGATCCCCCCTTTCCCTGCTCACTTGATGATATTTGATTTTACCGCTTTATCTCACCCGCATTTTTGAATCCCTTCCAGGCTGCCGCTTTTCATGTTCCCTCCTATCGCCTTAAAATATATCAAATTGACACGTCTGCGACCCTTTGTTACAATTCTCCCGGCCGGAGGGATGGCAGAGTGGTCTATTGCGGCGGTCTTGAAAACCGTTGTCCCTTTACGGGGACCAGGGGTTCGAATCCCTTTCCCTCCGCCATTTCACCCCCTCTAGCGGAGGGAAAGGGATCTGCGCCTTGCGCTCATCCTACTCCCTCCGTTTGATTTCTTCTCTGCTCAAAACGGAGGGAGTAGGAACTGTGGGACGCGAAGCGGCCTACTCATCCCTTTCCCTCCGCCATTTCCCTCCTCTAATCCTCAATACTGACAAGGGTTCCCACAATCGGCCCCATGGTCCCCTCTGCCTTTTTCCACCCATTCTCCAAAAAAATACCGTTGTCCTTGTGCGGCTATTTTCTATGGAATCACTTCTTTTGTTGCATGACCACCCGCGCAAAACTTGATTGCCCGCTTGAATCGCGCCTTTCTTACGCAGATAGCAGAGCTGCGCCACCATTCGTGACTTCTCCATGGCTCCCGGCGACAAAAGCGGGCATTCCCGCGACGGTTTCATGGCGGTTGGGCGGATATCATTCTATAACTCTGGCGATAAGACCTGGCAGACGTTCGCCGGCAAATCGGGTCGGCCGGGCCGGGTTTTACAGAGGAGGTTGGTTCATGAAAAAGATCTTGTTTGTTCTCATGCTCCTGCTTGCGTTCGGAGCGTCCGCCCGGGCGGAAATCGAGGAAACGCTTCCGTTCCAGTTCTCCTATGACTTGTCGCGCTTCCGGATCGTGACCATCGCCGCGGACGGGTTCAGCTTCGAGGAGACCGTGGAGATGAGCCGGCTCTGGCAGGCCATGGGCGCGCAGGTCGACTATGCGGGGCCGAAGAAAGGCCTGACGGGGGAAAAGCTCGTCGTCTCTCCCGCCGGCGGGCACAGGGGCGAGCCTGTGCAGCTGACAGTCGATCTCCTGCTGCCCGAGGTCGATGCTGCCCGCTATGACCTCGTCTACATCGCCGGCGGCGATGGGATTGGGCCGCTGGTCCAGGAGCATGGCGCGATACTGAAGGAGCTGTTCGCGAAGGCGCAGCAGGAAAAAACGCGCCTGGCCGCCATTTGCCACGCCCCCATGGCGCTGTCGCTGGCTGATCGGATCAAGGGGAAAAAAGTGACCGGCAATGGCGATGCGGAACTCGGCGCCCTGCGCAAGGCCGGAGCGGTCATCGTGGACGAGGCGTTCGTGGGCGACGGGATGTTCCTGACGGGGCAGTACCCGTTCATGCGGACGTTCGTTTTCCAGGTGGCGGAAACGCTGCAGTTTCCCGATGGCAACGGGCCGTTCCATGAGTTCCTTTCCGCCAGGACCAGCCTGGAAAAGGCCTTCGACGACCTGCGCAATTCCCAGGAAATTTCCGGAGAGAAGATCCCGGAGGCGACCCTGGAGGCCATTTTTCGCTCCGCGTTCAAGACCATCCTCATGCAGCCCTGGGGAAATTTCCCCCCGCTGTTCAAGGTGGTGAGGGTCGGCGATGCGGCGACGAGGGAGGCGCTCGCCAGGGGGGTGGGGGCGGAGTTGAAGCTCCAGTACCTGTCCGCCTTCGGGTCGGAGCAGAGGATCGACGAGATCGTCGGCAAGTGCTTCCGGGTGCCTGCGGACGTCTTCTTCGTTTTCATCGACATGCAGTCGCTCCCCCCGGCCGCATCGCAACTGCGGGAGATCTATTTCCGTGCCGCCGTGACCCGCTACGGATCGGCCCTGGAAAATATCGCCCTGACGGCAAGATCGCTCGGGCTGGGCGTCGGCTTGCTGGGTTTTCCCCCGTTCCTGCGCTCGGCCGAAAAGCCCGTGCGTGAAATCCTGGCGGTGCCGGAAAGCATGGCGTTCATCGACATGTTCCTCATCGGCCATCCGCTCAGGAGCAATCCACCGGCCATCGGGAAGTCCCTTTCCCTGATCATGAGCGAAGGCCGCCTGAGCCGGCCGGGGGGAACCGAATGATGCTGCTCATGATTTCGGCCAGAGCGTTCCTCGCGGCCTGCTCGGCGCAAGCGGGAGTCCGGAAAAAGGAAACGGGCGTGACGCCGCGCGGGGACGAGATCCAATTCACCGATACCATGGACCGCCTTGCCCCGATCCCGGAGCAAAAAGCCGGGAGTCATCAGCCCGGCCGCCAGCCGGCCATGAACGGGACCGTTGGCATTCGGCCCCGACCTGGAATATAATGGGAATACTTCCATGGGCAGGACATTGAGCGAGTATTGGCGCAGGCCCTGGGTACAGGCAGCGGCGGTGTTCCTTGCCTGCACGCTGCTGGCGCTGTACTTCACCGTCCGCGACCTGAGCTACCACCATTTCCTCATGGCCAGGGAGCAGTCGCTGCTTGGGTTCCTGAAGCCCAACCTGCTCACCTGGTATTCCTGGGGAGTCCTTTTTTTCCCGCTCCGCGCCGCCTGCCGTTTCCTCCTGAGCCGCTTTACCCGGCTGCCGCAGTTCATTTTCTGGCACCTGCTCCTGTTCGCGGCGGCCATCTTCTGCCATTCGGGATTGACCCTGCTGCAGGCGGGCGTGATTCACGGCTTCACCAGCGCGTCCTTCACCACGCACACGCTCACCTTCCCCGGCTTTGTTTTCCAATTCATGGGGGAATACGATTTCCTGGTCTATTTCATCGTGATCGGCTCGGTGAATTACCATCATTACCTGAAGCGTGCGATCGACCCCAAGATCGCCATCACGCAGGGGCAGCTGGTCGACGCCCAGATCCAGAATCTGCGCAACCAGATGCATCCCCATTTTTTGTTCAACTCCCTGAACACGGTGGCGGCGTCCATCAGCGCCGACGGCGACAAGGCGATCCGCATGCTGAAGCTTCTGTCCGGGCTGTTCCGCGACTCGCTGCGGGCGAATTTCAAGCAAGAACTGCCCCTGGACAATGAGCTGCGCTTCGTGGAGAACTACCTGCAGATCGAGAGGCTGCGCTTCGGAGAGCGCCTGCAGATCGTGCACATGGTCGAGGAGCAGGCGCGCCGGGCCCTGTTTCCGGCGATGATGCTGCAGACGCTGGTGGAGAACGCCGTGCGCCATGGCGTTGCCTCCAAGGCGGGGACCGGGATCGTTTCGATCTCGGCCCAGATCCGCGATGCCCACCTGGTGGTCAGGGTGCACGACAACGGCGTCGGCTCGGCCAAGGCCCGGACCGGGCGCGGCGGCACCGGGGTGGGCATCCACAACACCTGCGCCCGGCTCGAAATGCTGTACGGAACCAATCACGCGTTTCGCATCCAGAGCCGGGAGGGATTCGGCCATGAAGTGGAGATCCGCATCCCGCTGAAGCTCGCTCCAATTGAAGCGGAGGCGCGCCCATGACCGGGGAACGCCGGCTGAATCATCTCCGGGAGATCCTGCTGGTCGCCGGTTTTTGCCTGACCTACACCTTGTTCCGCACGCTGACCGCCCAGGGGTTTCTGTACTACGTCAGGAAGGCGCCCATGCCGTTCATGCGCATCTTTCCCGGCGAATTGCTGACCCACTGCCTCTGGGGCCTGTTTTTCTTTATTATCCGCGCCCTGGTCCACGCCTTCCGCGAACGCCTCCCGCGAGCTGGCGCCCGCCTCGCCGCCCACGCCATGATGTACCTGCTCACGCCGTTGCTCCTGCGCACGCTGTCACTGTGGCTCTACGAGGTCTTCGATCTGTGGAAGTCCATTCCGGGCAACATTCAGGGCGCCCGCCTGCTGGGCGTGGCCTTCTCCCGGTGGCTGTTCTATGACTATATCCTTTACGCCGTCATCCTCGGCCTGATTCTTTTTTTCGACGCCTTCACGAGAGAAAGGCAGTATCAGATCGCCCGACTGCAGACGGAACTGCGCCAGGTGACCTTTCGCAACCTCAGCGAGGAGCTGCGCCCCCAGTTCGTGCTCTCCCTGTTCGACAAGCTGGCCCGGCAAATCGATAAAGACCCCGACAAGGCCGGGCGCATGGTTTCCCACTTCTGCGCGTGGCTTCGCTCCCTGCAGAACATGTCCACCTTCCTGCTGGTGCCGCTCCGGGATGAGCTGCAATTTTTCAATATTTACCTGGACATCGAGCGCCTGTGCCACGGCCAGAAACTGAATGTAGAAATCCGCTTTCCGTCGCAAGCGCAGGCCTGGCCGGTGCCGCCATTGCTCCTCCAGTCTTTGGTTGAGGCGCCGTTGAACCGGCTGGCATGTGACGGCGATGCTGCTGCCGTCATCGTCGTCAAGGGCCTGGTCAAGGGGAGCCGCCTTGAAATCAGCATGGACATGACGATCCCCCCCGAGCCCGGGATGGCGGCCGGTCCGGACGAAGAGCGGAGCCAGCCGCTGAAGGCAAAGCTCGCCGCGCTCTATGGGGAGGATTCGGCCTTGAATATCCGCCGGGGGGAAAATGGATCCTCGCTGATCGAATTGAGCCTGCCCTTCAGGGAACTCCAGGGGCCGGAGCAAACGGGAGGTAGCGCATGCGCGTCGTGATCGTGGATGATGAACCCATGGCCCGCAAGCACCTGGCCAGGATGCTGGCCAAGGAGAAGGGCATCGAGGCCGTCTTTGAATGCCGGGACGGCCCGCATGCCCTGGAAACCATCGCCCAGGAGAAGCCCGACCTTGTGCTGCTCGACATCCAGATGCCTGAAATGGACGGCTTTGATGTCCTGACCCGCATCCCGCCCGAATCCATGCCCGAAGTGATCTTCGTCACCGCCTATGACCGCTATGCGCTGGACGCCTTCGCCTGCCATGCCATCGATTACCTGCTGAAACCCGTCGACATCCAGCGTTTCACCCAGGCCCTCGATCTGGCCCGGCGCCGCATCCAGGCCAATCATGGCACGGGATTGAATGCCCAGGTGGCATCGCTGATCGCGGCGCTTACGGCGAAGGAAAAGTACCCACAGCGCTTCTCCATCAAGGCCGATGGCCGCATCTTCGTCTGCAGGTGCGAGGAGATTTGCTGGTTGGAGGCCAAGGGCAAGAACGTCTGCGCCCACCTGGAAGGGAAGAATTATCTGTTCCGCGACACCCTGAACAACCTCGAGAACCGTCTCGACCCGCAGCACTTCCTGCGCCTGCACCGCTCCTACATCGTCAACCTCGACTACGTCAAGGAGGTGCAGCGCTGGTTCAATCACGAGATGCTGGTCATCCTCAAGGATGGCACCAAGCTGCAGGTCAGCCGCAACGCCTGCGAAAAATTAAAGCAGGTGCTGTTCTGAAATTTCTATGGGGTCGGTTTGAGACCCCAAATCAAAAAAATCCCCCTGACAGAAAAGGACGCGGTAGCCATATGAACAGCACCCCGGAACACCGTTCACGACCCACACCGACGCCCGGCGACGGAATCGGGCATGCCGGCGACAATTTCCAGGCGCAAGCGGTAAAATGATTCTATAACATTCGCGTGGATCTCGCCGGATCCGCTGGGCGCTGGCAACTGTCGGAGCGGCCAAACCCGATCCGGTGAAGGAGGTTATGCCATGAGGTCAATGACAGTTATGCTGATCGCCGCGGTCCTGGCCGCGGGCGGCGGCCATCTCCATCCCCGCCCGACATTCCTTCCGGAGCAGGATGCGGCGCATGACGCCAGCGGCTCCCTCGAAGCCTTGATGGACCGCTACCATGAACTGGGCGAGTTCAACGGGGCGGTATTGGTGGTTCGCCAGGGGCAAACCCTGGTTAACCGTGGATTCGGTTACGCGGATTACGAAGAAAAAATCGCCAATGGACCGGAGACGAAGTTCCTGATCGGCTCGCTGACCAAGCAATTCACGGCGGTCATGATCCTGAAGCTTATCGAGATGGGGCGTCTTTCCCTGGACTCCACGCTTGCGGATGCATTGCCATATTATCGGAAGGATACGGGGGCAAGGGTCACGATCCGCCATCTGCTCGAGCACACCTCCGGGATCCCCTGTTTTACGCGAACGATGCAGGATGTCCAGGTTTGCCCAATGATCAGGGAATTTGTCATGAAATACTGCAGCCGGGACCTTGATTCCGAGCCTGGCACCCGTTTTCGCTACAACAATGGCGGTTACGTCATCCTGGGCGCGGTCATCGAGCAGGCGACCGGCCTCTCCTATGAGGAGGCCCTGCGCCAATATGTCCTGTCTCCGCTTGGCATGAACGCGTCGGGGCTGGCGCGGAAGGGAATGTCGACGCCGCAGACGGCCAAGGGCTATCAGCGGCGCGGCGGCCGGGTGGTCCCGGCCGGCGGGGTGGACCCGTTCCTGGCTTTTTCGGCTGGAGGCATGTACTCCACCATGAACGATCTCGCGCTCTGGGAAAAAGCTTTTTACGGCGACACGCTTTTGTCTGCAAAGGTGCGCGCTCTCCTGTCTTCATCCCCCAATAACGGCTATTTCAGCGGTCTGCGCTTCAAATGGCGGCCGGTCGGACCGGATCGGGCGGAGCGGAATATCGTGTTTCACGGCGGCCGCATCGAGGGTTTCAACAGCCTGCTCCTGCGCATTCCCCAGGACCGGATTCTCATCGTTCTCCTCAACAACACCGATTCCACCCGCCTGGAGACCATGGCCGCGGGGCTGTTGGATATCGTGTACGGTCGCGCGCCAGGCGTGCCACGCCGTTCCCTGGCGGAAGAATGCCGGGTGTCCGGGAAGGACAAGGGCATTAGGGCGGCGATCGGTGATTTGCGAGCGATGCGTCGGGAAGAGGGCGCCTTGAACGATCCCGAGCCCGAGGAGATCCAGCTCAACGCTTTTGGATATGAGCTTCTTGGGCAAAAACGAATTCCCGAAGCCCTGGCCGTCCTCACCTTTACAGTCGAGGAGTTTCCCGATTCCGCGAACGCATACGACAGCCTGGCCGAGGCGCAGGCGGTTGCCGGCTTGAGCGAGCAGGCGATCAAGAATTATGAAAAATCCCTGGCGCTGAACCCGGAGAACAGTAACGCGAAGACACAGCTTCAAAAACTGAAGAATAAATAAATGAAGGGAGCAAGCAAGATGAAAATGGCATTTTTTAAACGGATCGTAATCACGACGCTTGTCGCTGCTGTCCTGATCGCGGTTCACCTCTATCCCTGTTCGACTTTTATGCTGAAAGACGGCAAGACGCTGCTCGTCGGCCATAACCTGGACGAACGCACGCATTTCCCCGGGGCCGTCTTCATCAACAAGCGGGGAGTGAGCAAGTCCTCCGTGTCCTATGCGACCTTGATGACGGGCAGATCCATCCCGGGTCCGACGCTGACCTGGACCTCCAGGTACGCATCGCTGACCTTCAATGCCTTCGGCAGGGATTTTCCCGACGACGGCATGAACGAAGCGGGGCTTTTCGTGGGCGAGATGTCGTACCCCCCGTCCAAGTTTCCCGAGGATCCGGCCAAGCCCAGGATATTCATCTGCCTTTGGCTCCAGCACCTTCTGGACACCTGCAAAACGGTCGACCAAGTGATCGCCTCCGCGTCGGCAATGACCATTGACGGCTGGGGATGGCACTTTTTCGCAGCCGATCGGACGGGGGCCATGGCGGCCATCGAATTCCTCGACGGCAAGGTGGTGATCCATCGCGGCGCAAACATGCCCGTACCCGTCCTGTGCAATGAGCCGTATGATTTCGAGATGCGGCGCCGGGAGGCCTTCCTCAACTGTCCGGCAGGGGATCCCGTATCCGCTGGGGGGGAAGAGATACCGCGCTTCGTCCAGGCCGAGGACATGATCAAGCACCATGAGAAACTTGCGCCGGGTGAGCGGAAGCCGGCCGTTGACTACGCTTTCGCCATCCTGAACGCGCTGGAACGCGGCGGCACGCAGTGGTCATTCGTCTGCGACCTGAAAAAGCAGGAGGCCTGGTTCAAGACGGCAAGCACGCCCAAGGTCAAGCATGTAGCGCTGGGGAGCTTCAAGAAGGAATGCGACAAGCCGGTGAAATTCCTTGATATGAACTCGGATTTCGCAGGGAAAGCCAATGCCCGCTTTGAGTCGTATTCGATCGGAGCGAACAGGAAAATAATTGAACAGGCGCTTGCCGCCATCCTCAGGATCTCGCCCGATTTCGGGAAGAGGATCGAGCAAATGGGGGAGACAAGGGATAGGCTCATCGCTCGCTTTGCCGCCTACCCGGAGACGACGAAATGCTCGGAGTGAGGGCCGCGTTGAGTTGCCGCCGCCGCGACCCCATTGACAGTAAATATCGCGAAGTAGTATTACTGACGCGGTGGAGGCAGCGGGCATGAAAGTGATCGCGTTCGTGGGCAGCGCGCGCAGGAGACATACCTGCAACGCCACCGCGCGTTTCCTGGACAACCTGCGCTCCATGGGCGATGTCGAGACGGAGATCGTCTTCCTGAGCGATTACCACCTGGAAATATGCCGCGGCTGCAAGCTGTGCACCGACAAGGGTGAGGAATTATGTCCCCTGCAGGACGACCGCGACGCGCTGCTCGCGAAACTCTTCGCCGCGGACGGCGTGGTCTTCGCCACCCCCAACTACTCCTACAACGTCTCCGGGCGGATGAAGGTTTTCCTCGACCGGCTGGCCTTCGCCCTGCACCGCCCGCGCTGCTTCGGCAAGGCGTTCACCAGCATCGTGGTCGAGGCGATCTACCGCGGCCGGGAGATCGTGAAGTACCTCGACTTCGTCGCCATGGGACTCGGTTTCAACGTCGTGAAGGGCTCGCTGGTGAAGTCGCTTGAGCCTTTGACCGAGAAAGTCCGCGCGGCCAATGAAGGGAAGATCGACCGGCAGAGCCGGAAGTTCTACGAAACCCTGGTTAAAAAGGAGCTTCCCGCCCCCTCCATTTTGAAGTTGCTCATGTTCCGCTGGGGGCGGACCAGCATGCGCTTGATGCTCGATGCAAGTTTCAGGGACTTCACCTACTACGAACAGGCCGGCTGGTGGACAGCGGATTATTTCTACCCGGTGCGGTTGGGGCCGCTGAAAAGAGCGGTCGGCAGGATGGTCGACGGCGCGGTGGCCCGCAGAATAAAAAGGCAGAATCCCCCGAAGCCCGTTGCCGGCGGCTGATCAAGATGCTTCGGGAGATCCGCTGGATGCAGGTAAGCGAGCCGCAGCGGGCGAAGATATCGCCAAGCCCCCAAGGTCGCGCGCAAATATTCCGTGCGCCTGTGCCGCGGCTCGTGAAGCGGATCGGGGAGCCAGGCCATTGAAGGAGTGAGAACCATGGACCCACAGAAGTTTTTCGACATCACGCACCGTGAGCATGAGGTATGCAACCCCACGAGCCTGGAAAAACTGGCGCGTCTCGTGACGCTTCTGCGCCTCCCGACGAACGCTCAGGTGGTGGACATTGCCTGCGGCAAGGGCGAGTTCCTGATTCATCTGGCGGAAGCCTATGGCGCGCGTGGCCTGGGCGTCGACATTTCCCCTTTCTATATCGCCGAAGCGCAGCGCAGGCTCAAGGCGCGGGCCGCGAGTGCTGACATCACCTTCACGCGGATGAATGGCGCGGATTTCAAGCCGGACGCGCCGCACCGCTTGGATCTGGCATCCTGTATCGGCGGCAGTTGGATCTTCGGGGGGCATGCGCATACTCTCGAAGCGTTGATCCGCATGGTGAAGCCGGGCGGATGGGTGGTCGTGGGAGAGCCCTACTGGCGGCAGGAGCCCTCAGGGGAATACCTTGAGGCGTTGGCGTGCGCGCGAGAGGACCTGGGCAGCCATGCCTCGAATGCAGAAGCCGGAGAGCAACGTGGCGCGGAACTCGTGTACGCCATCGTGAGCAGCAAGGACGACTGGGACAGGTACGAGGGCCTCCAATGGTTCGCGACAGCGGAGTACGCTCGCGCCCATCCCAGTGACCCGGACTTGGCGGAGCTGGCTGAGCGCGTGAGCAAGGCGAAGTCGGCATACCTGCGTTGGGGGCGCGACACGCTTGGTTGGGCGATCTACATGTTCAGATCGCGCTTTGCGGCCCAACAAACAGAGGAACGCGAGCCGGAATAGGCCGGCTCGCTCAATTCGCTCAATCCCCAGGGCGATTCGTGCCAGGTCTTACATTTCTGCTTTGCCCATAATTCATTTGTAGTAATGAAAGACCTGACACCAAGTCGTTGGTTGAAATCATAACCACATTCATCTAGAATCTCACCATGAGAAAACCGGCTTTTCCCTGCAGCCTGTCCGCTGCGAAGGGTTCCCCTGAAAATGCCCATGCTGGATCCATTCTTCCGGACCGCGAAGAGGAGGGATCATGGAAATGAAGCTTGATCGGTTTTCGAAGAAATTCGCTTTCCTGGCATTGTTTCTGCTGTGCTCAGGTCTCTTCCGCCTTCTGCCTCACGCCGAGGCGGCCCTGCCCGCCGAGCGCATTTCCCGAGTCGAGGATCTGCTGAAGGCGGTCGAAACGATTTTTCTCCGCCCTTCCGGCGAGACGCTGAAAAACGTGAATTTTCGCGATGCCCGGCACCTGGAGAACCTGTCGGTCATGATCGGCCTTGTGCTGCGGTCCCAGATCCGCCATGTCCAGGCGGACCCGTCCCGCACGCCGCAATTCATGGAACTGCAGGGGCAAGTCATGCTCTTTCTTGCCGATCTGACGGTTTCGGGGGGTCACGCGGTATCTTCCGAGCATTACTGGAAAGAGTACGCAGCCGAGGCCCTGAACGGCAATTATATGACCTATTCGCGCACGGCCTTCAAGGTGGATCCGGACGGCATCCACGTCCCGACCCTTCTCGGTTTTCCGTCTTCCTCCCCGCTTCCCATTGATTTATCCTTGATCGGAAGGGGGGGAGGGGGGTCGGCGGCGGTCGCGCTGCTGAAAAAGGCGGGCGGCGGCCTTCAGGCCGAGAAGGACGGCGTGACGCTGCTTGGCCGGGAATATGGCGACCGGACGATCCAGCCTGTTCCCGAGGGGGCGGTGGCGCCGAATCTTTTAGGCCAGTGGCGAGGGTATATCAACAAGTTGTATCTCATCTCGCAATATCAGAAATTGGGTGATTCCCAGACCGTCATTCACGTCTCAAAATCCGGCGACACCTATATCGGCAGGGTCATCTTCGCTCCTCCGGGTTACGAGGCATTCAAGGGGCTGGAACTTTTCCGGATGAAGATTTCGCGTGCCACCCGTTCAGCCGGCGAGGGAACCGAATTCGTCGGGCAAGTGCTGCGCGTGACGACGAGGATAGAGAACAGAACCGTGAACAATGAGACGTTTCCGCAAATGAAAATCACCGGGACCCGCTGGGTCAACGCCGACATGGGGTATTCCCCGAAAGGCGGGTATTTGCGGGTGAGTTCTTTCAACAGCGGCGATCAGTCGGGAATGTCGTACACGTATCGGCGAACGGTGGAGGAAGCCAAAAACACCAACAACCTTGGAGTCGGGCTTTGCTTTTGAAGGAGAAGGATTCATGTCAATGAAAGGGGATGTGTCATGAAATTCAGAAGTGTTGCATTGGCGGTCATTTATTGCGGACTTTTCTTTTTTGTTTCCTCCACGATGATTTACCCGTTGCCTCCTCGGGAGAATGTTTCCGTATCTCCTTCGACCGGGATAGCGGAGTTGGATGCCCTGCTCTTTTGGGCGGAAAAAACGTATTTTCTTCCGAATCAAATCTCCCTAAAAGACGTGGACCCTCAAAAAAAACATCATCTCGAAAACCTTGCGGTCATGCTGGGCGCGGTTCTTCAGAGCCAAAAAAAGCATCTCGCCCGTGGGCCCCAATACCAGCAGGCCTATACGAAGCTGGAGATTTCCCTGATGGCCTATCTTGCTGCGCGGACAAGCCGCCTCGAAGATCCGGAGGACTGGCGGCGCCTCTGGAGCGAATTCGCCTTGAAAGGGGCCGCCGGAGAGCTCAACGAAGACATCAAAAAGAGAAGTCATGTAGACCCCGCCCAGACGAATATCCCGTTGTTGCTGGCTCCCTCTCCGGAAGAGAGAAGCCCTTTGTCCCTCATGGATGAAGCCTATTCCCCGGCCCCGGGTCCGGAAGAATCGGCTGTATATGGTCATGGCGATATGGGAGAGGAATGGAGAAAGCTCGCGTTCAAAACAGGGAGGGACGATGCGCCCTCCCAAGACAAGCTGCGGCAGCGGCAGGAAGAAATCGAAATGGAGATCGAGGAGCATGAGGGCTTGATCGGAGATGAACATCTGCTGTTCGCGAATTGGGGGCCCATTTTACGCCCCGTGGCTCTGGGAACGTTCGTCCATCAGCTTCTGGACATGAGACTGCGGGGCGTTCAGAAAGACGTGATCATGGATTTTGTGTCTGAAGTTCTGCGGCAGACGATCGAATACCGCCGCACGGTGAGGGAACGGGTCATCCCGGATCTGCGAAGGGAATTGCGGCAGGTCCGGGAGGGGCGGCAGGGGGCGGCGGCGCCTGGAGTGCGCCATGAAGGAGGCGGAACCGTGAATCCACAAGACGATCCGGAGGATAACGTCCCCTGGCATGTCGTTTCCGAAGCGGACAGGATCATCAGCGGCCATTGGATCCTAACGTTGAACGGAAAGGAATCCATCATCTACGTGACCTTGGAGGATAAGAAAAGTGCAGCATTCAAGGGGATTCTGACGCTCGACCGGCTTCAGTATTTTACGGTGGGGGACACCATTTTCAGGGTCTTTCCCCAGCCGGGGGACGCCGCGGTTTTTGAGGGAACGGAATTCGGCTATGATGCCGTGGGCGCAAAGAGGGAAGCCCTGCTGAAGCTTGAAGTGCGGTCGGGAAAAATGACCTACGATAACGGGGAGCAGGAACTCAAGTTGCACAAGCGCTGAGTCCGATCATCGCGTGATTTGCCGCGATCGGCAGAGGATTGCCGACAGGAATCAGCGACAGCGGCGGGCGGACCGTTGTTGTTTGGGTATGCATTTCTGAGATATTCCGGATCTGAGGCAGCCAAATCCCTCAATATCCGGTTACCAACAAGCTCCTTGCCCCCCTGACCCCGCATTTCTGGTACCGGCTGTAGACCTGCGCCGCCACCTCCCTGATCTCCCCGCCCGCTTCGTTCCCGATCCACGAGCCGATCGCCGCCGCCAACGTGTATGCCTCGGGGCACATCAGCCCCGTGGTCCACAACAGGGGGCGGGCGCCGGCCTTTTTCATCGCCGCGCCGAAATAATCCCTGCTGAGGCAGGCCATGATCATGACATCCCGGGCCCTTTGGTCGGCGCGCGCCGGCAGGACATCGAAGGCGAAGTCCATCAGGCCGTTGTGGCCGACGTAGCAGATCAAGTCGGCGTCGCCGCCGGTTTTCAACTGGAGCTGGCCGAAGGTGACTCGCGCTTTCTTCTGCCCGGCGGCATAGCCCAGGAAATCGCCGATGGCCTGGCGGATCGCCGCGCCGTCGTAGGCGTCGGCGACCATGAAAACGGGGGAGTTGGCATGGCGAAACACCAGGCGTTCATGAATGCTGGCGGCGGGATTTGTGATCTCTGAGATCAGTTTCCAATCCCTGTGCTTCTTGAAAAACGTCTTGACCCCGAAGCCGCACCCCCAGTAGAGGTTGTTGGCCGGGTCCTGGCCGTTGCCGATCCTCCTCGGCACCTTGACGATCCCCTGGTTGACGTTGTCACAGAGGGCCACGATGACATGGACATATCTTGCCTGCCCAGGCGATTCGAGCGAATCCGGCATTACTATGTTATCATTCCCCCGACCGCCATCCCGGGCGCACAGGAAAACACTGAAAGCCGACAGCCACATCCACGACGCCAGCCAAACCAGCCCGGATCTGTTTTTCCCCATGCGCTCCTTTCCCCTTCTCTCTGAAAGCAGACGCCAGCCAAGGGGAAAGGGTTTTGCATGAAGGATAGGCCCGGCCCCCAGCCCCTTTTGCTGTCGATGCCTTGCCGATTCCTTACGGGATGACCAGCTCCTGGCCCGGGAAGATCTTGTCGGGGTCCTTCAGCTTGTCCTTGTTGGCCTCGAAGATCTTCATGTAGTCGCCGGCCTTGCCGTAATACTGCTTGGATATCTTGCCCAGGGTGTCGCCGGCCACGACCTTGTGGATGCGCAGCGTGGGCGCGTTCTGCGGCTTGGGCGCCGGCTCGTCGCTCAGATACGTGATCTCGGCCGCCAGGTCCTGGGCGAAATTCTTGTCGACCAGCTTGATCTGGTCCCACACCTTGTACGAGTCCTGCTTGGTCTTGGCCTCGCCGCGGATGACCAGCTTGTCGCCCTGGACATGCAGGTTCTTCAGCTGCACTTTCAGCGCGTTCATCGTGTTGAGCACCGACTGGTACTTCAGCTTCAATTGATCCAATTTCGCGTCCGCCATGATCCCTCCTTGCTTCATTTGCCCGGGAACGATTTGTTCATCCCCGGATCCCTCTTGAAAATATTCTAGTCGGAGGTTTGCGCGATGTCAACAAATTCGGGTTGCATTCATTATTTGATTCCCCTACCATAGGTCGGGAAATACATTTCAGGAGGGAAAAAATGAGATTGAACGCTCCGACCAGGATCACCTGGATCGTTTCGCTCATCCTGGGTCTTTTGAGCCTTTTGTCCTACTTCGTGGCCATCCCCTTCGTCACCGTCAACCTGTACTGGTTCATGGGCCTCGGCTGGCTGCTGCTGATCCTGTCCACGTTCCTGAAAGGACTATAACCTTTCAGCCTTTCGCTTACTCCGTTTTGGCCCCATCCTATCCAGGGAAAGATATCTCTGTCCATTTTTCCCACGCGGCAGGCCGGCCCCAGGATAAAGCGCCCGCTGCGGCTTATTCCTGCTCGGCAGCCCGGGTCTCCGCCTGCTGCTCGTTGATCTGCTTCCACAGGCCGGCGCGGCGGATGCCCAGCTTTTCCGGATCGAAATAGAGCGGCTGCCCCGACTTGCGCTGCTGTTCGTAGTCCTTCAGCGTGGCCAGGCCGACGCGGGAGAGCAGCAGGATGGCGATGACGTTCAGCCAGGCCATGAGGCCGACGCCGATGTCGCCCAGTCCCCAGGCCAGGGTGGCGGTGCGCACGGCGCCGTAGTAGGCCATGACCAGCAGGAAGATGCGCGCCAGCGTGATCGCCGGGCCGCTTTTCCTCTTGAAAAGGTAGGCCACGTTCGACTCGGTGTAATAGGCGTAGGCCATCAGGGTGGTGAAGGCGAAGAAGAACAGGGCGACGGCCACGAACTCACCGCCGAAGCCCTTGAAGATGGTGTCGATGGCGCTCTGCGTCCAGGCCGGGCCCGCCTCGACGCCGGGAAGGTTATGGGCCAGGAACCCCCCCCGGCCGTCGCCGGTGTTGTACATGCCGGTGATCAGGATCATGAAGCCGGTGGCCGTGCAGACCAGCAGCGTGTCGACGTAAACCGAAAAGGCCTGCACCAGGCCCTGCTGCGCCGGGTGCGCCACCTCGGCCGCCGCGGCCGCCTGCGGCCCTGTCCCCTGGCCGGCCTCGTTCGAGTAGATGCCGCGCTTGACCCCCCAGGCGATGGCCGAGCCGATGATGCCGCCGAACACGGCGTTTTTGCCAAGCGCCGAAGAGATGATCAGCGCGAACATGGCCGGGATGCGCCGGAAGTCGATGGCGATGATGACCAGCGCCATCACGATGTAACCAACGGCCATGAAGGGGACCAGCAGCTCGGCCGCGCGGCCGATGCGCTTGACGCCGCCGAAGATGATCAGGCCCAGCAGCGCGACGATGATGGCCCCGGTGACGGCCGGGGTCAGGACCGGCAGGGCGCTTTGAAAAGCCGAGGCGATGCTGTTGGCCTGCACGCCGGGCAGGAGGATGCCGCAGGAGATGACCGTGACCACGGCGAAGATGGTCGAGTACCATTTCTGCCCCAGCCCCTTGTCGATGTAGTAGGAGGGGCCGCCGCGATAGACGCCGCCGATCTTCTCCTTCCACACCTGGCCCAGCGCCGCCTCGACGTAGGCCGAGCCGGCGCCGAGGAAGGCGATCACCCACATCCAGAAAAGAGCGCCGGGACCGCCGGCGCCGATGGCCGTGGCCACGCCGGCGATGTTGCCCGTACCCACGCGGCCGCCCAGGGCCATGGCGAAGCCCTGGAAGGAGGAGATCCCCGACATGGAGGCGCGGCCGCGGAAGAGCTGGCCCACCATGTCCTTGATCAGCCGCACCTGCAGGAAGCGGGTGCGGATGGAGAAATAGACGCCCGCGCCCAGGCAGAGGAGCACCAGCGGCGTGCTCCAGACATAGCTGTTGATCAGGTCGACCACTTGCTGCTGGTTCATTTCAGTACTCCCAAATGAATTTATTCTCGGGCATCATATTTTTTGCGAAAGAAAATTGTAAATGGTTTCCGGAATAATTACAATGACGGGCAGGACAGGAGGGCCGAATGTGCAGTGAATTTCCGCCCAAGCTCACGCCGAAGATCATTCTGGAAGGCACGCGCCTGACCCACAAAACGGATATCGCCTTCGCCTTGAACGAGCATCCGCGCATCGTCGGGCCGAGAAAATACCGCTACCATTCCCCGCTCGTTTCCGCCGAGTGGTGCGCCTTCACCAATATCCCGTGGGGCAGGGGCTTGATCAATTTCGCAGAGCAGGAGGAGGACCTGGCCTTGGAGACCTACCGTACCTGGCTCCATTTATTCGAGTTGCTCAAGTATTATTCCTGGATCGTGGACCGCTTTCATCTGTCGACCCAGGTTTATCAGAAAAGCCAGGGGCGGACTTACGATTTCACCTGGCTCGAGCAGGGCTTGCAAAAGCTGGGTTTCGCCCTGGTCGTCTGCACCCGGAGCGAGGAATCCTTTCCCCGGGCCCGGGCTGCGCGGTTGGCGGTTTCGGGAAACCCCGGCCAATACGGTGATTTGAACCGCTTCATCGCGGAACAGGAAGAGCTGCGGGCCGCCGCCGCCAGGTCGCTTCTGCCCCATTTGCAAATCGATGTTTCAGATGACGATGTCCAGGGGGCGTGCGGACGGATCGCCGACTGGCTGCAGGAAAAAAGGTTGCTCGGGTTTTACGACGCTCCGCCCGCTGCCGGGACTTGAGCGGCGGATCCGGCGATATCACGACTTTCCCGGCGGGGTTCCCGGCTTGCGGATGAAGCTGCCAGCTACAGGGGGAGGTGCCAGGGCAGATCGAGCATCTGCGGCATGTCGGGGCTGAGACCGAGCTGGAAAGGAATGGCGTCGGCGCTCACGGCAAGTCGACAGGCACCACTTCGAAGATCCGGGTTTGAGCTGCCGCCAGCGGCGGCAGGGCTTGGCAAGCCAAGTTTCCGGTGATGTCGCGCAGCAGCTTCAGCTTGTATTCCGCAGGGATTTGCAGGCCGGAAGCCGTTTCCGGTGAGAAATTGTGCAGCACGAGCAACGTCTGCTGCTCGTGGCGGCGCAGGAAGGCGTAGATGTTCTTGTTCTCCAGGCGCACGGCCTGGTAACCGCCGCGGCGCAGGGCGACATGGTCGTTGCGCAGCCGGATCAGACGCCGGTAATGGCTGAGCAATGAATCGGGGTCTGCCGCCTCGGCCTTGACGTTGATGCCGGGGCGGACGCGGGCCGGGGCGTTCCAGGGTTTGGCCGTGGAAAAGCCGGCATGTTCCCCGTCGGTCCAGAGCATGGGCTTGCGGATGTTCTCGTCGGGCTTGGTGCCGGGCATGCCGATCTCCTCGCCGTAGTAAATGTAGGGGGTGCCGGGCAGGGTCAGCAATACAGATGCGGCCAGCTTGAGCTTGTCGAAGTCGGGCCCGTATAGCGACGCGATGCGGTCCATGTCATGGTTGGTCAGGAACGTGGCGTCGGCGGCATCCTTGGGGTATGTCTCCAGCGTGACTTCCTGGGTGGCGTTGATGAAGCCGGAATTCAAGTCCTTGACCCCGCCCACCACGGCGCCGGCCATGTCGAAATTGAAGGCCGAGTCCAGCTCGCGGGGGGAGCCCAGATAGGAGGCGATGGTATCGAGATCGGTCCAGATCTCACCGACCAGGTAGCAATCCGGCTTATGCTGCTTCAGCGCCTGGTAGAACCTGGCCAGGTAGGCATGCGTTTCCGGCGTGTCCGCCTGCCCTTTTCCCGGCCCGCTCTCGAAAAGATAGCGGATCGCGTCCAGGCGGAAGCCGTCGGCGCCCGCGTCCAGCCAGTGCTTGGCCACGGTGATCATCTCATCCTGCACGGCGGGGTTGCCGTAATTGAGGTCGGGCATGCCGTTATAGAACAGGCCGTAAAAATATTCGCCGGCCCGCAGGGCATGCCAGACGTATTCGGGCGAGCTTCCCGACGACCAGGGCTGTCTCCAGCCGGACGGCAGCGATTTCTTCCAGACGTACCAGTCCCTCTTCGGGCTCGTGTCGTCGGCTGCGGCGAGGAACCTGGGATGCCGGCTGGAAGAATGGTTCAAGACCAGGTCGATGATGACGCGCATGCCGCGCCGGTGGGCTTCCGCGACCAGGCGCTTGAAGTCCGCCATGGTGCCGTAATCCTTATTGACGTCGTAATAGTCGGTCACATCGTAACCGTGGTAGCTGGGGGAAGGGGAGATGGGCATGAGCCAGAGGGCGGTGACCCCGAGGTCGGCGCCGGTGGCCGGGTCGCCGTCATTGAGGTAGTCGAGCCGGGCGGTCAACCCGTTCAGGTCGCCCACGCCGTCGCCGTTGCTGTCATTGAAACTGCGCACGAAAACTTCATAAAAAACCGCATCGCGGAACCAGTCGTCGATCGCCGGGGCGGCGCAGGCAGCTCCGAAAAAAATAGTCAAAAAAAGCGAAACTGCTTTCTTATGCATGGTGCGCCTCCCGTTTTCACGTGCCGATGCGGATGATTATAGCTTTTATTTCATGGCCGCTGCAAGCGGCGCGGATTTCCCGGGAGAAAAATAAAAAGCTGGCATCACCCCATATTTTTTG
>DCVK01000011.1:0-7713 GCA_002335385.1 Candidatus Aminicenantes bacterium UBA2190
GGTTGACCAGCTGCATCAGCTGCAGTCCGGGCACGGCCAGCTCGCCCGCCTTTTTATAGATCTTGTCGACGATGCCGCTGAAGGGAGCCATGATCTTGGCCAGGGCCAGCTGCGCCTGCAACGACGCCAGGCGGTTCTCCAGGCTTTCCTTGCTGGTTTTGGNNTCTCGGCGCCGATCTTTTTATCCCACAGCTCCTGGCGCTTGCGAAAAACCGTGCGCGCGAGCTCCAGGGCGTTCTGTACCTCGGCGACGGCGTTGCGGGTGATATCGGAATTCAGCGAGACCAGCAGGTCGCCCTGGCGCACGCGCTGGCCTTCCTGGACGTGGACAGCCTGGATCTGGCCGCTGGTCTCGGCGCTGATGAACGCGTCCTGGATCGCTTCCAGGGAGCCGTTGACGGCGAAGAAGTGCTCGAATTTCTCGGGCACGACCGTCTTGACCTCGACCGGCAGGTTTTCAGCAACAACGGCACCCGGGACCGTGTCCTGCTTTTTCTGGCAGGAGGCCAGAGCCGTGATGAGAACGAGCCAAATAAAAAGAAGCCTGTTTTTTTTCATTGTGATTTTCCTTAGCGTCGATTCAAGGCCTTGTCGAGGCGGAGGCGGGCGTCCAGCAACTGCACCACCGCCTGGGAATGCCCGGCCTCGGCATTGAGATACTGGTTGTGGGCCTGGGTCAGCTCCATGCTTCCGGTGAGTCCCTGGCTGAACTTGCCGCGCGTGTCGTCAAAGATGCGCTGCGCCAGGGCGGCCATTTTCGCCGTGTTTTTTTCCCGTTCCAGGGCGGAGGCAAAATCGGAGCGCGCCTGGGAAACGGCCAATTTCAGGCTGTCGGCCACCTGCTGCTTCAGGTTCTGCGCCTTCTCCAGCTCCAGCCGGGCCTGGGCCACGCGGGCCGGCCGCAACCCTGACGTGAAGACCGGCAGCGACAGGTTCAATCCCAGCATGGTCGCCGGGAACCATTCGCCGCTCTGGCTGAAAAAATTGAAGCGGTCGCGCATGGCCGAGCGGCTCAAACTGAAAAAAGCCGTCACCGTGGGCAGGTACTCCGCTTTTTCACGCTTGAGCAGCATGGCCATGGAGCGTTCCTGGGTCTCCATGACCCGGAAGTCGATATGGCGCGAAAGATCGAAGCGCTCCGGCGCCGGCAGCTCGGCATCCATGGCGGCCAGGATCGAGGCCAGCGTGTCGCTGAGAACGACGGAGCGGTCCGGGTCGACGCCCATCTGCAGCTTGAGCAGCCGGTAGGCCGTCTCGATCTGGCGTTCGGTCGTGGCCAGGGTGTTCTCCANNGGTCGCTGACCGCCAGCTGCAGCTGGTCGACGGCGGTCGCCTCGCTGAAGCCGGCCCGGTGCAGGGCGTCGGTCTCCTGCCAGGTACGGCGCAGGTTGTCCAGGCTGGAGACCAGGATCTCCCGGTTCTTTTCCGCCAGCAGCACCAGGTGGTAGGTGTTGGCCACGATCTCACGGACGTCGATCTCCTTCTTCTCCTGCTGGTTCCTGGCCAGCTGCAGGTAGACCTTGGACGCCTGCAGGGCCACGATGTAGGAACCGTTGAACACGAGCTGCGTGGCGGTGACGTCGACGGTGGCGTTGTGCTGGGTGCCGAACTTCAGGCCGATGAACTCCCCCGCGGCCGCGTCGGGATCCAGGAATTGGGCCGGGATCAGCGTGGTGGGAATTTTCAGGTTGTCGCGGTAGGAGAGCGTGGCGCTGACCTGCGGCAGTCCGCTGGCGGTGGTTTCCCAGATCTTCCTCTGGGCCATGGCCACATCGATGCGGGAATTGCGCGTCTCGGTGCTGAACTTCACGGCGTATTCCTGGGCTTGCTTCAGGGAAAAACTGAAACCGGCTTGCGGGTCTTCGGCGCCGAGCGGGACGATCCACGAGACGAGCCAGACGACCGGAATGATGATGATCTTTTTCATTTTGCCTTCGCTTCCATGTCCATCACGCACCGGCAACTCCCTGCTGTTTTCAACATGGGGGTTGCGAAAAAACAGGATGGGGGTTGGAAATGGGGTGTCCAGTCAATAACACCGTCATTATACAACAGCCGAACCGACAAGTCCAGAAGGCGCATTAAAATATATGACCGATCCCGAAATACAGCGTCGAATGCTTCTCGCCCGGGCGGCGATCCAGCTTCATCCCCCAATCCAGACGGATCAGCAATGGCTGAAGATGAAAGCGGACCCCGATTCCCGCCGATTTTCTTAACTTGAAAATGGCATGATCAACGCCCCGTACAAATAAATTCCCCCAGTCCGTAAAACCGACCATGCTGATCAGCGGCAGGAGCTGCCAGCGAAGTTCCTGCCGGAAGATCAAGATCGCATCCCCGCCGATCGCCTGGCCCGTGGCCGCGTCCACCGGCCCGACTTCATTGGCATCGAAACCCCGGATGGTTCCCCGGCCGGAAGCAAAAAATTTCTCCGCCAATGAAAGCTTCTGCCCCAGCTCGTCGACCAGGCCGACGGCCAAGGAGCTGCCCCAGGTCAATCGGGGCGCTGCCGGCAGGAAAAAATCGAACTGCCCCGAATAGCGGATGAAGGGATAGTCTGAACCCATGAATTTGGCCGCGTGCTGGATGCTGCCGGAAACTGAAAAACCCCTGCCGGGATTAAAAATATTATCCCGTTTGTCATGATAGTAACCCAACGTCACATGGGCGACATCGGATCTCTCGCTGCGGGTGCCGGGATCCGGTCCGTTCGTGATTTCGCTTCTTTCCCTTGTATAATTCAGGGATACGATCTGGGTTTTTCCCAAAAGGACCTGCTGCTGAATGGTGAGGCCTTGACGCTCGTCGCGAAAAGAAGGCTCCTCCTTTTTGTTAAAAAACACGGTGACAATGGTATTCGCTTTGTTAAAAAGCAGATTCGGCAGGCGATAATACCCTCTCGTGTCGATTTCCTTGCCGCTCCACTGGAAACCGGCCCCGATGGAATGGGCCGACCCGAACAGGTTGCTGTTTTCCCCTTCGAAGCGGACGCCCAATTGCGAATCCGTGTCGTATTGGCCGCCGAGCTTCAGGCGGTAAACCGGGCTTTCCCTGACCTTGATCCGCACTTGGAAATACGTTCGCGGTGCGCCATCCACCTCCGTTTCGGGAGCGGCGGACTGGGGCGGCGCCGCGTCCATTGCCGTCAATTCGAGATCGACCAGGTCAAAGATGCCCAGGTCGTACAATTTTTTCCTGGAGCGGTTGATCTCATAGAAATCAACGCTGTCGCCCGCCTTGAAGGTCAGCTCGCGGATGATGACGGATTCCCTGGTTTGCCGGTTGCCGAGAATTTCGATCGCGCCGACCACTCCCTGAACCCCGGCCGAGATCACAATTTCAATATCGGCCCGGCCTTCAGCCTCCGCCAAAACGGTTTTCAAAGTCGCCTGGACCTGGTTGAAGCCCATTTTTCGATAATAGCGCTCGATCCTGGCACCGGGCTCCATGACCTGAAGTTCAGGGAGCGGCATGTTTGTTTTCAATCCGGTCAGCTCCAGCAGTTTTTTCTCGGGAACGATGGCGCTTCCCGAAAAAGAGATCGTGTTGATTCTGAACAAAACGTTCTCTTCGATTTGAATGCGGATCACGGCCGTTCCCGCGGGACCGCTGAATGAAATTTGCGGCCGTAAGACCTTTGCCTTTAAAAACCCCTTGTTTTTATAAAATTCTTCGAGCTTCTTTCCGACCTCGCCGGGCTGCGAAAACAAGCGCGCCTCCAGCCGCCGCGCCTTCAGCTCCCTGATGATCTCCCGGTCGGCGACCTGACGATTTCCGGCCAGATCGTATTCGACCCGGCCGGTTTTCCTCCCCCGGGCGACGGAAAAATGAACGAACGACCCCGTATCCTTTTCGACCCGCTGGCTGGAAACGCTCACCTGATAATATTTTTTTTGGGAAAAGAACCGCGTGAGTTCACGGATGACGTTGCTGGCGCGCTGGGCGTCGAACCGTCCCTCCAGCCACTGGCGGATGCATTTTTTTCTTAATGACCGCGTCAGCCCCTCTCCCGAGAAGCCGAGAAAAACCTTGGAGCCGGCGCGGATCCGATAGATCAGGGTCACGCCGCGTTCACCCGGAAAATAATTGCCAGCGATATCGGCTGAAAGATAGTCTTGCCGCTGGAAAAGCCTGCGGATACGCTCGCTGTCTTCCTGGAACTTGGCAAAACTGAAAACACGCCCCGCTTTCTGCTTGATCTGCTTCATGATGACGGGCAGGGCCAGGACCGGATCTCCCTCAATCCGGATCTTCTCGACAAGCAGGGGCGCCGGTTTCTTGACCCTGGCGTCGGCCCGGGGGACCGCGCCCCTGGCGGAATGAAAGCGGAGCTGGTATTGAACGCCCAGGGTGTACAGGTCCGTACTGCTTTTGATTCCCTGGAAATTCAAGCTTGGGAACGGCTTGTAGTTCAGCACCCAGGTCTGGTCCTGCGTTTGCCGCAACCCTTGGGAATAGGCCAATTCGAGATTGGGGGTGATGTTCTTGCCGATGGTGATCTTGGCGCCGGGGTCCTCTTTGGATGACAACAGGCTGCCATCGATGCGAAAGCTTTGCAGACCCAGGTTTTTTTTGATCAGTCCCTCCAGCTTCCCGGTAACGGCATAGCTCAAATAATTCAGGGCGACATTCCCGGTTTCATAAAAGATCGAACCGCTCAGATCTTCGGTGGTCTTGCCGATCGTGAGCAGGGAGACGATGGCCGGTTCAGAAAGAGCCGGAATCGAGGAAAAAGAAGCGATGAAATCCCGCGGGGTGCCGCTTAAAGTCAATTGGATATCATGTACACCGACCTGGGTGCGGGAAACAATATTGAAGTCAGGCTCGATCATGTTGGGATTGACGAAGCTGATCTGGCCTTTTTCGATGGTGAATATCCTGTTGCCGAAAAAAATACTCCCGCCTTCCTTGACATAAATTCTCCCCGACAACTGGGGCTGGAAAATTGTTCCGCCTACGCTCACTTCGGCATTGATCTCCGAGCGGGAGACATTGTTTTCCACAGCGACCGCCCGGGGGGTTTTCAAATTGATGGCGAGTCGGACCCGCTTTGTGAAACCGGCATCTCCCGGCGCGAAATCGATTTCTTTTCGATTGAACAAAAACTCATATAGATAAGACCCCACGCTGAACGACTCGTTGTAATTCCCGCCGTTCAGATCGATGTTTCCTTCCAGGACATACCCCGGCGGGGAGGTGCGCCAATGCAACCGGCCGGAAAGGTCCGTGAACAGGCCTTTCGGGTAATTGAATTTCACGTCCGCCATCTGGAGTTGCAAGTCGACCACGGGCGGTTTCCGGCCTGCCAGGGTCAGCGACCCCGTCAATCCGATCGCTCCGCCGTTCAGGTTGCCGGTCATGCGCTCCACGGCGAATCTGCCGTCATGGAAGCTGACCGCGCCATGGAGCTGATTGGCGAAGAGATTCATCGGCGCGAATTGCAGGTGGTTGTCCACGACCTCGATCCGGCCATTCCACTCCGGTTCGTTCAGGGTTCCGCCGACCTGCAACTCGAAGGCGAACCGTCCCGAGCCGGTCAGTTCCGGGAAAAAACCGTTCATGATTTGCGAATCCAGCTTGCCCTTCAGGAAAAGACCCAGCGGTTTTTCTTTTTGCAGGCCGACAAAACCATTGGCGACCAGCTGCAGGTCTTCCGGCCCGGTCAGGACCACTCGCTGCAAAACGACCCGCCCATCCCCGCCGATGATGCGCATGGGCTCTTCCAGGCTGAACGACATGCCGCTCAGGCTCAGGTCAGCCAATGATATCGTGGCCGCGCCGGCCAGGTCCGAAAGATCGGGATTTTCTCCATGCAGGCGGATGCTGCCGCTCGCGTCGCCGCTGGTGTTTTCGGGGAAGCTCCCGGCCAGGACCGTTCCAAGGCTGGCCAGGGGGCAACGGGAAATGTCCAGCTCGAGCTGGAATGCCCTTTCGCTGCTCGGGCCCGGCGGACCGTTGATCGGCAATTTCAAGAACGACAGGGGCATGCTTCCCTTGCCGGTCACTTCCCCCCGCCCGACAGTGAAGTGGAACGCCGGCAGGACCCATGCATGTTCCTTCATCTCCAGCTGCGCGTGCACGTTGGTCAGGGGCATGGCGTGGGAATAAACGAGCAACCGGCCCTGATCGACCCGGATCGACCCGGAGAAAACCGGAGCGGCCACAGATCCCTTGATGACGATCCTGGCATCCAGATTGCCCTCAAAAAGCAAATCAGGCAGGAACATGCTTAAAAAATCTCCCGCGCCCCTTGCCGAAATCGTGATCTCTTTTCCACCCCCGGGCGCAGACGCCAGCTCGCCGGTCGCGCGGACCTCCACGCGATCCAACATGAATTGAACGTCCTCCATGACCAATGCGCCGGATCGATAGGCAAGTCGCAGCGGGTGGAGGTTTCGCAGTTTCCGATTTCCCGAGGCCACGAGAAAATCGGACAACTCGAATGAAATGGAGAGAGATTCCTTGAATCGCAGCGGCAGGAACGCCACCTGGACCTTGCCGCTGATTTCCCCCGTGAACCGGTCCCGGACCGGGACGGGAAGCAGCTTTAAAAATTCCTTTATGGAACCATCGCGGGTGGAAACTTCAATTTTCGCCGCAAACGGCCTGCGCAGGTCCATGACGCCGGAAATCTCGGAATTGCCGGACGGCAGGTGCAGCCATAAATTGAGTTTCTCCTCAGTGGAATTGATTTTTCCCCGGACATTCCCGAATTGCATCTGCTCGAAATGAAAATCCGCAAGGGAAAAATCCCCGTCGACCGCTGTTTGGAACAGAAAGGGGACATCGGGTTTTTTGGAGAGCCTGACGTCGAAATCCAATATGCCTCGCATGCGCGGCAATGCGAGAGGGAATTCCCCGCCCAAACGGGCCAGGTCCAGCCCCGGTGACTGCACCCGCACGTCCATGCCCTGGCCGGCAGATCCCACGGGCAGGGTTCCATGAACGACCACCATTGCCCCGGATTGGCTGATGCGCATGTCGTCGATCCGCAAAACCTGGTCCTTTAAAAATATCGATCCCGCGAATTCCAGGGGTGAGCGCGTGAGGTTCTTGATCCTGCCCTGGGTAAACCGGGCCTGCAAAACAGGTTTGGCTGTCGTGCCTGACAGTTGCACGGCAATCCGCATCTCGCCGTCGATTTTTGTCTCTGCCAGGGAGTGCAGCGTATCGTTGAAGGGCGAGACAGCAAGCAGTATCCCCCGCAGATGGTTGATCCGGCCATTGATGAATCCGGAAAGCCTGTCCTGATCAATGGTGAATTCGCCCTTGATGCTGTTTCCTTGAGACAGCAAATGAGCGCTTTGAATGGAGATCGTTCCCCGGAGAAAAGTCAGGAGCAAATCCCCGGCCAGCGCCACCTTGTCCCGATCCTGCGGGCGCACGGTCTTGGGCTCGAATTGAGCGCTCAAGGAACCCTGGAGCGCCGAGCGTTTGAAAGCGGCGAACGAGAGATCCATGCTGCCGGAAGCATGCGAATAAATTTCGGCCGGCAAGACCCCTTCAAGCAGGCTGAGATCCAGGCCTTTCCAGTTCAGAAGCACATGATGGGGAGTTTTTTCATCCAGGCGCGAAAATACGGCCTGGCCGAGAATGTGGCCATGCAAAGCGGAAATGTCGATCTCATTGAGCTTCAGGAATTCCCGATCTTGAACCAATTGCCATCCGAAGCGGATGCGGCCCAGGCGCCCCAGCTCCAGGTTCATGCTT
>DCVK01000011.1:7723-59777 GCA_002335385.1 Candidatus Aminicenantes bacterium UBA2190
CAGGTCCAGCTGCATGGCCAGCCAATTGTTCAGAACTCCCGAAATATCCAGCTCTGTTTTTTCGATCTGCATGCCCGCTTGGGCAATGGCCAGGCGCTGGTGGCTGATGCGGCCGTCCAGGTGCAGCTTCGTTATTGTTTTTTTGAGCCCATTGATAAAAAGCTCGCCCGACCTCGAATTGTCAATGGACAACCGGTGATCGCCGGCTCCGGCTGACGCCATCTCCACGTTGACCAACGGGGAAAGCAGGGTCATGTTCTTCGTTTCATCGCGCCAAAAAAACCTCATTTCCTTCACGGCCAGCCGGTCAATGATGAATTCGGGAATGGCGACGACTTCCGCCGTCGGCTTGATGAGCGGCAGGTTATGGGAGCCGTCCTTGAGGAATTCAACAAGAATATGCGGTTTGTGCAGGAGAATTTGCCGGAAATGTATATTCTTGCCCATGAGCAGCCCCGGAGTGACGCGGACCATGATCTTTTCGGCTTTCAGGAAAGCGCGGCCGGGATCTTTTCCCCGGGCGTAAAAAACGGGCCGCTCCATGGTAAAACTGAGAGAGAAAATATTGAAATCACTTGCGGCCGCCGAAACGGATGAAGCGAAATTTTCACCCGCGAAGTTGTTTATGGCCGACAGCGCGATCGCGCCGGCAAAAAACTTGAAAAAAACAAACCAGATTAAAATGAACGACATGGCGGCAATGCCGATGATCCATGCCGTTTTCCTTTTCATCCGCTCACATGACAACGCGAATGCATGTTACACCCAAGCCAAAACCCCGATGCCCGAAACCATGCTCGTTTCTTTTTCTTTCAACTCACGATTCACGAATCACGAATTGCGAATTACGCCCTTGAGCTCGGCGGCGATCGAGCCCGCCCAGGCGCTGATGGCGTTCCAGTCGCGGAAATCGCCGACCGGCGCCTTGACGTTGCGGATCATCCAGCGGCCGATGGCGCCTAGCTTCTCGGCGAACACCGCCCCCTGGAAGAGGACGATCCCGCGCGGCCGGACGCGGTCGGCGATGTGCTGCAGCGCCTTGGGGAATCGCCAGCCCTGGACCAGCTCGACCGGGTCGCCCCGGCCCGTGGGCCCGCTGGAGAACAGCCACACCGGCTTTTCCGCCAGCGCCTTCTCGTTGCCCTTGAGGAACCGGACCGCCGCCTTGCGCCAGCCGCCGATATACACGGCGCTGCCCAGCACCACCGCCCGGTAGGCGGCGATGTCGGCGACGCTGTCGGCAGGCTGCACGTCGACACCGAAGCCCGCGTCTTTTAAAACCAGGCCGATCTTCTCCGCGATCTCCTTCGTGGCGCCGTACTTGCTGGCATAGGCAACCAGAACTTTCTCGCTCATATCATTCTCCTTTCTCTACTTTTTCCTTTTACCTTGGCCTTACCTCTTTACCTCTTTACCTCTCTCCCCCTTTACCCCTTTTCCCCTTTCCTCAATTCTTCCAGGGTCGCCCTGGCCTCGGGCACCATGGCCAGGAACTCGTCCAGCTTCGGGCAGGAATACTCGGGGCACGAGGCGCAGGTGGCCAGTTTCTTTTCGCGGGCGCACTTGCGGAGCTCGCACTCGAAGCAATGGTGGAACAGCCGCGGCCCGTCGCTCGGACAGCCGTCGCAATTGATATTCTCGGCCCGGATATCGGCCTTGAACATCTCCGACCACTCTTTCGCGGTTTTGGCGCGCAAGGCATCGTCGTTGCGTTGCGTGGCTATGTAGGCCGGGCAGGCGCTGCAGACGATGCCGCAGGCGCCGATGATCCTCTTTTCTTTTTCCTGGTCCGCATCTTTTTTCACTTCGTCCCCCTTGCGCCCGAAAACAAGGGGCGCTCCCAGCCCGGCCAGGACCATGGCCAGGCAACTTTGACAGAATTGCTTTCGTGTCGGCATGGTTATCTCCTTCCCAGAGATTATAGCGCACCCGCATTGACAAGAAAAGCCGGTCGCGGGCGGAGTTGCGCTATTTTCCGATTTGAGGCATGAAGTGGCGACACCCCGGCGGAGATTTGAATATGAAACGAATAACATGCCCGGCTCTCCGTTCCGGTTGCAGACCTCTGCGCCGTCTCCCCTGGGGATCCATGACGGTCCTGGGCATGCCTGCTCTTTTCGGCGAAATTGAGATATCGCCGCAAAAATCATATATATGAGGTAATAAATCGAAATGGAGGTCATGCAAATGAAAAAAGCATTATGGTTCGCGGCTCTGGCGGTCTTCGCCATTGGCCTGGCCTTTGGCGGCACGATCACCGTGACCCAGCCCGCCGGCGGCGATGTGGCCTTGGGAGCGGCCTGCCCGATCGCCTGGACGGCGAGCGGAGTAACGTCCAACGTACGCATCAACCTGATCACTCCCGGCGGCGGCCTGGTCGGTCCCATCATCGGCAACCAGGCCCCGGACAGCTCTCCCTACCCCTGGACGGTCGGCGCCCCGGCCGTGGTCGGCGAGAGGTACCGCGTCCGCGTCACCGCCAGCGACGGATCGGGCATGGGCGAGAGCGCGATCTTCACCGTGGTCGCCGGCGGCGGCGACCCGGGAGATCCTGGCGATCCCGGCACGCCGGGAACGATCAGCAACGTGCGGCTCAGCGGCACGTCTCCCCATCGCATTGGGGATAATCGCACGATCAGCTGGTCGGCCACCGGCGTCAGCCAGGCGCTTAAGCTGCAGCTGATCCGCAGCGGCGGCGCCCTCGTCGGCCCCATCGTCAATTCGCTCGCCGTTGGCACGACATCCTACGCCTGGCCGGCCGGCAGCTATATCGGCGGCACCGCCGAGCCCGGCGAGAACTACAGGATCCGCGTCTCCACCACCGACAACGCGTTGACAGCGGAGAGCCCGGTCTTCGCCCTGACCAATTTTCTCGTCATGACCGACATGCTGCTCACCACGGCCGTCATGGCGCGCAACCTGGAACTGGTGAGTGTGCGCTACGTTTTCAGCCGCGGCGGCTATATCGTCGCCCGCGTCAAAAATCACATCAACGCCATCGACATGGATGTTTCCTTCCGCCTGACCTTTCCCGAAGGCGGCGGCCCCGGCGCCCAGACCATCACCCGCCGCGTCACCCTGGCCGCCGGCGCCGAGGGCGACATATACCTGCAGCCCATGGCGGTGAGCGGCATCCCTCCCACGGGGCTGCTGACCCGGGTCATGGTCGACGGACCGACCTCGCAGATCAGCGAGACCAACGAGGGCGACAATACGGGCGAGGCGCGTCTCACCATCGTGGACGTCCGCATCCAGGCTCCCCGGGACGACCTGGAACTGTCTCGCCTGTACATGCAGGGCGGCTGGGACTACCGGATGAAGTTCAAGATCCGCGTCACCCACAACCAGGCGCAAACCGTCAACAATATCCGGGTCAAGTGGGAGATGTTCGACTCCGGTGGACTGATGCGTTTCACGGGCGGCAACTGGACCATCGAGTCGCTGGCCAGCGGCGACGAATGGGTGAAGACGGTGGAGCAGAAATTCGGCAAGAAGGGCCGTCGGAACGCCCACCATCCCATGCTCAGCGAGGGGAGCACGTACCGGATCGTGGCCAGCATCACCAGTCCCGACGATTTCTCCAGCAACAACGCTTCCAGCTTCTCGTTCACCGTCCCGGACTAGAACCAAGCCTTATACGCCACACGAGGGAGCGGCCCGCGCCGCTCTCTTTTTTTTTCAATCAGAGACGAGGTATTTCGGCGCCCGGCGGTGCTTCGTCCCCTGCTCGTAGGCGTAGGCGATCTCCAACAGCAGCGGCTCGCTCCAGGCGCGGCCGAAAAAGGAGACGCCCACCGGCAGGTCGTCGATGAAGCCCATGGGCACGGTGATGCTCGGGTAGCCGGCGATGGCCGCCAGCGACGAGCTGCTGCCCTTGAAGTGGTCGCCGATGAGCTTGTCGGTCTTCCACGCCGGCGTGCCGGTAGGAGCCACCAGGGCGTCCAGTTGGTGCTCGGCGAGCAGCTTGTCGATCCCCTCGTCGCGCGCGGCCTTCAGCATCGCCTGCAGGGCTTTCCGGTATTCGGCCGCATCCAAAGCGCCCTTTTCCTGCGCCTGCTCCAGGAGCCTCTGGTCGAACCAGCGCAGCTCGACCGGGTCCTTCTTGTTGAACTCGAGCAGCTCCGCCACGTCCCTGACCGGCGCGCTTGCGCCCAGCCCGGCAAAATACTTGTTGAGCCCGTCCTTGAACTCGTAGAGCATGACCTGGAATGAATCTTCTTCGATCGGTCCCTCTCTGGGCCCGTCGACCTCGACGACCTCGGCCCCCTGGCTTTTGAGGAACGCCGCCGCCTGCTCCATCAGGGCATCCACGCGGTAATGATAGCCCGTCAGGTTCTTCATCAGGCCGAGGCGCTTGCCCCGCAGGCCGTCCGCCTTGAGGAACTTGGCGTAATCGGGGTGAATGTTCCCATCGGCGGCCAGGGTCTTGGCGTCGTCCGCATCGATCCCCGCCAGGGCGCCGAGGCAGATGGCCACATCCTCGACCGTGCGCCCCATGGGGCCGGCCGTGTCCTGGCTGAAGGAGATGGGGACGATGCCGCTGCGGCTTACCAGCCCGACGGTGGGCTTGAGGCCGACGATGCCGTTGTTGTTGGACGGGCAGACGATCGAGCCGTTGGTCTCGGTGCCGATGGCCAGGGCGCAGAGGCTGGCCGCGACGGCGACGCCCGAGCCCGAGCTAGACCCGCAGGGGTTGCGGTCGAGGACGTAGGGATTGCGCGTCTGGCCGCCGACGCCGCTCCAGCCGCTGGATGAGTAGCTGGCGCGAAAATTGGCCCACTCGCTCATGTTGGCCTTGGCCAGGATGACGGCGCCCGCGTCGCGCAGCTGCCTGGCCACCCGGCTGTCCCGGGGCGCGAAGGAGTCGCGCAGCACCGTGGCGCCGGCCGTCGTCGGCATGGGGTCGAGCGAGTCGATGTTGTCCTTGAGGATGACCGGCATGCCGTGCAGCGGCCCGCGGGACCTGCCGGCCTTGAGCTCGGCGTCCAGCTCGGCAGCGATCTTCAGGGCGTCGGGATTGACGCGCAGGACCGAGTTGAGCCGTGGACCGTTGCGGTCGATGGCCTCGATCCGGTTCATGTAGCCCTGCACGACATCACTGACCGTGAAGCGGCCTTCCTCATAGCCCTGACGGAGCTGTTTGACCGATATCTCCTGCAGGTCGAGGACGGGACGCGGTTCCATGTAGGGCAGGTCCTTGACGCAGCCGCAGCTGCAGGCGGACAAGGCGAACAGGACAAAGACAGGCATGAGCGCCAGATTCACAAGTTTCTTTTTCATGGGCAAATTATAAAATTTACCCCGGGAAAATGCAATTTCAGAAATAAAAGACAGGCAAGCTCCAGTGATAGTGATAGTGTTAGAAAGAAAATAGATGAAATCTTCTACATACGTCTAGAGTCATCCTGCTATTGGCCTTTGTTCAGCTCGTTAAAATGCGCGCGGCAGACACTCACCCGGACGCCGGCACTCTGCTTCACGCGATCGCAAAAACCAGCAGCGCCGCGTAGGCGCCGTACATGGCGAGCAGGATCGCGCCTTCCCACCTGCGGATGCGCCAGGCGCTGCGGATCATCACCAGGAGCAGCAGGCCGGCCAGGAAGAGGAAGCCCAGCAGCAGGGGCAGTTTGGCCCGGTCCACGGCCAGAGGATAGACCAGGCCCGAAGCGCCGATGATCAAGCCGATGTTGGCGATGCACGAGCCCAGCACGTTGCCCAGGGCGATGTTGCCAAAGCCTTTGCGGGCGGCCGACACGGTAACGCTCATCTCGGGCAGCGTCGTGCCCAGCGAGACGATGCTGGCGCCGACCACCACCGGCGGCACCTTGAGCAGACCGGCAAAATAGACCGCCGTGCCGATGAAGAGGTCGGCCCCGAAGGCGATCGCCGCCCCGCCGGCCGCCATCAGCAGCAGGTCCTTGACCACGCCCTCGCGGAAGGCGCGTTCAACCTTGCGCCCGGCAACGCCCGGGGCCTTGCCCTTTTTCCCGCGCCCGAAACCGGCAACGACGCCGTCCTTGATGGTCAGCAGGTACTGGAAGCGGAACAGGTAGTTGAGAAACTGCCTGAAACCGTACTGCTCCTGCAGGCCTTCCTTGGCCGTGAAGAGGAACAGGGTATAGGCGACATAGACCAGGAGCATGACCGCCGCCTCAAGCCGCGAGAAGGTCCCGTTCCAGGCGAACAGGCAGAACAGGGCGGTCGCCGCGAGCATGATGTAGCCATCGCGGCCGATCATCTCCTTCCGGGTGCGCACGGCCGCCAGGAGGCCGGCCAGGCCGGCGATCAGCAGCATGTTGGCCACGTTGGCGCCGATGACCGTGCCCAGGACCAGGCCGCCCTGATGCCTGAAAGCGGCCGCCAGCGCCGAGGCAAGCTCGGGCACCGAGGTGCCCAGCGCCACCAGGGTCAGGCCGATGATGAACTCCGAGACGCCGAGCTTCTTGGCCAGCGAGGCCGCCGCCTTCACGAAATAGTCCGATCCCTTCACCAGCAGCAAAAGGCCCAGCCCGAACAGCAACAGCTTGATCGTCATGGTTCTATTCTAGCACAACCGAACGGAAGGATCAGGTCCCCGTTGGCGGGCGATCCGCGCTCCTTGCCGTTCCCGCGACACGGCGCCGAGCCCGGCCTGTGTTATAATCCAATTTCCGCGTCGAAAAACATGCGCAAGGAAACCTATTTCACCCGCGAGAACATTGCCGCCGAAGCGGCCGCCATGGCCCGTGAGCTGCCGGTCAACCGCCGCGCCGCCGCCTTCGCCCCGCCCCGGGCGGCGCTGCTGGTCATTGACATGCAGGGCTACTTTCTCCTGGCGGAAAGCCACGCTTATCTTCCAGCGGCGCCGGCGATCGTGGCCAATGTCCGGGCGCTCATCGCGGCCTTCCGCAAAGCCTCCCGACCGCTCTACTTCACCCGCCACGCCAACGGCGCCCGGGATGCGGGGCAAATGGCCGCCTGGTGGCAAGAGTTGCTGACCCCGGACCACCCCCTGGTCGGCATCGAGGCCGGACTGCTGCCCCCAGGCGCCCCGGTCATCGAAAAAACGCAATATGACTCTTTTTATCATACCGATCTCGAATCGCGTCTGCGGCAAAACAACGTGGAACAGCTGCTCGTCACCGGAGTAACGACCCATCTCTGCTGCGAGAGCACGGCCCGCTCCGCCTTTGTCCGGGGTTTCGCGGTCTTCGCGGCCATCGACGGCACGGCGACCCTCAACCGCGAGCTGCACGTCGCCAGTCTGCGGGCCCTGGCCCACGGCGTTGCGGTGCCGCTCCCTGCCGTTGACCTGCTCGCGGCCTTCAGGGCAACGGCATGACCGCCCCGGTCGTGATCGTCGGCGCCGGCCCGGCCGGCATCGAGGCCGCCATCCAGCTCCGGCGCAGCGGCGTCGAGTTCCTGCTCTTTGAAAAAGAGAGGATCGGCGGCCTGCTGAACGAAGCGAATCGCGTGGAGAACTTCCCGGGAGTTTCCGGCGGCGTCCCCGGCCGCATCCTGGCCGCGCGGCTGCGGCGCCAATTAACCGCCGCCGGCATCCAAGTCAAAAAATCCCGCGTGCTGGCCATGACCCTTCGCGGCGAAAGTTTCGCCCTCGCTACCGAAATGGGAGCCTGCACGGCCGCAAAAGTGATCCTGGCCTGCGGCACCCGCCCCCTGCTTCCCGGACCGCCGCTGGACGAAGCGCCATTGCGCGGGCGCCTGTTCGCCAGCGTCATTCCCCTGCTCAAGGCCAGGCAGGAAACCATCGCCATCATCGGCGGCGGCGATGCCGCCTTCGATTATGCCCTGAGCCTGGCCGCGGCCAACGACGTCCACGTCCTGGTCCGTTCCGCAAAACCACGCGCCCTGCCGCTGCTGGTCGACCGCTGTTGTCGGCAGCGCCGCATCGTCATCCATGAAAACTGCCGGCTGACAGGCATCGTGGCCCCGGAAGGAAAGACGGAGATCCTGCTGAAGACCGAGGACGCGCGTTCCGGGCGTGGCGGCGAGATCGTATGCCGGCGCATCCTGACCGCCATCGGCCGCTCCCCGGCGCTGGACTTTCTCGACCCCGGGCTGCGGGCCATCCTGGTTGAGCTGGAAAGGCTGAAACGAATATTCCGGGTCGGCGATGCGGGCAACGGCAGGTTTCGCCAGGCGGCCATCGCCGCTGGCGACGGCCTGCGCGCCGCCATGGAGATCCAGGCGGGGGAAAGCCCATGCGCGTGATCGCCAGCGCCGGCAGGGACGACCTGGCCCAGGTGTATATCGCCCGCAGCGCCGCCGGCAGACACATCGAGTTCGTTGAATCGCTGCAGCCGCCCCGGCCGCGCGAGAAAAAGTGGGTGCTGATCGTCTCCTGCCTCTTCGGCTGCCCCTGCGCCTGTCGCTTCTGCGACGCCGGCGGGGAATATCATGGGCGCCTGAGCCGGGAGGAGATCGAGTTCCAGATCGACTACCTGGTCAAGAAGCGCTTTCCCGACGGCGTCATCCCCAGCGAAAAATTCAAGATCCAGTTCGCGCGCATGGGCGAACCGGCCATGAACCCGGCGGTGCTGGACGTCATCGCCGCCCTGCCCGGCCGCCTGCAGGCGCCGGGGCTGCTCCTCTCGCTTTCGACCATCGCCCCTTGCGGCTGCGACGGTTTTTTTTGCCGCCTGCTGGCGGTGAAGGACGGCTTCCCCCCCGGCACGTTCCAGTTCCAGTTCTCGCTGCATACCAGCGACGAGCAAAGGCGCCGCGAGCTCGTCCCGGCCCGGACCTGGAGTTTCGCCGCCATGGCCGCCTACGGCCGCGATTTCTTCCGGCCCGGCGACCGCAAGATCACCCTGAATTTCGCGCTGGCCGCGGGCTTTCCCCTGAACGCCGCCCAGCTCCTGGCCCATTTCGACCCCGCCATTTTCCTGATCAAGATCACCCCGGTCAACCCCACCATGCGCGCGCTGGCCAGCGGCCTGCGCCCGGTTTTCGCTCCCGGCCGCGGCGATGAAGCGGTCATCGAGGATCTGCGCCGGGCCGGCTACGAAGTGATCGTTTCGATCGGCGAATTCGAGGAGAACGCCATCGGCAGCAACTGCGGCCAGTTCCTCCGCTCCTATCTCGACAGAAAAGAAGTGCCCTTCCCGGGCGAGAGCTATTCCTACCCGCTCGAGGAACTGCCCGCCAACGGGTAAGCGGGAGCGGACAGCGCCCGGGCGGCAACATCAGCGTATTGATTCCGGCGTTCCCGACCGCCGTTTGCATGGAAAAGGGTTTTCCAGTATAGTAGAAACAATTTTTCAGCGGCGGGGATATTTTGGGAACCGCCGGACGACAAGGAGGATGCCATGAGCTTTGATTTCCAGAGGTTGGATGAGATGCAAATGCCGAAAATCTCGAAAAAAACCGTCCTGATCGCGGCCGCGGTCCTGTTCGGGCTGGTCATCGTCCTGGGTTCCGTCTACCAGGTGCAGCCGGAAGAGGCGGGAGTGGTGCTGCGCTTCGGCAAGTACCAGCGCACCAGCGGGCCGGGGCTTAACTTCAAGCTGCCGCTGGGGATCGAGGATCTGATCAAGGTGCCGGTGCAGCGGCAGCTGAAGATGGAATTCGGCTTCCGCACCATGGATGCCAACATTTCCACCCGCTACGCCGCCCCGGCGGACGCCAAGAAGGAGGCGGCCATGCTCACCGGCGACCTGAACGTCGTCGACGCCGAATGGATCGTGCAGTACCAGATCCGCGACCCCTACAAATACTTGTTCAAGGTGCGCAACGTCAACGACACCTTCCGCTACATGAACGAGACCGTGGTCAGGAAGGTCATCGGCGACAACAGCGTCGACGAAGTGCTGACCATCGGCCGGGCCCGGATCGCCGCCGAGGCCAAGGACCTGCTGCAGGAGCTTTGCAACCTCTACGAGATCGGCATCGACGTCAAGCAGATGATCTTCCAGGACGTCAATCCCCCCGAGCAGGTCAAGCCGTCGTTCAACGAGGTCAACCAGTCGCTGCAGGAAAAGGAGCGCAAGATCAACGAGGCCTGGTCGGATTACAACCAGACCATTCCCCGGGTCTCGGGCGAGGCCGAGGAGATCCTGCGCCGCGCCGAGGGCTACGCCCTGGCCCGCGTCAACCGCGCCCGCGGCGAGGCCGAGCGCTTCATCGCCATGCACCAGGAATACGCCAAGTCTCCGGATGTGACCCGCAAGCGCCTCTACCTGGAGACGATCAGCGAGATCATGCCCAAGATCGGCCGCAAGGTCATCGTCGATGAGAAGCAGAAGAACGTCCTGCCCCTCCTCAACCTCGCCGAGGAGCTGAAGAAGGAGGTGGAAAAATGAAACAGCCAGCCAAGATCGTCATCGCCATCGCCGCCCTGCTGGCCCTGCTCATACTGAGTGACGCCTTCTACATCGTTTCCGAGACCAACCAGGTCATCCTGACCCAGTTCGGCGAGCCGGTGGGCGGCGCCATCATGAACCCCGGCCTGCACGTCAAGCTGCCCTTCGTGCAGAAGACCCATGTGTTCGAGAAGCGCTGGCTGGAATGGGACGGCGACTCCAACCAGATCCCGACCAAGGACAAGAAGTACATCTGGGTCGACACCTATGCCCGCTGGCGCATCAGCGACCCGCTGGTGTTCTTCCAGCGCGTGCGCGACGAGCGCGGCGCCTATTCCCGCCTCGACGACATCATCGACGGCGAGACGCGCAACGCCATCGCCAACCACAACCTGATCGAGATCGTGCGCACCTCCAACCGCCCGTTCGAGACCACCGGCGAGCTGCAGGAGGTCCTCGACGTGGTCACCGTGCTGGAAAAGGTCGAGGTCGGGCGCGATAAGATCAACGCCATCATCCTCAAGGCCGCGTCCGCCATCACGCCCGAGTACGGCATCGAGCTGCGCGACGTCAAGCTGAAGCGGGTCAATTACGTCGACGACGTGCAGCGCAAGGTCTTCGACCGCATGATCTCCGAGCGCAAGCGCATCGCCGAGCGCTACCGCTCCGAGGGCGACGGCAAGAGCGCCGAGATCCGCGGCCAGCGCGAGCGCGAAGCCAAGCGCATCGAGTCGGAAGCCTACCGCAAGGGGCAGGAGGTCATGGGCAAGGCCGACGCCGAGGCCACCCAGATCTATGCCGCCGCCTACAACCGCGACCCGGCCTTCTACCAGTTCATCAAGACGCTCGACACCTACCGCGAGATCATGGGCCGCGAGACGGTGCTGATCCTCTCCACCGACGCCGAGTTCCTGAAGTTCCTGCGCCAGTCGAAATAGGAAGACCGCTTTCTCCGTCGGCCGCCAGCTGGAAGTGCAGGCGCCCGCGCTTTCATCCGCGCGGAATCATCCGCATGGGCGTGTTCCCGGCCGTCATGGTTTGGGGTCCCGCCAGTTATACGTAGGATGGATACCGGATAAACGACCTGCCGCCGCTCGTTCAATTTTATGATATTTTTCGGCTTATTTGAAAACAGGAGAGGGTATTTCCGGATGCCCCGCACGCAAGTTACCGATAACAGTCGATTCCATCTTGGCAGGATTAATGCCTATAAAGTATTCTTCGACTCTCAGGAGGATGCCAAATGAAAAAGACCTCCCTGTTCGCCCTGGTTTGTCTTTGCCTGCTTTTCGTTTTCTCCACTTCATGCAAGCCCGGCGAGAATGGCACTGAAGAGCCGATCACCGGGAATTTCTCCCCGGAGCAGCTGCAGGCCGATCTTGCGCAGATGCGGAACGCCCTGGAGCGCAATCATCCCGACAGGCTCCGCTACGAGAGCGAGGAAGCGCTCGCCGGGCTCTTCGACGCGGCGTTCGCCTCCCTGCAAAATGACATGAGCGAAGCCGGATTCTATTGCGTCGTCGCGCCCGTGGTCGCCCACTATCATTGCGGGCATACCCGCATCAGCCCGTCCAATGGTTTTTCGCCCGGCCTGGTCATGCCCCTGGGAATCTACCTGGCCGACGGTAAAGCCCATGTCGATGCCGACTATGGCTCCGATCCGTCGCTCCCCTTGGGGCGCGAAGTGCTCGCCATAAACAACGAACCGATCGCCGCGGTCATCGAGCGCCTGCAGGCGGGAATCCCGTCGGACGCGCTGAACAAGTCCGCCAAGGTGTATCGACTGAACCGGGAATTCTACCGCTATTATCACTATTTCTGGGGCGAAATGCCCGCGTTCGACCTGCTGCTGAAGGATCCCGCCAACGGCAGCGAGTCAGCGCTGCGGGTGGCGGCCAGGCCGTTCTCCCATGTCAGCCGCGAAGTGAACGCCAGGTTCGCAACCGACGGCCGCTTGGCCTATACGACCAGCGGCCGCCGGGCGGTGCTCCGGGTTCCGTCGTTCGCTGCCTCGCAGAATCCCGATTACCGTGCATTTTTCGAGAATTCCTTCCGGCAGATGAACGACCTGGGCATCGCCCACCTGATCATCGACATCCGCGGCAACGGCGGCGGCGATCCCGACATGTCGGTCGCCCTGATCTCCCACCTGGCCCGCCGGCCGTTCGTGTATTTTAAAAAAGGAATTGGCTACGGCAACCTGTTCATTGAAACGGCCCCGCACGCCGTGCATTTCGACGGCGCCGTGCATGTGCTGATCGACGGCGGCTGCTTTTCCACCTCCGGCCACTTCTGCAGCGTTGTCAGGCACCATGAGCTGGCTGTATTCATCGGCGAGACCGGCGGCGGCACCTTCCGCTGCCACGACAATTCCACGGAGTTCGTCCTGGGCCATACCGGCCTCCGCCTCCGCGTGGCCAGGACAACATTCGAGGCGGCGGTCCCGGACATTGACGTGTCGGCAGGTTTTCCGCCGGATTTCCGCGTGGTTCCCACCATTGACGATATTCTTTCCGGGGGCGACCCGCAGATGGATTTCGCGATCCGCCTGTTCGAAGAAAAAAACTGAATTGCAGAATGGCGAATGCCGGTCCGCACGGGCGGCGTTCTACTTCCTGATCAGTTCGTTGTAGACGGCCTCGATGTTCGACGGCAGCTGCCTTTCGCGCGCGAAGCCATTCCAGGAGGGCAGCGGGGCCATTTTTTTGGCTTCCGCCAGGCTCTTGCCGGCGGCAATGGCGCTCTTGACCGCTTCGCGCAGCTCGGACAGGTAGGCGGCCATCTTCAGTAACCCCTGCTTGTCAGTTATCCGCCCATGCCCGGGGATGACTGTCCCCACTTCCCAGGAAGCCGCCCTTTCGATCGCGGCGATCCAGTTGGCGGTGTCGGCGCCCGCCTCAACGCCGATGTAGGGATAGCTGGCGGCGAAAAGCAGGTCTCCCGCGTGCAGCACATTGAGCCCGGGGAAATGGATCAGCGCGTCACCGTCGGTGTGGGCCCGGCCAAGATGGACGACCTCGATCTCCTGCCCGCCCAAAAAGACGCTCAGCTTCGTCTGGAAGGTGATGGCCGGGTAGACGAAACGCAGTTCCTTCAGCTCCGCTAGCTGCGTTTCGAGCGCCCTGAGCGCCGCTTCTTCCTTCGGCAGCTCCTTGCCCTTCCTCTTCCTGAGCGTTTCCACCTTCAGTTTCTGGGCAACGATCATCTCGGGCATCTGGTCTTCCATCATGCCGCGCAGGCGCGGCTCGTTCAGGCTGCGCATGTTGTCGGCGGTGTTCTGCTGGGCGATGATCACCGTCGAAGGCGGGAAGGCCTGGAGACCGAAGGTGTGGTCTCCGTGGTAATGGGTGAGCACCAGGTACTTGACGGGCCTGTCGGTCTTTTTGGCGATCTCGGCCATGATGAGCCTGCCGGCCTCCGGGCTGGTGCCGGAATCGACCACCAGCACTCCCCCGTCTGTGACCAGGAAGGCGACATTGCCCCCTTCCAGCCCTTCTACGATGTAGAGACCGTTGGCGACCGGTACGGTTCTTACCTCGGCGCCGGCCGGCAGCCCGCTCGCGGAGCCCATGAAAAAAAACACGAAGGCGAAAAATATAACGGCGTCACTTTTTTTCATGATTCATCTCCTGATCCTGGGATCGCAAGTTGCTGTTAGCATATCCTTATGGGAATTTCAAGCACTCTTCCGCAAAGCGAGGAATGCGAGGACCGTCTCCCCAGGGCCGTCGTCAGCTTCATTCAGGTATCCGAATTGATGTATAATCAGCCTGGAGGTGGACGCATGATCGGGCCCATCAAAGCCAAGGACCTGTTCCTGCCCGCGGTCGATATCTGGTTCAAGCGCTGGTTCGTCCTGACCGCGGGGGACATGGAGAAGTTCAATTCCATGACCGTGGCCTGGGGCAGCGTCGGCGGCATGTGGGAAATGCCCTTCGTCCAGGTCGTGGTCCGGCCCACGCGCCACACCTTCAGCTTCATGAACGAATCCGCCACCTTCACTTTGTGCTCGTTCCCGGCCAAGTATCGCAAGGATCTGGCCGTCATCGGCAGCAAGTCGGGCCGCGACGGAGACAAGATCGCGCTGACGAAACTGACGCCGATGAAGTCCAAGGCGGTGGCGACACCCTGCTTCCGCGAGGCCGACCTGATCCTGGAGTGCCGCAAGATTTACTGGCAGGACCTCGACGACCGAAATTTCCTGTCAGCGCGGATTGCCGCGCAGTACCCGCAGATGGATTATCACCGCGTCTTCTTCGGCGAGATCCTGCGCATCCGCGGCAGCCGCGAGTTCCGCCGCAAGTAAGGGACAGCCGCCCCGGGCGTTTCATGACCTCAAGGCCAGACTGCATGGCAGAGAGGTTCGGAAAATGCTTTTTCCCACTTTATCTTCTCTTTTCTTTCCTGGTTCTTCCCTCTCTCTTCCCTGGAACGAATTTTTATGTTACATATGATCCGTTCTTACGGAGGGAACGATGAAGGACCGGGACTCGCGCAAGAAGGACGAACGGAAGGAGGTCGTGGTCAGGGACGGCGAGCGCAGCTTCAGCTGCAAGCTGCTCGACATCTCGGCCACCGGCATCTCGGTGACCATCAGCCACTTCATCCCCACCTACAAGGAGATCGGCGTGATCATGGAGATCGAGGGCAAGCCCGTGGCCATGAAGGGGTGCGTGCGCTGGAGCATCGACCCCGGCACCTCCCGCGACAAGAAGGGCAAACTGGGCATCTTCATCATCGCCCCGCCGAAGGAGTTCCTCGATTTAGCGGAGAAGATATCGGGAACCAAGGGCTGACGAGCCTCGGCCAAACGCGGACGGCAACTGCCTGGAATGATCTATCGTGATTCATAATTCGCGATTCGCATCAGCAGTAGTTTCAGAACTTCCTGCTGACACTGTCAATGACACGGGCCTGGGCTTCCGTTTTGGAATTTGGAATTCGTTAGGGATCTGTGATTTGGAATTTTAGCCTTCGTTTTGCCTCTTTCCGACCGTCAACCGTAAACCGGGATCTTTTTCTCTAGGTCTTCTTCCGGTACCACTTCCCCTCGGCGTCCTGCAGCCAGTGGCCGGGGGCAGCCAGGTTGGCGATCTGCACCGCCCGTCGCTTGCCGACCTCCTCGGCACTGACATTCAGCTGGGCCGCGATCTCGGCGTACACCGTCCCGCGGTCGGCATTTTCCGCCGCGACGACCTTCCCGTTCTCTTCGCTTTTCCCCGTCTCGGAGAGGAATTCCAGGAAGCCGAGATTGTTCTCGCCGACCCAACCCAGCTCCTTCATCTGGTCCAACAGCGGCTTGCGCTCCAGGAATTTCGCCTTCAGCTCGGCGCTTTCGGCCTGAACGCATGTTGCCAGTACGAAGATCCCCGCCGCGAAGGCGGCCATGATCTTGAGCTTGCCTTTCATTTCACTCCCTCCTGATTGCCGGCGTCGCCGCCGGGCGCGGGCAGCGCGGCCTTGTCGATGTCGCCGAAAAAATCCTCCAGCGCGCGATCGATCCTGATGCGCACGTCCACCGTGATGTGCACGGGCTGGATGACCATTTCATGCTTCATCTTCAAGCAGGCGCCGGAGAGCAGCACCAGCGCCGCCGCCAAGAACCAGATCCTTTTTCCCATGGGCCTCCTCCTTGCTACCGTCATTTTTTATGCCCACCGGCGGTCAGCTGGCCGCCGGATTCGAGCAGGTCTTTCAAGTCGATATCGATGAAACGGATGTCCAGCAGCAGCCCCTTGAGTTCGACGCCGGGCTTGCCGGCCGGCTGACGGACAAAATCCCCCTTTTTTTGATCGTAGCGCAGCGGCAGCTTACGCGAAGGCGCCCCGTCGATGGATACGACCATGTTCAGGCGGTCGCCTTGGCCGTCCAGCCGCACCTTGATCCAGTTGTAGTTGAAATCGCGGATCGCCTCCTCCACCAGCACCTGGCCGCCGGATATCGCCTCCGGCTTGGAGACGCGCAGTTGCCCGGTTCGGCCGGGGATGGTATCCAGGCGGCCGTCCAGGAACTGCAGGCTGCCGCCGGCCACCTTCATGGGGATGACACCGCTCAACCTGGCGTCACCACTGACGATCTCCTCTCCCGCCAGCGTGTTGAGCATCTCGGCCAGGTCCACGTCCCGGCAGTGCAGCGTCACCTCGAGCGCCGTCGTTCCCGGCCCCAGGCGCAAAGGGTCGATGGTGACGGTGCCGCCACTCCAGGCGAAACTCCCCGACTCGACCAGCAGCGCGCCGCCCCCCTCGCCGCGGAAGGCGAACTCGCCGTGGCTAAGGGCGACGCCCTGCCAGCGCAGATCATGAAAGCGCAGGCGCTGGTCCGGGGAGGTGACCAGGTCGAACAGGCTCTCCAGACTGACCGCGGCCTGCAGTCCGCGCAGGGAGAGCCCCAGGCCGGCATGATCGAAGTCCGCGTCTACGACCTCCAGGGCGGCGTCGCCGGCCAGCCGGCCGCCGTCGGCCCGTACCGTGCCCCGGAGGGCGAGGCGACCGCCCGCCTCCATTCCCTTGAGCGCAGGATGAAGCGCCTGCAGCGGCGTCCGGGCCGGCAGCAAGGTGGGCGGAACCTGGAATTCGACGCGGCCATCCCAGCCATTGGCCCGCGAGGCCGCGTTTCCCTGGAACAAAAGCGCGATGCCGGGCAGATCGGCATGCGCCTGTCCCGAAAAAGAGCCCCCCTGCCCCTCCTGGCTCAGGATGCCGCTGATGTCCCGCCCGAGCGCGCCGCCGCCCTGCAGTCGGGCGATGGAGAAGCTGCCGATCTTGCCGGGACCGGCAGCCGGATAGCTCCACGGCAGGCGCAGGGCGATCCCCGTCGCCTGCAGGCCGTCGTCACCGGCAGCGAGGAATTGGCCGTCGCGGACCTGCACCGTACCCCTGCCGCGCCAGCCTCCTGCGAAATGGATCGCCAGATCGGCATCGCCCGCCAGTTTTCCTGATCGGACGCGGGCGCCGGCGATCCTCAGGTCGGCATGCGCCAGCCGGCCGGACACGGAAACGCGTGCCTGCCGGGTATCGCCTTCCAGGGAGGCGTCCAGCCTCAGATCGCCACGCAGCGAGTCATTGCCCGCGGACAAGGCCGCGGCTCCGTCACCTCCGGCCTTCAGGGCCCAGGTGAACTCCCGGCCTGCGCGCAGTCCCTGGAAATCCCCGCTGAGCGCATAAGGCCGGTCGATCACCCAGGGCAGCCCCAGGGCCGCCGGCAGCCCCGCCCGGACCTGCAGGAGGAAATTCCCCTGGAGCCGGGCGGACTCCAAGGGAGGAGTGACCTTCCCGGAAATGCGCTCGCAGAAGACGGGGAACGGGCGGGCGACATCCAGGCCGGCAACGACGAATTCCGATCGCGGCCAGCGCTGGGAACGCACATCCAGTTTGAAGGGGGACTCGACCGCCAGTTTCCCGAAAAGGAGACTGTCGCCCCGGGCCTGGGCGACGACATCGCGCACGCTGAAGTCGGCCCCGATGCCGAACGCCAGGCCGAGAGAGCTCAGTTCGCACTCCCCCAGCTCCGGGACCTCCAGTTGCAGGTTCCCCAGGCTGCTGATCCTGGCCTCGGCCGCGCTGAACCCGCCGTTTCGCAGTCGGAACTCCCCGGCGGCCGCGACCCGGCCGCGGCCCGACAACGTGGCGCCGTAGCCGCTCTGCCGGATCAATGAAGCGAGGTCAATGCCGGGAAAAGTGAAGGCGATCGTGCCGGATGTGAATTCCCTGTCGAGGGTTCCCCGCAGGCCGGCCGTCTCCCCGAGTGGATGAATGGAGGCCTGCAGGGAATATCGCGGCCCGGCGGCGTCCAGGCGCGCCGAGAAGGGGATGTCCAGTTCCCGGTCCGCCAGGATGAGCTTCAGGACGCCGCCTTCCAGGTCGAGCCGCCCGATCCGGGGGATGGCGCCCGCTCCCGTCGCGTCCGGCATGCCGTCCCAGCCGGGGAAACGGAACCCCTGGCCGCGGCTCTCGATGCGTATCTCCAGGTTGGACAGGCGGATGGACCCGATCTCCCGGCGCAGGAGCGCGGGCAGTGAGTAGGTCACGGCGACGCGCTCAATGCGCAGCGCCGGCGAGGCGGCATCCCCTGCCGTAATGCCGGCTAGCGTCAACTGCCTCCAGCCGGCCCGCACCACGCGCAGCCGCGGGTCCCGCAAGCCGATCTGCCGGGCCTGGGAAAGGAGAGCGTTGCCGACCAGCCGGGGCAGGGAGAGGTAGAGAGCGGCCAGCGCCAGGACGGCCAGGCCGCCGGCCGCCAGGCCCCACTTCTTTCTTTTCGTCATCGGCCCGTTCGCTCCCCGGCTACGGCTTTTCCGCCGGCCGGCTCTTGATGTGGACGTCGTGCTGCGGGAAGGGGATCTCGATGCCCGCCTCGCGGAAGGCGGCGAAGATGCGGTAGTAAAGCTGGCTCTTGAGAACGCCGGGGCGGTCGACGAATTCCTCGGTCCATACCCGCAGGTTGAACTCCAGGGCGCTGGAGCCGTGGGCGACGAAGAGCACGTCCGGGGGCGGGTTGCGGAGCACGCCCGGGTGCTGCATGGCCAGGTCGACCAGCAGGCGGCGGATGTGCTCGGGATCCTCCTTGTAGGCCACGTGGACCGGGAAATTGAAGCGCACCTGGCGGTTGGTGTGGCTCCAGTTGATGACCGTCTTGGAGATGAACTCCGAGTTGGGCACGATGATCGAGATGTTGTCGTTGGTGACGATGGTGGTGGCGCGCATGGATATGTTGATCACGTCGCCGGCCACTCCCGCCACCTCGATGCGGTCGCCCACCTTGATCGGCCGCTCCATGAGGATGATCAGGCCGCTGACGAAGTTGTTGGTGATGTTCTGCAGGCCGAAGCCGATGCCCACGCCCAGGGCGCCGAAGATGATGGTGATGCTGCTCAGGTTGATGCCCGTGGTCTGGAAGATGACCACCAGGCCGACCACGACCACGAGGTAGCGGATGATCGAGCCCACGGCGATGCGCACGCCCAGCGCCACCCGGCTGTGGTCCATGAGGCGGTAGACGATGTAGCGGTTCAGCCGCGACGTCGCCCAGAACAGGAAAAAAACCAGCACCGTCAGGTAGAGGAAGGTCCAGAGGGTGAAGTGGAAGGTGTCGATGCGGAACAGCGGGGAGTTGAAGACCTCGGCGATCTGGCCGATGATATTCTTAATGGTTTCCATGGTCGCTCCTAAAAGGGATAGAACACGGGGATGAAGATCGCGGCCAGAATCCAGAAGAGGAGACTCAGCGGCGTGCCCACCCGGATGAAATCGGCGAAGCGGTACTGGCCGACGCCGTAGATCATGGCGTTGGTCTGGTAGCCGATGGGGGTCATGAAACTGGCCGAGGCGGCAAAGGCCACGGCCATGATGAAGGGCCGGGCATCGAGGCCGAGGTCCAGGGCGGCGCCGATGGCCAGCGGCGTCAGCAGGACGGCCGTGGCGTTGTTGGACATGACATTGGTCAATAGCGAAGTCAGCAGGAAGAGGGCGGCGACGACGGCAACGGGGCCGAAGCCGCGCAGCAGGCCGACCAGGCCGTGCGCCAGCAGCGCCGCCGCTCCCGTCCTATCCATCGCCACTCCCAGCGGGATCATGCCGGCCAGCAGCAGCAGGATGCGCCAATCGACCGCCTGCAGCGCCTCCTCGACGCGGATCAGGCGCAGCAGGACCAGCAGCAGGCAGCCGCTGATCGCCGCGACCGCGACCGGCAGGATGCCCAGTGCCGCGACGGCAACCACGACGGCGACGACGGCGAAGACCGTCAGACGCCGCGGGGTGACGATGTTCTCCTGAATGATGTCGGAGACGATGACGAAGGCATCGTCGTTCTTCAGCGCCTCGTAGTTCTCCTGGCGAACCTCGACCAGCACGGCGTCGCCGGCATCCAGGGGCATCTCACGGAAGCCCAGGTTGTACAGCTGGCCGCGGTGGCGGACGGCCAGGGCGTTGGCCTGGAAGCGGTTGCGGAAGCGGGCCGAGCGGATGCTGCGGCCGACCAGGCTGGAGCCGGGGGCGACGATGGCCTCCACCAGCAGCAGCTGCTCGGCGGCGAAGTCGTCGTCGGCCAGCTCGGGCCGCGCCTTCAGGCGGATGCCGTTGCTCTCCTGCAGCTTGCGGATCTGTTCGATGTCGCAGCGCACACGCAGGACGTCTCCCGCCTCAAGGACGATCTCGGCCAGCGGCCGCAGCAGGCGCTTCCCGTCGCGGACGACGTCGAGAACGTCGATCTCCAGCTTGGACACGATCAGCGACTTGGGCAGCTTCACACCCAGCGAGGGCGACCCCGGCAGCAGCTCGACATCGGTGAGATAGTGGTTCATGCGGTACTTTTCCACCAGTCCGCCGCAGCAGGCGCGGTCCGGGATCGCCCGCACGCCGAAGGCCATCATGTACACGGTGCCGGCGGCGAAAAAGACCAGCCCCAGGGAGGCGAACTCGAACATGCCCAGCGGCGCCAGGCCGCGCTGCACGGCGATGGAGCTGACCAGGATGTTGGTGGAAGTCCCGATCAGCGTGCAGGCGCCGCCGAAGATGGAAGCGAACGAGATCGGCATCAGCAGCCTGGACGGGCTGTGACCACTGGCGAGGCCGACGCGCAGCATGATGGGTATGAAGATGGCCACCACCGGCGTGTTGTTGATGAAGGCCGAAAGGACCGCCACCAACAGCATGGCGCAGAGCAGGCCGATCCAGAAGTTGAAGCGGAAAAACCGCGAAGCGATGGTGCCGATGGCGGCGACGGCCCCGGTGCGCTTGAGGGCGGCGCTGAGGACGAACATGGCGCCGACGGTGACGGTGGCCTGGTTGCCGAAGCCCGACAGCCCCTCCTCCACGGTGAGGATGTTGCTGGCGACCAGCGCCGCCAGAACGATCATGGCCGTCAGCTCGGCGGGGATCCTTTCCAGGACGAACAGGATGGCGGCGGCCAGCAGGATCAGCAAAACGGCGATCATCTCAGGACTCATGGTTCCGCGATCCGGCCCGTGACCGGGGCGAATCCCTCCGTGGGTCCATTATGGGCAGCGGGCATTGCCTTGTCAACCGGGCGCGGCCGTTCTCACAGACCGGCGCGCTCCAGCAGAAAGAACAGCAGGGCGATGATCGCCAGCAGCGGCGCGATAACCAGCCAGTCGTTCGTCTTGAACAGCCGCGGCAGGGTCAGGTCGCCGAAGTCGCCGCGGGAAAAAACGCGAGCCTGCAGCCAGGGATAGGCGGCGGCCAGCAGGGCGGAGCCGAGCAGGATGCCGGGCAAGCCGCCGGCCAGGGCGTCGAGCCAGCCGCTGCCGATGGCGCCGGCGATCGTCCCCGGGCAGTAGCCCAGCAGGGCGAAGCCCACGCCGAAGAGCATGCCCCCGATGGCGTTGCGTCCCCAGGAGCCGCGCTTGGGGCTGAATGACGTCCAGCCCCGGTGCTTCAGCCAGTGGATGCCGACCGTGCCGACGGCCACCGCCGTCAGCATGATCTTGACCACGGTGAAGTCCTCGAGCAGCAGCTGGCCGACGATCACGTCGAAGCGGGTGACGCCGCCCTTCTGCAGCAGGAAGCCGAAGGCCACGCCGAACAGGAGTCCCTGAAGCCGCTGCCGCGATTTTGCCGTCATGGATCCGCCTCAGGCAACGACCCGGTACAGGAACCAGGCCGCCAGGATGCCGCCGCTGAAGAAACAGCAGGCCGAGATCCAGCTGGAAACGGCCAGCTGCATGGTACCGCTGATGCCGTGGCCGCTGGTGCAGCCGTCGGCCCAGCGCGAGCCGAAGCCGAGCAGGATGCCGCCGGCCAGCGCCGCCAGCAGCCGCGGCAGCGGAGCGGTGCCGAAGGCGGCGGCCCAGCGCGCCGGCACCCAGACTGCGGCCAGGTCTCCCGACAACCGGGCCGCCAGAAAGGCGCCGATGACCATGCCAATGACGAGCAGCCACTGCCAGTCGACTTCGGGGCGCACTTCGCGGTAATACGGTTTCTCGTCCACCTTGCGGCCGCGGAAGAGCCGCTCGATCATTCCGGCCGTGCGGGCGAAGGAGGTGGAGCAGCCGAGCGGCTGGCGCGACACCAGCAGGGTGAACCAACTCAGCACGCCGATGGCGGCTCCCACCACATACGGCGACCAGCGGACTTCGCTCAACCAGTTCATTTTTCCGGCCTCCTGTTTCGGCTATTCCCGCCAACCCTCGACGAGCGGTTCGCCCGGGCCGAACTGCGGGCCGTGGGGGAGTGACAAGAGCGGCAGCGGCGGCTATGCCTCGCGGCGCTGTAGCCGGTCATGCCGCCGGCGACATTGAACAGCGTCGTGAACCCGTGCTGGGCCAGGATGCTGGCCGCCAGGCTGGAGCGGTTGCCCGAGCTGCAGATCACATAGGTGGGCCGGCCGGGTTCGAGCTCGCGCCAGCGGCGGCGCAGGTCGGGGGCCGGGATATTGCGCGCGCCTTCGATGTGGCCGGCGGCGAATTCCTGAGGAGTGCGGGCATCGACCAGGGCGATGTCAGGGGAGGCCTGCAGCCTCTCGTACAGCTCCTGGGCCGATACCAGGGGCAGCGCCGTCGTGCGCAATCCCGCCGGGGTCCAGGCGGCCATGCCGCCGTCCAGGCTGGCGACCAGGCGGTCGCAGCCGACGCGCTGCGCCCAGGCGACGGCCGTCAGCGCATCCTCGGGGCGGTCGGCCACCACCAGGATGTCCTGATCCCCGGGCAGCACCCAGCCGGCGAAGGTGGGGAAATTGCCGTTGAGGTCGATGTGCCAGGCACCGGGAATATGCATGCCGGAAAAGGCGGCATAGGAGCGCACGTCGAGTACGGCGTGCCCCGGCTTGTCGCGCAGCGCGGCGAAGCGCCGGGGCGGAATTTCCTCCAGCACCGGCAGATCGGAAAGCAGCGCCGGCCCGCTGCGGTTGATCTCGCTGCAGCGGCCGAAATGGTCGGGGGCCGGCGGCATGTCGGTCGTGAGCGAGCGGATGAATTCCAACGGGTCCCCGATCCGCAGCGCCGCATTGGCGGCGCGCTCGAAGCCGATGGTCGACCACCACTTGGCGCCCATGGCCCGGCCGCAGAGCGAGCCGGCGCCGTGCGCCGGGTAGACTTCGCAGTGGCCGGGAAGCTTGAGCAGCTTGCCATGCAGGCTGTGGAACAGCTTTTCCGCCAGCTCGGCGGCCCGGCCCGGGAACAGGTCGGGCCGACCGACGTCGCCGACAAACAGGGTATCGCCGCAAAACACGCCGACCGGCTGCGCGCCGCGCGTGGTATCGCGCACGACATAGCTGACATGCTCGGGCGTGTGGCCCGGGGTCTCCAGGACGCGCAGGCGCATGTGCTCGAGCTCGATCTCGTCGCCCTCGGCCACGGCCCGGTGCGGGAACGAGCAGCCGGCCGAGCGCGGGGCGACGATGACGGCGCCGCTGCGCCGGGCCAGCTCCAGGTGGCCGGAGATGAAATCGGCGTGCAGGTGCGTCTCGAGCACATGGGTGATGGCCACGCCCAGGGCGCGCGCCTCGCGGATATAGATGTCGACGTCGCGCTGCGGGTCGATGACGGCGCAGGTGCCATCACCGGCCAGCAGCCACGAGCTATGGGCGATCTTGGGCAGGAAAAAATGTTTCAGCAGCATGACGTTCTCCCTCGGTTATGCACCGCTATCGTCGCCGGCGCCCGATCCGGCCCTCCGTCCGCTGATGCCAAGGGAAACCGCAGCCCCGGCATTCCCGGGCCGTTCTCACTCGGTCTTCGTCTTCTTGGCGCGGCGCAGCGTGCCGCGCAGGAAGGCCAGCAGCGCCCCGCCGCTGATCATGCCCAGGAAATAGACGCCGATCACCACCAGGGCGATGGGCAGCGTCACGCTGTAGCTGAACAGCGAGACGGTGATCGTCTGCAGGTTCTGCAGCGCGAACAGCAGGACGACGGCGGCGAACAGCACGAGCAATACCGAATAAAAGACCCGCATGGTCCCTCCTGTGAAGTCAACGCGCCGCTTTTCCGGAGCCGTCGGCATCCTCGATGCCGTCGGGCAGCGCGCCGATGTCGTTCTCCAGCTCGCGCGGCAGGTAGCACGAGCGGCTCATCAGGTACTTGCGGCCGGCCAGCAGCGCCACGAAGGCGAGAACGCTGAGAATGATGTCCACCGAGGTCAGGTCGGGCTTGAGCATCTTGCGGGCGATGACGAAGGCCAGCAATTCCAGGACCGCGGCCAGGCTGTGGGTGATCAGCATGCGCACCAGCTCCAGACCGATCACCAGCAGCAGCATGCGGTAGATCAGCTCGTAGAAGGTCTCGTTGGCCGTCCAGTCGAGGCCGGCCAGATGGATGCCGCCATTCACGGCGGCCACGATCACGCTGGCCAGCACGGCGACGGCCAGGAACCTCTCGAGCCAGCGCACAAAAGGGTTGAAAAACCGGTCGATGGACCATCTCATCGCTCACCTCCGCGGAAGCGCCCATTGCCGCCCCTTTCGCTGTTCATTATACGCGAGGCACAACAGGATTTCAACAAGATTGAGTGACAGTGTCAGAAAGAAATGGAAGCAATCGGTTTACGGTAGACGGTTTACGGATGACGGTCATGAAAAGGCAATACGAAGACTAAAATTCCAAATCCCAAATTCCAAAAAACAAACAATATCCAAATTCCAAATTCCAATTTCCAAAACAAAAGCTCCTTGCAATGGCATTTTCTCAGTTTGGGTCATTGGGTAATTGGAATTTGGAATTTATTTGGAATTTGGTGCTTGGGATTTGGAATTTTAGTCCGACTAATACCTTATCTTCCACCATTCACCCTGCACCTTGCAGCGATCGTTTTTTCGACCACGAATCACGAATCACGATAATGCGACAGTACCTCAGCCCAGCAATTGGATCCTTGTGAATATGTAATCGAGATCCTCTTCCTTCAGGACGACGCGGTAATGGTCGCCGCTTCCCAGTTGCTGCGGCGCGTAGCCATCGGCCTCGAGGTACTTCCGCGAGCGCCGGCGGTCGAACCAGTAGACCAGGCGGGCGCGGCGGCTGTCGAACTCCAGGGCGGTGACGCCGTGGCGGCCGATGCCGCATCCCGAGTTGAACAAACAGGGCAGCAGCGGCCCGTCATGGTAAAGGCTTTCCCCGCGCGGGCGCGGCTCGTTGCGCTGCAGCTCGGCGTGCTCCGCGCCGAGAACGGCCAGCTTCCCCTCCAGCCCGGCCTTTTCCTGCGGCGCGGCCCCGGGGTAGCGGCGGATGAGGTTCTCGATCTCCATCTTCACCGAGTCAAGGCGCGGCAGCGACTCGAACAGCGGCCGGTGGGTATGGCCGATGCAGGCCGCCATCCTTCGCGCCCGGGCATGCAGGTAGGCGCGCCGCTCCACGTTGAAGCGCCGGCGGCTGCTGTGGGCCACCGTGTAATTGCCGATGCCCAGGGGGTGGAGCAGCCAGCGCAGCAATACCGTGCCCAGGGTCTGGAACGCCCAATTGAGGCGGGAGGTCTGGTGGCCGTGGAAGAGCCAGAGCCGCTTCGCGCCGATCTCCACGCGCAGCGCCTCGCCTACCGGAAAGGGCAGGTCGGCGGGGCGGCGGAACAGCAGGGCCAGATCGTGGTTTCCCGCCAGCTTGAACAGGGCGCCGCGATCGGCGAACACCCGCCAAAGCCGGTACACTTCGCCCCAGTGCCTGACAATGCTCACCAGCCGGAAGCGCGCCAACTCCTCGATATCGCCGTTGAGCGCCAGGATGAAGCCCTGCGGCGCGTAGTACTTCTCCAGGGCGTCTACATACAGCCGGGCGTTCCTGGCGAAATCGTCGTTCCTGCCGCCGTTGCCCAGGTGCAGGTCGGAGAAGACGGCCAGCTTGTCGCCGGCGCCCAGTTTCAGAACCGGCGCCTGTTCATAGAGGCGGTCCAGCTTGCGCAGCAGCCCCGAAGAGAGGGATTTCGTTCTCGCTATTGCCATGGCGATAGGATAACAAAAAAGCCTGAGCCTTGCACCTTAGTTCGATGTTCGACGTTCGAGGTTCGAAGTTTTAAGAACTGGGAATTCAGCGATCTTTGCCTGTTCGAAGTTAAAAAAAGGCGAGCATTCTTGAGGAGCTAGGCATCCGTTCGAGTCCCTTGCGGGTTATTTTTTTTCTTCAACATCGAACATCGAACTTCGAACCTCGAACATCTCTTCATGCCATCGCTATCTCAACAGCTCGATCCTGGCAAAGACATAATCAATATCCTCTTCCTTGAGCACCACCCGGTAATAATCGCTGTCGCCCAGACGCTGCGGCTCGTACCCCGCGCTCTCGGCGTACTGCTCGGAGCGGCGGCGGTCGAACCAGATGACCAGGGCGATGCGCCCGGCGGCGATCTCGATGGCGGTGATGCCGTGGCGGCCGATGCCGCTGCCCGAGTTGAACAGGCAGGGCAGCAGCGGCCCCTCGTGGTAGAGATTCTCGCCGCGCTGCGACGGGTGGTCGCGCCGCTGCTGCTCGATGAATTCCCTTTTCAGGCGCTCCATCCGCTCCCTGAGCTCCCGCCGCTCCCCCTCCTCCGCCGCCGGGTAGGAGCGGCAGAGATTCTCGATCTCGATCTTCACCGTGTCGAGGCGCGATAGCGACTCGAACAGCGGCCGGTGGGTATGACCGATGACCGCCAGCATCCCGCGTTCCCGCGCATAGAGATAGGCCCGCTTTTCCACGTGGAAGCGGCGGCTGGGGCTGCGCGCCGTCGTAAAGTTGCCGATGCCCAGGGGCAGAAGCAGTTTGCGCAGGATGAACGACCCCATGGCCTGAAATGCCCGGTTCAGCCGATAGACCTGGTGGCCATGGAAGAGCCATAGCCGCTTGCCGCCGATCTCCACGAGCAGCGTTTCCGTGACCGGGAAAGGCAGGTCAGCGGGGGGGCGATACAGCAAGGCCAGGTCGTGGTTGCCCACCAGCTTGCACAGGGCGCCGCGTTCCGCGAACTCCTGCCAGGCCGCGTACACCTCGAGCCAGCGCGTGGCGATGCTGGCCAGCGAAAATCCGGCCAGGTCCTCGATGTCGCCGTTGAGGGCCAGGATGAACCCCTGCTGCAGATAGTGGCGGCGCAGGACGGCCAGGAACAGCTCGGCATTGGGCACGAAATCGTCCTTCCTGCCGCCGTTGCCCATGTGCAGGTCGGAAAAAATGACCAGCTTGTCGCCGGCGCCGAGGCGCAGGACCGGGGCCTGCCCCAGGAGGTGGTCCAGCATGCGCCGCAGGTCACGCTTCAAGGCATTTCTCTCCATGCAGGGCAAAGGATAGCAAAAATGTGTAAGAATTTCATCTGCAAAGTCGCCGGAAAAAAGATTTACGCCGCAAAAGGGAACAGCGGTCCCGGCGGCCCGGTCTCTTGCTTACCTGACGTCAACCCCCGACGCCCGTGCTCTTCTCAGCTTGCGGAGCGCATCGAGCTGGTAGACGATGCCCAGCGGCACGAGGCCGATGATGGTCCAGAGGACGCCTTCGGCGCGGCCGCAGAGGCACCAGGCCAAGGCGTAGAGGGAGATGAACTCCTTGCGGAAAATGAAACCGAGGCGCGTTCCCAGGCGCTCCAGCCAGTTCAGCGCCTCGCCGCTCTTCCCCTTGTTCTGCACCTTGTGGGCGATCTCGGCGATATTGCCGCGATGCCCGCTCCAGCGGATGCGCGCCAGCAGCAGCAGGTAGAAAACCGCCACCAGCAGCAGCGCCGCTCCTCCGCGCACGAGCCAGGCCGTATCGCCGGTCGCCGCAACCAGGCCGACGGGCAGGTTCAGGAAGAACAGGATCAGGACGACCGTGTCGCTCAGGTTGTCCAGGCGGGCGCCCAGAGCGGAAAAACGAAAGGTCAGGCGGGCGATCTCGCCGTCGCAGCCGTCGACGATCGACACGAACTGGAACAGCAATCCGGCAGCCAGAGTGCTGCCGTAGCCGCCGCGGCCGATCAGCCAGCCGCTGAGGAGCCCAAGCGCCAGGTTGGCCAGCGTGACCAGGTTCGGCCTCGCCCCCAGGCGGATGAGCAGGCGGCTGATCGGCCAGGAGAAGCGGCGATTCAAATGGCGCGAAAAAAAACCGTCACTGGGCTTGCCCAGGGAGAGGCGCAGCAGTCGCCGCGCCCGCCTCGCGCTGTCGCGCGAATCCACCTTGACCCAGCCGTGGCCGGTTACCGGCAAGGATGGCGCCGCCGCCAGAAGGTCCACGGCGCTCTCCCGGCGTGAACCTCCGGAGCGACCGGCCAGCAGCCGCGGGAACGAGTCCGCCCGGCATAGGGCCAGGCCGCTGAAGCCGGATCGCCAGCTCCCTTCGTCATCGCCGACCAGGCGACGATCGCTCTCGACCTCGCGCTGCCGCAGGTATGGCGCCAGTCCGGCGCCGAGCACGAACATGCCGTCCAGGAGCAGGAACGGGGCGTCCGCCAGCGGCAGCTCCGCCTGGGCGGCGCCGGCCAGCCTCACGTCGGCCCCGGATCGCTGCCAGCCCGGCGCCAGGCCGTCCAGGTGTTCTCCGCCCTCCGCGCTCAGCACCACGATGCGCGTGATGCCGCCGGCGGCCAGGGTCAGGATCATCCGCTCCAGGAGGCCGAGCCCGAGCAGGACGCGGTCGGGAGCTCCGGCCTCGCTGTCTCCCGCCGGCGGTGCCGAATCCGCCAGGATGACCGCCTGGTCAACCATGGCGTTCCCTCCTGCCGCCGGCGCGGGCGTTGCGGTAACGCAGGTAGATCAGCATGCCGAGGGCGGCAAAGGCCAGCTTGCGCACGCGCTTGATGATCCCCATGCTGAGGCCGACCACCGGCGTATAGCCCATGCAGCTCAGGATGAAAAGGTGCGATCCTTCCGCCACCCCCCACTGGCCCGGCATGAGGAAAAAGACGGTGTTGATGCCGGCGACCATGGCCGTGATGAAGAGGGCGCGGCTGAAGCCGACCGGGTGGCCCAGTACCTGCATGATCAGGATCGTCTCCAGCACCCCGGTCAGGCGGGCCAGGAAATGGAAACCCCAGGCCGCCAGGGTCCGCGAGCGCGGAACGCGGTACAGGCGCACCAGGTGCACGCCCAGGCCGCGGATCTGCCGCTCCTTTTCCTCGATCAGCCGCCGCAGCGGCGGCAGGAACCGGCCGATGGCGGCCAGGAACGGATGCATCCCCTTCAGCTGCAGACCGGTGAAGCCCAGGACGCCCGCCAGCGAGATGAGCAGGCACAGCACGGCGGGCAGGATCAGGGGTGTGGGGAAGTAGCCGCCCGCCCAGGCGACGAGGAACCCCAGGATCATGAAGGGGATGCCGGCGCCGTACTCGAAGGTCTTGTCGACCATGATCCCGGCCAGCCCTTCTTTCCTGGTCAGGATGCCGCCGGTGAAGTACAGCCGCGCCGCCTCCCCGCCCAGGTTGGCCGAGGGCAGCAGGGTGTTCAGCGCGTCGCTGATGACTTTGACGTTGAACAGGTAGAGCAGCGGCACGCCCCGGAATTGCTCGCGCTGCATGATCCGCCAGGCCAGCGCCTGGAAGAAAAGCCATGACGCCTCCAGAGCGCAAATGGCCAAGAACCACCAGCCGAAGCGGGACAACTGGGACATGATGGTGCCGATGCCGGTGGCGATCAGCAAATAGACGAGGAGGGCGAGACCGGCGAGCACGAGGGCGATGCGCGGAATTTTCCTCAACGGCCGGGAGTCGTTGCCATTGCCGTTGCCCCCCGGTCTTTCCATGGGCATGGTCAGGGATGCCGGCCGCCGGCGAGAAGATCTTCGGCCAGGGCGAAGGCGCGCTCGTCGTCGACGTCGATCCAGAAACGGCCGCCCCCGTCCAGCGCCAGGGCGTCGCCGCGTTGGGCCAGGACGCGCATGCCGCCCGAGAGGGAGCCGTCCCCGCCGCGCAGGCTCTCCTCCAGGGCGGCGAACAGTCCCGGCGTGCAGCGGAAGATCCCCGTATCGAAGGCGTTGTAGGAGGCCAGGCGCTTGCCGATGTCGACAATGCGTCCGTTGCGGACGCGCACCTTGGTCACGTCGTCAAGATCCGCGTGAGGATGGCCCGCGACGCGGAAGTCGACCACCAGCGCCGCCTGGCCGGGGTCGAGCGCGGCCCGCAGCGCGACGCCCAGTAGCGCGCCGTCGAACAGGTGGTCGGCCATGAGCAGGACGAAATCCTCCGCCAGGGATTCCCGGGCCGCCAGAACCGAGTGGCCGTTCTCCCGTCGCCACTCCGCGTTCTCGACGATGGTGGCGACGACGCGCAGGCGGGCGGCGGCATCCCGGACGAAGCGCTCGAGTTCCCGGTGGCCGTAGCCGCCGACGATCACGAATTCATGGATACCCTGGCCGGCGGCCAGGACCATGATCCGTTCGATGAGCGGCGTGCCGGCCAGAGGCGCCAGCGGCTTGAGCGGGAAGCGATGGGACAGGCGGCTGCCCCGGCCGGCGGCGATGATCAGGCAGCGCAAGGATCACTCCCGGCCGGCTCCGCTGATGAATTTCTCCACCATCTCCCGGGCCCGGTCGTCGGGAAACTGCCGCGGCGGATGCTTCATGAAGTAGGCCGAGGGACCGTGCAGGACCCCCGACTCGCCGCGGTCGAGCGCCAGCTTGACGCAGCGGATGGCGTCGATGCCGACCCCGGCCGAGTTGGGCGAGTCCTCGACCGACAGCCGCAGCTCGACGTGCAGGGGCACGTCGCCGAAGCCCCGGCCCTCAATGCGCAGGAAACACAGCTTATTGTCCTGCAGCCAGGGTATGTAGTCGCTGGGGCCGATGTGGATGTTGCGGCTCTCCAGCGGCTGGCCCAAGATCGACTTGACGGCGCTGGTCTTGGAGATGCGCTTGTCGCGCAGCCGGGTCTGGTCGAGCATGTTCAGGAAGTCGGTGTTGCCTCCGGTATTGAGCTGGTAGGTGCGGTCGATCTTGATGCCGCGGTCGGTGAACAGCCGGGACAGCACACGGTGGACGATGGTGGCGCCCAGCTGGGACTTGATGTCGTCGCCGATGACGGGCAGCCCGCGCTCGGCGAACTTCGCCGCCCACTCGGGGGAGCTGGCGATGAATACCGGCATCATGTTGATGAAGGCGACCCGCGCGTCCAGGGCGCACTGGGCGTAAAACTTGACCGCCTTTTCCGAGCCCACGGGCAGGTAGTTCAGCAGAACCTCGGCGCCGCTGTCCTTCAGGACCTTGACCACCGTCCGGGCGTCGGCCTGCTGGGCGGCGGCGGGCAGGAAGGAGCAGTCGGGGTCGTAGTTTTTCATGTGCGGCGCCACGCCGTCCAGGATGCGGCCCATCCGGACCTTGACGCCCGTCCTGGGAACGCGGCGGCAGAATACCTGGGTGCAGTTGGGTTTGGCGAAGATGGCCGCGCTGACATCGCGGCCGACCTTGCGGCGGTCGATGTCGAAGGCGGCGACCACCCGGATGTCGCCCGGGGTATAGCCGCCCAGTCGCCAATGCATCAGGCCGATGGCGTCGCCCTGCTTTTTCCCGCCGTAATAGGCGATGCCCTGGAGCAGGGCGCAGGCGCAGTTTCCCAGTCCCGCGATGGCGATCTTTATCTTTTTCATCTCACCTCATTGCCGCGGCTGCAACGTGCGCCCGGCCGGGCCTTGAACCCCGGCCCCAGGGCTTGGCATCTCTTTCGCGCATTCGCATTATCATTCTTATCCAGGGAAAACTATATATCCTGACAGGCAAAAATGTCAAATCGGGCGCCGTTGCATTTTTTACCGCACCGGGCTAGAGTAGAGGAGTGCCTATCCAGCCCAAAAACCGCTTTTGCGCTGAATTCCTGTTCAGGGCCCTCAGCCGCTTTAACTTCCGGCGCCGGCAGGAATGCTCGACCATCCTGCGCTGGCTCGATGCCCGTCCCGGCGAAGCCGTCCTCGACGTCGGCTGCGGCGACGGCTACTACGACTCGCTCGTGGCCGGCGCCGGGGCCGGGGTGCTGGGCGTCGACATCCACCCGCGCTGGCTGCCTTTCGCCCAGAGGTATTACAGCGGTGAACGGAGCGAATTCGTCATGATGGACGCGGAAGAGATGAACTTGCCGGGACGGGTATTCGACAAAGTGATGAGCCTGTGCGTGGTGGAGCACTTCCAGCGCGACGAAAAGGTGCTGCAGAACATATCCCGCGTCCTCAAACCGGGCGGACGCCTCGTTTTCTCCGCCGACAGCCTGTCCAACCCCGGAATTTCAGCCGCAGAGAGGGCGCGCCACCGGCGGCGCTACGCGGTGAACACTTTTTACGACGCGAAGATGATCGGGGCCAAGCTGGCCCGGGCCGGGTTCACGATAGAAAAGACGCGTTATATCCTCAGCTCGCCGTTCGCCCTGGCCCTGGTCCGCGTTTCCTGGATGCTGGATGACCTGCCCGGGTGGCTGGCGCCCGTGCGCCTGCTGGGCTACCTGTGCCTTTGGGCCCTGCAGCGACTGGACGCGCCGCTTACCAAGGAAGCCGCGGGCGGCCTGACCCTGTTGGTCCAGGCCAGGAAGATCGGCTAGCGGATTCCAAAACGGAATCAAGTGCTCGTGGCCGAACTGCTGCGTAACCGAAAAATACCAAGTGTCAGCGGCAGCAACCGCCACAGGTGAAATCTCGCTGAATTGCATTTGCCGACACGAACACCATCACTGCCACTGATTCCCCTAGATGAACAGCGAGAACTTGCTCTCCGAGGCGTCGGCGATGAACGAGGCGACGCCGCCGATCCGCACGCCGTCGATCAGGTCTTCCTTCTTGATTTCCATGACGTTCATGCTCATCTCGCAGGCAGTGAGCTTCACGCCGAGCTCCTGCGCCTGCTGCAGCAGCTGCGGCAGGGTGGTGACCCGGTGCTGCTTCATCATCTTCTTGAACATCCAGCGCCCCATGCCGCCGAAGTTGAGCTTGGAGGGGCCGAGGCGGTCGATGCCGCCGCGGTTCATCAGGCCGAGCATCCGGCCCATGAAGCCCTTGCCGGTCAGGTTGCCCCTCTGGATGGCCTTCAGCCCCCAGAAGGTGAAGAACATCGAGACCTGCATGTCGAAGGCGGCGGCGCCGGTGGCGATGATGAAGGCGCCCATGACCTTGTCCATGTCGCCGCTCATGACGACGATGCTGGCTTTCTCGACGGGTTGTGCGTCGCTCATTTTATTTCCTCCTCGATTTTCAATTTGACTATTTCAGACCGGCGAATCCCCAGGGGGGACGGCCGCTCATGGAGCCGGCCGGCCACCAGTACGGCCTGCGTCCGTACTTTCATTTCATGCCGGCCAGCCATAGCGCTACTGGCCGGTAGATGACGTGGGCGAACTTGCTGAAGGGAAAGGTGACCAGCAGGTCGAAGACCACGACCAGGTGGAAAACAGCCGTGGCGTAGGCCGCCATGGGCAGGCCGAGGAAGCGGAAGCCGACGATGACGAAGCCGCTCAGCACCGAGAGCGCCAGCAGCAGCAGGAAGGCCCAGTCGCTGGGGTGGGAATACCTGCCCACCGCGGTCTTTTTCGCCAGGCGCAGGTAGATGTAATACCCCAGGCCGAGCGAGCAGGCGAGGCCGGACAGGGAGCCGACGACCAGCGACACCCAGCGCGGCCAGGGCAGCCAGTTGAAGTCGACGGCGCCGATGATGATCGTGGCCAGGAACATGCCCATGAAGCCCCAGGAGACGGCCAGGTGCGCCAGGCGCCGCGGCAGGCCGTCGGCGCACTCGCCGAAGCGCTTCTGCACCAGCGACTCGCTCAAGGCCTTCCAGGCCGAGACACGGGCCTGCCCCGTCTGCAAAGCGGCAGCGCCGGCTGGAGGGACCGCTCCGGTCCCGACGTCCCGGTCTTTTCGCACCGCGAGTCCGCCGCGCAGGTTGCGGTAGAGGATCCATACCTGGATGGCGGCGATTCCGGCGATGAACGCCACCAGCACGATCCCGGCCCAATGGATCAAATCCAGGGGCATGAACGACTGGAAGTCGAACTCGCGGCGGTTCATCCCCGGGTTGACCGCCAGCAGGACCAGGACCAGCGCCACGGAGCTGAGGATGAGCCAGGTGAAGACCGACGCCAGCGACGAATAGACGGCGTCAGCCGCGCGGCCCAGGGCGTACCTGCGGGTGGCGAAGCGGCGCAGGGCCATCATCAGGGCGGCGGGCTCGGCCTGGCGCGGGCAGGTGTCGCTGCACTCGCCGCAATAGTAGCACAGCCAGGGCTCGGGGGCGGCCAGGATGCGCTTCTCCAGCCCCAGCAGGGCATAGCGGATCATGCGCCGCGGGAAGGACGCGGCGTCCTTGGAGAGCGGGCAGACGGCCGAGCAGGTGCCGCAGCTGTAGCAGGCCTCCAGGTCGAAGGCGCCGAGCCTCTTGATCTCGGCCAGGACGTTCTCGTTGACGTGTTCCATGGTCACTTCGCCTCGTTGATGGCATAGCGGTAATAGCCTTCGTCGTCGGCCTTTTCCGACGCCTTGACCTGGTTGTAGCGCACGAAGCCCATCAGCCACCAGTGGGCGTCCGCCGCCGGGATGCCCAGGGCCTGGGCGACCTCGGGCACGGTCAACGGCCCCTTCTCGCGCAGCAGGTCGAGGACCCGGGCGCGGACGGCGAACTCCTGGCGGGCGGTCTCGCGCTTGCGGCCGCTGATGGCGACGCTCTCCGGGAACCGTTCACGGCCGTCATCCTTCATGGGCGGCCTCCCGGGCCAGGACGTCGATCATGGCCTCGATCTGCTCGTCGGTATAGCCCTTCAGCTGGGTGGCGTCGAGCGGGCAGACCGGCAGGCAGGCGCCGCAGCCCTTGCACAGGACGTCGACCACCTGCGCCACCTCCTTGTCGCCATACGTGACTTTTTCGATGGCCGAATAGGGGCAGGCGGCCGCGCACTGGCCGCACCAGGCGCAGAGATCCGCCTTGACGTAGGCCACGAAGGGCTGCAGGTCGACATAGCCCTTGATCAGCAGCGCCGCCGCCTTGGCCACCGCCGCCAGCGAGGAGACGACGCTCTCGCCGGCGTTCTTCGGTCCCTGGCAGGAGCCGGCGATGTAGACGCCGTCGATGACCGTCTCCACCGGCCGCAGCTTGGGGTGGATCTCGTTGTAGAAGCGCTCGGCGCCCAGGGGCAGTTTGAGCACGCAGGTCAGCTCGTCGTTGGCGCGGGCGGTCATGCCGGTGACCAGCACCACCAGGTCGGCTGGGACGGCAACCTCGTCGCCGCCGGTCAGCAGGTCCTGCACCGTCACCAGCCAGGAGCCACCGTTCTTCTCGACCCGCGGCGGGTGTTCCGCATCGAAGCGCAGGAAGAGCGACCCCGACTTTCCCGCCTCCTCGTAGAGCGACTCGAACTTGCCATAGGTGCGCATGTCGCGGTAAAAATGATAGCATTGCGCCCCGGGGAATTTTTTCTTCGCCTGCACGGCCAGGTGGGCGGCGGCGCTGCAGCAATAGCGCGAGCACCAGCGGTTGGCGTTCTCCGTTTCCTGGCCCTGGCGGCTGCCCACGCAGTAGACGAAGGCGATCTTTTTTACTTCGCTGCCGTCGTGGAGCAGCTTCTCCCCTCCCTCCTGCAGCAGGCGCTCGAATTCGGATAAGGTGACCACCCCCGGCTGGCCGAATCCGTATTCGCCGGGCTTGGGCTCGTACTCGGCGAAGCCGCTGGCGACCAGGATCGCCCCCACCTGGATGCGCACGGCTTCCTCGGTGCGATCAGCGGCGGCGGCATTCCGGATCCGGATCGTCAGCTCGAACTCGCCGATATGTCCGCTCTTTTCGGCCAGCTCGGCGTTCAGGAACAGGGTGATGTTGGGACGTTTTTTAACCTCGGCCAGGAGCATGGCGATCAATTCCACGCCGTTCTTGTCGGCCGGGAACATCTCCCCCAGCCGGCCGACCATGCCGCCGACGGCGGGCTCCTTTTCGATCAGGAAAACCTCGACCCCCAGGTCGGCCAGCTCCAGCGCCGCGCGCAGTCCGGCAATGCCGGCGCCGATGACCAGCACGCGCTTGACCGAGGTGACGCGGATCGGCTGCAGCGCCTCCTGGCGCATGACCTTCTCGATGCCGGCGCCCACCAGGTTGGCCGCCTTGCAGGTGGCGCCCTCATGGTCGTCGGCGTGGGCCCAGGAGCACTGCTCGCGGATGTTGACCTGCACGTACTGGAAGGGGTTGAGCCCCGCCCGCGTCGACATGTTGCGGAAGGTCGTCAGGTGCAGCTTTGGCGAGCAGGAGGCCACGACCATGCCGTCGAGCCCCTGCTCCTGGATGTCCTTCATCATCTCGTTCTGCGAGGCGTCGGAGCAGGTGAACATCGAGGTCCGGGCCACGGTGACGCCGTACTGCTCCTCCACCTGCTCGCGCACCGCCTCGACGTCGACGTGATCGGAGATGTTGCCGCCGCAGTGGCAGATATAAACGCCGATCTTTCTCTTTTTCTCTTCCATCATGGCTTCCTTTTCATTTTTTCGAGGTAGGCCGCGGTCTGGGCCGCTGCCGCGCCGGCATGCAGGATGGCATCGGGGATGTCCAGCGGTCCGGTGGCCGTGCCGGCGCTGAACACGCCGGGGATGGAAGTGCGCGCCGGGTCGACCTGCCTGCCGGGCTGGGCGACGAAGAGGTTCTCGTCGACGGTCAGCGAGCCGTCGGCGAACAGCCGCCGGCACTCGTCGTGGGCCACGATGCCCACCGAGAGGACAACCAGGTCATGCTCGGCCTCGCGCACCGTGCCGTTGTCGTCGATATCCTCGTAGCGCACCAGCAGGTTGCCGCCATCCTTCTCACTGATCCGGGCGATCTTGCCCTTGACGAAGCGCACGCCCATGGCCCGGGTCTGCTCGTAGAACTCGTCGTAGCCCTTGCCGAAGGCGCGGATGTCGATGTTGTAGATGGTGACGTCGGCCACCGGCAGCGCCCCCAGCAGCAGCTGGGCCTGCTTGAGCGAGTACATGCAGCAGACGCGCGAGCAGATGGGGTTGTTCACGGTGCGGTCGCGCGAGCCGGTGCATAAGACATAGGCGATGTTGGCCGGGGTCTTGCCGTCGCCGGGGCGCAGCACGTAGTTGAAGGGGCGGGTCGGGGCCACCAGGCGGTCCATCTGCATGGCGCTGATGACGTTGGCGAAGCGGCCGAAGCCGAAGTTCTCCATCAGCTCGGCCGGGAACAGGCGGAAGCCGGTGGCCACGACCACGGCGCCGACATTGTACTCGTTCACTTTTTCGCGCTGGTCAAAGTCGATGGCGTCGGCCGGGCAGGCCTTCCTGCACTCCTGGCACTCGCTGCAGATGCCGCAGTTGAGGCAGTTGGCGGCCGAGGCCAGCGCCTCGGCCGCGGTGAACGGCAGGTCCACCTCGGCGAAGTCCTTGACCCGCTCACGCGGATGGCGCTCGCTTTTCTCCACGCTGCGCCCCGGATACTCAGCCTGGCGGGCGAGCACTTCCTGCTTGTCGGCTACCGGCAGCCTGGGGGCGAATTCGCCTCCCTCCAGGGATTCGCCGCGCAGCCAGCGGTCCATGAAAAAGGACGCCTGCTTGCCCAGGCCGATGGCCTGGACGATCATGGCCGGCCCGGTCACGGCATCGCCGGCGGCGAACAACCAGGGCGCCTCGGTCTGCAGCGTGCGCGCATCGGCCCAGATCGTGCCGTCGCGATTCAGGCGCATCTCTCGCCTCAGGGCGGCCGCCTCGGCGCTCAGGCCCACGGCGACGACGGCCAGGTCGAAGTCGGCAGCGAACTCCGAGCCGGGAATGGGAATGGTGCGGCGCCGGCCGTCGCTGTCGGCCGCCACCGGCTTCATGCGCATACTGCGCACGCGACGCAGCCTCCCGTTTTCGCCAGCGAAGGCGACGGGATTGCTGAGAAAGGACAGCTCGACGCCCTCGGCTTCGGCTGCGGCGACCTCTTCGTGAGAGGCCGGCATCTCGGCGCGCGAGCGCCGGTACTGCAGGACTACCTTGGCCGCACCCAGGCGCAACGCCGTGCGCGCGGCGTCCACGGCCACGTTGCCGCCGCCGACGACCACGACCCGCTTGCCGCGCAGGTCGAGCTTCTGGCCGCAGAGGACCTCGGCCAGGAACTCGATGCCGCTGAGCACGCCGGGCAGCTCCTCGCCCGGCACCATCAGCTTCCTGGGCTTCGGCGTGCCGATGGCCACCAGCACGGCATCATACCCCTCCTGGCGAAGCCTTGACAACGACTCGACCGGGGCGGACGTGCGGATCTCCACGCCCAGGGCGGTGACGTTGCGGATGTCGCGGTCGACCACGTCCTTGGGCAGACGGTAGTCGGGAAGGCTGGAGCGCAGCATGCCGCCCGCCTCGGCGTCGGCCTCGAAGATCGTGACCGGGTAGCCCTCCCGCGCGAGGAAGAAAGCGGCACTCAGCCCGGCCGGCCCGGAGCCGACCACGGCCACCTTCTTGTCCTGCTTCTTCTCGGTGGGGCCGTACTCGGGCTCGGCATGGCGGGCATAGTACCAGTCGGCGACAAAGCGCTTCAGGTGGCGGATGTGCGGGGCATCGCCAATCTCCTCGCGCGTGCATTCCCGCTGGCAGAAGGCGTAGCAGGCCCGGCCCAGGGTGCCGACCAGCGGCGCGTCCTCCAGCACCAGCTGGAAGGCCTTGGCGAATTCGCCCTGGCGGATCAGCGAGATGTAGCCGTTGGCCTTGATGCCCGCCGGGCAGGCGAAGGTGCAGGGGGACGTGCCGGCGCGGTCCAGGACGGCCTTCTTGGGCACGGCCTGGGGAAAGGCGATGTGGGCCACGCGCCGCGACACCAGCCCCTCGTTGTACTCGTCGGGGACGGTCACGGTGCAGGCCTTTTCGCAGTCCTGGCAGCCGGTGCACTTGGCGAAGTCGACGAAGGCCGGCTTCTGCGCGACCCTGGCGCGGAAGCCGCCGCTGCCGTCCGCGCGGATCTCCCGCACTTCGCTGAAGACGCGCAGGTCGATGTTGGCGTGGCTGGCCGCCTGCGCCATCCTGGGGGTGGAGATGCAGCTGGCGCAGTCCAGCGTCGGGAACACCTTGCTGAGCAGGATCATCTTGCCGCCGATGCTCGGTTCCTTTTCCACCAGCAGCACCTGGTAACCCATGTCGCCCAGGCTGACCGCGGACTCCATGCCGGCGATGCCGGCGCCGACCACCATGACGTCATAGTCCATGTCCGCCCCCCTGGACCTTGCGGCCGTCCGCCCGACCCAGCTTGCGCAGCGCTGCGCTGAAAGAGAGCATGTGCTTCTGGAACGACTCGGCGCACACCGAGCATACGGCGGCCATCCTGACGCGCGCCGGCTCCAGGGCCTTCTCCTTCAGCTGCGCCTGGGCGCTGCCGACGACGGCGGCGGTGCGCTTGGTGCAGTCGGGAACATAGGAGCAGTCGCTACCGTCGGCGGCGATGAAGACGCCGTCGAAGCCGCTCCTTAGGGCGTGGGTGATCCAGCGCGGCTTGATGGCGCTGGAGCAGGGCAGGGTGATTACGAACACCTTGGCCGGGTAGTGCATCTTGTTGCGGCCGGCGAGGTCGATGCCCGGGTCGGAGACGTTGTCGGTGGAAAACACCAGGATGCGGGGGTTGAATTCACTCATTGAATGTCTTCTCCATGTGCAGGATCAGGGCGGACAATCTCGGATCGGCGATGCGGTAGTGGACGAAGTTGCCCTGGCGCCGCGCCTGCACGAGACCCTCGCGGCGCATGCGCGTCAGGTGCTGCGAGATGAGCGATTGCGAGGCGCCGCAGGCAGCGCGCAGCAGGCTGACGGTGGCCTCACCCCTGGCCAGGCGGCAGAGTATGAAGAGGCGCTGCGGGTGGGCCAGGCTCTTGAGCATGGCCGCCACCCGGGCGCAGCGCTTCTTGGACTCGGACAGGTCGGGCATGGGGTGTCCGTTGCGGCAGGACGGGGAAATTTCCCGCGGCGGCAAGGCGGGATGACCCCGCCCCTACTTTGATTTCCTGACGAAGAGGCGCCAGAAACCGGCGTCCTCGACTACGCCCAGGAACTCGTACTGCATCTTTTTCGCCCACATGGGGATGTCGTTGTTGGTCCCCTCGTCCGACGAGAGCACCTCCATGACGGAGCCGACGGAGACGGCGGTGACCGCTTTCTTGGCTTCCAGCAGCGGGCCCGGGCAGGCCATGCCGCGGGCGTCGACGACCTTGTCGGCCTGGAGTTCCTTCAGTTCGTCCTGGTTCATGGTGCAACTCCCTGGATCTCGATTTTCATGAATATTAGGATATTATAATATTCTAATGTGACTTGTCAAGGCTCTCCCGAAAAAAACCCGCCATCGTGACGCGGAAAGATTTTCCAGGATCCAGGCACCCGCTTCCAAATTGACACCGGGCACCAACGTCCCCGACGAGAAGAGCTGGCACCTCTTGCTGAGGGATGCGGGAGCGGCTGAGAAACAACAGCGATTCACGGCACGGTAAGCCGCTTCTTCTGTCTCATCACCGAGTCCTGGAAGCCCGTTCACGCATCACGATCCTCATCCCGGTGAAAAGTCCCCGCCCAGGGGATTGGAATCTGCAAATGGGAACTTATTGGGAAACCGGAGTCCGGTGCTGAAATTCCAATCCTTCCCTGGGCTGCCAGGCGCTGCGCGTTCCGAAATATCGCTTCCTTTGCTCTCTCTACTTCCAGCGGATGGCGTCGGCGTCTCGCCGGCGGGCGCTCCAGGTCCCCTGGCTCGTGCCGTTGTCCCAGGTCCAGTCGCCTTTCATGCCGGGGAGGGTGCCGACGTACTTGTGCCCCGCCAGGTCGCCGTAAAGGAGGGCGATGGAACCGCTGCCCGCCAGCCAGGTGCCGGCATGGCCGCGGTCGTCGCTGAAGGTGCCGGCGAGGCGGTCGGGGCCGTACAGCATGACCGTGAACTCGCTGGTGGTGTCGCTGGCGTCAATGGCAGAGATGTCCCAGGGCCCGCGGGGATCGAACAGGCGGGCGACCAGGACCGTGTTGTGATAGATGGTGACGCTGGACTCGGCAATGGCGGCGCCGTCGTCGATCAGGACCTCGACCGTGTGCCGGGAATTCTCCGGCGTATACTTGTAGACGACCTCTTCCAGGTCGCGGAAGACATATACGCCGCTGGCCGGGGTGCCGGCCACACCCGCCTCGACCGAGACCGCGAGCTCGTATTCGGGGTTCTTGAGATACTTGCAGCCGGCCAGCGACAGAAGCAGGACACACAGGACCGGCACATATCCGATTTGTCGTTTCATGGGCATCGCACCTCTGGAGGTCTTTTCAATGTCGTATTATAATATAAATGGCGCGGATATCCAAATCTTGCCGGGAGCGCAGGCCGGGGATCCCGGCCGGCGGTGTTGTGCAGACGGCGGACGGCATGCGTCCCGGGCGATCCATCAAGACTCACGAGGCATAACGCTTGACAGGGAACAGCTTTAATCGGGCTGTCATAACGAGCAAGACCAGACGGGGGACATGCGGGGCTCTTTCCCGAATTCCTCCTGGGACGGCTGAACATCAAGGTATTTCTTGGTTTTCGCCGATTGGCTCCCCGTTTCACGTCACGAAAGATCGTCCCTGTGCGGCCACTCGTCACGCGTTATCCCCATGCGGGGACCTTCGAGCGCGTCACTCGTCACGAAGTCGGTGAAACTCTGGTCGACATCCTGCCGTCTAATGTGCTAGATTATGCAAGAAGTGGGAAATTTCCATGTGTAAGCGTATGCAAACGAAAGACGTGAGCAAAGGAGAAGACCGCGACCGGGAAAGCAAGGTTCGGCGGCGGATCATCCTGCTCTCCGTCCTGCTGCACCTCCTGTTTCTCGCCCTCTGGGACTCGGCGGTGCGACTCGACCTGGCGACACTGGTCCCCGCGATGCCTGCGGCCCCGTCCCAGGCCCCGCCGCTGGTCTTCGACCTGCAGCCGCCCGACCTGCCCCGCGAAGTGATCGCCACCCCCGACGACGCCCGCACGACGAGGACCCCGCAAAGGGCCGATTTCCTCTCCGACAAGAACGCCATGGCCCGCAACCAAGAACCGGCGCCGCTGCTGCCCGAGACGGGCGAGCCGTTCTCCCGCGGCGACCTGGCTTCCCACGACCTGCTCCCCTCCCCCCCGGGTCCGCAGCAGCCGGCACGGCCCGAGCCGGCCCGGCCGGAAGCACAAGCCGGCGACCAGCGCCGGAGCGACAGCCCGGCCCCTGAAGCGGAAACGAACGCCGACCGCGCCGTGCCCCCCGAAGAAAAACCGGCCGCCGCTCCGCGCCAGCCGTTCCGGCTTGACCTGCCGGGCGTGCCTCACCAGCAGCTGGAAGGGCGCGCCGCCGAGGAGGGCGGCCTGTCGTTCAACACCTACGACTGGGATTTCGCCCCCTACATGCTGGCCCTGAAGCAGCGCATCGGGCGCAACATCTTCCCGCCCCTGGCCTATACCATGCTGGGGATGATCGACGGCGACACCATGCTGCGCTTCAAGATCTACCCCAACGGCCGCCTGGCCGACCTGGAGCTGCTGGGCTACCGCGGCCACCGCACGCTGATGGAGACCAGCCGCTCCGCCATCGCCATCTCGGCCCCCTTCCCCGCCCTGCCGGCCGATTTCCCCAAGCCTTTCCTGGAAGTGACCGCCAGGTTCTCCTATTTCGTCAAGCGCTAAAAGAGGAGCCACATGAAAAATATTTTGGACCTGCTGGCCAAGGGCGGCATCATCATGATCCCCCTGTTCCTGTGCTCGATCGCCGCCCTGGCCGTCGTGATCGAGAAGGCGATCGCGCTGCGCCGGCGCAAGATCATCGTCCCGGAGGTGGTCGGCGTGCTGGAGAACGTCAAGGGAGCGAACGACTTCGCGCTGGCCGTCGCCATCTGCGAGAAGCACCGCGGCCCCTTCGCCGGCATCGTCCGCCTGGCCCTGGAGAACCGCCACCTGGACAGGGAGGAACTCAAGGAGTCGCTTCTCGACCAGGGGCGCCAGGAGGTCCACCGCCTGGAGCGGGGGCTGGGCGTCCTGGAGACCATCGCCGGCATCGCCCCCCTGCTGGGGCTGCTGGGCACGGTGCTCGGCCTGCTGAAGGTGTTCAAGATCATTTCGGTCATGGGCGTCGGCCAGGCGGCGGCGCTGGCGGGAGGCATCTCCGAGGCGCTGATCACCACCATCGTCGGACTGTTCATCGCCATCCCGACGCTGGTGGCCTACAACTACTACGCGGACAAGGCCGAGTCGCTGGTGCTGGAGGTGGAGAAGTATTCCAACCGGCTGCTGAACAAGCTCTCCGCCCTGCAGCCCGGCGCGGAGGGATGACATGCGCCTGCAGGCCCGGCCGCGGCGCCAGGCGGCCATCAACATCACCTCGCTGATCGATGTCATCTTCATGCTGCTGCTCTTCTTCATGATCACTTCCACCTTCCTGGAGCAGCCGGGCATCCAGCTCGAGCTGCCAACGGCCAGGACCGCCTCCGTCGCCGAACCCCAGGAGGTCGTGCTCAGCGTCGACCGCAGCGGCGGGCTGTTCCTCAACCGCCGGCCCCTGGAGCTGGAGGATCTCGAAGCGGAGATCCGCAAGGTCCTCCCCGGCATGAAGGACGGCTCCCTGGTGCTCAAGGCCGACCAGGAAGTGGCCCACGGCCTGGTGGTGCGCATCATGGACCTGGCCAAGCGCGGCGGAGTCAAGAAGCTGATCATCGGCACCAAGCCCGAGAAGTAAGCCCACAATCTATTCGTGACGCGTAACGCGTGACGCGTGACGAGTAAGAAAAAAGCGAAATAAAATCAAGTGCCCCATTCCAAACTCAATCCAATTCTCAATTTATTCCGACTTAGCTGTTTCGTACGTTTGCTACATTGCCTTTCTCCGTTTTCTTCGTCTTTTTCTTTCCGCGTTACGCGTCACGGAGATCTTTCAACTTTTTGACACTCCGCCCCCGGGGTGATACAATCCAATTGGGAATTTCAGCCATAAAAAAGCCATGAAGCAACTGGAAGTGAGCCATATCCGCAAGACTTTCCGCAAGCGGGCGGTGGTCGACGACGTGAGCCTGAAGGTCGGCGCCGGCGAGATCGTCGGCCTGCTCGGGCCCAACGGCGCCGGCAAGACCACCACCTTCCTGATGATCCTGGGCATCCACCGCCCCGACGAGGGGACCATCCAGCTCAACGGCCGCGACATCACCCGCGTCCCGGTCTACCGCCGCTCGCGCCTGGGCATCCGCTTCCTGCCCCAGGAGCCATCGGTGTTCCGCGGATTGAGCGTCGAGGACAACGTGCGCGCCATCGCCCAGATGCACGGCAACGGGGACGCCGGCGACATCCCGCGCATCCTTGCCGAGCTGGGCCTGGGGGGGATCCGCTCGCGCAAGGCCTACATGCTGTCCGGCGGCGAGCGGCGGCGGCTGGAGATCGCCCGCTCGCTGGTGCGGACTCCCGATTTCCTCCTGCTGGACGAGCCCTTCGCCGGCATCGACCCCATCCAGATCAACGAGCTGCAGGGACTGATCCAGTCCTTCCGCAGCCGGGACATGGGCATCATCATCACCGACCACAACGTCCGCGAAATCTTGAAAATCACCGACCGTTCCTATATCATTCACTCCGGCCAGGTCATCTTCGAGGGCCGGTCGGAGGAGCTGATCGCCGATGAACGTGTCCAGCGCGACTACCTCGGCAGGGAATTCAGGTGGAACTAGAACATGACCATCAAGATGCAGCTCAAGGGCACGCAGCAGCTGACCATCACGCCGGTGATGCACTACTTCATCCAGCTGCTGAGCGACAACCATCTGGAGCTGGCCTCGACGCTGCAGAACGAGGTGGAATCCAACCCCATGCTGGAGATCGAAACGGTGGAAAAGCCGGTTCGCGAGGAGGAAGTGGCCAACGACTTCCAGAAGCGCATCGAGCGTGCCGACGCCTCCTTCATGACCCCCTACGAGGACCAGGGCTTCTTCAGGAAAGACCCCAACAGCATCGACAAGAACCGCGCCCTGGAGATCCTCACTCCCTCCAACGTCAGCCTGGCCGACCACCTGCTGGAGCAGGCCGGGGCCAGCTTCGACAGCGACGAGGAGAGCGAGATCGCCCGCCAGATCATCTATAACCTGGACCACGACGGCTACCTGAAGATCGAGATCGAGTCCATCGCCTCGCTGATCGGGACGACGCCGGCGGAGATCGAGCGCGTGCGCCGCCTGATCACCCTCTTCGACCCTCCCGGCTGCGCCAGCAAGTCGCTGACCGAGTGCCTGCTGGCCCAGGTCGGCGACGGCGCGGAGGACGAGACGCTGCGCCGCTTGATCCAGGACCACCTCGAGGACCTGTCGCGTTCCAATTACGAGCTCATCGCCAAGCGCCTGAACGTCGCCACCGAGGAAGTACTGCGCCTGGCCGCCCGGCTGAAGCGGCTGACCCCGCATCCGGCCGAAACCTTCGACCGCGAGGAGGTCGAGTACGCCGAGGTCGACCTGATGCTGTTCAAGGAGAACGGCGAGTACCGCGTCGTCTACCTCGAGGAGGGGCTGCCGCGCCTGACCCTGTCCAGGTATTACCATGAGATGCTGGAGAAGGCCGCCGACAAGCCTACCGTCTCCTACCTCAAGAACCGCTGGCGCGACGCCCAGTTCTTCATCGAGAGCATCGAGCTGCGCAAGAAGACCATCCTGCGCATCGCCGAGTACCTGGTCAAGGCCCAGAAGGATTTCCTCGACTTCGGCGACAAGTGGAAGAAGCCCCTGACCATGAAGGACGTGGCCCGCGAGATCGGCCTCAACGAGTCGACCATCTCGCGCGCCGTGAGCAACAAGTTCATGACCTGGGAGAAGGGCGTCATCCCGCTGAAGGTTTTCTTCAGCTACGGCCTGAAGGGCGACTTCGGCTTCTCCCACGCCGTGGGCACCATCAAGGACAAGATCCGCGAACTGATCGCGGCCGAGCCGGCGGAGAAGCCGCTGGCCGACGACGAGGTCGCCGCCCGGCTGGCTGCGCTGGGCATCCGCATCGCCCGGCGCACCGTGCGCAACTACCGCGAGGAGATGAAGATCCCCAGCTCGTTCGTCAGGAAGAAAGAAAATAAAATCAAAGGAGTCCAAAATGAGCATTAACTTCGTGCACAAGAATGTCAAGATGCCGGGCGCCCTGAAGGCTTTCGCCGAGAAGCACCTGGCCGACATCGAGAAGATCGCCGGCGAGATCATCGACGCCGAGGTGATCGTCAACGAAGAAAAACTCTCATTCAAGGTCGAGATCTCGCTGAAGACGCGCCTGGACTCGTTCCACGCCGAGGGGCGCGACAAGATACTGAAACAGGCGCTGCGCGGCGCGCTGAACACCCTGAGGGGCCAGGCCAAGCGCAGCAAGGAAAAGATCAAGGAGGCGAAGAAGCGCGCTGGGGCCAAGGGCATTTCCATGGCCACGGTGGGACTGGTGTCCGGCCAGCGAAACCGGCGCCGCGAGGTCGCGGCGGCGCCGCGGACCGATACCATCCTCATCTCGGACAACTACTCGCGCAAGCCGATCACCGTCGAGGAGGCCGTCTTCTTCCTCTCCGAAAGCCGGGAGAACGGCTACATGTTCATCAACTCGGAGACGAACCGCCTGGCCGCGGTGTTCCGCAACCCCCAGGGCGGCGTCTCGCTGATCGAGCCCAACCTGTAGCGCCGGGAGCCGCCAATGGCCAAGGATGTCAAGGGGATCCAGCTCAGCCGCGTGCGCGAGCTCAACCAGCTGAAGATCACGCGCGTCTTCAACGAAAAGTGGCTGCCCAACCTGGTGAAGCATCCGCGGCCGCAGCGGCCCGGCCTGGGCCTGACCGGCTACCTCAAGCACATTCAGGACGGGCGCATCCAGGTCTTCGGCAAGACCGAGGCCGGCTACCTGAGCAACCTCAAGGAAGACGAGAAAACCCGCTGCCTGAAGAACTACTTTGCCCTCAAGCTGCCCGGGGTCATCGTGGCCGAGAACATCGAGCCGGCCGCCGACTGGATCGCCATGGCCGCCCGCTACGCCACGCCCATCCTGGTCTCCGAGCTGCATACGGCGCCGCTGATCTCGCGGCTCAGCGCCTACCTGTACCAGTATTTCTCGAAAAAGATCAAGCTGAACGGGGTGCTGATGGACGTCATGGGCCAGGGCGTGCTGATCACCGGCGCTTCGGGCATCGGCAAGAGCGAGACGGCCCTGGAGCTGGTCAACAAGGGCTACCAGTTGATCGCCGACGATGTGGCCGAGTTCTACCTCGATTCCAACGACGACCTGGTCGGGCGCGCCAACGAGGTCATCAAGAACTTGATGGAAGTGCGCGGCCTGGGCATCCTCAACATCAACGACATCTTCGGCGCCTCGGCCGTGCTCGAAGAGAAGAAGCTGAACCTGGTGATCAACCTGGAGAAGTGGGATGCCAAGAAGAAATACGACCGCCTGGGCGAGGACAACCAGTGCTTCAAGATCCTCGGCCTCGAGGTGCCGCTGATCAACCTGCCGGTGGGGCCGGGACGCAACCTTTCGACCATCATCGAGGTGGCGCTGCGCAACTTCCTGGCCAAGAAAAGCGGCCGCCTGACCTACCTGGAGGCGCGCAGCACGCCCCCCCCCGCGCCGGGGGGGGCGGCGGCGTCCCGGGAACCGGGAGGTGAAACGACATGATCAAGAGCGTCATCATCACCCACGGCAACCTGGGCCGCGAGCTGGTGCAGGTGGCCGAGAGGATCCTCGAGCAGAAGCTCGACATCGAGGCCATCGCCTTTGACTGGCAGGGCGACGGCAGCACCATGATCTCGCAGCTGGAGGCGTTCATCGCCCGCAACCAGGGGAGCGAAATCGTCATCTTCACCGACATGTTCGGCGGCTCGCCGTCGAACATCTCCACGCGCTTCGTCGGTCCGGGCATCGAGGTGCTCTCGGGCATCAACCTGCCCGGGCTGCTGAAGTTCTTCTGCTGCGGGGAGCACAACGGCAGCTTCCGCCAGGTCGTCAAGAAGGTCGAGCAGGAGGCCAGGGACGGCATCAATATCATCAGCGAATACCTAGGAGACAAAAAATGATCGAGAAGAAGCAGCAGATATTCAACAAGCTGGGACTGCACGCCAGGGCTGCCGCCAAGCTGTCGCACCTGGCCAACATGTTCAGCGCCGACATCTACCTCATCTACAACGAAGACAAGGTCAACGCCAAGAGCCTGCTGGGCATCCTCACCCTGGCCGCCTCGGTGGGCAACGAGATCACGCTGCAGGCCGCCGGCGCCGACGAGCAGGAGGCCATCCAGGCCATCGGCGACCTGTTCGACCGCAGGTTCGACGAAGAGATCTGATGGTCCGCATCAAGGGCAAGGCCGTCTCCCCCGGCATTGCCATGGGCCGCGCCCTGCTGCACAGCTTCACCCGCGAGGAGGTCGCGGCGGTGCCCATCGGCCCCAGGGCGGTCGAACGCGAGGTCTGGCGCCTGGAGAATGCCGTCAAGAAGTCCCGCGCCCAGCTGAAAAAGATCCACCGCGGGCTGCAGAAGATCATGGGCAAGGACGCCGCCTTCATCATCGAGACGCAGCACATGCTGCTCACCGACAGCCACCTGCTTGACGAGATCAAGGGCGCCATCTCGGGCAAGCTGGTCAAGGCTGAATGGGCCATCCAGTCGGTGGAGCGCAAATACCAGGAACTCTTCCGCACCATTCCCGACCTCTCCTTCAAGGCCAAGGGCAACGACATCTCCGACGTGCTGAACCGCCTGATCACCAACCTGCGCAAGAACCCCGCCGCCCGGCTGTCGCCGGCGGCTGCCGAAGCCCCGGCCGCGCCCGGCGGGCAGTTCATCCTGGTCGCCGACGACATCAGCCCTTCGGAGGCCGCCACGCTGATGAGCAGCAAGCGACTGCTGGGGCTGGTGCTGAACAAGGGCGGCGAGACGTCGCACACGGCCATCCTGGCCCGCACCCTGGGCATCCCGGCCATACTGGACACGGGCAACGCCACGGCGCTGATCGCCTCCGGTGACACCGTGGCCCTGGACTCGGTGAGCGGCGAGGTCATCGTCCAGCCCACCCCCGACGCCGCCCTGGAGATCGGCCGCAAGATCGAGCAGTTCGGCCAGTACCGCGAGCAGCTCAAGGTCCTGAGCCGGCTGCCGGAACTGACCCGCGACCGGCACCAGTTCCACCTCTACGCCAACATCGAGCTGCCCTTCGAGAGTGAGGTCGTTCAATCCTACGGTGCCAAGGGCATCGGCCTCTTCCGCACCGAGTTCCTCTACCTCGACTCCAAGATGAGCATCTCCGAGGAAGAGCAGTATCTCATCTACAAGAAGATCGCCCAGAACATCTACCCGCACCCGCTGGTCATCCGCACCTACGACCTGGGCCGCGACAAGTCGGACCCCGGCCGCCCCCGGCGCGAGGACAACCCGTCGCTGGGACTGATGGCGGTGCGGCTGTTCCTCAAGGATCGCGAGCCCTTCAGGGTCCAGATCAAGGCCATCATGCGCGCCAACAGCAGCGGCAACATCCGCATCCTCTTCCCCATGGTCACCGAGATCGAGGAAGTGCGCGCCATCCGCGCGATCATGGCCGAGGCCAAGAAGGAGCTGCAGCGCGCCGGCGCCTTCCCCAAAAAGGACGTCAAGGTCGGCATCATGCTGGAGATCCCCGCCGCCGTGCGCCTGATCCGCCACCTGGGCGACGACGTCGACTTCTTCTCGGTGGGCAGCAACGATCTCATCCAGTACCTGCTGGCCGTCGACCGCAACAACACCGAGGTCGCCCACCTGTTCAGCCCCTTCCACCCGGCCTTCGTCCATATCCTGAAGGAGATCCGCTCCGAGGTGGCCCGCGCCGGCAAGGAAGTGACCGTCTGCGGCGAGATGGCCGGCCAGCGACTGCCGGCGCTGATGCTCCTGGGCCTGGGGTTCACCAACTTCTCCATGAACGCCCTGGCCATCGCCGAGATCAAGAGGGTCTTTACCCAGATCGACTTCGTCCGCCTGCGCCGCATCGTCTCCCACCTGGAGCGCTTCGGCTCGCGCACCGAGATCGAGGCCTACCTGAGATCGGAACTGGAGAAGCAGTACCCGGGATTGCTGGCTTCGCAGAACTCGTAGGCCCGCCTGCGTGACGCGTTACGATGGTTCGCGTCCTGCTCATTCCACGTACTTCAGGAAAACGCCACGGACCTTCTCGATCAGCTCGCCGATGTTCTCGCGCGCATACCCCGCCGTGGCGATGGGCTTCTCGATGACGAACTCGACTCGGCCGGGCCGGATGAGCAGGCTGCCGCGGCGGTTGACCGCGTAAGCGCCCTGCTGCACCAGTGGCAGGATGTCCAGCCCGGTCTCCAGGGCCAGCCGGAAGCCGCCCTTCTTGAACGGCCCCAGCCGGCCGTCCCGGGTGCGCGTCCCCTCGGGCAGGACCATGAAGGAGTAATCCCGCTTTTGCCGGATCAGCTCGGCGGCGCGGCGCAGGGATTCCATCGCCTTGATGCCGCTCTTGCGGCTGACCGGCACCTGGCCCATGCGCCGGATCACCCAGCCGTAGACCGGCCAGTCGAAGTGACTCTCTTCCTCGATGCCGCGGGCCCAGCCCGGGAAGCTGGAGTAGAAGACGAAGGCGTCAAGAATGTTGACATGGTTCAGCATCAGGAGATACTGCCGGCCGGGGGTGATATTTTTCTTTCCCGAGACGGTGACGCGAATGCCGCAGAGCCATACCAGTGAGCGGCATAACCCCTTCAGCCAGGATTCGAAAAAGCTGCCGGCACGGAATATCCCGATCAGCAGGAGGCAAACCCCACCGATGGAGAACCAGGCCCAGCCCGCGCCCCAGATCAGCAGGGAGCGGGCGACGACGAAGGCCCTGCTCATGCCAGGATCTCCAGCTCGCCGGGCAGGACGCGCAGGCGCAGCGGCGTGTGCCCCAGCAGCTCGCCGTCGGCCATCAGCAGCTGACGGGGATCGCCGTCGATCGTCAGCGCGGCGGCGCGGCGGGTATTGACCCGGGGATGGGCGACGTGGGCGCCCTTGAAGACACGGGAGAAAATGCTCAGGATGTCGCGACGGTCGACCTCCTGGAAGATGACCAGGTCGACCTGGCCATCCTGGGTGTCGGCCATGGGGGCGATCTTCATGCCGCCGCCGGTGAACTTGGAATTGGAGACGACCAGGGCGCTGTCGGCGATCTCCAGCGTTTCGCCGTCGATGTCCAGCCGCAGGCGGTTGCGCATGCCCCTGGCCAGGCGCAGCAGCACGGCCAGGCTGTAGCCCAGGGCACCGAAACCCTTGAGCTTCTCGTTGGTCAGCTGGAGGATGTCGGCGATCAGGCCGACGCCCAGGATGTTCAGGTAGTATTGCCTGACCGGCCGGCTGTCCCGTTCATAGGAGATTTCCACCAGGTCGGCGCGGCGGCGGCGGCCGGCCAGGATGCCAGCCACGGCGTCGCGCCAGGAGAGGATGGAGAAGTCACGCAGGAAGGAGTTCCCCGTCCCGGCCGGTATCATGCCCAGCGCGACCGGCCGTTGCGGCCGTCCCCCGGCATACAGGCCGTTGACGATCTCGAACGGCGTGCCGTCGCCGCCCACGCTCAAGATCCTTTGATAGCCGCTTTCCGCGGCCTCGCGCCCGATCTCGACGGCGTGGCCGGCGTACTCGGAGACGCGCACCTCCAGGCCGGGGAGGCGGGGCCGCAGGAGGGTGAGGACCTCGGGGAGGATCTTGCGCCCCCGGCCCTTGCCGGCATGAGGGTTCACCACGAGCAGGGTCTTGAGATCGGGGAGCATGGGCCGGTTATAGCACAGAAGAAGGCCGCGAGCAAACGGGCTCGGCGCAAGGCCGAGGGTACACGGCGTAAGGCAACAACATAGAACGATCTGTCGTGATTCGTGATTCGTGATTCGAAAGAATGAGGAGCAATTCGTATGCGTGATGCGTGAACAAACTTCCAGAACTACGTAATTCGTGATTCGTGATCACTACTGTCCTAATAAAGTTT
>DCVK01000057.1:0-13784 GCA_002335385.1 Candidatus Aminicenantes bacterium UBA2190
TGAGCATGGCCGCATCGCTGGAAACACGCGCCCCGCTCCTCGACTACAAGCTGGTCGAGTTCGCCTTTTCCCTGCCGCCCGGCTGGAAGGTCAGGGGCCGCACGGGCAAGTGGTTCTTCAAGAAAGCCATGGAGGGGATACTGGATCCGGCGATCATCTACCGCCAGAAGGAAGGGTTCTCCATTCCCATCAAAAACTGGCTCAAGACCGAACTCAAGGACCTGATGCTCGAGACGCTGTCGGAAAAAAAGATCAACGACATGGGCTATTTTTCCTATTCCTGCATCCAAAAAATGATCGCGGAACACCTGCTGAACCGCGAGAACCATGCCCACCGCCTGTGGGCGCTGATGCAGTTCCATCTCTGGCACGACCAGTTCGCCGGGAACTGAACCGCTGTACCCTCCGGTACGTATTCTTCTGCCTTTTCCCATTTTATCACTTTCTTGCAAAACTGAAGCCGTTCTGCTGTTTGACCTGCAAAGAAAATAAATTTGACTTTTTTATCATTTCTGTCGAAAATGTATCTACATTTCCGGGGGGGCAGCCAAAATGAATGCAGTAGAACGCTCTGTTTGCCGGAGGAGGAGTTTGCTCGGAGGAATCAACGCCTTACCCGTCAATTTTTCCAGGGCATGAATTCCCGTGCCTGCCATTTTATTCATTTGCCTAAGGGAGGAACCATGAAATATTTATTCGTCGGTTTGCTGCTGGTTATGTTTCTCTCCATCGCGCCCGTGCCGGCTCAGTCACCTGTTGATCAGGCCATGCAGGCTGGCTTCCCCTTGCTGGCGGAGTTCACTCTTCATCCCGGTGCCCTGCCGTTCACGTTCAGCTACACCGCCCAGGAGGACGGCCCGCACCGGATGATGGCCGCCTGGGGAGCCACCGTGGCATTGCGCCTGGAGGTGCATGGGGCCGGACCAGACCCCTCCTCGGGACGGGGCAACCCGGCCAGTGTTCCCTTCCCGGCAAAGAAGGGCTCTGTGTACACGATCCGCATCAGCCCGGACGGGAATCTGCCGGTGACCAGCGTGGGGCAGCTCTACGGCGGACTGCGGCGGGCCCAGGCCATGACCCAGATGTCGGGAGAATTGGTCAAGGCCACGCCCATGCCGCTTCCCGGGCCGGCGGCTCCGGAAGCCACACCCATGCCCCTGCCGGGTCCGCAGCCGGCCATGAAACCCCTGCCGCTGGCGGTCATTCACAAGCTTACGGCCCCGGTCGACTGGGCGGCGACACTGAAGACGATCAGCGCCAATCCGGCGATGGGGCAGCTTCTCTCCCAGCTCCCGGGCGGTTTTGCCGGCGCAATGCAAGGGGTTAACGAAAACATGGCCAGGGTCAGGGCCCCGACAGTGGCGGAATCCGCCGGCGCTCTCGATTGGCGCGCCGGGCTGGCGTTCCGCTTCTGGTCGGAGCCGCCCGCATACTACGTCAATGGCAAAAAGTACTACGTGGGTGCGCTAGAAGCTATTTATGTGCAGTTGGGTACGTATCCGACGCAACTTTCCGACCAGGCCAAGGGGATCCTGCGTCTCCGGTCGAACCCGTTCGGCCGGGTGACGATCGACCTGGAATTGCCCGCGGAGATGGCGACCTACGCGATCACCGTGCGGACAACCGACTCCGAAGGCACACTGCGCTCCACGTGGGCAAGCGGGGATTCGCCGATCATACGCCTGACGTGCGGGCGGCCCTGGATGGATGAGGCGCATCGGAGCATGGACTTGCCGCTGACCGCAACCTCCGGGCCGGCAGGATTCACCACGCTCATGACCGTGTCACCCCCGGACACCCCCACGTATGCCGGTTCATGGGGGCCGGGCCAGGGGATGCGTAAGGTGAATCTTTTCCTGATCCTGACCTACGAGACCAGCGCGGCCCCTAAGGGATTCTGGCCGCCTTTTTTGTTCGGCGGGATCGACATCAAGCGCATCAACTGAAGCCGCACCGTTGACGGTGGCGATGGGCGGGCGGCAAGGACCTGGCCGACTCCGGTTTGTCGCGACTCAGCGGTTGAACACCACGCCGTTGTCCCACTCGATGCGCGTGGCGCGCCCGGCGGCGTCTTTAGCCGCGATCCTGCCCTTGGCCGTGCCGCTGCCCTGCGCGTTCGTCCAGGCGACCAGGAGCGTGTCTCCATTGATGCTGCCCTGGGCCTTTTCGCCCGTCGCCTTGACGAACCAGGCGAACTGGCTGTCGTTCTGGGTAAACGTGAACGTCATGTTCTGGAAACCCTTCCAGTCACCCGCCAGGTTGCCTGCAACCGGAATCACAGCCGCCTTGTGAACCTGCATGACCTCGGGCTTCGCGGCCTGGTTCGTTGCCGACCAGGGCAGGGAATAGAACCCGCGGATGCGATAGGCCTGATGGCCGCCGGCCTTTTCCGGCGGCATGATCTCAGAATGAAAATATGGCGACGGATTGACCTCCAGAAGCTCTTTCTCAGGCGAATAAGCCACCCCGGTAATCGCCCCGGAGCGGATCATGGCCGCAATCTGGGAAAGGTAATAATACGAATGGTGCCTCTCTTCGACCCCCATCGTCGGGGTGGCAAAAGTCAGGATCCCCTTGCCTTCCACCAACGGGTCGGTATAGATGTTCATGATGAACCCGTTTTGGGCGTCGTAAGCATAGACCAGGATCTGTTTGATCGATCCGGGCTTGAAGAAATACGTCTTGTAGTATTGAGATTGCGCGAAAAGCGGCACAATCGAGGCCAGCGCGCCCCACAAGATCCATGCAGTTACAAATCGGAACTTACGCTTCATGATCCCCCCCTTTCAGCGTTTGATGCGATTTGAGAAAGCGATCAAACATGATTCTCCTTGCTGATATTGTGCGAACATCCAATGTGAAAGTCAAGGAGGACCGCGCAATACAGCAGCAGGGTCCCATATGGGCTTCAGGCCGCAAAATCCTCCATGGTGAAAATTGCTGCATTTCTCAACCTCGTCGCCGGTTGACATCCATGGAGGGCTGATCTACAATTTTTTCTTCCTGCCGATGCAAAACGAATGAAAAAGCTATTCTTGCTCCTTGGAAGCCTGTTGCCGGCCTGTATCTCCTGGACGGGATGGAGCCGGCTGTGGGCGCTGCTGCAGTTCCATCTCTGGCACGACCAGTTCGCCGGGAACTGAACCGCCAACCGCATGGAACTCACCCTGCAGGCATTCCTGATCGTCCTGCCGGCGGTCTTCCTGGCCGGGGTCGTCGACTCGATCGCCGGCGGCGGCGGCCTGCTCTCCGTCCCGGCCTACCTGGCGGCCGGCCTGCCGCCGCATTATGCCCTGGGCAACAACAAGTTCTCCTCCAGCTTCGGTACCCTGTTCGCCACCATGCGCTATCACCAGCACGGCATGATCGACGTCCGCGTGGCGCTGCTCAGCGCTTTTTTCGCCCTGGGCGGCTCCTTCCTGGGGACCAGCGCCGTGTTGCTGCTGCGGCCCGATTTTTTGCGCTGGCTGCTGATCGTGCTGGTGCCGCTGGTGGCTGCTTTCACCTGGTCGAACAGCTCGCTGGGCCGCGCTGACCGCTCGCATCTCCAGACGCAGAAGCGGAAATACGGACTGGCCGCCCTGGCGGCGCTGCTCATCGGCTTCTACGACGGCTTTTTCGGTCCCGGCACCGGCACCTTCCTCATCCTTTTCTTCACGCTGGCTCTGAAATACGACTTCGTGACGGCCAACGCCAACACCAAGTTGGTGAACCTGGCCTCCAACATCGCCGCCGTCGTCACCTTCGTCGCCCACGGCAAGGTCATTTTCGCCATCGGCATCCCGGCCGCGGCCGCGGGCATCGCCGGCAACCTGCTCGGGGCCAAGCTGGTCATCCAGCGCGGCGGCGCGGTGATCCGGCCGGTATTCATCTTCACCCTGCTGCTGCTGTTCGCCAAGGTCCTCTACGACCTCCTGGCGGCCGGTTGAGCCGCCGCGTCCCGGCTATTTTTTCACCCGCAGGACCCTCACCGTGGGACCGGTGGTACGGACGCCGTCCGGGGTGAATTTCCGGACGCATTCGTAGCGGGCGAAAAGGTCCTCGTAGAACGCGGCATATTCCCCGTAGGTCTTCCGATCACGGAAATAACGGTCATAGACGTGGCTGCTGGTGATCACATAGTCGAAGCGGCCCAACTCGGCTGGTTTCATCAGCGGCAGGTCAAACTGCACGCGCTTGCCCCGGAACTGCCTGCGCGGCAGCCGCGGCGTGTATTTTTCGCGGACGATCCTCGCCTTGCCGGGCAGGTTCGCCTCGATCCAGCGCTCGGCTTCCAGCCGCGTATCGAGCAGGGTGGACTGGGAAACATGGCGATAGGAACGCAGCCCCTGCCGGAACAGGCAGGCGGCGGACAACACGACCACCAGCAGCGCCGCAACCGACGCCAGGCGCTTCCCGGGCGGAACACGGGCCCTCAGGATGCCCGCCGCAGGAGGCATGACGGTCCGCCGCAGGAACATGGCGGCCTGCACGGTCCCGTATCCCGCCAGCAATGCCAGAAACGGCGTCAGGGAGAGGAGGTTGCGCGAGAAATAGGCGCGAACCATGCCGATCATCAGGAAGAACGCGAACGGATAGGCGACGAGAAGAATGCCCTTGCGGCGCTCACGGGCGACCAGGTGCACGGCCGCGCCCAAAGCCGCGAGGACAAGCCATGGACCGAAGCCCTGGCCGAGAAGGCGCGCATACTGCAGATAGCTCACCAGCGGCGCCGTGGCCCCCAGGTGCCCCGCGGAGTAATGCCCGGTGAAGAAGCGGATACCTGCGGTGAATTCCCCGAAGCTCAGCAGGGCGTAAGGCGTCGTGGCGATGAAGGCCAGCGCCGCCAGCAACGCCGCGGTCAACAGCTTGCGCTGGCCGACGGCCCGCCAGGAGAAAGAGTGGGCCTGGAAGTGGGCGAGAAGCAGCGGCAGGACGATGATGGCGGCATTGTACTTGGTGCCGACCGCGAAACCGGCGAACACGGCGCCAAGGACATAGTATCTCCACTTCGGCCCGCGCTGATGGATCAGCACTGCCTGCAGAAAAGCCAGCGTCACCCAGAACGTCATGGGGGAATCCACCGAGTTGTAAACGGAATTGGCCACGTGCAGCGGGCAGAACGCCAGGATCAGCACCGCCGCAATACCGGCGCCGCGGTGAAAAAGCAGCTTGCCGATGAAATAGACCGCCAGCAACGTCGCCAGCGAGAAGAACAGGGTCAGGAACCTCCCGGCCAGGAAGATCGAACTCATATCGGCATCCTGCAGGCTGCGGCAGGAGCCGCTGACGCGGCCGCAGGCCAGTTCCGCCTTGAGCAGGCCGGCCTGCATGTACAGGAACAGGGAGGGATAGACGAAGAAATGGGGGTTGGCATCGCCGTCGCGCACCATTCTGAACACGACGTTCATGATGAGGATCTCGTCCTGGCGGGTGATGGCCGGCAGCCCATAGGAGATCCCCCTGTAGCGGATGGCGAATGCGCTCACCAGGATGATGGCCAGAAGAAATCGGGCGGCCCAACCGGCGCCAACGGTCTTGTTTCCTTCCATTCCGGGTTCCTTGCTCACGTCCTTTCCTGCCGCTATGGTACGGCGCTTCGCAACCGGCTGTCAACCGTCGAAGCCGAGAATCGACCTGCGGCCCGGCTTTCCGACCGCTGTCTGGAGATAGGCGATGGCGCACAAGCGGCCGCTCATCGCCGCCAGCGCCGCGGCGGTCACGCCGACCAAATTGGTCCCGGAAACGGCCAGCAGCAGGGCCAGGACGATGACCGTCACCTCGATTGCCGTGGCCAGCGTGATCGGGCGGGTATCCTGCCTCACGACCAGGTTGGCACGCTGGAAGGCCAGCAGCACCTCCAGGGCCGGAATGAGGGCGAAAATACGGGTGGGGACGACGGCCAGCCGGGCCAGCTCCGGCGACAACCCGGAAACGCCGCGGAACCACAGATCGACGGCCGGTGAAAAGGCGATCAGCGCCAGGAATCCCGAGCTCGCCGCCCCCAGCAGCCAGGCGAACGATTTCAGCCTCCGCCGGCTCTCGTCCCCCTTTTTCAGCAGGGCGATGGCCGCTTCCTGGAACGAGAGGCCGGCGCTGCGGAAGACGAAGGCCAGGGAGTTGACCACAGGGAGGACGGCCAGCGATTCGATGGGCAGCCGCCCCTTGCCCATGAAGAACGACATCATGGGATGTACGGCCAGGCCCAGGAGCGAGGTCAGGGCCAGGGGAAAGTAGAAGGCGGCCAGCTCGCGGTTGTTCAGCAGTTTCACGCCGGGCCCCTGCGGCACCGCCAGCAGCCTGCGCACCAGCGGCCCGGCCATGAGCCGGCTGGCCAGCGCCTCCATGACCACGCCGGCCGACAAGGCGGCCGCGCCCACGCTGGACCCGGGCAGCGGTGAAAGCAGGCTGAGCAGCAGGGCCGTCGCCACCATGGCGGCCAGACGCACCACCGTGCCGTAGGCCACCCGGCGCGGCAGGTGGTTGCCGATGAGTATCCCCTGGTAGAAGCGGCGGAAACCGATGGCCGCCGGCCAGGGCAGGAGCAGGAGCACGGCCTGGCGGGTCAAGCGCGCCACCTCGGCGGGCATGCCGATGAGGCGCTCGCTCAGCCAGTGAAAGACCGGCGGCGCCAGCACGAGCAGCATGGCCAGGGTGATCAGCAGGTTCAGCAGGTTGTTGAAACGTCGCAGCTGGAGGTAGGTGCGACGGTCCTTCACCAGGACGTTGGCGGCGCTGAGCATCATGATGATCGGCGACTCGAAGAACATCGCCAACGAGAAGGCCACGCCATACGCGGCGAGGTTGAACTTGGCGTCGCCGAGGCGGGCGATGACGGCCGCGATGAAAGGGCCCTCGATCCCCATCATCAGCCAGGTGGAGAAGAGCGGCAGCCAGAATGCGGCGATCTTCCTGCGGGTCAATTCGGGGGTTGGGGGATTCAAGATGCAGAATAGCACGATTCTCCCGGCCCGGCAAGAAAAATGCGCTGTCCGCGGCAGGGCGAACGGCGGAGTCGCCCGGGAGGCATCCGCGTTCACGACCGGATCGCCGATTGACACGTGCAGCCCCCGGATAGTACAATTCCTTAGCTGCTGACGCGGCGAACCAATGAAAAGAATACTGCCGTTTTTCGTGCGCCTGCTGCTGGCCGGCATCTCCTGGCCGGGGTTCAGCCGGCTCTACGGCCGGCTCATGCATCTGCGCCGGCCGCGCCGGCTGGCCCAGTGGATGATCCGGCGATTTCAAGGACATTACCGCATCGCCATGGACGACTTTCTGGGCGAGGCGGCCGATTACCGGTCGCTCGGCGAATTTTTCCTGCGCCCGATCGACCCGGATAAGCGTCCGCTCAACCCCGATGCCGGCTGCCTGCTCTCGCCCGCCGACGGCCGCCTGAGCGAGCTGGAGCTCGTGGACAGGGACCGGGCCACGCAGGTCAAGGGCTGGACCTACCCGCTCAGCCTGCTGCTGGCCGAAAGCATCGATTTCTCGCAAAAATGGCACATGGCGACGATCTACCTGTCGCCCGGCGACTACCACCGCTTCCACTATCCCGTTTCAGGCCGCATCGGCGGCTGCTTCCACGGCGGCACGCGCCTTTTCCCGGTCAACGATTTTTCAGTGAACCGCGTCCAGCGCCTCTATATCCGCAACGAGAGGATGGTGACCCGCATCGACCTGCGGGGCGCACCGTTCTACATGGTCGCCGTCGGCGCCACCTTCGTCGGCAACATCGGCATGAAATATCTGCCGGGCGGCCTGCCTCCCGGCGGCCGCTGGCAGGAGCTCGATATCCCGGCCGAGCAGATGTCCGAAATGGGCCATTTCGCCATGGGCTCGACGATCATCCTGGTAGTCCCCGCCGAGAGGGTGGAATCAGTCCTGGCAGAAAAAGGGCAGGGGGTCCGCGTCGGCCAGCCCCTCTTCAAGATCAAGAACTGAATTTCACAGGGCACAAGTCAAAGCCTGCGCTCGAACAAATCGCCGACCATTCATGGCAGATGACCAGGGAAGACTAAAATTCCAAATCACAAGCACCAAGCACCAAACAAGCACCAAATTCCAATGACCCAATGACCCAAACAAAAAAAAGAAACTGAAAGGGTTTTCGTTTGGGACATTGGAATTTGGGATTTGGAATTTATTTGGAATTTGGTGCTTGAGATTTGGAGCTTTTTCTCTTACTTGTGCCTTTTTACTTTTGCCTTTTGCCTTTCTGGTTCTTCCAACTCCACTTTATCGCCAGGAACCGGCGGCGGCATCAGCAGCAGGAGCAGCGAGTCACGTGAGGCATGGATCACGGCATGCGCCTCGCCAGGTTCGATGACGACCAGATCCCCCTGTTTCATCCCGATTTCCCTGTCATCCACCCTGAGCCGCAGGCTCCCCTGCAGCAGCAGGAAATACTCGGCCATGGTCCTGTGCAAATGGCCGTGGCCGAAAGGGGTGGCGCCCGATTTCACCCCCACCTGGATCGGCCAACCGGCCTCCCTCAGATGCCAGCCCTCTTTTCGCAGCACGCTCGGAATGATCTTCATCTCACGATCCTCCCTTTGCCCGGGCATGGATCCTTTTCAACGGTCGCGCCAGGGCCAGAGCGGTGATGCCGGCGATCGCCGTCAGCATGCCGGCCAGCTTCAGGGGCGGGAGCCAATGGCCCAGCACCCCGAGGTCGAGAAGGCTGACCAGGATGGCGTTCGAGCCGGAAACGGCCGCGGCCGGTCCGGCCGGACCCAGGGTGACCGCCTTTTTGATGGCCAGCATTCCCAGGGCCAGGAGGGCCCCGGCCAGCAGCGCCAGCCACGTGAGCGCCGGCCTGGCCAACGCCGGAGATCCCGAACCGGCCAATCCGCGCCAGGCCACGGCCAGCACGCCGCAGGCGCCGACGGCCAGCCACAGGACGACGGCAACCGTCAGCGAGTCGCCTCCCCTCGCCCCGGCCAGCTTCAGCATGAAATTGGTGACACCGAACAATAGCATGGCCGCGAGCGCCAGGCCCACAGCGCCGAGATGGGCGCGACCGCCGCCGCCCAGGCTGATCAGCACGATGCCGGCGACGACGGTCAGTATCCCCGCCCATTGCCCCGGCGCCAGCTTCTCGCGGATGATCGCCCAGGCCAGCAGGGCGACGACCAGGGAGTTAGCCGAGGTCACGGCCACGATCGGCCCCTTGGCCAGCGGGTTGGCCGCCAGGCTGGCCTTGAGCAGCAGCATGCCCAGCGCCAGGGAGACGCCGGCGGCAACGGGGAGAAACAAGGGCCGCTCCCTGGGCAGGCCGGAAAAGCCGCGGCCGGTCAAGGTGAAATACGCCACGCCGGCGATGCCGAGCAGGCCGCAGCCCAGCCAGAGGACCATGGCCGCCTTGACGCTCGTTGCCGGATCGCCACTGCTTCTTTCCGCGACATAACCGAGGATGAAGTTGGTCGCTCCGAAGAACGCCATCGAGGCCAGGGCCCAGGCCAGCCAGGCGCAACTCGGCTTAGCGCCGGGGATCATGGCGGCGGGACGCGGGTCAGCGGTTGGGGCCGCGCAAGACCCTGGCCGGCAGGTGGATCAACGCCCGCAGCAGCTCGAAGACCGCGCCGACGGTCAGGCCCAGGAGGCGGAACGGCAGGAGCAGCAGCCAGACAATGGGGTAGAACACCAGAGCCAAAATGGCCAGCGGCCAACTGACGACCAGCAGGATCAGCCACAGCAGGAATTTCGTCATGGACGACTCCTTGGCGCCGGGCGCATTCGTTCCCGGGCCGTTGCGAAGATTTTTTTACCACACTGTGCTAGAATTTACAAACTGCCATGGCGGAACTGTCAGCGATCCAGAACCATTTGGCCGGCAAGCTCAGCGCCGGCGTCATCGTCTACCGCAATATCTCCCCGATCCCGGGCGCGTCCCTGCCCGCGCGCATCGCCGAGCAGTTGCAGGCCATCGCCCGTTCTCACCAACCGGCGTTGCCGCCCGGTTTCGCCTTCTCCCGCCGCCTGTACAGGTCGTTCGGCATCGATCCGACCAAGCATCGCCCGTCCTCGGAGGCTCTCTGGCGACGGCTGCGTGATCGCGGCGACTTTCCCGCCGTTCACCCGCTGGTCGACCTGACCAACCTGCTGTCGCTCGCCCACCAGGTGTGTTACGGTCTCTACGACCTGGAGCGCGTGCACGGCCCGGTGGCCGTCACCCTGGGCGAGGCCGGCGACCGCTACCCGGGGATCCGCAAGGATGTTCTGGACCTTTGCGGCAAGATCGTCCTGCGCGATGACCGCGGCGCCTTCGGCAACCCCTCCGCCGATTCGCTGCGCGCCTGCGTGGACGAGGCGAGTCGCGACGTTCTGCAGGTGCTGTTCTTCCATCCCGACGACCCGCGCCAGCCGGAGGTCCTCGCCGCGACCCGCGCCGCTTTCAAAGAGTTCTTTACGATGACCGAGAGCCGGTCATTCATCATCTGAACCGTCAATGAACAGAGAAAAAATGCCAACAGGAGCAAGCATGGAGAACACAAGAATCAGCGAGAGCTTCAGCGACCCCGGGAACAAGTCCACCTTTCTGGCAACCACGCGCATCACCGGCAACGTCTCGGGACCGGGAGACCTCGAGTTGGATGGCGAACTGGCCGGCGACATTGCCGTCGGCGGCCTGCTGGTCATCGGCGAGAAGGGATCCGTGCGGGGAAAGGCGTCGGCCGGGAACATGGTCCTGGCCGGCAGGGTCCAGGGAAAGATCATGGTCCAGGAGAGGATCGAGATCCGCTCCAGCGGCCGCATGGAAGGGAACATCATCTGCCAGAAGATATCCATCGCCGAGGGCGCTTTCCTGAACGGGGAGGTCCACACCCACAAGGGCAGGCCTCTGACCCCGGATTATTTCACTGAAAAGAGAAAAGACCTGCAGGCGATGAAATCGCCCGACGAGGCGGGAGCGGCCAGGAAATAGTGCCTGCCCCAGCCCGGCGCCAGCCGCGCCCGGGTCCGCCGCGGGTCGAAAAGAGAAGAACCGTGCAGCGGAGAAGAAGCAGCTGCCTGCAGGGCGGAGCGCTTTTGCATCCCGGCGCAACAGGGCTGGGCCGCTGCGCTTGACATTTCGGCCAAGTCGGATTAAAATAAGGCGCAGAATCTTGGTCATCCCCATAAATCTGAGATCAGACAAGGACAACCCATGAAGGACAACCAGAGCACCGCGCCGTCCCCGCAAGGCGAAGAGAGCTTCGCCGACATGCTGAACGCTTCATTCCGGCCCGCCGCCCGCGTCAAGGTGGGCGAAGTGGCCACGGGCAAGGTCATCTCCATCGGCAAGGACAGCATTTTCCTCGACCTCGGCATTCGCGCCGAGGGCATGATCGACCGCGAGGAATGCGAGCGCCGGGGCGATCTGACCGTCCAGCCGGGCGACCCGCTGCAGGTCCTGGTGACCTCCTTCCGTGACGGCATCTTTCACTGCACGACGCGCCTGCGCCAGGCCGGCCGCGGCGACTCGCGCCCGGCGAAGGATTCGCCTTCCCTGGCCATGTTGCGCGAGGCGTACGCGGCCCGCATCCCGGTCGAAGGCAGGGTCAAGGCGGTGAACAAGGGGGGATTCGACGTCCAGGTCATGGGTCAGAAAGCCTTCTGCCCCATATCCCAGATCGAGCGCAATTATTGCCAGAAGCCGGAGGCGCACCTGGAGCAGACTTATTCCTTCCTGATCACGCAGTTCGAGGAGGACGGCCGCAACATCGTGATCGGCCGCAAGGAGCTGCTGCAGACCGAGGAGCGCGATAAGGCCCAGCGGCTGTGGGGCGAGCTGGAGCTCAACCAGGTGCGCGAGGGAACGGTCACCTCGGTGCACGATTACGGCGCCTTCGTCGATATCGGCGGCGCCGAGGGGCTGCTCCACGTTTCGGAGATATCCTACCAGAAGGTGCAGAGCGCCAAGGATGTCATCCAGCCAGGGCAGCAGCTGCAGGTAGCCGTGATCCGGCTCGATCCCGAGGCCGGCAAGATATCCCTCAGCCTCAAGGCGCTCCTGGCCGATCCCTGGACCGCCGCCGGCGACCAGTTGGCCGTGGGCTCCGAGCTTGCGGGCAAGGTCGTGCACATGAAGCCGTTCGGCGCCTTCATCGAGCTCTTGCCCGGGGTGACGGGCCTGCTCCACGTCTCGCGCCTGGGGACCGGCCGCCGCATCCAGCATCCCAAGGAGATCCTCACCGTCGGCGACGAGGTGCGCGTGCGCATCCTGGCCGTCGACCCGACGCGCAAAACCCTGTCGCTGACCATGGAGGAACCCGAGGAAGACCTCAGCAGCGAACTGCAGCGGTTGAACGAGAATCAAGCCCGCGAGATGCAAAGCGGCGGCGCCATGGCCGATCTGCTCGACGCCGCCCTGCCTCCGGAAAAGGAATAGCCGCCAAAGCGGGTGGCGTCGGGACCCTCGGCAGGATCATGCAGGGCCCCGGCGGAAGCGTGGCCGATGCGGCGGACATTCCCGCCGCCTGTCAATAAGGAATATTCCCCTTCTTCAGCCCTGAACGGGCATAGATCAGGCGCATGACCTCGGTCGCCGTCTCCTCGATGGACTTGTAGGTGGCGTCCAGAACGGGCCACTGCCGGCGCTCGTAGAGGCGCAGTGCGAACAGGACCTCGCGGCGGATCGCCTCCAGGTCGGCATAATCCGAACCGCCCCCTCCCTGCAGCTTGATCTGCCTCTCGCGGCGGATCGCCTCCAGGCGCTGGGGATTGATGGTCAGGGCGATGATCCGCTTCGGGTCGATGCCGTCGAGCTCGGCGGCAGGTTCCTCGTCAAGAATGATCGGTATGTTGGCCACCTTCCAGCCGCGATAGGAAAGATAGATGCTGACCGGCGTCTTGGAGGTTCGCGAGACCCCCAGCAGCACGATCTCGGCATTGGCGATCGTCTCCAGACGCCGGCCGTCATCGTGCTTGATGGTGAAGTCGACGGCCTCGATGCGCTGGAAATAATCGCGGTCCAACTGTTGGAACAGCCCGGGCTTGGCCAACGGCGAGATCTCCAGCAGATCGGAGAGGCGGGTGAGCACCGGGCCCAGGATGTCCACAGTGGGCACGCCGTTCAGCCGCCCCAGCTCGGTGATGCGGTGGCGCAGCTCGGGCGAGGCCATGGTGTAAATGATGACGCCGTTGGTCTCGGTCGCGCGCCGAAAGAGGTCCTGGACCTGCTGCAGCGTGCGGATATTGGAGAAGGTCTCCAGCACGATCTGAGTGGTCTTGAACTGGCTCAGCGCCGCCAGGACCACCGTCTCGCAGGTCTTGCCCGTGGCGTCGGACACGGCGAAAACGTAGCGCTTGAATTCCTTTTCCCCATTGGCCATGAAAAAATGGTATCCCCGGGGAAGCGGATTGTCAACGCCGGTGCCGCCCGGCGGTTGATAAAACGGCACGGCTCCGGTATAATACCGGCACCATGTTCAAACTCATCGTGCGCAAGATCTTCGGCACCCAGAACGAGAGGGACCTGAAGCGCCTGGCGCCACTGGTCGTGCGCATCAACGCCCTCGAGCCCGCCCTGCGCCAGATGAGCGACGAGCAGTTGCGCGCCAAGACCGGCGAGTACCAGGCCCGGGCCCAGGGCGGCGAGGCGCTGGACGACCTGCTCCCCGAGACATTCGCCCTGGTCCGCGAGGCGGCCCGGCGCACGCTGAACATGAGGCATTTCGACGTGCAGCTGCTCGGCGGCATGGTCCTGCACCAGGGACGGATCGCCGAAATGAAGACCGGCGAGGGCAAAACCCTGGTGGCCACGATGCCCGCCTACCTGAACGCGCTGACCGGCAAGGGCGTGCACGTGGTGACGGTCAACG
>DCVK01000057.1:13954-14107 GCA_002335385.1 Candidatus Aminicenantes bacterium UBA2190
TCTTCTACCGCGTGAACGAGTTCGTTTCCCGCATCCAGCGCAGCAAGGAACACTATGACCACGACGAGAAGACGAAGACCGTCGTGCTGACCGAAAGCGGCATCAGCGAGGCCGAGAAGTTCTTTCATGTCGACAACCTCTACGACCTGCCGA
>DCVK01000062.1 GCA_002335385.1 Candidatus Aminicenantes bacterium UBA2190
AACAAATTGGAAAATACTGATAATAAAAAACTATTGCCCAAACAGTTTTCATCAGGAAGAGTAAACAATTTTCTTCTTTTTATTGTTACCTGTGGATTTGTCGGTTACCTACCCGGTGCACCAGGCACATATGCATCAATTCTCGGATGTTTTATCCTCTACTTTTTCCCTTTCAGTTCTTTTTTTATAAATATGATCTTTCTTTGCTGCCTGATTCCCGTTTCAATTTTATGCATAAATATTTTGGAATACCACGACGATGATCCTTCCTATATAGTAATAGATGAACTTGCGGGAATGTCTGTCACAATGGCGGGGCATGAGGCTAATTTGCTAAACATAATAACTGGTTTCATTCTCTTCAGGTTTTTTGATATAATAAAATGCTATCCTGTAAAACAAGTTGAGCGCTTTAAAAAAGGGTACGGCGTTGTTGCTGATGATGTTCTTGCAGGCATTTTCGCAAATATGGTTATATGTCTGGGATATGCAATATTAAAAAAATAAAAGACAATTTTAAAATACAAAGGAAAACATGGTAACACTTGAAGAAAAAACAGGAGTTCTTTTAAAACAGAACAATCTGAAAATTGCCACTGCCGAATCCTGCACAGGAGGACTAATAGCAAACAGAATAACGAATATAAGCGGCTCATCAGAATACTTTGAAGCTGGTTTCATAACATACAGCAACAGGGCAAAAACTATTTTTCTTGCTGTTCCGGAAGATATTATTGCACAAAAAGGGGCTGTAAGCCATGAAGTCGCAGAATTAATGGCAGAAGGAGCCCGAAAAGTAACGGATGTAGATTTAAGCCTCTCTGTAACAGGCATTGCTGGTCCTTCTGGCGGCACTATTCAAAAACCTGTTGGAACTGTCTATATTGGACTTTCATGCAAAATAGGAAATTTTGTACGTCATTTTTCATTCAAGGGAGATAGAGAGGAAATAAAGAGACAAACTTCCGATGCTGCTTTAACTTTCATTCTTGATTATATCGAAGGCAGACTCTCATGAGAGCATTTCTAGCAATTGAGATTATCGATGAAATTAAGGAATATTTAAAAAATATAACTAATCTTATGGCATTACACATTGACGGAGTTAAGTGGGTCGACAAGACAGGTCTGCACATAACACTTAAATTTCTCGGAGAAATAGAGGATAAAAAAATATCGCAGATTTGGGAATCAATATCTTATATCGAAAACAGATACACACCTTTTGATGTAACAACAAAAGATATCGATGCTTTTCCTGATAAAAGAAAAGCCAGGGTTATTATAACTACATTGGAAAATGGAGTTGACAACATAAAAAACATATACAATGATATAGATGAAAGCCTCTCTTATTCAGGCTTCAAAAGAGAAACAAGATCCTTCACGCCTCATATCACGCTGGGAAGGATGAAAATACCCGGATCTGTCCATGGCAAGGCGTTTAAGGACATAGAAAGGAAAGGTTTTACTGCGGGATCTATAACACTTTTTAAAAGCATACTTAGGCGTGAAGGTGCTCTTTATACTCCGGTATGGAACTTAAAATTAAAAGGCAAAGAAAAATTGCACTACAAAGATGGCCATGTCACTTATAACAGGGATAAAAGTCTATCAGTAACAAGGGGAGGTATAATAAGGTGAAAGAAGAGGAAAACAGGACAAAAGCAATAGATATGGCTGTATCTCATATAGAAAAACTTTTCGGAAAAGGCTCCATCATGAAGCTCGGAGAAAAACCCATAGAGGTTATACCTGTTATACCCACAGGTTCTATAGCGCTGGATATTGCCCTTGGCGTAGGCGGCCTGCCAAGAGGAAGGGTTATTGAGATTTTCGGTCCTGAAGCATCGGGTAAAACAACGCTGGCGCTTCAGGTCGTTGGAGAAATCCAGAACATTGGCGGAACTGCCGCATTTATAGACGCTGAACATGCCCTTGATATAAGCTATGCAAACAAAATCGGCGTTAAAACAGATGAACTCCTTATTTCTCAACCTGATACCGGTGAACAAGCTCTTGAAATTACAGAAATTCTCGTAAGGAGCGGTGGCGTAGACATCGTTGTGGTTGACTCTGTGGCAGCACTCGTACCAAGAGCAGAAATTGAAGGGGATATGGGTGATGCCCATATGGGTTTGCAGGCAAGGCTTATGTCACAGGCATTGAGGAAATTGACATCAACAATCAGCAAATCAATGACCACTGTTATTTTTATAAACCAGATCAGGCAGAAAATAGGTATAATGTTTGGAAATCCTGAGACCACTACGGGGGGGAATGCGCTGAAATTTTATTCCTCTGTAAGACTTGATATCAGGAGAATAGCCTCCATCAAGGATGGCCAGGATGTTGTAGGAAACAGGACAAGGGTAAAAGTTGTAAAAAATAAGGTTGCACCACCATTTAAAGAAGCAGAATTTGATATCATATTTGGAGTTGGTATATCAAAAGAAGGCGATTTGATTGACCTTGGCGTTGATGCAGGCATTGTTGAAAAAAGCGGCACCTGGTATTCATACGGGGATATACGCATCGGACAAGGCAGAGAAAATGCCAAAGATTACCTGAAAAAACATGAAGATGCAGCTAACGAGATTTACGAAAAAATAACTGCATATTACGAATTAAAAAAGAAAGGTGACAAGTGACATCAAAAGAGATACGTAAGATATTTTTGAATTATTTTTCATCAAAGGGGCATAATATAGTCCCAAGCTCCTCTCTGGTCCCGGACAAGGACCCTACTCTCCGTTTTGTTAATGCTGGAATGGTACAGTTCAAGAACACTTTTCTCGGCATTGAACAACGACCCTACAGCACCGCAACTTCCTGCCAAAAATGCGTGAGGGCGGGAGGCAAACATAACGATCTTGAGAACGTTGGAAAAACATTGAGACATCACACTTTTTTCGAGATGCTCGGCAACTTTTCCTTCGGCGATTATTTCAAGGAGCCGGCCTGCGTCTTCTCCTGGGAACTACTGACGCAGCACTATCGCCTGGCGCCCGAGAGGCTCTGGGTCACCGTCTTCCGCGAAGACGACGAGGCATTCCGCATCTGGGAAGAGCGCATCGGCGTGCCGCGGGCGCGCATCCACCGCCTGGGGGAAAAGGACAACTTCTGGCAGATGGGCGACACCGGGCCCTGCGGCCCATGTTCGGAGATCCACTACGATCGCGGCCCCGAATTCGGCCCGCTGGAATTCGTCGACGGCAACCGCCGCTTCGTCGAGATCTGGAACCTGGTCTTCATGCAGTTCAGCCGTGACGCGGCAGGGACGCTGCAGCCGCTGCCTGCCCCCTCCATCGACACCGGCATGGGCATGGAGCGCCTGGCGGCCGTGCTGCAGGGGGTGAGCAGCAACTATCGCACCGACCTGTTCGCGCCGGTCATCGAGCGCGCCGCCGAGCTGGCCGCTGCCGACCGCGAGGACCCTTCCCTGCAGATCGACCTCAACGTGGTGGCCGACCACGTCCGCGCCCTGACCTTCCTCATCGCCGACGGCATCATGCCGGCCAACGACGGCCGCGGCTACGTGCTGCGCCGTCTTTTGCGCCGCGCCGTCAAGCACGGCAGGTCGCTGGGCCTGCAGGACGCTTTCCTGCACAAGCTCAGCGGCAGGGTCGTGGAGGTGATGAAGCCTTTCTACCCCGAGCTCGAGCCCGCCCGCGACTTCATCGCCAGGGTGATCGCCATGGAGGAAGAGCGCTTCCAGCGCACCCTGGCCAACGGGCTGAAGATCTTCGATGACCTGCTGGCCGCGGCGCTCGAGACGAAGCAGGAGAAGCTGTCGGGGATCGACCTGTTCCGCCTCTCCGACACCTACGGCTTCCCTCTGGACTTCGCCCGCGACCTGGCCATGGAGAAGGGCGTGGGCATCGATTTCGACGCTTTCCAGCGGGCGCTGAAGGAACAGAAGGAGCGCTCACGCTTCAGCCTGCTGGAGAAGCGGCGCGAAACCGCCGCCCTGCCGGGCATCGAGCGCTGGCCCAGCGAATTCGTCGGCTACGACGACCTGCAGGCCGAGGCCGTGCTCCTGGCCGCCTATGTCGACGGCCGCCCGGCCGAGACCATCGCCGCCGGCCAGCAGGGCATCCTGGTCTTCGACCGCACCCCCTTCTACGCCGAGAGCGGCGGCCAGGTCGGCGACAGCGGCAGCGGCCACGGCAGCGAGGCGTATTTCACGGTGCGCGACACGAAGAAGGCGCCAGCGGGGGCGATCCTGCACGAAGTCCAGGTGCTGGAAGGCGTCCTGAAGGCCGGCGCTGCCGTGCGGCTGGAAGTGGACGCTTCCCGCCGCCAGCAGATCGCCATCCACCACACGGCCACCCACATGCTGCACGCCGCCCTGCGCGAGGTCCTGGGCCTGCACGTCAAGCAGGCCGGATCGCGGGTCGCTCCCGACAAGCTGCGTTTCGACTTCACCCACTTCGGCGCCGTGAGCGCCGAGGAGCTGGAGAGGATCGAGAGCGCCGTCAACGAAAAGATCCGCGAGAACCTGCCCGTCGCCCGGCGGACGCAGCCTTACGAGGAGGCCATCCGCTCCGGGGCCATGGCCATCTTCGAGGAGAAGTACGGCGATACGGTGCGCGTGATCTCGCTGGGCGATTTTTCCAGCGAGCTGTGCGGCGGCACCCACCTGCAGGCCAGCGGTGAGGTCGGCCTCTTCAAGATCGCCGGCGAAAGCTCGATCTCGTCGGGAATCCGCCGCATCGAGGCCCTGGCCGGAGAGGCCGCCTATCATTACGTGGCGCGCGGCCAGGCCCTGCTGCACCAGGTCCTGGCCCATTTCGGCCAGAAGCCCGAGGGACTGCTGGACTTCCTCAAGGGCCTCGAAGCCCGCGCCAGGGAAGGCGAAAAACAGTCGAAGAAAGGCGCGCCGGGCAGCGCGGCCGCCCCGCTGGACGTGGGCGAGCTGATCCTGGGCTCGCGGCGGATCGCCGGCGTCCCGGTCGTGATCGCCTCCCTGCCGGGCGCCGACCGCGAGGCCCTGAGCGGCCTGGCCGACGAGATCAAGAACCGCAGCCGAGGCGTAGCCGTCCTTTTCACCAGCGGCGACGGCCGCTCCCTGGTCGTGGCTTCGGTCTTCAAGGACTTGACAGCCAAATTCAACGCGAATATAATCATAAAAAAGGTCGCTCCCATGATCAACGGCAAAGGCGGCGGCCGCAGCGACTTCGCTCAGGCCGGAGGCGATGCCGTCGCCGACCCGGAGGAGTTGAAAGAGCGCATCGGCCGCGCCCTGCAGGAGGGTCATGAAACGTAGCCTCATTGTTTTCTGCGGCGCCTGGCTCGCCGGCGGCATCCTTTTCGCCGGGCTGGTCGTCCGCCAGGACAAGAACGGCCACATCGTCCTCACCAACACCCTGGACCGCTCCTCGGGAGGCCGCGACGGGGTCTCCGTTCTTTCCCCCGCCCGTTCCCACGCCGTTCCGTCGCATTACAAGGAGAAGATTCAGACCCTGACCCAGAAACACGACATGCGCGAGGACCTGGTCATCGCCGTGGCCAGGGCCGAGTCGAGTTTCAATCCCTTCGCCGTCTCCCCCAAGGGCGCCGTGGGCATCATGCAGCTGATGCGCGACACGGCCCGGCAATACGGCGTGATCAACCGCTACAACGCCCACGAGAACATCGAAGCCGGGGTGAGGCACCTGAAATACCTTTATGAAAAATTCCGCGGCAACATCCCCCTGACCCTGGCCGCTTACAACGCCGGCGAGGAGGCCGTCAGCAGATACAACGGCGTCCCGCCCTACCGCGAGACGCAGAATTACGTGCGGCGCGTGATGTCCATGATGGGCATGAGCGCCCCCTCGTCATCGTCTCCGCGCGCCAAGACCAAGATCTACAAATACATCGACCCCGCTGGCAGGACCATCATCACCGACACGCTCCCCGCCGAGATCGGCGGCAGTTTCGAAGTCATCAATTAGGATGCCCGTTGCCTGAACACAGCTCCGAACCGCTTGCGGACCTGGGCAAGAGCGTGCTTCTCGGCGGCGGCGCCTCGGGCATGCTCTCCATCTTCCCCGGGCTGAACCTGCTCAACCTCTTCTTCATGACCTGGATCGTCCTGGGCGCCGGGCTGACCATCCACCTGCTCTATCGGGCGAACCCGGTGCTGCGCCGCGGCGACGCGCTGCTGGCCGGAGCCTTGAGCGGCCTCGTCGGCGGCGGCGTCTTCGCGTTCCTGGGCTTCCTCTCGATCATCGGCATGACCCAGGAAAAGCTGGAGCGGATGATCGATTCGGCCCGGGCCGTCGCGCCCTACCTGGCGAACGAGCAGGCCGCCGCCATGGCCGCCGGCCCGTTCAAGGCCATGATGGCCCTGGCCATCGGCATGTTCCTGTTGCTGGCCATCGTCGCCGGGGGGCTGGCCGGCCTGGCCGCCCGCCGCCTCCTGCGCCCGGCGGCCAGCGGCGAACAATGAACAAGGTCCACGTCATCGTCAACCCCTCTTCCGCCCACGGCCGCACCCTGAGGCGCTGGGGAACGATCCGCGATGCCATCCGCGCCCACTTCAGGGAATTCAAATACAGCTTCACCGAGAAACCCCTGCAGGCGACGGAAATGGCCCGCGAGCTGCTGCACGACGGCTGCGACCTGCTCATCGGGGTCGGCGGCGACGGCACGCTGAACGAGATCAGCAACGGCTTTTTTCATGCCCGCTCGGGACAGGCCATCAACATTGACGCCGCGGTGGGCATCATCCCCTCGGGGACCGGCTCCGACTTCATCCGCTTCATGAAAGTCCCCCGCGACTTCGAGAAGTCGGCGGCGCGCATCAAGAACGCCAGCAACCGCAAGATCGACATGGGCCGGATCACCTATGGCGGCGGCAACGGGGCGCACACGCAGTATTTCGTCAATGTCGCCGACTTCGGCCTGGGCGCAGAGGTCATCCGCAGCGTCTCGGCCATCGGCTCCACCCGCCGCGGCGCGCTCACCTACTACCGCGGCCTGTTGTCCACCATGATGAAGTACCGCAGCAAGAGGGTGCGCCTGACCGTCGACGGCGGCAAGCCGCTGCAGGGCGAGTACATGATCGGCGCCGTGGCCAATGGGCGCATCTTCGGCGGCGGCATGGTCATCGCCCCCCAGGCCGAGCCCGATGACGGGTACTTCGACCTGGTGCTCATCGACCCGATGGGCAAGCTGGAGATCCTGGCCAATTCCCGCCTGCTGTACGCCGGGACGATCGAGCGCAATCCCAAGGTCCACATCCTGAAGGCCAAGAACATCAAGGTGGAATCGCCCGACGAGGTGCACATCGAGTACGACGGCGAATTGGGGGGAACGCTTCCCGCCGAGTTCGCCATTGTGGAAAAGGCCCTGAACTTGCGGGTCTGAGCTGGACCATGGGCACCCGGAAGTACGCGAGCGTCGGGCTGATCATGCTGGCCCTGCTCAGCGCGGCGGCCTGCTCCCGGCAGGAGGGCGGCGCCGCCGCCGCGGTTGAGGTCAAGAGCCGGCCGCGGCTGAAAGCGATCATCGTCCCCCAGCCCCGTTCCCTGCTGCCCCACGAGGGATTCTATTACGTGGACGGCCAGCTCAGCGACGCCATCTTCAACAACCTGGTCTACGCCGATCACAAGGGCAGCCTCGCCCCCGAGCTGGCCGAGAGCTGGGAGGTCTCGGCGGATCACCGCCTGTACACCTTTCACCTGCGGCGCGGCGTGCGCTTCCATGACGGCCGGCCTTTCACAGCCGCCGACGTTCTCTTCACCCTGGAGAACCTCATCAAGAAGACCCAGGGCCGGTTCGTCGAGACCCGCTTCATCGAGGGGCACGAGGATTTCCTGGCCGGGCGCTCCGCTCACGTCAGCGGCATCCGCGTGCTCGACGACCATGCCGTGCAGGTCCGCCTCAATGGCGAATTCAAGTTCTTCCTGCCGTTTTTGGCCGCCGAGTACACGGCGATCCTCCCCGCCGCCTTTGCCGGCAAGAGCGAGGACGATTTTCGCTGGCACCCGGTCGGCACGGGGCCCTTCCGCCTCGCCGCCAGCGGCAACCGGGCCATCGGCGCCCGGCAGTATCTCGTCTTCAGCCTGGAAAAGAACAAGGGCTACTTTGCACCCACCGGCAACACGGAGGCCATCGACTTCTATGCCAGCAATACCTCCATCGATAAAGCCGAGCTTGAACACTTCGATCTCGTGTTCGTCTCCGACAGTGAAATGCTCGAGTTGTCGACACAGCCCGGCCTCACGATCATCAATTCCTCCCCCACCATCCTCAATTTCCTGATCCTGAACCCCGGGGAGAACGACTCCCTGCGGCAGCGCAAGGTCAGGCAGCTGATCCTTTATGCCATTGACCGCGAGGAGCTCGTGCGCCAGATCTTCCAGAACCAGGCCCTGCCCGCTCATTCCATGCTGCCGTTCGGGCTGCTGGGGCACAACCCCTACCAGCGCCTGGAATACTCGCGCGCCGCCGCCATCCGCGCCGAGCTGCCGCCGGGGAAGATCTCGTTCACCCTGCTGACGGTGGCCAAGGACAAGCGGGGGCAGGTGGGTGAATTCGTGCGCCGCGAACTGGCCCGGTTCGACGTGGACTTGAAGGTGATCATCATGAACGACCAGTACGACTACTTCACGCGGGGGATCTACGAGACCGACGGCTGCATCATCATGGGCGGCATCCCGGACTACCCCGCCGCCTTCCATTTCCTCTCGCACCTGGTGGAGCCCAACGGCTATTACAATGTCCGCAAGTTCTCCCGGCCCGGGCTGCAGGCCAAGATCGCCATGCTGCCCAGCGCGGACACGGTCAGGGAAGCTCACCTGCTGGCCGAGATCAACTCCGACCTGGAGAACGAGGCGCTGTACATCCCGCTGTACCATTACTCGAATTTCATCGCCCTGCGCCGTCATATCAAGGCCATCACGTTCAAGTATGGCGAGGTCGCCGACCTGGCCCGCCTGGAGGTCACCGAATGAATCCGTCGCTCAATCGCATCAAGGACTCGCTGCTGGCCGGCCAGCCGATCGTCCAGATCGTCTCCTTCGAGGAGAAGCGCGTCGAGGGTTTCCTGAAAAAGCTCTGCCAGCAGACGCTGAAGAACCAGAACTATTATGCCTGGGACAGCCGCAACGGCCTCAGCCTGGGCGAGACGCCCATCCCCGACAGCGTCTCCCCCGCGCGGGCCCTGGACGCGGCGCTGGCGGTCAGGGAGCCGGCCTTCTTCGTCTTCAGGGACCTGACGCCGCGGCTGCGCGACTCGCTGGACCTGATCCGTCAGGTACGCGAGTGCTACCTGCAGTTCAAGAACAGCCGCAAATTCCTCTTTCTGCTGTCGCCCGACGATTACCTGCCGGCGAGCCTGAAAAAGGAGATCGATATCATCCAGTTCGAACTCCCCGATTACGAGGAGCTGGAGTCCCTTTTCAACAAGTTCCTGGACTCGCTGGCCAAGGCCGGCGCCCAGGTGCAGCTCAGCGAGGAGGAAAAGAGGAATTTCGTCACCGCCGTGCAGGGGCTGACCCTGGACGAAGCCTACAAGGCCTACATGAAGGCCTTCCAGGGGCAGACGCGCATCCATATCGGCATGATTGAAAAGATCCATCTGGAAAAGAAGCAATTGATCCTGAAGGAGAACGTCCTGGAATATTTCACCCACGTCCTGACCATGGATGACATGGGCGGATTGGACAAGCTGAAGGACTGGCTGCTGAAAAGAAAGAAGGCCTTTTCCAAGGAGGCGCGCGAATTCGGCCTGGACAAGCCCAAGGGCATCCTGACCATGGGCGTCACCGGCTGCGGCAAGAGCCTGGCCTCCAAGGTCATCGCCACCCTGTGGAACCTGCCCCTGTTCCGCATGGACATGAACCTGGTCTACTCGGGAATCGCCGGGGCGCCCGAGGACGTCTTCGCCCGCTCGCTGAAGACCATGGACTCGGTGGCGCCGGCCATCCTGTGGATCGACGAGATCGAAAGCGGCATCAGCGACAAGTCAACGGACAGCTCCTCCTCGCGCATCCTGGGCTACTTCCTGACCTGGATGCAGGAGCACACCTCGGAGATCTTCATCGCCGCCACGGCCAACCGCATCGACCTGCTGCCGGCCGAGCTGCTGCGCCGCGGCCGCTTCGACCAGATTTTCTTCATTGACCTGCCCACGCGCAAGGAGCGCGAAGAGATCTTCAGGATCCACCTGACCAAGCGCAGCAACGACCTGAACGACTTCAACATCCCGCAGCTGGCCCAGATCACCAAGAACTGGTCGGGCTCGGAGATCGAGCAGGTGATCATTTCCGGCATGTACGAAGCCTTCGCCGACAACCGCAAGCTGCAGGAGGACGACCTCTTCGTCATTTTCGGCTCCTCGGTGCCGCTGGCCACGACCATGGAGGAACAGATCAAGAAGGTGCGCAGCTGGGCGCACAACCGCGCCGTCCGCGCCACGACCGACAAGGAATACTGAAGGCGGAGTTCGATGTTCCACGTCCGACGTTCGACGTTAGCGGCAATTCAGCAATATTTTTGGATATCGTCCAGAGCTTTGCCAACATCGAACATCGAACTTCGAACGTCGAACCTGGATTCATTTGCCTTGAAAGTCCGATGAGCAACGCTCCGCCACGCTTCGCCTGCGACGTCATGCTCGGGAGCACGGCCAAATGGCTGCGCCTGCTCGGCTTCGACACGTATTACGATCACAGGGCCGACGACGCGGACCTGAAGAAATTATGCCTGTCCGGGGACCGGCTGCTCCTGACCAAGGACGTGGCCCTGCACGAGGCCATGCCCGCCGGCACCAGCCGCCTGGTGGAGGCCGTTCATCCCCGGGAGCAGCTGGAAGAGATCGCCGCCGCCTGCCAGCTGGTTCGCTTCCCCTTGCCGCCGCGCTGCTCCGTGTGCAACGGCGAGCTGGCTGCGATCGAAAAAAATATGGCAAGGGACCGGGTCCCGCCCTACATTTTCCGTACCCAGGACCATTTCCAGCGCTGTGCGCAATGCCGCCGGCTCTACTGGCCGGGGACGCACCGCGAGCGCATCGTCGAGCGCATCATGAAGATCAGGAAAGCTTGCGATTGATCAGCGTCGCCTGGTAGGCGGCGCCGAAGCCGTTGTCGATGTTGACCACCGAGATGCCGCCGGCGCAGGAGTTGAGCATCGACAACAGCGCCGACAGGCCGTAAAAATTGGCGCCATAGCCCACCGAGGTCGGCACGGCGATGACCGGCGTCGAGGTCAGGCCGGCAACGACCGAGGGCAGCGCCCCCTCCATGCCGGCCACGGCGATGATCACCGTGGCGCGGTTCAGCCTGGCGCGCAGGCTCAGGACACGGGCCAGGCAGGCGATGCCCACGTCGTACTCCCTGTCGGTGCGGTTCCCCAGGTAGCGGGACGAAACATAGGCTTCCTCGGCGACCCTCTCGTCCGAGGCGCCGGCCGACAGGACCAGGACCCGGCCCTTGTGGGTCTCCACCGGCCTGCGCCCGCAGGTGACGATGCGGGCGGCATCATGGTAGCAAAGGGAAGGGAATTCCTTTTTCAGTTCCGCGAAGCGCCCGGCATCGACGCGGGTGATCAGCAGGTCCTCGCCCATCTCGCTGAATTTGCCGATGATGCGCCGCAATTGCTCCGGGCTCTTCCCCTGTCCGAAGATGACCTCGGGGATGCCGCGGCGCAGGCGGCGGTGGAAATCCAGCTTGATGCTCCGCTCGTCGCTGAAGGGAAAGTTCTCCAGGAAAGAGAGAAGTCCCTTTTCTGAAAGCTCGCCGCGCCGCAGGGCGCTAATCTTTCGCTTCAGTGCTTCCTTCATGGGCCTGGGGGGAGGGCGGCGCAGGGCCGACCGGGCGCGGCCGCTCGCGGTACTTTCTCTGCCGCTGGAAGAGCGGGTGGGGCCGGTAGGGGAACTTCACCGTCTGCGGGTCGATGCCGATGACGTTCTGCCAGCGGTTGTTGCCCAGGCCGGCATGGAACGCGAGCTCGAGATACGGCACGTCGTCGGAGTTGAAGCCCATCACATGGGTGGCCAGGGCGTCGGCGGCCACGGCATCCTCGGAGGCGACGGCGAAGCCGTGGAACACCGGGCTGCCCTTGATCGGCCCCTTGCCCTCCATGCCGTACAGCCCGTCGATGAGCACCAGCGACGGCGTGATCTGCTTCAGCAGGGCGACGAAGTTGCGGTTGGCGCACTGCACCAGCTGGAAATATCTCTCGCTCTGGGAGAAGTTGATGCGCTTCATCTCCTGCGCCGAGGCGCCGAACATGAGCACGCGCTGCTCCGGCTTGACGAAACCGACCAGGTTGGGGATGGACAGGGAGACCGGGAAGATGTTGTGGGTCTTGGGCGGCACCACCGAGACCAGGTAGTCGGCGGGAAAGCGGCAGTACTGCACCTGCTGCGGCCCGCTGACGGTCTCGATGTCCAGGGTGTGCTCATGGGGCAGCTCGTCGAGGTTGCAGAGCCGTGCCCCCTGCATCTCCACTTCCTTGTATTTGAACTTGTAGAAGATGTCCCAGGTGGTCTTGGCGGAGAAAAAGGCCCCGTCGGAGCCCTCGATGACGGTGATCGGGCCAACGGCGAACCTGTCGCGCAGGTAATGGATCAGCGAATCGACCGTCTCGTAGTGGGTGTTGGCGTAGATCTCCTTGGCCCCGGACAGGTTGATCTTGATGGCCACCCGGTCGCCGGCGCGCAGGGAAAGGAAGGGCGCGATGTGATCCATGATCTTGGGGACGAACTCGTTCTGCTTGGTCTCCTTGATCAGTACGATCTCTTTGCGCTTCATGAGTCCGGCCCGGAAAGTTCGATCATCAGAGCCTGTTTCGCCCGGGGGTCATTGGTCCTCGTGCTGGCCGGAACTAGGCCATGATCCGGGAGCGGATCCCGAAGACAGCGAGCCGAACCTTCTTCATCTGAACCTCCAGGGGGAGCATATTATATCATTAAAAATTTCAGAATTCAAAACCGCGGCCGGCTCCGACTCAATGGCGGCGCAGGACGAACAGCAGCAGGAACAGCGCCCAGAAAGCACGGAAGCCCCAGCGCCACAACAGCGGCCGCTTCTCCTTGAGGTGCTGGTACAGGAGGGCCAGGGCGAAGACGAGCATCTGCACGGCCAGAAAGAGGAGCAGCGCCGGGAATACGGTCAGCGAGTCGGCGAAGAGCGGCTTCAAGCCCTTGCCGAAGACCGAACTGAAGATGATGAACAGGTGCAGCACGTAGACGAAAAGCGATTCGCTCCCCGCCCTCTTCAACAGGTCCAAAAAGCGTCCGCCCCAGCGGCGCAGCAGCAGGTCGCACAGGCACAACAGCAAGAAAACGGCTCCGGCCTTGTTCAGGATGCTGAGCAGGTCGTGCATGGGCCGGGCGAGTCCGGAACGGAACCAGAAAAAAAACCATGGAAAGGACAGCAGGCCGGCCGCCAGCAGCAGCCGGAAAAAATGCTCCTTCCTCATCCGCGCATACAGGTAGGCGGCCACGATGCCGAGACAGAGAAAACCCAGCCAAGGAAAGAGGGGGAACATCGAGACGCGGTAATCGAGATAGGGGTCGATGGCCGGATGCAGGCGGATGTTCTTCGTTATCTCCCGCAGCAGGAAAAAAAGCACCCCGGCCAGGGCCGACACCAGCACCACCGCCTTTTCTTTCTTCAGCAGCACCGCCAGCAGCGTGAACAACAGCAGGCCGACGCCGATGCACTGCAGGATGTCGACCCGTAAGAAGTCCGCGGCCTGGCCCCGGGACGCGAACGCCAGGGTCTTGCGCAGCGAAAAGAAGGGCAAATGGACCCAGTAGCCGACGGCGATGACGAAGAGAATGCGCCGCACGCGCCTGAAGAAGGCCTGGTCCAGGCGGACGTAGTTCTGGTGCTTGTTATGAAAGGAGAGGAAGGCGGCGAAACCGGCGACGAACAGGAATCCCGGCGCCACGAAGCCATGCAATACCTCATGGAGCCTGAACCAAGGCTCCTGGCGCACGGACGGCAGCAGGTAAGCGCGGAAGAGATGCCCCTGGATCATGAAGAACAGGACGATGAAGCGGAAGAGATCGACGGAATCCACGCGCTTCACGGGCCCGGCGTCAGCATTCAGCCATTTGCTCCAGGACATAGTCGTCCGCCCATGGTACCTCCGCTGGCGGCAAAAATCAAGCACGCTGCAAGAAAAAGCCCCGGCGATTGTAGGCGAAGCGCGAAAAACAATCGCATCCGGGAATGCGTAGAACCAATTCGGACCACGGCAAGGTAAGGCATGATGAAAGCAGGCATCCCCAGGAGGACACCGTGAGCATGAAGGGCGGCAAGAAAAAATGGATCATTCTGCCGGCGGCCGCGCTGCTGATCGCGGCGCTGGCCTGGCTCCTCACCCAAGGGGGGGACAAGGCCCAGAACCGGTACACCCTGACCCCGATCGATCGCGGCGACCTGGAGGCCGTCGTCTCCTCGACCGGGACGCTGAGCGCCGTGATGACGGTCCAGGTCGGCACCCAGGTATCCGGACGCATCGCCAAGATCTATACCGACTTCAACCAGACCGTGAAGCAGGGCGACCTGATCGCCTTGCTGGATACCTCGGCGCTGCAGATGGCCGTCTCGGAGGCTGAATCATCCCATGCCAAGGCCCAGGCCCAGCTGAAGCAGGCCCAACAGGACCTGGAGCGCGTACAATACCTTTTCAAGGAAAACATCAAGACAAAAAACGACCTCGAGATGGCCCAGGTCAACCATGAGCTGGCCGTGGCCACGGTGAAATCAGCCAAATCCGGCCTGGAACGGGCGCGCATCAACCTCGGTTACGCCTCCATCTACGCCCCCATCGACGGCATCGTCATATCGCGCAACATCGACGTAGGCCAGACCGTGGCCGCCAGCCTATCCTCGCCCACACTGTTCCTCATCGCCAACGACCTGGAAAAGATGCAGATCCTGGCCAACGTCGACGAGAGCGACATCGGCCATATCAAGAACGGCCAGGACGTGCGCTTCACCATCCAGGCCCAGCCCAACCGCACCTTCACCGGCCAGGTCAGCCAGATCCGCCTGGAACCGACCACGGTGAACAACGTGGTCAACTACACCGTGGTCATCAACGTGGCCAACAGGGACGGACTCCTGCTGCCGGGCATGACCGCCACGATCGACTTCATCGTCGGCCAGGCCAGGGACGTCCTGCGCGTGGCCAATGCCGCCCTGCGCCTCAAACCCAGCGAGGACATGCTCGCCGGCCTGCGCAAGGAGTTCGCCGCCCGAAGGGCCGGGCAGCCGGGGGCGGCACCCGCCGCGCCCTCCGGACAGGTTCCGGCGATGAGCGGCGGCCCGCCAATGCCCGGCGCCAACGGCAACGGCCGCACCCGGCCCAATAATGCGGCCCTGATCTGGTACCTCGACGCCTCGGGCGGCGTGAAAGCGGCCCGGGTGAGGACGGGCATCAGCGACGGCCAGATGACCGAGATCAAGACCGATGAGCTCAAGGAAGGAATGGAGGTCATCAAGAGCATCAACCTGACCGCCAAGGAGCAGGCCGCCGGCAGGATGCCGCGCATGAGGATCCTGTGACCCGCCCCGGAAAGGCCGCATGAGCGACGAACACGCCGTCATCCTCACCGCCGGCATCGGCAAGATCTATGACAGCGGCGAGGTCCAGGTCGAGGCCCTGAAAGGGATCGACATGCGCATCGAGCCCGGGGAACTGGTGGCCATCATGGGGGCGTCGGGGTCGGGAAAATCGACCATGCTGAACATCCTCGGCTGCCTAGACCACTCAAGCAGCGGCGACTATTATCTTGACGGCATCCACGTCAACGAGCTGGTCCCCGACCAGCTGGCCGACATCCGCAACCGCAAGATCGGCTTCATCTTCCAGGGCTTCAACCTGCTTTCGCGCACCAGCGCCTTCGAGAACGTCGAGCTGCCCCTGCTGTACTCGCGGCACCTGGAGGGGGAGGACCTTGCCGCACTGACACGACAGGCATTGGAGCGGGTGGGGCTGGCCGACCGCATGCACCACTTCCCCAACCAACTCTCCGGCGGCCAGCAGCAGCGCGTGGCCATCGCCCGCGCCCTGGTCAACCAGCCGGCCATGGTCCTGGCCGACGAGCCGACCGGCAACCTCGACACGCGCACCAGCATCGAGATCATGGCCACCTTTCAAAAGCTGAACCGCCAGGGCATCACCATCATCATGGTCACCCACGAGCACGACATCGCCGACTACTGCAAGCGCATCATCGAGTTCCGCGATGGGCGGATCGTCCGCGACCAGCAGGTGACGCAGCCCCGCCATGCCGACCGTGACCTGGAATCAGGTCACTGGCAGGCCTCCGGTCTGGGAGAACGCCCATGAAATGGAAGAACCTGATCAAGGTGGCCTTCAAATCGATCGTCAAGAACAAGATGCGCACCCTGCTCACCATGCTGGGCATCATTATCGGCGTCGCCGCCGTCATCGTCATGGTCGCCATCGGCAAGGGAGCCGAGAAGCGCATCCAGGACCAGATCGCCAGCATGGGCACCAACCTGCTGACCATCTTCCCCGGTTCCATGCAGTCGCGCGGCGTGCGCATGGGACCCGACTCGGGCGTGCAGCTGACCCTGGACGACGTGGAGCGCCTGAAGCGCGAAGCCACCCTGGTCCAGGCCGTCTCGCCGATGGTGCGCAGCGGCGCCCAGCTCATCGGCGGCAGCGGCAACTGGAATTCGAGCGTCTGGGGGGTCTCCGAGCAGTATCTGGAGATCCGCGACTGGTCACTGAGCTCGGGGGAATTTTTCTCCAGCGCCGACGTCCGCGCCCAAAACAAGGTCTGCGTCGTCGGCCAGACCATCGTCAAGAACCTGTTCGCGGGCGACGACCCGGTCGGCCAGCAGCTGCGCGTGCGCAACGTCCCCTTCCGCATCATCGGCGTCCTGAAGGAAAGAGGGCAAAGCTCATTCGGCCAGGACCAGGACGACCTGATCATCGCTCCCTACTCCACCGTGCTGACCCGCCTGAGCGGCCAAGTGCACGTCAACCAGATCCTGGTGCGCGCCGTCTCGCTGGAGCAGATGGAGTCGGCCCAGGCCGAGGTCACCGCAATCATGCGGGATGCCCACCGGATCCCCGAGGGGGGCGACGACGACTTCACGGTGCGCAACCAGACGGACATCGCCGCCACCGCCCAGGAGACCTCCAGCGTTTTGACCATGCTGCTGGCCTCCATCGCCAGCATCTCGCTGCTGGTGGGCGGCATCGGCATCATGAACATCATGCTGGTCTCGGTCACCGAGCGCACCCACGAGATCGGCATCCGCATGGCCATCGGCGCCCGCGGTCACGACATCCTGGTGCAGTTCCTCATCGAAGCCGTGGTCCTCAGCCTATCCGGCGGGCTGATCGGAGTGCTGATCGGCTTCCTGGCCACCTGGATCGTCAACATGGCCACCGACTGGGTCACGGTCATCTCGCCGACCAACGTCCTGCTCTCCTTCGGCTTCGCCGGCGCGGTGGGCATCTTCTTCGGTTACTACCCGGCGCGCAAGGCTGCCGCCCTCAACCCCATCGAGGCGCTGCGCTACGAGTAAACCCGCCCTGCCGTGCCCCGTTCCCGCTGACGAGAACTCCGCCTTTTCATGCCTGGCGATCGCCTGAGCGGCGGCGCGCCATCCCCTTCCGCCCGCTGTTCCCGCCCTGCCGCCGGCCGGGAGTTGCAAGAGGCGTTTTTTTTTATTACTATAGAAAGGAATGGAAAAGAAGAAAAGGCGCTCGAAACGTCTGCGGGTGGCGCTGGCCTACAATTCCTACGAAGAAAGCCAGCATGAGGCGGTCCCCGGCGACAGCAGCTCGGGGCATCACCTGCGCCTGATGATCCGCCGCATGGCGCGGACGCTGCGCAGCCTGGGCCATGACGTCTCGGTCCTGCACCTGGCCGGCGACCTGTCCAAGCTCCAGCGCAAGCTGAACCGCATCCGCCCCCACGTCGTCTTCAACCAGTATGACGACGTCGTCCATGGCGCTCTCTACGAGATGCGCTTCGCCGCCTTCATGCGCCTGCTCGGCTATCCCATCACCGGCTCGCCGGCACTGGCCCTCGGGCTGAGCCGCGACAAGTACATGGCCCTCAGCCTGATGAAAGGGGCCGGCATCCCCATACCGCCCGAGACCACGCTCCTGGAAAGGGTTTCCGATATAGACCGCCACAAGCTGCATTTCCCGCTCATCGTTCATCCCGGCCAGGAGCACGCCGGCATCGGCATGGAGCGCAATTCGGTCGTCCACAGCAAAAAGGCGCTCGTTGAGAAGACCCGCGAGATCATCCGCTCCTTCAAGCAGCCGGCCCTGGTGCAAGGCTTTCTGCCCGGCCGCGAGTTCAATGTCGGCATCCTGGGCGGCCGCAGGCTGCAGGTCATGCCGTTGGCCGAGGTGGACTATTCGCGGCTGCCGGAGGGGATCCCGCCCATCATGTCCTACGCGGCCAAGTGGGTGGAGACATCGGTCGAGTTCAAAAAGACGCAGGTCCTCTGTCCGGTCCAGGTCGAACCGCGGTTGGCAAAGCTCATCGGCGACACCGCGGTCAAGGCCTTCCGCACCATCGGCGGCTGGGGCTACGGCCGCGTCGACATCCGCCTGGATGAGGAGGGGCTGCCCCGCGTCCTGGAGGTCAATTGCAACCCCTGCCTGGACGAGGGCATCGGGCTGGCCCGCTCGGCCGAGCAGGCGGGGATCAGTTATCCCGAGTTATTGCAGGCGGTGATCAAAGCCGCCTTCGAGGGACCGCCGTACGACATCCACCTGCCGATCTTCATCGCGAAACCAAGGGCGGCGATGCGGCGATCCGCTGCCCGCCGCCGTCAGCCGGTCAAGCGTCCGGTATAGGCGTAGTCGAGGGCCAGGGCGACGGCCAACGAGACGACATCCATGGTGCGCTCCCCTTCCTGCCCGGGGCGGTAGGAAAGTTTCAGGGCGATGGAGCGCGATTCCAGCTTGCGCAGGATGGCCGCGGCCTCGCGCTCGTTCAGCTCCGACCACAGCACCACGCGCTCAAGCAGCCGCGTGTGGAGCTTGCGGAACAATCCTGCCGCCGGACGCAGCATCAGGCCGCGCGCCGGCGGAAATACTTCCCGCAAACGGTCGTCCACATAACCGCGGGCGGCCCGCCGGTAACGCTCCGCCTTCTTCCCGTAATGATCGGCGAGCAGAACGGTCATGCTCTCCAGCGGGCGCAGGAAGCGCACGCGGGAATTTTCGGCGCTGCGGCGGCGGATCTCCTTCATCAGGCCGTTCACGTAAAGCAGCTTGCGCATCACCGGCCAGTTCCTGTAGCGGGCCCGCCAGCCGGAGCGCGGTGTCAGCCAGACGGCGAACGTTTCGGCGAAATCCTCGTCGGGATGCTTCTGGGCGTAGGTGCGGCCGTAGGGAGAGACGGAGATGTGCCGGACATATTCGCGGCTCAAGTGGTCGGGGTTGAAATAGTCCCGGTAGGGTCGGGAAAAGCGCCCGAATATCTCTTCCCAGCTCGGCCGGCGCCACAGGCGATAGGCATAGTTGACGGCGTGCCCGGCCTCGTGACGCAGCAAGGCCATGATGCGCTTGCCATCCTCGATCTCCCCCGTCTGCTCCTCTTCGATGCGCGCCAGGCGTTCGTCGGCCAGGTAGAACGGGATGCCGATGACCGGGTACCTGTCGGGACAGCCCCAGCTGTCGGTCAGGTACAGGACGGGCTTGAAGCGGAAGCCCCTGACTTCCATCTCCCGGTACAGCCGGCGAACGAAGGGCTCGACGGGCGAACCGGGAATGCGCAGGTTGAGATCGGAGATGCGGCTGTTCAAAAGCTCGTAGCGGACCGTATCCCAGCTCTGCACAAGTGAATGGATCGTTTTCGCGCTCATGTCAACCCTTGGACCTTCCCGAAACCGGGGGCAACGCCCTGGTTTCTCCAGGCAATGTCGCGCTCCGAGAGGGAGTCGCTCCTTTCCGGAGAACAAGGGAGTAACATATAAACCAAGGGGCTGGCTTTGTCAAGACGCACGGAACGCATTTTTGTCGTGAATGTCCTATAAATATGAGTATTTTATTTATATAATGCTTCAAGATCTCTCCTGGCCGCTGAATTGTGGAAAACCGGGTTTTTTGTGGAAATTTCCCGATTAAAAATCGTCATTGCATCGAGAAGGGAGGGTAATTGACCGCAGAGCCATTTTTTGCTAGAATAAGATTTCTCCGAGTTGAAGAAGCTAAAGCCCTCAGGGCCAGGCTTTTCAACCGCGAGGGCCGAGACGGAAACGTTCCGGCCTCCCTTATCGGAAAGGAGAAATGATGCATGAATCAGGTTCTTTTCCCATAGAACCCGTTGCCCGGCCCATGGCTGCGGAAGCGCTGCTCCCCATCGAAGAGGCGGAGAGGATACTCGCCGCCTTTCCCGTCCAGGCAAAAAGCGAGACCACGCCCCTGTCAGCGGCGCAAAACCGCTTTCTGGCCCAGGATATCGTCTCTCCAGGCGACATGCCCGAGTTCGACAAGTCGGCCATGGACGGCTATGCCTATATTTCCGGGGACGATTCCCCTTCCTACCGGGTCATCGAGACCATCGCCGCCGGCACGCCTCCCGGCCGAACGATCACACCCGGCCTTTGCGCCAGGATCATGACCGGCGCCATGCTCCCACCCGGCGCCGACCGCGTGGTCAAACGCGAATGCACCGAGGAGACCGACGGCCGCATGAGGATCATCCGGAAGGACCCCCATCATAACATCCGCCGCCGCGGCGAGGACCTGCGTGCCGGACAGCCCGTCCTGGCCAGGGGCGACCGCCTGGGAGCGGCGCGCATTGCGCTGCTGGCCTCGCTGGGGATCGCCCGCGTGCCGACGGCCGGGCCGCCGCGGGTGGGCATCATTACCACCGGTTCGGAGCTGGTCTCACCGGGAGCCCCCCTGGGTGCGGGAAGGATCTACGACAGCAACTCCTATTCCCTGGCCGCGCAGCTGCGCGACAGCGGCGCCGAGCCCATCATCCTGAACGGAGTGGCCGACCACGCCGCGGCCACGGCCCAGGCCATCGCCTCCGGGCTGGAGACGTGCGACGCGCTCATCCTCTCCGGCGGGGTCTCGGCCGGCGATTTCGACTATGTCCCCGCGGCCATGAAGCAGGCCGGCTGTGCCCTGCATTTCCAGAAGATCGCCGTCCAGCCCGGCATGCCCACTGTCTTCGCCAGCCGCGGCGGGCAAGCCGTCTTCGGCCTTCCCGGCAACCCGGTCTCCACCTTCGTCATCTTCGAGGTCTTCATCAAGCCCCTGCTGCTGCGCTGGCTGGGGCATGTCCACCGCCCGCTGTGGCTGCCCGCCATTCTGGAGGCGGGCTACCGCCGCCCGCGCAGCGAGCGCACCGCCTTTCTTCCCACCCTGTACCGGGAGGGCAAGGCCGAGATCCTCGCCTATCACGGCTCGGCCCACCTGCACGCCCTGAGCCGGGCCAACGCCCTGTTGCGCGTGCCGGCCGGGCAGGACGCCATCCCGGCCGGGAGCACGGTCGATGTACGATTCCTATAACCGCGGGATCGACTATTTGCGCGTCTCGGTGACCGACCGCTGCAACCTGCGCTGCACCTACTGCATGCCCGAGCAGGGCATCCGACTGAAGAGCCATGGCGACATCCTGCCCTATGAGAAGATCGTCCAGGTGGTGCACGCGGCCTCGGGGCTGGGCATCCGCAAGGTGCGCCTGACTGGCGGCGAGCCGCTGGTGCGCAAGAATATCCCGTTCCTGGTCCGCGAGCTCAAGTCCCTTCCCGGCATCCGGGAAGTGTGCCTGACCAGCAACGGCACGCTGCTGGCGCCGCTGGCTGCCGAGCTCAAGCGCTCGGGGCTCGACCGCCTCAATATCTCCATGGATACCCTGGACCCCGACAAGTACCGGCAGGTAACGCGCAACGGGGACATCGCGCAGGTTTTCGCCGGCTTCCGCGCCGTGCAGGAGGCGGGCTTCCGCAACACCAAGGTCAACATGGTGCTGATCCCCGGATTCAATGACGACGAGGTGGACGCCATGAAGGAGTTCTGCCGGCGGAACGGCCTGCGGCTGCAGCGCATCCACCACTACAGCCTGCATGACCACCGCAGCGCCCAAAGCGAGTTGCCGGCCGAGAGGCCGCTCCCCTGCCCGGATTGCAACCGGCTGCGCCTGACCGCCGACGGCAAGCTGAAGCCCTGCCTGTTCTCCGACCGCGAGATCGCGGTCGATTTTGAAGACATCCGCGCCAGCCTGCTGCAGGCCGTGCGCGCCAAGCCCGCCCGCGGCGTCGCCTGCGCCAACCGCGGCAACTGGCAGATAGGAGGCTAGATGAAACTGACCCATGTCGATGATTCGGGAAAGGCCCGCATGGTGGATATCAGCTCCAAGCCGCCCATGCATCGCGAGGCCGTCGCGGCCGGCAAGATCATCCTGGCCCCCGCCACGCTGGAGCTGCTCAGGGAGAACCGCCTGCAGAAGGGCGACGCCCTGGCGGTGGCCCGAGTCGCCGCCATCCAGGCCGGCAAGAAGACGGCGGAACTGATCCCGCTCTGCCACCCGCTGGCCATCCACCAGCTCGACGTGCAGTTCCAGCTGGTCGGCGACGGCATCGAGATCAATGCCCGCGCCGTCTGCGAGGGCAAAACGGGGGTCGAGATGGAGGCGCTGACCGCGGTCAGCGTGGCCGCCCTGACCCTCTATGACATGTGCAAGGCGGTCGACCAGCACATGATCATCGGCGCCATCGCCCTGCTGGAGAAAAGCAAACATGAAATTCACGGTTGAAGCCGTCTGCATCGCCGCGGAAAAAGGAGTCCAAAAGCACGAGGTCCCGCAGATCGTCCTGCGTCAGGGCCATGGCATCGAGGGCGATGCCCACGCCGGGCCCTGGCACCGCCAGGTGTCGCTGCTGGCCGGCGAAGCAGTGGATACCATGAAGGCCAGGGGGCTGGCATTGACCGCCGGCGCCTTCGGCGAAAACATCGTCACCCGCGGCGTCGACTGGACCCGGGCGCTCGTGGGTGGAACCATTCAGATCGGCGACGCAAGCCTGGAGATCACCCAGATCGGCAAGGAATGTCACAGCCGCTGCGCCATCTACTATGCCGCCGGCGACTGCATCATGCCCCAACAGGGGATCTTCGCCAAAGTGCTCAAGGGAGGGACGATCCATGCTCAAAGTAGCGGTGATTACCGTATCGGATAGGGCCTGGCAGGGTGAATACGCCGATCTGTCGGGGCCGCGCATCCGCGCGGTCCTCGAGCAGCAACTGCCCGGCGCCGACGTCTCTCTCCAGGTGGTCCCCGACGAGGCCGAAGCCATCACCGCGGCGCTGCGGCTGAACAGCGACCGCGACTTCATCCTCACCTGCGGCGGCACCGGGCTTTCGCCGCGGGATATCACCCCCGAGACCTGCGCCCGCTGGTGCGATCGCCCGGTACCCGGCATCAGCGAGTGGCTGCGCCGCGAATCGGAGAAGGAGACCCCGCACGCCGTCTTTTCCCGCGCATACAGCGGCATGAGGGGGAGCACGATGATCGTCAATTTCCCCGGGTCGCTTCGCGGCGCCGAGCTTTGCGCCACCCTGATGGCCGGGGTCATGCCGCACGGTCGCGCTATGGCGCATGGCGGGGATCATGAGCGGCAGGAGAAAAAGTGACGAACCGCCAGTGCCAGTGTCTGCAAGAGATGGAAGCAATCGGTTTGCGGCAGACGTGCAGAAAAAGCAATACGAAGACTTAAATTCCAAATCCCAAATACCAAATACCAAATAACAAATAATATCCAAATTCCAAATTCCAATTTCCAAAACGAAAGCTCCTTGCGAGGGATTCTCTTTGTTTTGGTCAAAGTCCCCGCCAGGGGATTGGGTAATTGGAATTTGGAATTTGTTTGGAATTTGGTGCTTGGGATTTGGAATTTAAGTCCTATTAATACTTTTTTTCAACCTTGCGCCCTGCGCCTTGCGCCCTATGCCGCGCTCGAACTTCTGTAAGCCTTATTTCTTTTTGCCGTGGGCCCAGGTGACCAGGTCGTCCAGTTCGCTCGCCAGCGAGCGGCCGGCCTGCTTTCGGGGAGCCCGGGTCGAATCCGGGACCGCCTGGGCGGTCGGCTGGGCCAGCTCGCGCTCGGCGGAGCCGATGAAATGCTCGATCTTGGCCAGCAGATCCTTCTCGCGGAACGGCTTTTCAATGAAATCCTCGGCCAGCCCCTTGTGCACGTACATGCGCAAATTGACGTCCTTGTACACCCCGGTCATCAGGATGATGATCATGCCCCTGAACTCCTCGTTGGCCCTGATCTTTTCGCACAGCGCGATGCCGTGCAGCCGCGGCAGCAGGATGTCGGCCACCACCAGGTCGGGCTTCTCCCGGGCGATCAGCTCATAACCGCTGGCCCCGTCGGCGGCCACGGAAACCTCGTAGCCGGCATCGCTCAGAAGCTCCTGCAACGATTCCTGGATGATATGATCGTCGTCGATGATCGCAATTCTTTTGGCCATCATGCCCCTTTTCGCGTATGATCCGTGATTTGATTATAGCATAAAAAAACAAAATCAAGCCCTGTGCCGGGTCAGGAAAATCCTGAGCATTGCCATTCGCCCGCGCGGGGGTGTATAATGCCCCTTCCCGTGAACGCCATGAGCGAAAAGATCATCATTTACTGCGACGGCGCCTGCAGCAACAACCAGCAGCGGGAGAACCGCGGCGGCTGGGGGGCCGTCCTCCTCTACAAGGGCAAGGCCAAGGAGATCTCCGGAGCGGAACGCAACACCAGCAACAACCGCATGGAGCTGCTGGCCTGCATCAAGGCCCTGGAGGCGGTCCGCAACCGCACGCTGCCGGTGGAGGTCTTCACGGACAGCGCCTACCTGGCCAATTGCCTGCTGCAGAAATGGTACCGGCGCTGGCAAGGGAACGGCTGGCAGACGGCGGCGAAAAAGCCGGTGGAGAACAAGGACCTCTGGCTGCGACTGCTGGCGCTGAAGGAAAAATTCTCCAGCATCCACTTCCACAAGGTGGCCGGACACAGCGCGATCGAATTGAACGAACGCGCCGACCGCCTGGCCAGGGAGGCCCTTCAGAAACTGGACTAGGGCCCGGCGCCGGCCTTGCGCCTAGAAGCGGTTCAGGCGCATGATCTCTTCCAGTTTCAGGCGCTCGGGCCGTTCCTTCTCGATCTCCACCTGTTTCTCGCTCAGCAGGTCATTGGGCGGCAGCAGGTGCCTGCCGATATTGACCAGGGTGATCAGGGTCATGTCGGGGGGTATGCCGAGGACATCTTTGGCCTTCCCCTCGTCATAACCGGAGATGGGGTGAGCCACCAGCCCCATCTCGGTGGCGCGCAGGATCAGGAAGGCGGTGGCCATGCCGGTATCGAAAAGGTAATACTCGCGCCCCTTGACCACGCAGTCCAGGTCACTGCGGCTGCAGACGGCGACGATCAGCGAGGCGGCCCTGGTCCACTCGTTGCCCTTGTTCATCGCCTCCTTGAGTCGGTCCAATACCTCTTTTTCATGGGCGAAAACAAAGCGCCAGGGCTGCTTGTTGAAGCAGGAAGCCGACAGCGAGGCGGCCGCGGCCAGCTTGCGGATCAACTCCACGGTGATCTCCGCCGGTTGCAGCGAGCGGTAGGCGCGGCGCGTCGTGATGATCTCCATCAGTTCCATGGCCTTTCTCCTTTTGCGGATCCGGACGCTAATTCCCGGCCAGCTTGCGCTTGATCGCGAAGATCTTGCGCAAATGCCCCATCTCCTCGGCGATGACCTTCTCCACCGCAGCGGTGTGCCCCTTGGCGAACATCTCCTTCAGCTCGGAGAAGAGGATGATCGAGTCTTTCTCGAAGCCGATGGCCAGGTCGAGGATCTCATCCAGGGTGGCAAGCCGCTCCAGCTTGGCGTGGATCGCTTCCTTGTCGCCCAGCTGGTGAGCCTTGACGAACTCCTTCATGTAGGCCCGGTATTCCGGATCGGGCTCCCCGCCCTTCACGCCCCCCTCCCCGCTTAACAGTTTCTTGAATACCTGCTCGTGCCTGAACTCCTCGTCGGCCAGGTACTGAAAGAGCTTGGTGGCCCAGGGCTCCGGGAACTTCTTCATCGCCTCGACGTAGAATTCATATCCCCTCTCCTCGATATAGACCGCGAATCCCAGGATCTCCTTCACGTCCAGCAAGTACGGCATGTTGTCACCTCATTTCGGCCGGCACCGCCCGGAATCTTGCCCCGGGCGATTGCCTTACGAGCAATATAAAGCAATCGCTCCTGTTTTTCAACCCCGGGAACTGGCAGGCGGACTCGGGCTTGGCAATATATGACTTTTACGGTATAATATTGCCATGAAAAGAACCAGAACCCTTCTGTTGATCGCCTCGTTCATGCTGGGCGCGGCCCTGTTCTGCCAAGCTCAGGGGGCGGGGATCACGCCGCCCGATTTCACCGTGACCGACATTACCGGCGCCGAGCACACCCTCTCCAAGCTCAAGGGCAGTGTCGTGCTCCTCGACTTCTGGGCCACCTGGTGTCCCCCCTGCCGCGTGGAGGTTCCCCACCTGATCGACATCCAGAAGCGCTTCGGTGACCGGAAGTTCGTGCTGATCAGCATCAGTCTCGACCGCGACCTCGAGGCGGCGCGCCGCTTCGTCAAGGACAAGGGAATGGACTGGGTGCACGTCATCGACCGCCAGGCGGCGCGCGAGCTGGCCGAAAAGTACGAAGTCAGCTTCATCCCCTCCACGTTCGTCATCGATCGCGGGGGGAAGATAGCGGCGACGCAGCTGCGGGGAAACGGCCTCAAGGACAGGATCGCCGCGCTGCTGAAATGATCCGGCCTTATTGGATCTCGACCTCGACGTCCAGGCCCTCGATGCGGCGGCTGATGTAGAATGTCTTGATCGGGGTGAACCCGGAATTGTGCGACTTGGCGAAGACCTCGCAGAAGGAGTTGCGCCAGTTCTGCCGGTTCTTCTCGAAGGCCTCCGCCGAGGTCGCCCGGTAGCCGAAACCGGCATTGAGGGTGATCCGCTCACTGGTTCCTCCCGGCGGCAGCGGTTGCCGCAGGGCCATGCGGTAGCCCTCGCCGATCACCCTGCCGGTGTCCATGAAGCGGAACACCCCCAGAAGGAACATGTAGCTCAGGTTTCTCTTGGAGACATTGCGCAGGCGGAAGGAGATCTCGGGGGCCAGGACGATGCCCTGAAAGTCCTCGTCGTTCACCTTTTCGGTGACTTTCCACTGACTGGAGATGTCGAAGATCTCCAGCGCCGCCTGCAGTTCCCCCGGGGTCATGGCCGTGTTCATGACGGTCTGCTGGTACACCAGGGCAAAGACGGCCAGGATCAGCAGCGACACCGCCCCCAGCCAGAACTTGGAGTTTTGCCAGAAGGGACGCCGGTACTCCTCCAGGATCTCCTCACCCTGCGCCCGGGCGCTGGCTTCGTTCGCCGGCTGGACCGACAGTTCGCTATTTTCTGGAGCCATGTTTCTTCCTTGATCGTTTCATTATATCATAAGAGCGGCGGAAAAACCCATAACAAAGGAGAATCGCCCCGCGATCGGCCGGCGGCAGCCTCCGCCGCCATTGACAACCGGGGCGGTTTGTTCTAAAATCCCCTGATGAAAGACAACTCCGGCAGCGAATGGTTCATCGTCAGCAGCAAGCCCAAGCAGGAATTCAATGCGGAAAAGCAATTGGGCGCGCTGGGGATCGAAGTGTACCTGCCGGTCTACAACAAAAAGGTCAAGAAGAACCGCATCAAGGTCGACCGCGTCGCCCCTTTGTTCAGCGGCTACCTCTTCGCCCGCTTCGACATCCGCGCTTCCTACCAGACAGTGCGCTACACCCGGGGGGTCAAGACCATCCTGGGCCGCAACGAGTACCTGTGGACCCTGGCCGACAAGAAGATCCAGGACATCAAGTCTCGCGAGTGCAACGGCCTGGTCATGCTGCGCCGGCGCGAGGACCATTTCCGCCAGGGCGACCGCATCCTGATCGACGAGGGCGATTTCGAGGGCTGGGAGGGGATCTTTCAGGAGGAACTCCCCGACCGCGAGCGGGCCATGATCCTGCTGACGAACGTCCAGTTCTCCAGCAAGCTCATCCTGCCCAAGAAATACCTGGTCGTACAACGCTAGTCCATTGGCAAATTCCGATAGAAAAGGAGTCATCATGAAAGGAGTAACGGTTTGGTTCACCGGCCTCCCCTGCTCGGGGAAGACCACCCTGGCGCTGAAGTTGAGCGCCGAACTCAAGAAGCGCGGCATCCAAAGCGAGGACCTGGACGGCGACATCACCCGCAAATACCTGAGCAAGGGGCTGGGATTCTCGAAGGAGGACCGTGATGAGAATATCCGCCGCGTCGGCTTCGTCTGTTCCCTGCTCACCCGGCACGGGGCCTTGGTCACGGCGGCGTTCGTTTCGCCCTATCGCAGCATCCGCGACGAGATCCGCGGCATGATCGGCGACTTCGTCGAGGTCTATGTCAAGTGTTCGCTGGAGAAATGCATCGAACGCGACGTCAAGGGCATGTACAAGAAGGCCATCGCCGGTGAGATCAAGAACTTCACCGGCGTTTCCGACCCCTTCGAGGAGCCCTTGAAGCCCGAACTGGTGATCGAGAGCGACAGGGAGAGCGAGGAGGAGTCGCTGCAGAAGGTCCTGGGCAAGCTGGAGGAACTGGGCTACCTGAAGCCCGTTGGCAAGGACATCGTCGTCCCCGATTATCTGCGCCTGGACCTGGTCAAGATGCTGGCCGGCCAGAATTTCCCCGACCTGCCCACCTTCGTCATTCACATCCTCAGCCAATACGTGGCCCAGAACAGCGGCCCGACCGACTTGTCCCAGTCCGAGGAGGACGCGGTCCGCGAGAAGCTGAAGAAGCTCGGCTATATCAGCTAAGGAGACCATCATGATCGTCAAACCACACGGCGGCGAATTGATCGACCGCGTCCTGTCGGCGAAAGAGCGCGAGGCCATCCTCTCCTTCCGCGACAAGTTCTTCAGCCTGGAGATCGATGAGGAAAAGGCCATCGAGGTGCAGAACATCGCCACCGGCGTCTTTTCTCCCCTGAAGGGCTTCATGACCCAGGAGGATTTCCGCGAGGTGGTGCACAACAGCCGGCTGGCCAGCGGCCATGCCTGGACCCTGCCCATCGTCCTGCCCGTTGACAGGGAGACGGCCAAGCAATTCGCCAAGAACGACACCATCATCCTGACGACCAGGGGGACAGTCGTCGCCTCCATGCAGGTCGAGGACATCTACGCCTGGGATTTCGAGGAGTACGCCCAGAAAATCTTCGGCACCACCGACCTGAAGCACCCCGGCGTCCAGCAAATCAAGGCCGGCGGCGAGCTTTTTGTCGGCGGCAGCATCAACTTCCTGAGCGAGCCCATCACCCATTTCCCCGCCTACTACCTGACGCCGCGCGAGACCCGCGTCCTTTTCAAGGAGAAGAAGTGGAACACCGTGGTCGGATTCCAGACGCGCAACGTCTCGCACCTGGGGCACGAATACGTGCAGAAGTCGGCGCAGTCCATCGTCGACGGCCTGTTCATCAACCCGGTGATCGGCAAGAAGAAGCCCGGCGACTTCACCGACGAGGTGATCCTTGATTCCTACAAGGCGCTCATCGACGAGTACTACGTCAAGGAGCGCACGGTCATGTCCATCCTGCAGTTCGAGATGCGCTACGCCGGTCCCAAAGAGGCCATTTTTCACGCCATCGTGCGCAAGAACTTCGGCTGCTCCCACTTCATCATCGGCCGCGACCATGCCGGCGTGGGCAGCTACTATCATCCTTTCGCCGCCCAGAAGATATTCGACTACTTCCCCGACCTGGGCATCACCCCCATGTTCTTCATGAGCTTCTTCTTCTGCAAGAAGTGCAACTCCATCGCCAACGACAAGACCTGCCCCCATCCTCAGTCCGAGCGCATCGACTTCGCCGGCAAGATCATCCGCGAGAAGCTGGTCAGCAAGCAGGTTCCGCCCGAGTCGATGATGCGCAAGGAAGTCGCCGAGGCGATCATCCGGCATGGCAATCCCCTGGTGGAGTAATTCCGCGGCGGCGCCGTCCGGGGCCCGGCCCCGGCAGTGAGGTAAAACCCATCGGCAAACCGGGGAAAAAGCTCCTGGTCATCGGTCTGGACGGCGTCTCCCACGAGATGCTCGCCGGCGCTCCCGGCCGGCCCTCGCTCCTGCCCGGGATGAAGGAGTTCTTCTCCGGCCAGGCGGCCCGCATGACGGTCTCGATCCCCGAGATATCGGCCGTTTCCTGGTCGAGCTTCATGACCGGCACCCAGGCCGGCGATCACGGCATCTACGGCTTTGTGGACCTGGCCCCCGGCTCCTACCAGGTTCGCTTCCCCGATTTCCGCGACCTGAAGGCCGAACCGTTCTTCATCGAGCTGGGCGCTCACGGCAAGCGCTCGGTGATCATCAACCTGCCGGCCACCTACCCCGCCCGCCCCGTTCCGGGAGTACTGATCTCGGGCTTCGTCGCTCTCGAGCTGGAGCGGGCGGTTTTTCCAGCCCGCTACCTGCCCATGCTCCGCAAGGCCGGCTATCAGATTGACGTCGACGCCGGCAAAGGCCGGGACCGCAAGGCCGAGTTCCTGGCCGATTTGCACTACGCCCTCAAGGTGCGCCAGCAGGTCGCCGACAGGCTGTGGAAGCAGGAGGACTGGGACGTCTTCATGTTCACCGTGACCGGAACCGACCGGCTGCAGCATTTCCTCTATGACGCCTATACCGACGAGCGTCACGAGTTCCACAGCGAGTTCAGGGGCTTTTTCCACGAAGTCGACAAGGCGGCCGTCGATTTCCTGCAGCGCGCCGCCGCCCGCCCCGACCTGGAGGTCGTTGCCCTCTCCGACCATGGTTTCGGCCCCATCCGCAGCGAGATCTACCTCAACCAGGTATTGAAAAAGAACGGCTTCTTCAGCAGCGAGGACCCCGGTGCCAAGGGCTTGCCGGGGATCAGCGGCCGCGCCACCGCCTTCGCCCTCGACCCGTCGCGCCTCTACATCCACCGCAAGGGGAAATATCCCAGGGGCGTCGTCGCCGACGCCGACTACGAGAAGGTGCGCCGCGACCTGAGGGATCTCTTCACCGCCTATGAGGTCGGAGGGCAAAGGGCCATCCGTCGCGTCTATTACGCGGAAGAGTTGTACGCGGGCAGGCAGTTGGCCGCGGCTCCCGATCTGCTGCTGCTTTCCGAACCCGGCTGCGACCTGAAAGGCGGCATGGAAAAGGACCGCGAGACCGGGACCAGCCATTTCACCGGCATGCATCGCCAGGACAACGCTTTCCTCGCCTGCAGCCGCCCCGATCTGATTGCGGCATCCCCGACCATCTTCGATGTCAAGGGGCTGATGTACCGCTTGCTGGCTATTTGATCTTTTCCTTCTGTTTTTCCAGGTTCTGGGCCAGGGTACGGATCACCGGGCTGACGTTGCGGTCACGGGCCAGCAGCTTCAGATCGCGGTCGCGCAGCTGCTTGACGAATGCCAGGGCGCGGCTGACCGGAGTCTTGGGATTCTCCACCAGGGCCAGGATAACGGTGTAGTTTTTCGTCCACTCGCGGTTGCCGGCGATCTTGCCGATGATCTCACCCGGCAGGCTGAGATTGCGGGCATGGATCAGCACCTCATCGACGGCCATTTTCGGGCTGTCGAGGACGGCCGCCTGCACCAGCTTGTTGGGGTCCTTGATGAGCACCAGGCGCTCGCTCTTGTTTCCGGTCATGGCCAGGCGCACGCGCTCGGAGATGCCCATGCGGTTGATGCGCTGCAGCGTGGTCTTGGCCTCCTGCTGGATCTGGGCCACATCCAGCTGGGTGTCATCCTGGTGCTCCTCGACGATCGCCGTGGTCAGTTCGATCATGACCTCGGTCTCGGGGATGACCTCCGCGGCCATGGGCTGAAGGTAGAATTCACGCAGCTCGCTGATGCGGCCGTGGATGTAGGAATTGCAGTCGCGGTTGGTCTCCATGCGCTCCATGATCTCCGGGTAGGCGATCAGCCGGATCTGGTTCTCCAGCAGCGTCTCCAGAACGGCCGCCTTGGCGTGGGCGGCGATGCGCAGGATGAACTCGGCCGGCAGCGACTGGTTGTGGATGATCAGGGTCAAGGTGTTGAAATAGCCCGACTCCAGCGCCTCCTGCAGGATGAAGTCGGTCACGCGCAGCTCGGCTTCCCGCTTCTGGACGTACTGTTCCTTGACCGGCTGGGCGATCAGCCCCAGCATCTGCCGGGCCTGCTGCTGAAACCTCGCATCGGGAAGGATCAGGACCAGGCTTTCGAGATACTCCTCCTCGGTGAAAGCCAGCTCCTTGGCCAGCAGGTACTTCAGCAGTTCATCGCTGGGCGCACCCTCGGCGATCTTGAGGACCAGGGGGTTCTTGGAGACCATCGATCAGCGCCGCAGGATTTCCTGGAGATTGCCGGGCTCGACGACCAGCTTCACGGCCTGCGGCGAAGCGCGTAAGTAGGGCACGTCGCTGCCGTTCAGTTGCAGCCGCAGCGCCGGCGGGTTGGCGACGACCAGGGTCAGTCGGTAGCCGGAGAGGGAGATGGCTTCGCCCTGGCGGAAGGTTCTCTCGGCCACCTTCTCGCTGCCTCGCCAGAGCGACAGCCAGCAGGGGGCGTCCAGGACCAGGCTTGCCCGCAGCGGTGCCCATGTCAAGCAGTACTCTTCCTCGCTGACCAGCAAGTGGGAAGAGATGGGCGGGACCGCCAGGGAGAAGGCCGAGCGGGGAGGCACCATTCGTTCCAGCCAGCGCGGCGGACCGAGCAGCAGGTAGGCGAGAAGCGCCAGGATGGCCAGGACCAGTACCACCAGCAACAGCGTGCGGTTCCTGCGGAACCGGGTAAAGCTCATCTTTTGCATGTACTGGTCGGGAGGCAGTTCCTTGTTCCGTTGCAGGATCTCATCCAGGGACTCGCGGTAGGTGTTGTAGAAGGCGGTTTCATCGGCTCCGCAGGCCTGGAGATAATTCTTGATATAGTAATGGATGTAGAATTTGCCTGGAAACAGGTCGAATTCCTCGTCCTCGAGGGCCTGCAGGAAGCGGGTGCCGATGCGGGTCTCGGCGGCAATGTCGGCCAGCGAGACGCCGCGGGCCTCGCGCTCCTTCCGCAACGCCTTCCCGACGATCTTTTCCATGAGGTATTGGTAGCATAACAGGGTGGGCAAGTCAATAATTCTGCCATGGCACAGGTCATCAATATATCAGAGGATAGAAGGAAACGGAGAGGGTGGGATGAGCTCCCTGCGGTCGCAGTTCCCACCCTCGTTGGTTTATTCTGACAGAAGTTCACCATGAATTATTAGATTATCATTCTGACAGAAGATAAAGGAAACGGAGAGGGTGGGATTCGAACCCACGATCCCAGTTTACCCGGGATAACTGCTTAGCAGGCAGCCCTGTTCGGCCACTCCAGCACCTCTCCATATTTGCCGAGGAGGGGACTCGAACCCCTACAAGCAAATGCCCACAAGCACCTCAAGCTTGCGTGTCTACCAATTCCACCACCTCGGCCCGTATATGACGAATGCGCGAATCTGGGAGATCTTCTTGTTCGGCCGCCGTCCGACTACTCGCCGGTCTCGCCCTGCGGCTGGGGAGCGGGACTCTCGGGATTCAGCGGCTGGGTCGCCGCCGGTTTCTCGCTGGGCAGCACCGAGCCGGAACGGCTCTTACGGGCCTGCAGCACCTGCAGCAGCAGCGATGTCACCATGAACAGGATGGCCAGCGTCGTGGTGATCTTGGAGAGCAGCGTGGCGGTGCCGCGCGGGCCGAAGGTCGACTGGCTGCCGTAGCCGCCGAAAGCCCCGGCCAGGTCGGCGCTCTTGCCGCTTTGCAGCAGGACGATGATGACCAGCAGCAGGCATACGACGATATGAATAAAAAGTAAGACGCCGGTCAAGTTGCCTCCTATGCGCCCAGAAGTTTCAATCCATCGCGGATTATAGCAGAAAACTGGTCCACTTTCAAGGAGGCGCCGCCGACCAGGACACCGGAAATGTTCTCCTGCGCGAGGAGGTCCAGGCTGTTCTCCGGCTTGACCGACCCGCCGTAGAGGATAGGAACCGGCTGGCCCGGGGCCTTTTCCGCGAGGACACCGCGGATATGACGGTGCACCGCCTCGGCCTGCTCGGGCGTGGCGTTGCGGCCGGTGCCGATGGCCCAGATCGGCTCGTAGGCCACGGCGACCCGTCCCCAGTCCCCGCCGTCGACCCCTGCCAATCCCCTGTCCAGCTGTCCCTGCACCTTTTCCAGGGTTCGCCCCGCTTCGCGTTCGGGGAGGGTCTCCCCGACGCACAGCACAGGCTTCAGCCCGGCGGCCAATGCGGCGAGCAGCTTGCGGTTGACGTCCCCATCGCTTTCATGAAAGATCTGCCGCCGCTCGGAATGGCCGACCAAGGCGTATTCCGCCAGGCCGCGCAGCATCAGCGCCGAAATCTCGCCGGTAAAAGCTCCCTTTGCCTCGAAAAACAGGTTTTGGGCGCCGATATGGACCTTGGGATCGAGGCCGCCCACCGCCGCCAGCGAGGTGAAGGGGGGGAAAACGATTACGGTCAGCCCGGGCGCGTCGGAAAACTCGCCGGCCAGGGCCTGGACGAATTCTCTGCTCTCACCGGCGGTTTTGTACATCTTCCAGTTGCCGGCGATAACGTATTGCCTGTCCATCATGCCTCCGTCAGGGCTTCGATGCCCGGCAGCTTGTCGCCGGCCAGGAACTCCAGGGACGCCCCGCCTCCCGTCGATAAATGACTGATGCGGTCCGCCACCCCGGCCCGGTTCACCGCGGCCAGCGAATCGCCGCCGCCGACGATGGTCGTGGCCGGTGACGCGGCCAGCGCCGCAGCGATCTCCATGGTGCCGCCGGAGAAGGTATCCACCTCGAAGACTCCCATCGGCCCGTTCCAGAAGATCAGCCGGGCGCGGCCGATCTCGGCCTGGAAGGCCTCGACCGTCTCGGGGCCGATGTCCAGCCCCATCATCTCTCCGGGGATGCCCTCGCCCGTCCGGATGATGCGCACGGTGATGTTGGGTTCGATCTGGCAGGCGGCGATATGGTCGCGGGGCAGCAGGAAGCGCACGCCCCGCTCCTCGGCCTGGCGCCGTATGTCACGGCAAAGCTCCAGGCACTCATTCTCCACGCGCGAGGCTCCGACCTCCATCCCCTCGGCCTTGAGGAAGGTATAGGCCATGGCGCCGCCGATGAGGATGGCGTCGGCCTGGGTCACCAGGTGTCTCAGCAGCGGCAGCTTGTCGCTGACCTTGGCGCCGCCCAGGATGACCAAATAGTGATCGGGCGGGTTTTCCGCGGCCAGCGTGAGGAAATCAATCTCCTTCCTGAGCAGGAAGCCGGCCACGGCCAGGGGCACGTGGCGGGTGATCTCGTCGATCGAGGCATGCGCGCGGTGACAGGCGCCGAACGCGTCGTCCACGTACAGGTCGATGCCCTTGGCCAGTTCGGCGGCGAACGCCGGGTCGTTCCGGGTCTCGCCGGGATGGAAGCGCAGGTTCTCCAGCATCAGGATTTGGCCGGGCTTCAGCTTGGCCTTGGCCTTTTCCGCCCTGGCGCCAACCGTTTCCGCACAGAAGAGCACCCTTTCCCCGAGCAGCCCGCCCAGGCGTTTGGCCACCGGAGCCAGCGAGCAGTCCGGAACCACTTCGCCCTTGGGGCGGCCCAGGTGCGAGGAGCAGACGATGCGGGCGCCGTTGTCGAGCAGGTGGCGAAAGGTGGGCAAGGCCGCCTGGATGCGCGTATCGTCGGTGATTTCCCCGCCGGCGTTCAGCGGCACGTTGAAGTCGTTGCGCAAGAAGACGCGCCGGCCGGCCACCGCGACGTCGGCGATGAATTTCTTGGCCATTTCAGCCCGCCGCGATCTTGAGGATCAGGTCGCGGATGCGGCAGGAATAGGCCCACTCGTTGTCATACCAGGCCAGCACCTTGACCAGGTTCTTTTCCACGACCAGGATATTCTCCATGTCGATGATCGAGGAGCGCTCATCGCCCTTGAAGTCGATGGAGACCAGCGGCTCGTAGGTATACCCCAGGATGCCCTTGAGCGGCCCGTCGGCGGCCTTCTCGATCACCTGGCGCACGTCCTCCACCGAGGTCTCCTTGGCCACCTGCACCACCAGGTCGACCACCGACACGTCGGGGGTCGGGACGCGGATGGAGGTGCCGTGCAGCTTGCCCTGCAGCTCCTTGATGACCAGTCCCACGGCCTTGGCCGCGCCGGTCGAGGTGGGGATCATCGAGACGGCGGCGGCGCGGCAGCGGCGCAGGTCCTTGTGCGGCAGGTCGAGGATGCGCTGGTCGTTGGTGTAGGCGTGAATGGTGGTCATGTTGCCCTTGAGGATCCGGAATTGATCGTGCAGCACCTTGGCCAGCGGCGCCACGCAGTTGGTGGTGCAGGAGGCGTTGGAAATGATGTGGTGCTTCTTGCCGTCATAGTCTCCGTCGTTGACCCCCAGGACGATGGTCACGTCGGGGTCGGTCGCCGGGGCGGAGATCAGCACTTTTTTTGCCCCGGCCTGCAGATGCTTTTCGGCCTCGGGACGCTTGGTGAACAGGCCGGTGGACTCGACCACCAGGTCGATGCCCAGTTCCTTCCAGGGCAGCTCCGCCGGGTTCTTGACCGCCGAGGCCATGATCTTGCGGCCGGCGACGCTGATGAATCCTTCGCCATGGCCGACTTCCTCGGCGAACGTCCCGAAGGTCGAATCGTATTTCAACAGATGGGCCAGGGTCCTGGTATCGGTGATATCGTTGATCGCCACGATCTCGATGCCCGGGGTCCTGGACGCCGTGCGCAGAAAAAGCCTGCCGATCCTGCCGAAACCGTTTATCGCGACTTTATAGCTCATGGTGAACCTCCTTTCTCGGGAACGTAACATACTGCCGACTTATTTTCAAGGGTGCCGGGGAGCGCCGGGCGGGGAGGTGATTTGCATTTTCACACCCACTTGCCTATAATCGGGCGGGAGGACAGCATGGACATCAAGGAAAGGGCCAGGGAACAATTGAATTGGCTGGAAAAGATCCTGCACAGGATGCCGGGGTTCAAAGGCTATTTCGCAAGGGAATTGCGCCGCGATTCCGACCGCCTGCAGCGCGAGTTCATCCTCCGGCAGCAGCGCAAGGTGAAGACCGGCATGAACAAGGTGATTCAGGCCGCCGCCCGCGCCAAGGACTTCGACCTGCTCCGCGACTATGACCTGTTCGTCAGGGAACTCGACAAGAGCATCGGGGCGCTGCGTTACGCCGACCAGGGCTACAGCGGCTTCTTCGATTTGGTCAAGATCAGGGAACCCGAGCTGGACAAGGTGTACGAACAGGATGCGCTGGCCATGGAAGCAGCGGAAGCCCTGGTGGCGGAGTTCAAGAAGCTGGCGGCCGCCCCGCTCGATCCGTCCGGCCTCGCTTCCCTGCGCGAAGGACTGGCGCAGATCGACGATCTTTTCGAGAAACGCACCGTCCTGCTGAAGGGCTATGAAAGAGGAGAAGGCCAATGAAACTTGAGATCATCCAGTATTTTGATCCGACGGGCAAGGAGCTGTCGCACCGCATCCCCGAAAAGGGATCGAGCGACATCAAGCTCGGAGCGCAGCTGATCGTCCAGGAGAACCAGGCCGCCGTCTTCTTCCGCGACGGCAAGGCCCTGGATACATTCAAGGCCGGGCGACATGTCCTGTCGACGATGAACATTCCTCTCCTGACGCGGCTCCTCTCCCTGCCCTTCGGCTTCAAGTCGCCATTCCAGGCCCAAGTCTATTTCGTCAACCTGAAGACTTTCCTGAACCTGAAATGGGGCACCAAGGAGCCGGTCGGCTTCAAGGACAACGAACTCGGCTTCGTCCGCCTGCGGGCCTTCGGGGTGTATTCGCTGAAAGTCGTCAACCCGCCGCTCTTCATCGGCGAGGTGGCGGGCACCCAGGCCGTTTACTCCACCGGCGACATCGAGGACTTCTTGCGCGACCTGCTGGTGGGTCGCTTGAACGATTTCCTGGGCGAGACGGTCAAAAGCCTCTTCGAGCTGCCGCAGCATTTCGATGAGATGGCCATCGCGCTGAAGGGGCGCATCGCCGACGACTTCGCCAAGTATGGTTTGGAGATCGCCGATTTCATCATCAACGCCATCACGCCTCCCGAGGAAGTGCAGAAGATGATCGATGAACGCTCGGGCATGGGCGCCGTCGGCGACATGGGCAAGTTCGTGCAGTTCAAGGCGGCCAAGGCCATGGAAAAGGCCGCGGAGAAGGGGGGCGAGGCCTCCTCGGGCATGGGCATGGGCATGGGCGCCGGCATGGGCATGATGATCCCGGGCATGATCAACCAGGCCATGCAGGAATCGAAGCCGCCGGCAGCCGCGGCCACAAAAATCTGCCCCGCCTGCAGGAAAGAGGCGCCGGCGACGGCCAAATTCTGCCCCGAGTGCGGCGCCGCGTTCCCCAAAATGGCTTTCTGCAGCCACTGCGGCTCCGCCTTGAAGCAGGGATCCAAATTCTGTCCCGAGTGCGGCCAGAAGACCTCCTGAGGCGGCGTACCCGGCGACGGCCGGGCCCGGGACTTCAGCCCAGCGCATGAAACGCAGCAGCGAACGGATCCTGCTGATCCTGAACCCCTCCTCCGGCTTCATTTCCAAGGACATCGCCGTTTCGCTGATCATGAGGAAGCTGCGCCGTCATTTCGCCAGCGTTTCGCTGGTCAACACCCGCTCGGCGCCGCAGGCCCGCGAGATCACCCGCCGGGGCTTGAAGCATTTCGACGTGTTCGTGGCCTTCGGCGGCGACGGCACGGTGAACTCCGTGGCCGGCGCCCTGGTCAACCGCGACAAGACCCTGGGCATCCTTCCGGGCGGCTCGGGAAACGGCCTGGCGCGCAACCTGGGCCTCCACCTCTCATGGCTGCGCGCCCTCGACACGCTGATCGGCGGCCAGGACGTGAGCATCGACGCCGGCGACATCAACGGCCGCCTTTTTTTCAACGTCGCCGGCATGGGGCTGGACGGGCTGATCTCCAAAAAATTCAACCTGGAGTCCAGGGCCCGCGGCATTCTGCCCTATGTCTATTTCGCCCTGAGAGGCTATTTGGAAATGCCCCAGTTCCGCGTGCGGGTCGCCACCGGGAGCGGCGAGTTCGAGGAGGACATCCTGATTCTGGCCCTGGCCAATTTCCGCGAATACGGCGCCAGGGCCGTCATCGCCCCCCACGCCTCGCCCTACGACGGGCTGCTGGACCTGTGCCTGCTGAAGAAGTTCAACCTGCTGCAGTCATCGCTGAACGTGCAGCGGCTGTTCACCGGCACCATCCACAAGTACCCGTTCTACCGGACATTCAAGTTCGAGCAGGCGCACATCCGCTCGCTGAACGGCCCGATCCCCTATCACTTCGACGGCGAGTACGGGGGCAGCGAACTGGAGGCATTCGAGGTGCGCGTGTTGCCGGCGTCGGTGCGCGTGCGCATCCGACCGGTCAAGGAATAAAAAAAAAGGGAAGAATCGCTTCTTCCCTTTTTATCGAGAATGTTCTGATCAGTCCACGGTGGACGCTTTTTGCTCCGTCACCAGGCCGATGACTTCGATCTGCGCTTCCTTGATGGCATTCATCACATCCACCACTCTGCCGTAGGAGGCTTCCATGTCAGCCTTGAACAGGACCTTCTTTTCGGTCCGCTGCATTTCCTCCATCTTGTCGAGGATCAGCTGCCCAAGCTTCGTCAGATCCTCCACCGGGAATTCATCCAGAGAGACTTCTCCGGTCTTCTTGACGTTGACGGTGAACATCTGGCTGGGATCGGGCTGGTTGCCCACGTACTTGGCTTCGGGCAGAGTGACGTTGGCCCCCTTCTGGATCATCGGCGTCACGATCATGAAGATGATCAGCAACACCAAGAGGATGTCGCAGAGAGGAACAACGTTTGGCTCAGATTTAGCAGTATTCGAGCCGCCGATATCGACACTCATACTCGACTCCCTTTACTTGGACTTCAGCTTGATAAAATGATCAATCAGCTCCGAGGAGGCGTTGGCCATTTCACCGGTGAAGATATCCACGCGGTTCAGCAGGACGTTGAAGAACCAGACGGCGACGACGGCGACGATGATGCCGAAGCCGGTGGTGATCAGGGCTTCCGCGATGCCGCCGGCAACGGCGCCGATGCCGCCCGAGCCGGAGACCTTCATGCCCTGGAAGGCGGTAATGATGCCGAAGACGGTGCCGAACAGGCCGACGAACGGGCCGGTGGAGCCGATGGTGGCCAGGCCGTTCAAGCCTCTCTTGAATTCCTGAACGCCCTTGATGGTGGCGCGCTCAATGGCCCGCTTGGCCGATTCGACCACTTCGGGCTGGGCGGAGCGGCTGTCCTGCTGGAACTGCAGCTCGTTCAGGCCGGCGACCAGCACCTTGGCCAGGTGGCTGTTCTTGAAGCGCTTGTCGGAGGAGAGCTTGATGGATTCCTCCACCTTGCCTTCGCGCCAGAGGCCGGAGATCAGCTTGAGCAGGTCGCGCGACTGCTTTTTCGCCTTGTTGAACACGATCGCCCTCTCGATGCCGGTGGCGAAGCAGTACACCGACATGAACAAGAGAGTGAAGACGACCGCCCTGGGAACGAAACTCATACTGTGCCACATTTCAACTAGATCCCATGACATAGGAAACCTCCTAAATTGGTTTTATTTATTAATTCAGCCAGTGGACTTGACCACGTTGGAATTACTGGTTCTGCAGGGTGAACGTGACCGTGGCCGTGAAGATGACCGGCTTCGGGATTCCGTTCAGGATATACGGCTCATAGACCCATTGCTTGATGGCGCTGATCGCCGCGTCATTGAGCAGCGGATGGCCGGCGACCACGCGGGCGTTGCGCACGCGGCCGTAGATGTCGGTCATGGCCTCGATGATGACCACGCCCTGGATGCGCGCCGTCAGGGCGATCTGCGGGTAGATGGGCTTGACCTGCTTGATCAGCTTGGGACGCTGCACGCTGGCGATGCGGATGGCCTGGTCGGCTCCCTCGATCAACTGGCCGCCCTCGACGCCGCCCAGGACGCCGCCGACGACGCCGCCCTCGACGCCGCCCTCGACGCCGCCCTCAATGCCGCCTTCGACGCCGAAGCTGCCGATGTCCTCTTCCTGGATGATGGTGGGAACCTCGATGGGGGCGACCAGGCGGCCGGCGATGACCGGCCGCGTTTCGGCCTTTTTGGCCGTCTCGCTGGCCTTCTGCTCGCTGCCGCTCCTTTTCTTGGCCGCCGGCGGCGGCGGGGGGGGCGGGGGCGGCGGGGCCGAGATGAAGACATTGGTCACCTTGATTTCCGGCAGGTTGGAGTCGGCCATCATCAGGGGGACGACGACTAAGGAAGCGATCGCAACGCCATGGATCAAAAGAGAGATGGGCAGGGTCAAGTATCTCTTGGTCGCTTTGCGCCTCTCTCCCGATATGATCAAGGATTCGCCAAACATGCTAGGCCTCCATGATAGTATTTTGATAATATTTCCAAATCATCTTATATAACAAAAGCGCTCGGAATTCAAGTCCAAATTCAACTTTTTTTTCTTTTTAGCAGGAACCGCTCCCAGACCTTCAGCCAGGCGCAGGACTGGTAGATCGTCGAGTAGGAGCCGGCGATGACGCCGACCAGCATGGTGAAGGCGAAGGGGCGGATCACTTCGCCGCCGAAGAGGAACAGGGAGAGGACGGTGAGCAATACCGTCAGGGAGGTGAAGATGGAGCGGCTCAGGGTCTGGTTGATGCTCTTGTCCAGGATGGCCTCCAGGTTGTCCTTCCTCATGATCTTGAGGTTGTCGCGCAGACGGTCGAAAACGACGATGGTGTCGTTGATCGAGTACCCGGTGATGGTCAGCAGGGCCGCGACGACCTGCAGCGACATCTCGACGCGGAAGAACAGGATGAAGGCGAGGGCGATCAGCACGTCGTGGGCCAGGGTGAGGATGCCCGACAGCCCGAACAGGGGCTTGAAGCGGAAGCCGATGTAGATCAGCATGCCGATCAGGGCCCAGATGCAGGCCAGCAAGGCCTTGCGCCGCAGGTCCTTGCCCACCTGCGGGCCGACGAACTCCACGCTCAGGAAGGTGTACTTGCCCAGGAAAGCCTCGGAACGCAGCAGGGAGACGACGCGGTTCTTGACGCCGGCCTTTTCCAGCGCGGAGAAATCAGCGATGATGCCGCTGCCGCTCTTGCGCAGGCCGAGGATCAGCCGGGCGCTCTCCCGGGCGTCCTCGTCTCCGAGGCCCTTGTCGCGAAGGTAACGGGCGATCTCGCCCTCGGCCGAGTTGTTCAGGTCGATCTTGCCCGCGGCGGCCGCAGCCCTCTCGCTCTCGCTCATGATGCCGTTGCGGATCTCGCGGGCCACCAGTTCGTACTCCTCGATGTCCTCCAGCTGCTCGCCGCTTTGCAGGTTCAGCTTCTTCAGCGAGGCCATGGTCTTGATGAAGAACTTGTTCTCGCCGCCGATACGAGTGATCTGGGCGTCGCCCAGGTTGATCTTGGCCAGGGCGCCGCGCAGCTGGTCGATCTTGGTCGGCTCCTGGAAACTCACCTCGATGAGGGTGCCGCCGGAAAAGTCGATGCCCCAGTTGAAGCCGCGGGTCGCGAAGACGAACACCCCGGCCAGGATGATCAGTCCCGACAGGGCGAAGGCGGCAAAGCGCTTATTGATGAACTTGAACTTGGGTTCTTCCTTGAATAGCTTTAACATCTTCCACTCCTATATGCTGATCTGGGAAAGTTTCTTGCGCCGGCCGTAAGTCAGCTCGAAGATCACCCGCGACACGAAAATGGCGGTGAACATGCTGGCCGCGATGCCGATGATCAGGGTGACGGCGAAACCCTTGATGGGCCCGGTGCCGAACTGGAACAGGAAGACCGCCGAGATGACGGTGGTCAGGTTGGCGTCGAAGATGGTCCAGAAGGCCTTTTTGAAGCCGGCGTCGATGGCCGACTTTGGCGACTTGCCGGAGGCGAGCTCCTCGCGAATGCGTTCGAAGATCAGCACGTTGGCATCCACGGCCATGCCGATGGACAGGATGATGCCGGCGATGCCCGGCAGGGAGAGCGTTGCCCGGAAATAGGCCATGATGCCCATCAGGATCAGCATGTTCAGCACCAGGGCCAGCACCGAGTTGATGCCCGCGGCGCGGTAATAGACGAGCATGAAGAGGATGACCAGCAGCAGGCCGCCGAGGGCCGCGGTCAGCCCCTTGCGGATCGAGTCGGCGCCCAGCGAGGGGCCGATGGTCCGCTCCTCGATGTACTTCAGCGGCGCCGGCAGGGCGCCCGAGCGCAGCACCAGCACCAGGTCGTCCACCTCGTCGATGGTGAAGCGGCCCTTGATGATGCCGTCGGCGGATATGACGTCCTGGATGGTGGCCACGCTCTCGATGCGGTCGTCGAGGACGATGGAGAGCGGCTTGCCGATGTTGGCCGCGGTGAACCTCTCGAACTGGGTCGCTCCCTGGGAGTTGAAGGAGAAGCCGACGGCCGGGGCACCGTACTCGTCCTGGGCGCGGCGGGCGCCCTTGAGGTCCTTGCCGGGGACGACGGTGGCCGACTTCAGCACGTAGAAGCCCTTGTCCAGTCGCCGCGGGTTGGTGCGCACGATCTCCAGGTCGTCGGGCAGCTGGCCGTTGTACTCCTGGAGCGCCGCCTCCTCGGTCAGGTAGGGGCCGTTGACGACCAGGTGGAACTCCAGCATGGCCGTGCTCTTGATCAGGCCCTTGACGCGCTCGGGATTGTCGATGCCGGGCAGCTCGATCAGGATGCGGTCGCCGGCCAGCCCCTCCTTCTGGATGGTGGGTTCGGCGACGCCGAACTCGTCAACACGGTTGCGGATGGTCTCCAGGGCCTGGTCCACCGACTGCTCGCGCAGCTGCTGCTCGATGTTCGGGCGCAGCGCCAGCGAGATCAGGCTGCCGCCGACGGTGTAGGTCCAGTCGCGGAAGTCGTCGTCGAGGATGTCCTTGATCTTGCGTTCGTCCTCGAGCGGCACCCCGGTGATCTCGATCCTGTTGAAGCCTTTGCGGCTGATCCGCTCATAAGGGATGCTGCCGTCCTTGAACAGGCCGCGCAGCTGGGTGGCGCTCATGTCGGTCTGGATGGCCAGGGCCTCGTCGGTGACGACCTCCATGACCAGGTGCATGCCGCCTTTCAGGTCGAGTCCCAGGTTGATCTTGTCCTTGGGAGGGTATAGCAGAAAGATCGAAAGGACGATCACGGCGATGATCAGCCCTATTTTCCAAGTCAGCGACTTGTCCATTGTGTTCCTCCTTGGTTACTGCGGGTTTGCCTCGCGGGAAGGTTCGACGCCTCTGCTGCCGCGAGCGACCGGCCGGAAAAACTACCTGGCCTTGGGGGTCTCGTCAACGACCGTGGAGATGGAGCCCTTGGCCACCTGGATGCGGGTGCTGCCATCCACCTGGATCTCGAAGCGATCGTCCATGACGCGGTTGACCGTGCCGTATATGCCGCCGGCGGTGATGACGCGCTCCCCGCCCTTGAGCGAGGAGATCAGGTTCTGGTGCTGCTTCTGCTTCTTGCGGGCCGGCAGGATGATCAGCAGGTAAAAAATGACGAAAATGACGACAAAGGGGATCATTGAAACCAGCATGTTGGGCTGGCCAGCGCCGCCCGCGGTTTGTCCGAAGAGATGCATCTTATTCTCCTTTTTGATAAAGAGCCAGGAAACTCTCCTTGAATTCAACGAATCGCCTGGAGCGGATAGCATACCTTATTTGCGCCATAAAATCAAGGTAGAAATGGATATTATGGATGGTGTTGAGGATGGAGGAGAGGATCTCGCGCGAGATGAACAGGTGCCGCAGGTAGGCCCGGGAGAAATTCCGGCAGGTGTAGCAGCCGCAGGCCTCGTCCAGGGGGCGGGGATCCGCCTTGTACTTCTCGTTCTTGATGCGCACCTTGCCGCGCGAGGCGAACAGGGTGCCGTTGCGCGCGTTGCGCGAAGGCATGACGCAGTCGAACATGTCCATGCCGTTCTCCACGGCGAAGAGAATGTCCTCCGGGGTCCCGGAGCCCATCAGGTAGCGGGGCTTGCCGCCGGGGAGCGCGGGGGCCAGCGCCCGCAGCACCCTCTGGAACTCGGCCGGGGTCTCGCCGACGCTCAGGCCGCCGACGGCATAGCCCTCGAAATCCATGGCCGCCAGCTCATGCAGGGATCGTTGGCGCAGGTCCTCGTGCAACCCACCCTGCACGATGGCGAACTGGGAGTTCGCCCGGTTGGACTTGACGAAGCGCGCGCGCGCGCGGGCGGCCCAGGCACTGGTGAGGCGCAGCGCCTTTTCGTCCTGGATGCGGCTCGCCGGGTGCGGGGCGAAGTGGTCGAGCGCCATCTGGATGTCGGAATCCAGGACATTCTGTATGTCGACGACGTCCTCGGGGCTGAGGGCGAACGAGGAGCCGTCCAGGTGCGACTTGAAGCGCACACCCTCCTCCCCCACCCGGGCGTTGCCCCGCAGGGAGAAGATCTGAAAGCCGCCGCTGTCGGTCAGGATGGGTTTGTCCCAGGCCATGAAGCGGTGCAGCGACCCGAACTTGCCGATGATCCCGGTACCGGGGCGCAGGAACAGGTGGTAGGTATTGGCCAGGATCACCTGGGCCCCGGCCTCCTCCAGTTGTCTAGGTGTCAGCGCCTTGACCGTACCGGCCGTGCCCACGGGCATGAAGGCCGGCGTGTCGAAGGCGCCGTTCTTGGTCGCTACCCGGCCGGCACGGGCCCGGCAGCGGCTTTCCTGGGCGGTTGTCTCCCATTTCATTTTTTGCTGTTTACCTTCGAACGTCGAACATCGAACCTACTTGAGCGCTCGGCTCATTTCTTCTTTGGTACTCGTCACCAGTCACTCGTCAGCCCGCCAGGAAACTTCATGTTCGCGTGAAATGTCATATCCTTTACGGCTGCTGCCGGCCTTCATTTCTTTTTATCCTGCGGCGACATCTTCTGCAGCTCGGCCAGGAACGCCTCGTAATTCTGACGTTGCGGCGACTGGGGGAAGACGGTGATCAGCTTCTGGTAGGCCTGGACGGCCTTTTCGTACTGCTTGCGATAGACGTGGCAGTTGCCCAGCATGACATGGGCGTCCTCGCTGGGGATGCCGGCGGCGATGGCCTGCTCGAGGTACGGGATGATATCCGCGGCCTCCGCGGCCATGTTGGCGACCTCACCCTTGGCCAGCCGCGCCTCCAGGAGGCGGAAAAGGTTGGCGCCGATGAAATAATTGGCGTGGGAGAAAAATTCCGGCTGGGTCTCGCTGCCGGCGTACAGGCCGAGATAGGTGCGGAAATTCTCGCTGGAGGACTCGTAATTGCCCTGGATGTGGCCCATCATGCCAAGGAAATAGGTGGCATTGGCGTACAGGTCCCGGTTGGCATCCTTCAGCCCTTCGACCGCCTGGCATTTGGCGAAATAGTCATCGGCCTTTTCGTACTGCTTGAGGTTGAAATAATTGAAGCCCAGCAGGTAACAGGCCGAGGCTCGCAGCCCCACGTTCTCCGCCGGCGGCACCGCCAGCCCATTCAGCTTGAGCAGGTGCTCGTTGGACTTGTCAAGCGCCTGCTCGCTGCTGGCTTTCTTGCCGGCCTCCAGGAGCGCCTGGCGCAGGGCCAGCAGCGCGTTCTGGTAGTCGGGCTGCAGACGCAGGGCGACTTCGAAGTTGGAAATGGCCTCCGCGGTCAGGCCCTTGTCGAAAAAAAGGACGCCGAGATTGTGGCGCACCATGGCGTTCTCCGGTTCCAGTGTACTAACTTCCTGCAGCAGTTCGATGGCCCTGTCAGGCTGCTCGTCCTGGATGGCCTTTAAGGCCTTGGCCATCAGCTTCCCGGCCTTCTTGGACATCTTCAGCTGGGCGGTTTCGGAATCCGCCGGGGCGGCGCACACGGCGAAGGCGAGCGCCAGCAGCAGGAACGCGGCGACGGCAAACTGTCTTTTCATGATCGTGACCTCCATGGGTGTATTGGGCGGCCAGCGCCGGCGGGCCGGTTCCAGCCGCTACGCCTTCAACTCATTTTTAAAGTAGGCGATGGTCTCGCGCAGGCCGTCCTGCAGCGGGACCTTGATCTCCCATCCCAGCTTTTCCCGGGCCAGGGTGATGTCGGGACGGCGCCGGGTCGGGTCGTCGACGGGAAGCTCGCAAAAAACCAGTTTGGAGCGCGAGGAGGTCAGGCGCAGGATCAGCTCAGCCAGCTCCAGCATGGTGACCTCCTCGGGGTTGCCCAGGTTGAACGGCCCGTTGATCCCCTCCTGCTCCATCATGCGCACCGTGCCCTCGATCATGTCGGAGACATAGCAGAACGAGCGGGTCTGCTCGCCGCGGCCGAAGATGGTGAGCGGCTGGTGGCGCAGCGCCTGCACGATGAAATTGCTGACCACGCGTCCGTCGTTGAGGGCCATGCGCGGACCGTAGGTGTTGAAAATGCGCGCGATGCGGATATCGACCCCGTTCTGGGCGTGGTAGTTGACCAGTAGCGACTCGGCCACCCGCTTGCCTTCGTCGTAGCAGGAGCGCGGACCGATGGGATTCACCCGTCCCCAGTATGACTCCTTCTGCGGGTGCTGCTCGGGGTCGCCATACACCTCCGATGTCGATGCCTGCAGGATGCGCGCCTTGACCCTCTTGGCCAGACCGAGCATGTTGATGGTCCCCAGCACCGAGGTCTTGATGGTCTTGACCGGGTTGGCCTGGTAATGGACCGGAGAGGCCGGGCAGGCGAAGTGATAGATGCGGTCGGCCTCGAGCAGGATGGGGTTGATGACGTCATGGCGGATGAGCTCGAAGCGGTCATCGGCCAGCAGGTGGCGGATGTTGCCTTTGCTGCCGGTGAAGAAATTGTCCAGGCCGATCACCTCGTGCCCCCTGGCCAGCAGGGCGTCGCAGAGGTGGGAGCCCAGGAAGCCGGCCGCCCCGGTCACCAGGTCGATCATGTCAGCCCTCCTCGAACCGTATCGCACGGCCATTTTATCCCAAAACACCCCCCCTGGCAAGCAGGCGGCGGCAGGAACGGGGCAGCCGTTGACTTGACGCCCGAGATGCAATATAATGTTCAATGAATTCATCGCCGCTCAACCTCGTTCCCTGCCATCTCCCGCACCGTATCGTCGAGATCAAGGCCGGAACGGAAGCCAAAAGAAAATTCCTGGCCATGGGCCTGCACGTGGGCGATGCGATCGTCAAGCTGAACCGCTCCAGCTGGAGCCCGGTGCTGATCCGCAACCTCACCACCCGCTCCAGCAAGATCGCCATCGGCCAGGGGCTGGCCCGGAAGATCCTGGTCGTCGATGCCCGTGCATAAGATCGTCCTCGTCGGCCAGCCCAACGCCGGCAAGAGCACCCTGTTCAACGTCCTTTCCGACGTCAAGTCGGCCTCCGGCAATTTCGCCGGCACCAGCGTGCGCCTCACCCAGACCACCGTGCGGCTGGACGGGCAGGTCTTCCAGCTGCTGGACCTGCCGGGTTCCTATTCGCTGAACGCCGCCGACGACGCCGAACGCATCACTCGCGACCACCTGCTGAACGCGCCGGTCGACCTGGTCGTGAACGTGGTCGACTCCACCCAGCTGGCCCGCAGTCTGGAGCTGACCTGCGAACTGCTGGAGCTTGGGCTGCCCATGGCCATCGCCCTGAACATGCAGGACGAGGCCGAGAAGCGCGGCTTGCGCATCGACCATGAAAAACTGGAGCAAGAGCTGGGAGTGCCCGTCGTTCCCACCTCCGCCCTGCTCGGCAAGGGAGTGCGGCAGCTCATGGAACGCTCCCTGCGCCTGCTGGCCGCGCCGTCGCCGCCGCGGCCTGCCCCGCCCTACACCGCCCACATCGAGGCGCAAGTGCAGGGGTTGTCCGCCGCCCTGCCGCAGCCGGACGCCGGGCGCAACGGCAGCCGCCGCTTCTACGCCATCAAGGCCATCGAGAACCCGGACATGGTCCCGGACGAGTGGCGCCGGCCCCTGGAAAAGAGCATCGCGGCCGCCTGCGCGCAGATCCGCGAGATCCACCAGCTGGAATGCTTCGAGACGATCTCCTGCGAGCGCCACCACCTGGCCATGAAGCTGAGCGAGGCGACCAGCGAATTCGTCCCGCGCAAGACGATCCACCTGCACGACCGCATGGACCGCTTCCTGCTCCACCCGCTGCTGGGCCGTTTTTTCCTGCTCGCCTATTTCCTGGCCTTCTTCACCGTCATCTATGTGGCCGGCGGCTTTTTCTCGAGCCGGATCGAGCCGCTGCTGGGCCGGGTACGGGAGCTTCTTATCCCCCTGCAGCAGGTGTCGCAGCCTCTCTGGCTGACGGTGGACGGCATTTATCAGGGATTGGCCGGGGCGCTGGGGATCGTCCTGCCCTATTTCCTGCCGCTCATCCTCCTTCATTCGATCTTCGAGGACTCGGGCTACCTTTCGCGCGTCGCCTTCCTGCTCGACGGCCTCCTGCACCGCATCGGGCTGCACGGCAAATCGGTGGCCGCTTTCATCCTCGGCTTCGGCTGCACCGCGCCGGCCATCTACGCCACGCGCATCCTGGAAAACAAGCGCGACCGCACACTGAGCGCCCTGCTGCTGCCCTTCATCCCCTGCTCGGCGCGCAACGCCATCATCTTCGCCATGAGCGCCGCGCTGGCCGGACCGTTGTGGGCCGTGGCGATCTACGCTTTCGTGCTGCTGGTGATCGGGGTCACCGGCAGGCTCATCTCGCTGTTCATGCCCAAGCCCGGCGGCTTGATCATGGAGATCCCCGACTTGAAGACCCCGTCCCTGCACAACGCCCTTGCCGCCAGCGGCCGGCAGCTGAAGGAATTCGCGTTCACCGTCGTGCCTTGGCTGCTGCTGGGCAGCGCCGCCATGTCCTGGCTGGGGCGCCTTGACGTCAGCGGCGCCATCGACGCCCTGTTCTCGCCCCTGGTCAACGGCCTGCTGGGGCTGCCCCCGGCGCTGGGCACGACGCTGGTCTTCGGCTTCTTCCGCAAGGAGCTGATCGTGGTCATGGCCCAGCAGGCCCTGGGTGCCGCCTCGCTGGCGCTGCTGCCGCTGACGGCGGGACAGGCCGTGGTCTTCCTGGTCTTCGTGACCCTCTATTTCCCCTGCTTCAGCACGTTCGTGGTCATGGGCCGGGAGTTCGGCTGGAGGACCGCCGGCGCCTCGGCCGCGCTGAGCCTGGTCGTGGCCACGCTGGCGGCCTGGCTGTTCAAGGCCGCCATCCTCCTTTTTTAGAAATCGACTCAGGCCGGCGGATCAGCCTGCGGAAGCAGGAACAAAATGATTTTTATCCCGCTCCGCGGTTGACTTCCTTTTCCCTCGTCGGGTACAATGGCCGAAATGTGGCTGACCTACCTGCTTTTTTATGTAGGATGCTTTTTCATCAGCTTTTTCCTCTGCATCCCCATCGGCCCGGTCAATCTGCAGGTGTTCCAGCGCGCCGTCAAGAAGGAGTTCGCCCAGGCTTTCAGCCTGGCCTGCGGGGCCGCCCTCGGCGACTCGGTCTGGGCCCTGGCCGCCTTTTTCGGCATCACCCCCTTCCTGAAGAACGGCTACAACCTGAGCCTCGAAGGCATCTTCCTTCTGGTCACCGCCGTCATCACGTTCGCCCTGGGACTGCTCGCGCTCAAGGACGCGCGCTTCCTCGAGCGCATCGAGGAGATGGAGAAGAAGGAGGAGGCCTTCGCCGCCAAGCTCCAGAGAAAGCGCTGGGCCTTTCTCCAGGGGCTGCTGATGGTGCTGGTCAATCCCCTGGGCATCGCCTCGTGGATGATCGCCCTCTCCTTTCTGAAGAAACTCCGCATCTATATTCCCCTGACCCTGAACTATGAGCTGCTGTTCATGGTGGTCGTCCTGCTCGGCGCCTTCTCCTATTTCACCCTGATCATCCTCATCACCCACCGCGTGAAGGCCCTCTGCCTGCCGCACAACACGCGCAAGGTCATCCGCATACTGGGCTACGTTCTGATCGGCTTCAGCATCTATTTCCTGTATTTCGCGCTCAAGGCGTTGTTCTTCGCCCCCGGGCCGCACTAGCGTGGCGCACGCCGTCACCCAGCGCGGCGACGCCCCCTGAGCATGCCCCAGGCCTCGACCCCGGCCCTGGTCCTTGCCGCCTCCCCCCTGAACGAGCAGGACAAGCTGGTCACGCTGCTGACGGCCGAGCAGGGATTGCTGAAGGCCGTGGCCCCCGGTGCGGCGAAGATGAAGAACCGCTTCGGCTCGCTGCTGGAGCCATTCACCGAGGGGGACTTCCACTATTACTGGCGCGAGGACCGGGAGCTGGTCACCCTCGGCAAGGGAGAGATCAGGAAGAGCTTTTTCACCGTGGTATCCGCGGCGGAGAATGTCTTTTACTTCTATCTCCTGGCCGAGATCACGCTGAAGTTCATGCAGCCCGGCCACCGCGACGTCCGTGTCTACAAGCTGCTGCTGGCCATTTTGCGGTCCCGGGAGAAAGGGGTGGCCATGGACTGGCTGCTGCTCTATTTCCTGGTCTGGCTTTTGCGCAGCGAGGGGCTACTGTTCAACCCGGGGCGCTGCTCGAACTGCGGCGCCCGCGACCTCGAGCGGGCCTGGCTGCGCAGCGACTACCGCGGGCTGCTCTGTCCCGACTGCCGCACGGGCGAACGCCTGGCGCTGGACCGCGCCGAGCTGGAGTTCATCGCCTGGACCGCCGTTCATGCTCCGGGGCAATGCGCCGGGTGGGCCGATCGCTTTGTTCCGGCGGGCCTGATCCGCATCCTGACGGGAAAGATCGAGCACCACGGCGAGTTCACGCTGCAGTCGCGGCGCTACCTCCGCGAATTCCACTGAAATGAAAAGGGGGAGGGAAAATCCCCTCCCCCGGCAGCTAGAATCTTTTTCGCTCAGATCGGGAACGTGACTCCCAGCAGGCCGCCCACGCCGGTCCAGTCGCCGATGACGCTGAAATTCAGTCGCAGGCTGACGGCCATCTTCTCGGAGAACCAGTAGCGGCCGGCGACAAAGGGAGAGAGATAGAGGCCCGAAGAACCGGAATAGCCCCCCTTGGCGGAGAAGATCGCGAAGCCCAGGCTGGCGCCGGCGAACAGGTCGAGTTTGTCCACATCGAGCCGGGTGAAATGATAGGCGCCGTCGACCGACGGCATGATGATGGTGCCCTGGCTCCAGATCCACATCATGACCGTGCCGCCGATGCCGATGTTCTCGGTCATGGCGTACTCGAAGTTGGCGCCGAAGGGGACGGCATAGGAATTGAGGCCGATCTGCGGGGTAAGGTACATCTCGCCTTTCTTGAATTCGAGCGGGGCATATTTCTTTCCCTTCTGGGGGGCCGCCGCCAGGGCCAGGGATGAGCCAACGATCACGACCAGCAGCGCGACCAGGATTTTATTGATTTTCATGTTTCCTCCTGGGGCGATAGTAACCGGAAGCGCAGGAAAAATCAAGATAGGGGCCGGGTCATTCGCCGCACATGGCCGCGGCCACGGGCTTGAGGGAGGGGACGCTGGCAAAGACGATCTGGATGGCCGCGGTGATGGGGACGGCCAGGAACATGCCGACCACGCCCCACAGCCAGCCCCAGAAGATCAGCGAGAGCAGGATGATGATTGGCGAGAGGTTCATGCTCTTGCCCATGACCTGCGGCTCGAGCACGTTGCCCATGGCGAACTGCATGGCCATCAAGGCAACGCTGACCAGGATGAATCGCGGCGAGAAGCCATACTTGAGAAATGTGATCAGCGCCGGGAATAAGGTGCTGAGCAGCGAGCCGAAGGTGGGGATGTAATTCAGCAAAAAGACCAGCAGGGCGGAGAAGATAAGAAAATCGACCCGGCCCACGATCAGGATCAGCGCCGCCAGCGCGGCGGTGGCCGCGCTCATCAGGGTCTTGATGAACAGATAATGCTGGATTCTGGCTTCGATGGTCGTGACCATGTCCAGCAACTCCTCCGCCCGATGCGGGGAGAGGGTCCGGGCGATGCGGGTGACCATCGGCACCTTCTCGCCCAGCATGAACATCAGCAGCAGCAGCACCAGCAGGAGGTTGCCGATAAAACTGGTAAAATTGCCCATGGTCCCCGAAACCAGAGCCGTGATCTGGGCGGGATTGAAAATATTATCCCAATCGATGCCGGCAATGTAATGCTTGACATCGATCAGCGGCAGCTTAAGATTGGCCAGCGTACTCTTGAGCAGCTGCGTCACCCTTTCACTGTAGGCCGGGAATTGGTGGATGAAGGAGGCGGTGCCGGTGAAGAGCAGCAGGCCGCTGAGGTAGAGGCAGACGAAGATGGCCGCCAGCACGCCGGCCAAAACCAGGGGCTTGGGGACGCGCCATCCCAGCAGCCGGTGCACGACGCCGTTGAGCAGGAAGTAAAGGAACAGTGCAAAACAGAAAGGGATGAAGATGGCGCGCAGCTCCCGCAGAACGATCACGAAGAAAACGGCGGCGATGAAGGCGAATGCCGCCTTCAGGAGCCCCGCGTCGCGCCGGGGGCCGTCAGCCATAGTTCTCGATCTGGTCCACGACCTCGATGACCTCGGTGCGTTTGAAGAACAGGTAATTGGTCACCATGCGGTAGGAGAACGAGTAATGGATGACGCCGCGTTCCAGCTCGGCGGCGATTTCCAGGATCTCGATCTCCCGCTTCAGCAGGATCTCCTCGATGACCGCCACCAGCGCGGCGTTTTCCCGGTCGCCGCCGCGCGTGCTTCCCAGCGTGTCGAACACTTCCTTCTTGATCTGCTTTTTCTCCAGGTTGCTGCCGATGAACTGGAAAGCCATGTAGCCGCCGATGACCAGGATCGTCATGGCGATCAAGCTCATGAAAGTCATTTTCCCGCTTTGTCTTTTCATCGTGTTCCCTCCTTGCATCATGCGGAACTCCCGCGATTCAGCCCAGGATCCTTTTCAGCGACCGCCCGATCTCGGCCGGGTTCTCCACCACGTGCACGCCGTGCTCGCGGAGCACCGCCATCTTCTCGGCGGCGGTGCCGCGGCCGCCGGAGATGATGGCCCCGGCATGGCCCATGCGCCGGCCGGGCGGCGCGGTCTGGCCGGCGATGAACGACAGCACCGGCTTGGCGAACCCCTTGCCGATGTACTCCGCGGCCTGTTCCTCCATGGCGCCGCCGATCTCGCCGATCATGACCACCGCCGCGGTCTGCTCGTCGGCGCCGAACAACTCCAGGGCGTCGACGAAGGTGGTGCCGATGATCGGGCCGCCGCCGATGCCGATGCAGGTGGACTGGCCGAGG
>DCVK01000035.1 GCA_002335385.1 Candidatus Aminicenantes bacterium UBA2190
GAATTCGTTGTTTCTGCTCTCCGAACTCGGTTCACGGTGGACGGTATACGGTGTACGGTCAAGAAGAAGTAAACCGGCGAAGCAATATGAATTTCGCAACTCTTCTCTTGCCGTCAACCGTCTACCGTGGACCGTACACCGAGTTTTTTTTTGTTTGACAGATCCAGACCCAGGCTCTACAATCCCGCCATGACAGGCTCTGCTCCCGGCTATCGCAACATGGACCGCTTCTTTATCCGCCTCAAGGCCGGGGAGAGCATGATCCTGGCCGAAGCGCTCCAAAAGCACTTGCGGGTCGATCCTCAGGAGGCGGAGCAGCTGCTGCATCAGGGGTCGGTCTGGGACAATGACCGCAAAATCCGCCTGCGTGATGGAGGAATGACGATCAGCGGGCAGCTGTTGCGAGTCGACCGGCCCAAATTTCCGATCCGCGAATACGTGCTAAGGCGCGAGGATATTCGCTTCGAGGACGAACAGCTGCTGATCGTCTACAAAAGGGGAGGGGCGGCGGCCCAGCCCACCCCCTACAGCGACATCGACAACCTGCTGCACGGAGTGCAGAAGTATTATGACGGCCGGCGCCTGCGCTACCGGGCCGCCCCGATCAACCGCCTGGACCTGCCGGCCCAGGGGCTGGTCGTCTTCGCCAAGAACAAGGGAACCGAGGTCGCGCTGCACCGGCTCTTCCAGGAGCGGCGCGTGCGCAAGCGCTACCTGGCCGCCACCGCCCCATTTCCCGGCGTCCGGCCGTCGTACGTCATCCGCTCGGAGCTCGAATGGCAGGGGCAACGGCGGGACGCGCTGACCTACGTGCGCTTCTGCCGGGAGAACAGCGGGCGCAGCTTTTTCCTGGTCTTGCCGCAGAGCGGGCGCACCCACCAGATCCGCCGCCATTTCCAGGAACAGGTGGCGCCGTTGCTGGGGGACGTGCGCTACGGCGGCGCCGCCCCCGGGAGCGGCCTCTGGCTGCTCTGCTTCCAGTACGTCTTCCCCCATCCCGCGACCGGGGGCATGCTCTCCGTGCGCTACATCCCCCCCGCCTGGCGGCAAGCCATGGGGCTTGACGGAATTGCAACCCTCCAGGGAAAGGGTGAGGCATAAGCGAACGAAACGCAGGCGCAGGGAACCCATCCCGCAAGCCCGGCCGGGTCCCGTCTTGGGGGACAACATGACCACTGTTTGAGCACCGGCGCAGCCGGGGCGAGTTGGTCATGTTAGGGCGGGCGAGCGGTGATGGGTCTGCGCCGGAGTGGTGAGCGTTGCCTCGCGCTTTCCCTGGAAATGAACCGTCCGACGGAGAGAGGTCGTTGAATTATTGTTGACAAACATAAAAACAAATGTTAATATGTTGATGTGATAAGCGATGTCCGCATCCTGAAGGCCCTGGCCGACGAGAACCGCCTGCGCCTGCTGCTGTTACTGCAGGCCCGGGAGCTCTTCGTCTGCCAGCTCATGGCCGTTACCGGGTTGTCCCAGTCCCTGGTGTCGCGCAGCATGGCCCTGCTGGAGCGCGAAGGTCTGGCTGCGTCGCGCCGACAGGGCAAGCATGTATTCTATCGCCTCAGCGGGGCGCTGCCGCCCGTTGGGCTCGCCGTGATGAAAGCCCTGGCCGCAAGCCACCCTGGGGGAAAGCCGTTCGCCTCCGACCGCAAGAACCTGGAACTGTTCTGCCGCCGCTTCCAGAGGGGCCGTGCCTGCGACATGGGAATGGTCCGCGACTTCATCGCCTTTCGCAACCAAAAAAATCAACAAGGAGCATGAACATGGAAAAACTGGACAAGCAAGCTTTCATCGAGAAGGTATTCGACTACGAGAACGAGAAGGAATGGAAATATCGCGGCACGCTGCCGGCCATCATCGACTTCTATGCCGACTGGTGCGGACCGTGCAAGATGGTGACCCCGATCCTGGAGAAGATCTCCGCCGATTATGACGGCCAGCTGGCCGTTTACAAGGTCGACACCGACAAGGAGCAGGAGCTGGCCGGCGCCTTCGGCATCCAGAGCATCCCCAGCCTGCTGTTCATCCCCGTTGCCGGCCAGCCGCAGATGGCCCGCGGCGCCATGGACCGCAAGGGCTTCGACAAGGCCATTGCCGATATCCTGGGAGTCAAGAAGGAAGAACCGAAGACTACGTGACGCGTAACGCGTAACGCGTGACATGTAACCACAGGAATCAATCTTTATAAATGGGCATTGAATAAAAGAACAAAGCGACGCCACTACCAAGTGAATTAATGCGGTGAACTTGATCGGGATTGCCCCTCGGCGCTTGCTTGTCATGCGTTGCATGGGTTCGCCAGTATACTCAGACCAGCGAAAACAAAGATGGATGTGATCAGGATTACCTCAAGGTTCTTTCGCGTCACGCGTCACGCGTCACGCGTTACGATAGTTCGTTATTTTACTATTCCGGCTTTTTATGCTAATTTCCAGCTATGGACGATGGCAAGAATATCCGGGTCGAGCAGGCGCTGCAGGACCTCTTCCAGCTGCGCAACGACATCGAGACCGAGCTGCGCCTGATCAAGCTCGACGCCTTCAGCGGCGAGTTCGTCGATTTTCCCGGCCGCCTGGCGCCGGAGATCGTCGCCATCTATAAAAAGCGCGGCATCGAGCGCCTCTTTTCCCACCAGGCCGCGGCGCTGGAGAACGTACTGGCGGGCCGCCATACGGTGGTGGCCACGCCGACCGCCTCGGGCAAGACGCTGATCTACAACGCCGCCGCGCTGGACGCCCTGCAGCGCGACCCGCAGGCCAAGTCGCTCTATCTCTTCCCGACCAAGGCCCTCTCCCAGGACCAGCTGGCCGAGTTGTTCGACATGAACAAGGCGCTGGGGGAGAGGCTGGGGCTTTATACCTACGACGGCGACACGCCGGCCAGCATGCGCCAGGCCATCCGCAAGCAGGCGCAGATCGTGATCACCAACCCCTACATGCTCCATTCCGGCATCCTGCCGCATCATACCAAGTGGGCCGGGCTGTTCGAGAACCTGAAGTACGTGGTCATCGACGAGCTGCACTACTACACCGGCGTCTTCGGCTCGCACGTGGCCAATGTCATGCGCCGCCTGAAGCGCGTCTGCGCCTTCTACGGCACGAAACCGGTCTTCATCATGAGCTCGGCCACCATCGCCAACCCGGCCGAGCTGGCCGGAAAGCTGATCGAGGAGGAGGTGGCGCTGGTCGACCGCAACGGCGCGCCGCGCGGCGCCAAATTCCTGGTCTTCTTCAACCCGCCGGTGGTCAACCGCCAGCTGGGCATCCGCCGCTCCTACGTCGCGATGACGCGCGAGATCGCCGGCATCCTGCTCCGGCACGGCCTGCAGGTGATCACCTTCGCCAACTCGCGGCTGATCACCGAGATCCTGGTCAAGTACCTGAAGAACGACTTCGAGAAGACCGTGCAGGACCGCGACACGGTGCGCGGCTACCGCGGCGGCTACCTGCCCAAGCTGCGGCGCGAGATCGAGAAGGGGCTGCGCGACGGCAAGATCCGCGCCGTGGTCGCCACCAACGCTTTGGAGCTGGGCATCGACATCGGCTCGCTCGACGCCGCCGTGCTGGCCTCCTACCCGGGGTCGATCTCCTCGACCTGGCAGCGCCTCGGACGCGCCGGCCGCCGCGGCAGCCCGTCGCTGGGCGTGCTGGTCGCCTCCTCGATGCCCATCGACCAGTACATTGTCAGCCATCCCGAGTATTTCTCCGGCCAGTCGCCCGAGGTGGGGCGCATCAACGCCGACAACCTGACCCTGCTCGTCGACCACGTCAAGTGCGCCGCCTTCGAGCTGCCGTTCGCCAAGGGCGACCGCTTCGGCGGCGAGGACCTGGGGGAGATCCTCTCCTACCTGGCCGAGCACCAGGTGCTGCTGGCCAAGGACGGCAAGTGGTTCTGGACCGAGGAGGGCTACCCGGCCGACGCCGTCAGCCTGAACCGCGTCACCTCCGACAACTTCGTCGTGGTCGACCGCAGCGACGGCGAGCGGGTGATCGCCGAGGTCGGTTTCAGCGACGCGCTGGAGACGCTCCATCCCAAGGCCATCTACATCCTGGAAGGGGAGCAGTTCGTGGTCGAGGAACTGGACTACGAGAACCGCAAGGCGTTCCTGACCCGCTCCAACGCCGACTACTACACCGATTCCATCACCAACACCAAGATCAAGGTGCTGGACGTGTTCGATGAAACGCGCAAAAAAAACCTGAACTTTTCTTACGGTGACGTCCACGTCTTTTCCCAGGTGGTGGGCTTCAAGAAGCTGAAGTTCTTCACCATGGAGAATGTCGGCGCCGGAGAGCTGCAGCTGCCGCAGCAGGAGATGCACACCACCGGCTTCTGGCTGACGGTGAAGAACGAGGTGCTGCAGAGCCTCGACTTCGCCAACGAGGAGAAGCTCGAGGCCGTCTCCGGCATCGCCTACCTGGTGAAGCAGATCAGCCCGGTCATCCTTTTGTGCGACACCCGCGACCTGGGCGTGGCCATCGAGGATAACCTGACCAAGGAGCCGCTGCACCCGGGAGCGCTCAAAAGCATGAACCGCGCCCAGGCGGACATGGCCTGCGCCGACCGCTTTGAGCCCAACATCTTCATTTTCGACAGGTACCCGGGCGGCGTCGGTTTTTCCGAGACCCTGTACGAGAAGGGGGGCCTGCTGCTGGAAAAGGCGCTGGAGATCATCGAGGCCTGTCCCTGCCCGGGCGGCTGCCCCTCCTGCGTCGGCCCGGCCATCCGCGCCGGCGGCAATCCCAAGGCCGCGGCGCGCTTCATCCTCAAGCTGCTCCTGGAGCGGCTGGACAACTGAGTGCCGTGCATTGACTTTGACTTTGCCATTCAATATAGTTTTTCCAGATAATCAAGGAGGAAAAATGAAAAAAGCACTCATTGTTTTCTGCGGGCTGCTGCTGGTCTCGGGCTTGTACGCTTTTGAAAAACAGACGACCTTCGGCGTCAACTTCGGCATCATGGACACCGATCAGTTCAAGTTCAATCCCCTGCGGTGGACGGCCGGGGCCGAGATCGATCTCCAACTCGGCCAGTACCTGATGCTCAGTCCCGAGGTGACGCTGGTGGGCAACGGCTTCAAGTTCAAGGAATTCCTCCTCTTCCCGGGAGCGGTCCTGAATTTCACCCCCAGCAACTTTTTTATCGGCGGCGGCCTGGTCAAGGGCATCTACCTGGGCAGCGGCCAGACATTCGTTGACGACGACTTTTCCCTGAAGCTGAACGCCGGGCTGTTCACCAGGAATCTCAAGCTGACCGCCTACGTCATCACCCCCTTCGACAGTTTGTTCGACGGCATGCTGGTGGGCGCGTCGCTGGGATTCCGCTTCTAGACCCTGCGGGTTCATCCAGGACGCGGCGCGATCGTTCGTTTCGACATTACGGCCGCCATCCCGGCGGTTGAGGCCGCGGGGGAGCGGTCAGAGATCAAACCCCAGCCCGGCGGACAGGAAGGTCCCCTGCGACAGGCTGGCGTCGATGACCAGCCGGATCGCCGCCCCAAGCCGGTAGTGCAGCGCGGCGCCCAGGGCGGGGGCCAGGCTCCAGGCCGGGATGCCGCTGTTCTCCTCCCGGAGTTCGTCCAGGGTCATATCCCGGCATTGGTCCAGCTCGGCATCGCCCAGAAACGAGCGGATGCGGGCGTTCAGCGGCAGGTGCAGATCGCCGCTGAAGCGCAGCAGCGCCAGCCCCAGCGAGGCATATGCCGTCGTGCGGCCGCGCTGGAAGGCCCGCCAGCGCCCCTGCGCCGCCAGCATGAATGTCCGCAGCCGGATGCGGCCCTCGCCGCGGGTGGTGATGGTGGCGACGGGTATCCCCTGGTAGAAAATTTCCTGGTCGTCGCGCAGGGTGAACGGCAGGTCGAAGCGGAGATAACTGGCCGCCAGTCCCACGGCGAAGCGCTTCGCGGCCACATGGCGCCAGACGGCGGCGCTGAAAAAGATCCCGCCCGAGCGCATGGCCACCCGGGGGGAATAGCTGACGACGGTGAAGTTTTCGAGCAGGGGAGCGAGCAGTTCACCCGCCTCATCGCCAACGACTTTCCCGGCCAGGCGCTCCACCGGCGAGGTGAACGGCTGCAGCGTCCAGGGGCCGAGGGAAAGCTGCCATTCCCAGCCGGCAGCGCCCAGGGGCAGGCCGGGCAGCAGCAGCAGAAAAAGAAGAATACCTTTTGTTTTCATCGGCGCCCGCATTATAGCAAAAATAGCGACCTCTAGAGAAAAGAGGGAAAGAATGTTGACAGGGTTATGATTCGATGTTATATTAACCATATGGTTAAACCAATCGGTTGGTCAAATGGCTGAAAAAATTGTTTCCAGCAGGGATGCCATACTGGCCGCGGCTCTCCGCGAGTTCGCCGCCCGCGGCTTTGCCGGGGCGCGGGTGGAGACCATCGCCCGCGCGGCGGGGATCAACAAAGCCATGCTGTTCTATTATTTCTCCTCCAAGGAGGGCCTTTACCAGGCCGTCCTGCAGGAGGTGATGGCTGAATTTTTCAAAAAGGTCCAGGGCTTGATCACGCCGCCCTTGACCCCCGGCGAATTCCTGGAGCGGTTTCCCAAGCTGTACATCGAGCTCTGCGCCAGCAACCCAGACTTCGTCCGCCTGGTGGGCTTCGACCTGATCCAGAACCCGGACAATATCTGCTCCGTCATGGCCGGCATCATCACGCGCATGAGCGAGTTCAAGCCCCACCCGCTCTTTGAAGTGATCCGCCGCTGGCACGCCCAGGGGCAGATCTCCGAGGCCGACCCGGTTCAATTCATGATGAACGTCGTCGCCCTTTCGATTTTCTCGTTCATCGGCCGGCCCATGGTGGAGGCCATTTCCGGCATGCGCGTGGCCGACGACGGGGATTTTTACGCCCGGCGCGTCACCAGCGTGGTCAACGTTCTCAAGCGGGGGATGCTCAAATGAAAAAGACACTGTTCGCGATCCTTTTGGCTTCGGCCATAGCGCTGCCGGCCGAGGTGACCCTATCCCAGGCCGTGGCCGACGCCTGGGCCATCAGTCCCGCCCTCGACAGCCAGAGGCTGGAGGCCGAGGCTGCGGCGCTGGCCGGGCAGATCGCCATGCGCCGCCGGCGCTTCGCCGTCCAATTCGGCGGCGTGTATCGCGCCGGCACCGACCGCATCCAGGTGACGGCCGGCGATTTCCCCTTTTCCCTGGGCCCGCAGGTTTCCCCGGGAACGGTTATCCTGGAGACGCCGCGGGACTCGCTTGACTTCAAGCTGTCCCTGCTGCAGCCGCTTTACAGCGGGGGGCTGCTGCGCAGCGCGGTCCGGGCGGAGGCCGCCCGGGGCGCGGCCGAAAGGGAACTGACGCGCTGGCGGCGGGCTGAACTGGCCGGCCGCGTCAAGTCATCCTATTTCAATTTCCTGATGTTCCGTGGCAAGCGCGACTCGCTCCTGGCGCTGCTGGCGCGCCTGGAGCACCACCTGGGAAAAGTGGAGCGGCTGCAGGCCGAGGAGCTGGTGCGGCGCTCCGATCTGCTGGAGGCGCGGACCAAGGCCGACGAAGTACGGTTGAACCTGCAGGACCTCGAGCAGCTGCTCCAGGCCGAGGACGCGCAGTTCCGCAGCCTGTGCGGCCATGGCCTGGACGAAGTCGTCCATCGGCCCGGAGAAGCCGCCGACGCCTACGACGTGGCCTGGGCCCGCTTCCTGACCCGCCATCCGCTGTTGCGCTCGCTGGACGAGAGGAAAGGGGTGGTGGCGGCGCAGAAACGTGCGGCCGCCGCCGCCTACCTGCCGCAGATCGGCGCTTTCGCCGAGGTCCATTACGGCCGGCCGGGCCAGAATTTTTTCCGCGCTTCCTGGACGTTCTATCTCCAGGGCGGCGTGAGCGTCAGCCTGCCGGTTTTCGACTGGAACCAGCGCCGGGCCCGCCTGGACCTGGCCGGCATTGCCGCCCGCCAGCTGGAGAACCAGCGCGCCGACTTCACCCGCGAGAGCGAAAGGGGGCTGCGCCAGTTGTACTCGGCCCTGGAGAGCGCCGCCAGGAAGCGGCTTCTGCTGGAAGGTATGGCGGCCAACGCCGCTGAGGACACGCGGCTGAAGGAGCGCCTGTACGAGGAGGGCCAGATCGACCACACCGACCTGCTGGCGGCCATGACCGGCGAGGAAAGATACCAGGCCGAACTCGAGGCGCTGGCGGCGCAGAGCGAACTGCTCAAGGCCGGCATCGACACCCTGGTCGGAAAATGCGAGGAGGAAGGATGAAAAAAACAGCGACGCTCGCCTCATTGATGGTGTGGCTGGTTGCCTGCGGCGGCAACGAACGGCAGATCCGCGCCCCCGGGGTCGTCGACGGCGAGATCGCCGGCGTCCGGGTCCTGGCGGCCGGCACCCTCGATCGCCTCCTGGTGCGGGAAGGCCAGGCCGTCGGCAAGGGCGACCCGGTGGCGGAGATGAACCGCGACAAGGTGCGCAACCGCCGGGAGGAGCTGGCCCTCATGGATCGCGATGTCGCCAACAACGAGACCCGCGCCCGGGAGAAGCGCCGGCTGCTGCTGGCCAACCAGCTCTACTGGCGGGAGCAGGTGGAGCGCTTCGAGCGGCTGAAGCAGAGCCGCTCCATATCCGGGGACCAGCTGGAAAAATCGCGCCTGCAGCTGAAGGAGGCGCAAACCGCCCTGTTCGAGCTCGACAGCTCGCTGGAGGCGCTGCAGATCCAGAGGGAACGCATCGCCAACCAGCGCCAGGCGCTGGATCTCGCCGAAAAGGACCTGCTGCTGCAATCGCCGGTTTCCGGCGTGGTGCTGGAGACCTTTGCCGCCCCGGGGGAGACCGTCATGCCCGGAGCCGCCGTGGCCGACATCCTCGACCTCTCCAGCCTGTTCGTCGACGTGTTCATCGAGGAGAAGGAGATCGCGGCGCTGAAGCTCGGCCAGCAGGCCGTCATTTTTGTCGACGGCATGACAAACCGCACCTTTTCCGGCCGCATCGCCTTTTTCGGCCGCAAGGCCGAATTTTCCCCCAAGTACATCGTCGCCGAGAAGGAGCGCCAGGCGCTCCTCTACCAGGTCAAGGTCGGGATCGACGCTGACCTGGATGTTTTCAAGATCGGCATGCCGGTCACGGTCGTTTTCGCCAGGTAGGGAAGGGCATGGTCCGGTTCCAGGAAATATCCAAGGCCTTCGGCGCCATCCGCGCCGTGGACCGCGTCTCCCTGGAGATCGCCCCGGCCGCGATCACCATCCTGGCCGGCGCCGACGGCGTCGGCAAGTCGACCCTCTTCAAGATGCTGGTCGGACTGGTCAAGAAGGACTCCGGCGCCATCCTGCTGAACGGCGCGGAGGTGGGCGACGACTATTCCCGGGTCACCTCCGTCTGCGGCTACATGCCCGAGAAGTTCTCCCTTTACGCCGACCTGAGCGTCGAGGAGAACATGGATTTTTTCGCCGCCGTCCAGCAGGTGCCGGAGCCACGGCGCCGGGAGCTGAAGCAGCGGCTTCTCGAGCGCACGGGGATGGCGCCGTTCCGCCGCCGCCGCGCCGGCGCCCTTTCCGGGGGCATGAAGCAGAAGCTGGCCCTCTCGACCATCCTGCTCTCCTCGCCGCAGCTGATCATTCTGGACGAGCCGACCACCGGCGTCGACCCGCTTTCGCGCATCGAGTTCTTCGCCATCATCGAGGAGCTGAAGCGCGAGGGCAGGACCATCGTCATGTCGACCCCCTATCTCGACGAGGCCGAAAAGGGGGATCATATCGTCCTGCTGCGCGGCGGCCGGGTGCTGCGCCAGGACTCGATCGCCGGGCTGCGCCGCGCCTTCCCGGCGCGCATGTTCCGCATCCTGCCGCGCGGCAACGTCTTCGCGGCCATGCAGGGCATCGCCGCCGACCCCGAGCTGGCCGGCCGGGCGTACCTGCGCGGCAAGTTCATCCGCTGCCTGCAGGAGGGCGCGGAGAACCCCGGCGCCCGCATCCCGCACCTGGAGATGGTCGAGGAGCGGCCGACGCTGGAGGACATGTACATCTATTACGAGAGGCAGGCATGAGCGGCGCCGCGCCCGCCATCGAGGTCCGCGACCTGCGCAAGGACTTCGGCCGCTTCCAGGCCGTCAAGGGGGTCTCCTTCGACGTGGCCGGTGGGGAGATCGTGGGCTTTCTCGGCCCCAACGGCGCCGGCAAGACCACGACCATCAAGATGATCACCGGGCTGCTGAAGATCACCTCCGGCACGGTGCGCGTCGAGGGCCTCGACATCCGGGAACACGCGGCCGCGGCCAAAAAAAAAATGGGATACATGTCGCAGAAGTTCTCGCTCTACCCGCTGCTCACGGCGCTGGAGAACATCGATTTCTTCGGCGGCATCTCGGGTCTGAGCCTTGAGGAGAGGCGCCGGCACGCGGCGCGCATCCGCGAAGAGGTGCCGCAGGCCGTGCTGCGCCAGAAGGTGCTGGACATCCCCCCCGGCATCCGCCAGAAGGTGGCCATGTTCGTCTGCCTCATGCCCGATCCCGGGATCATCCTGCTCGACGAACCGACCTCGGGGGTCGATCCCGAGGCGCGGCGGCTGTTCTGGAACGACATCTACGGCCTGAAGACGCGGGGCAAGACCCTGCTGGTCTCCACCCACAACCTCGACGAGGCCGAATACTGCGACCGCATCCTCATTCTTCATAACGGCGAGCTGATCGCCGCCGGCGAGCCGGATGAGCTGCTGCGCCGGCACGGCAAGGCCGATATCGAGGAACTGTTCAAGGACGCGATCCACGATCATGGGCAGAATTAAGGCCATCATCCGCAAGGAGTTCCTGCACATCCTGCGCGACCCGCGCAGCCTGACCCTGGTCTTCATCATCCCCCTGATCCAGATCTTCATCCTCGGCTACTCGGTCTCCTACGACCTGGACCGCGTCGAGGTCGCGGTGATCGACCTTTCCCAGGGCGGGACTTCGCGGCAGCTGGCGCGCGCCTTTGCCGCCAGCCCGGTGTTCCAGGTCCGCTCGCGCTCCGCCGATGGCGGGGCGCTCTCGCCGGCCGAGGCCGAGGACATGCTGCGCCAGGGGCTGGTGCGCGAGGTGATCGTCATCCCGGCCGGCTTCGACCGCCTCGCCGCCGCCGGCCGCCAGGCGGAAGTCGGGCTGATCATCGACGGCAGCGACGTCAACGTGGCCAACCTGGTCTACCAGTACAGCGAGCGCGTCATCCTGGATTTCAACGCGGCCAGGATGGGCAGCGCCGGGCTGCTGAAGATCGGCACCCAGATGCACTTCAACCCCGAGGCCCGCAGCCGCTTCTTCTTCATCCCCGGGCTGGTCGCCGTCATCCTGCTGATGATCTCCGCCATGCTGACCTCGCTGAGCATCACCCGCGAGCGCGAGACGGGCTCGCTCTCCTTGCTGTTCATCTCGCCGCTGAAATCGGTCGAGATCATCGTCGGCAAGACGATCCCCTACATTTTCGTCGCCCTGCTCGACGGCGCCGTCATCCTGCTCTTCGCCCGCTTCTGGTTCGGCATTCCCTTCCGCGGCGCCCTGCCGGTGCTGCTGGCCTTCGGCCTGCTCTACATCGTCGCCGGCCTGGCCCTGGGCATCCTGATCTCGACCGTGGCGCCCACCCAGACCACGGCCATGCTGGCCGCCCTGCTGATCACCATGCTGCCCTCGTTCCTGCTGTCGGGCTTCATCTTCCCCCTCGATTCCCTGAGCCCGGTGCTGCGCGCGATCTCCTACGTTGTCCCGGCCACCTATTTCCTGCGCATCATCCGCGGCGTGATCCTCAAGGGCGCCGAGCTGCGCCACTTTCTCTTCGACGGCGCCATGCTGGCGGCGTACAGCCTGCTGCTGCTCGCCGTCGCCATCCGCAAATTCGCCGGCCAGCGCAAGGCGGCCCAATGAAGCTGCGCCACCTGGTCAAAAAGGAACTGATCGAGGTCGTGCGCCAGAAGGAACTGCTGTTCCTGATGCTCGTCTCGCCGGTGATCCAGATCATCGTCCTGGGCTACGTCGTCTCCAGCGACATCCGCAACGTGCCGGTGGGCATCGTCAACCTGTCGGGCGGGCAGGCGGCCACGCGCGTCATCGAGCGCGTGCGCCGCTCGCCGCTGTTCAACGTGCGCTTCGAAAGCGCCCGCAACGAGGACTCCCTGGACCGGCTCAAGAAGGGGGAGGTGAAGACCGTCATCGTCTTCCGCGACGCCCTGGACCGCAAGCGCGGGGCGTCGGCCTATCCCGAGGTGCAGGTGCTCATGGACGGCATCGACGCCAACACGGCCATGATCGCCTCCGGCTATTTCAGCGGCATCATCAAGGGCTACATCCTGGACGACATGGAGAAAAAGGGGCGCGGGCTGCCGGTGGCGGCCCGGCCGCTGTTCCGCTTCAACCCGCAGCTGCGCGGCATCAACACCATGGGGCCGGGGATCGTCGCCTTCCTGCTGACCATCATCACCCTGTTCATGACCTCCACCTCGCTGGTGCGCGAGAAGGAGCAGCAGACCCTTGACACGCTGCTCATGTCGCCGCTGGGCGCCCTGGAGATCTACGTGGGCAAGGCGCTGCCGGCGATCCTGGTCGGGCTGGTCGACATGCTCATCGGCCTGGCGGTCGTGGTCCTGTGGTTCGGCATCCCCTTCCGCGGCGGCGTTCCCGTCCTGTTCCTGGCCGCCCTGGTCTACCTGACGGCCATCCTCTCCTATGCCCTGCTGATCTCGGTCCTCTCCTCCACGGCGCAGCAGGCGATGTTCTTCTCCTGGTTCTCGCTGATCATCTTCCTCCTGATGTCGGGATTCTTCACGCCGGTGGACAACATTCCCTACCCGCTGCGCCTGCTGGCCGACATCAATCCCATGCGCTACCTGGTGCAGATCATCCGCGAGATCTTCCTCAAGGGCAACGGCATCGCCTATTTTTGGAAAGAGCTCCTGGCCATGGGCGCCATCGCCGTCACCCTGGTCTCCATCTCGCTGCTGAACTTCAAGCGCTTCATTTCGAAATGAAAAAAACCGCGGCCCGGGGGCCGCGGTCGGGAAAAGGGGGGCAGGAGTCAGGCCGGGGGGAAAAGGGGATCGCCTTCCCCCTGCCGGGACCAACAGCGATTTTCAGTCTTGCGATCCCTCCGGCTCCGGCTCGTCCAAGGGGGCGGGCGGCGCCATGGCCGGCCGGCCCTTGTCGTCCTGGCGGGGAAGCAGGCCCGGGCGGAACCTGGCCTTCATCTTCTCCAGTTTTCGGACCTGCTCGTCAGTCAGGATGTCGCGCACGTCGAGCAGGTAGTTGAGGTGATCGACCTGCAGGTCGGTGCGCTTGTTGCCGATCTCGCGGGCCAGCTTCTCCATCTGGCGGCGGTCGATGCGCTGGCCCCTGAGCAGGGAGGCGAACTTGAGCTCCAGCACCTTGATGTCGGAGCCCCGGCGGATGGCGCTCTCCTCGTAGGCCAGCATCAGGTCCTCGATCTTCTGCTCCTGCTGGGCGCTCAGGCCGATCCCGTCCTTCAGGTGCAGGATGAAGCGGGCTTCGAAAAGGTTGTTCTCCGCCATGTGCAGGCCGAACCTCAGGCTGTTCAGCAGGCTGGGGCGCAGCCGCCTGCCGTCCTGCGCCGGGGCCAGGGAGGCCAGCAGCAGCACCATGACCAGCAGGATAATGACGCGTTTATTCATGAGGTCCTCCTTTTTTGGCATCGCGAGCGAAAAAGAACCAGTTGCGGCTCAGCCGATAGAGCATGTCCAGGCGCTGCTCCGGTTCGAGGATGTCGCTGATCTGGAGCAGGGCGGCGATGAAGTCCCGGTTCAGCTGGTTCTCCAGGCCGTTCAGATCCTCGATGCGGGCGGCGATCTTCTCCCGGTCGCCGTGCGGCTGGCCGAGCTCCTCGATGATCTCCACCCGCTTGTCCAGGATGTCCTCCTTGAAGAGGATGGAATTGATCCTGAACTTGCGGACGATCTCGCGCACCCTGGCGTCCTGCCGGGCGTCGAGGCCGAAATCGCCCTTGAACTCCCGGGGCGGCGCCGGCGGGCGCTGGCGTCCCCGCTGGTAGATGAAGGCGGCCAGGAACGCCAGGTTCAGGGCCAGGGAAACGGTCAGCAGCGGAAGAATGGCCTTGCTCTTGTTCATGGCCGCTTCCTCGTGAACTGGCGCAGGGTGTCTTCCTGGACCGTCAGCAAGCCCAGGTCCTGCCGCTCCAGCAGCACGGAAGTGAAGGTGACCGCGGGCAGCCTTTCCGCGTCCTGCCGGTCGAGCGCCGATTTCTGCAGGAAAAATCCCGCCAGGAAGACCGTGATGAAAAGCGCCGCGAAGGCGGCGGCCTGCAGCAGGCGGTTCTTCCCCGCCGGACGCGGCCGCAGGCCGGCCATGATCCGGGTGGAGAAAAACGGATCGACCGCGGCAGGCGGCAGCCCGAGCAGGCGCTGCTCCAGGTCCCTCAGTGCGTCCCATTCGGCACGGCAGGCGCCGCACTCGCGCAGGTGGAGCTCCACCTGCCGGACCTGCGGGGCAGCGAGCTCCTTGTCCTGGAAGGCGCTGAGCCTGCGGATGGTCATTCGGCAATTCATTTTTCCCTCGCTTCTACAACAGGCTCGTTGCCGCTTTCTTGCAGGCGGATGCCTTTTCTGAGACGGGCCTTGGCCCGCGATATGAGCGTTTCGATCTTGGGCACCGACCAGCCGGTCACGCCGGCGATCTGCTTGTAGGAGAATTCCAGGTAGACCTTGAGGACCAGGGCCAGGCGCTGCTCCACCGGGAGCCGGCGCAGCTGGCGCGTCAGGGCTTGCTCGCGCTCGCCCTGCTCCATGGGCGAAAGGCGGGGCGGGTCCCGGCGCAGGGGCAGGCGGTCCAGTTCGTGCCCCAGCAGGCGCGAGAAGAAGACGGTGCGCTTCCGGCGCTTGAGCCAATTCAGGGTCATGTTGCGGGCGATCTTGAAGATGAAGGCCGAGAAGTTGTTCTCGCGCCGGTAGTAGGGCAGGTGTTCGAAGATCTTCAGGAAAACGTCCTGGGCGATGGCGCGGGCCTCGTCGCCGTCCTCGGTCATGCGCGCGACGAAGTGGATGATGCGCTGCGAGTAGCGCCGGACCAGGATCTCGAAGTCACGGTCGCGGCCGCCCAGGACGGAGCTGACGACCTCGTCATCGGTCAGCTGGGGATCATCCATGGGACTGGCAACATCCGGGCGGCGTTTTTCTTGCGCCGCCCGCTGCCCTCAGGACTTTTGGCCGGCGTCAACGATCAGGGCGGCGGCGGCGGCCAGGTCGGCGGCGATGTGGTCGGGGCGCGGCCCCGCCGGCAGGAACAGGGATTCGCTCTCGCTTCCGCAGCCGGTACGCACCAGCACGGTGCGGCAGCCGGCCCGGCGGCCGGCCTCGATGTCGTCGAGGCTGTCGCCGACCATGAAGCTGGCGGCCAGGTCTATGCCGTGTTCGGCGGCCGCCTGCAGCAGCATGCCCGGCGCCGGCTTGCGCAGCGGGCTCTGGCGCCGGAAGGCGGCTACGCTGCCGTCGGCCAGGAACGGGCAGTGGTAGAAGGCGGCGATCTCGGCCCCCAGTCCGGCGAAATGCTCCTGCAGCCTGCGGTGCAGGGCGAGCACCTGCTCCTGGCTGCAGATGCCGCGGGCGACGGCCGACTGGTTGCTGACCACGATGACGCGGTAGCCGGCGCGGTTCAGTCGCCGCACGGCGCCGGCGGCGAAGGGGAAGATCCCGGCCTGGGAGAACTCACAGATGTAGCCGCGGTTTTCGATCAGCGTTCCATCGCGGTCGAGGAAGACGGCCCGGGTCATCCCGCCCCCTGCCAGAGCTCCGCCGCCGCCGCCAGGACCTCGTCGACGCTGACGGCGGTCATGCAGCGGTGGTCGCTGGGGCATGCGCGCCGGCGGCAGGGGGCGCAGTCGGCCCCGTGGTGCAACAGGCGGAAGCGGCCGGCGAGGGGAGCGGTGCGTCCGGGCACGGTCGGGCCGAACACGGCGACCAGCGGCACGGAGAGGGCGGCCGCGACGTGCATCAGCCCCGAGTCGTTGCCGACGAACAGCCGGCAGCGCGACAGCACGGCGATGGAGCGGCGCAGGTCGAGCCGGCCCGCCAGGTTGAGCACGCTCCCCGGCAGCCCGTCGGCGATGGCGGCGATCCGCTTTTGCTCCGATCCGCCGCCCAGCAGCAGCACGGCCGTCCCGGGACGGCTCTCTGACCAGCGGCGGATGACCTCGCGGAAGCGCTCGGGGAGCCAGGCCTTGGCGCTGCCGTAGGCGGCGGTCGGGGAAACGGCCAGCAGGGGGCGTTCGGGAGCGATCCCCTGCTCCCGCAGCCACTCTGCCGCCCATTCCTTCTCCCCGGCGCTGACGACCAGGCCGGCCGAAAAGGGCCGGGTCGCCCTTTTTCCCGACAGGTGCTCGATGACGTTCAGGTAGTCGGTCTGCTGATGCCCGTCGGCCGGGGCCGGCAGGACCCGGTCACTGAGCAGTAACCCGCGGCCGTCGCGGGCGTAGCCGGCCAGGGAACGGATGCCGGCTAGGCGGAAGAACAAGGCGGAAGAGAATGAGTTGGTGAACAAGATCCCGCGGCGGAACCCCCTCTGGCGGAATTCCTTCATGCTGGAGACGATCGAGCGGGCGGTCCAGCGGTCGGGCAGGGGGACGATCTCGTCGATCTCCGGGATGTTCTGAAACACGGCGGCCAGGTAGCGCTTGGCGGCCACGGCCAGGCGCTCGTCGGGGAAACTGTCCTTGAAAGCGCGGATGGCGGGCAGGCACATGATCCCGTCGCCGATCCAGTTCGGCGAGCGGATGACGGTAGTCATTCAGGAAGGCGGGGTCAGGAGTCGCTTTCCGCCTCGGCCTCTTCTCCCCCGGCCTCCTCGGCGCCGAGGTCGGATTCGCAGCCGGCGTCCTCCTCGTCGCTGGCCGCTGCCGCCGTTCCGGCCGCGACCGCGTCCTGCTGCACGAAGAAGTTGTCTTCCTCGTCAAGCACGTCGAAATTTATCTTCCCCTGCCTGAATTCTTCCATGGCCACGGTCAGGGTATTGTCGCTCTTGACGTCCACTTTCCTGCGGGCGCCGCCGATCAGCTGCTTGGCGCGGCGGGCGACCAGGATGGCCAGTCTGAATTTGCTGTCGATGCCGTTGAGTGTTTGCAAGGATCCTCCCGGAAAACTGGATTATAGCAGATTTTTCGCTTTCGTCAAGGCCGCCAAAGCCGGAAGCGTCGGCGAGCGGCGGAAATTGACAGAGGCGGTGATTGATGCTATAAGCGGATGAAAGGGAGGTCAGCCCTTTTTGTGAGTGGAGCAGGATGCCCGATTCCCTGAAGATGAAAAAATGGCCCAACGCCCTGCCGGCCGCGCTGCTGTTTTCCTGCACCCTGGGCCTGTTCGCTCCGGCGCAGCTCTTCCTGACCAATTCACTCGAGTTCCAATTCGCTTTTTCCCATCTCCTGCCGTTCCTGGCCGCCGTCACCCTCTGCCTCTTCCTGCTCCTTGCGCTGCTGCTGGGGGTGTTGCCCGAACGCTTGCGGCTTGCAGAGCGGGGCGTGGCCGTCGCGATCGCTCTCGCCCTGCTCCTGTGGCTCCAGGGCAACATCCTCGTATGGCAGTACGGAGCGCTGAGCGGGAAGGAGATCGATTGGGGGAACAAGGCCATGCTCGGCGTGATCGATACCCCCGTCTGGATCGCCGGGCTGCTCCTTGCCGCCTGGCGCCCCGGCTTCCTTTGCCGGCAGGCGAAACGGATCGCCATCATGTTCCTGACGATCCAGTTGCTGTCCACCTCGTTCACCCTCGTCCGCCAGCCCGAGTCGCCGAGCTTCAAGCGGTTCCAGATCGATCACACGATGGACTTCGACTTCTCCAGCCGCCGGAACGTCATCCTCCTCATCCTGGACAGTTTCCAGTCGGACGTATTCCAGGAGATCGTCGAGCAGGAGCCGGCGTTCAGGGATATGTTCGCCGGTTTCACCTATTTTCGCAATACCCTCGGCGGGTATCCCAGCACCTATGCCTCCATCCCTTTGCTGTTGACGGGACACCGTTACGACAACTCCGAGCCCATCCAGCAATTCATCGCCCGGGCCTACCGCTCCTCCTCCTCGGTCCCTTATCAGCTGACCCGGCGTGGCTGGCGGGTCGACCTGGTGCCGGCAGTGCAGAATACCATATTCTATGACCCGGAGATTTTCTTCAACATCAAAAAAAGAACGCCGAAGGTCGCGGACGCCAGGCTGGCCTGGCTGTACGATCTCACCTTGTTCCGTTATCTGCCCCATTTCGTCAAGCGCGGCATCCACCATGACGGCCGCTGGTTCATGTCGCGCTGGATCCACAAGGATGTCCTGGCGAACCTGATGGGCGAGGACGAGCCGAAACACGAGCAGCACGAGCTCGTCAGCGCCCGGCGAAAACTGCGGCGCAAGTTCCCCAACATCAGCCTCAGGACCCGCCGCCTAGCCATCGACCGGCTGTGCAAGTCGCTGCCGGTCAACGCCGACTCGCGCTTCGTCTTCAGTTTCCTGAATCAGGCGGCGGCCTTGACCGAGCGCGACGTCTTCAAATTCTATCACTGGCGCGGACCCCACGAGCCCATCCAGATGAACGCCGAGTTCAAGCCGGTCAAGCTGCCGCTGAATCGCAAAAACCTGCTGGACCTGGCGCGCGGGGAGCTCAAGCTGGTCGGGATCTTCCTGGACGGGTTGCGCGAGATGGGCATCTATGACCAGGCCTTGATCCTCATCCTCGCCGATCACGGGCATCCCTGGGGCGGGTACGGCCTCCGCCTGCCGGCGGGCCTGGCGGCGGCAGGTCCCGGGGGGGATTCCGCCTTTGACCGCGTACTGAGGTCGGGGATCCCACTCCTGCTGGTCAAGCGCCCCGGCGCCGGCGAAAGCCTCAGTACCACCGACGCTCCCGCCACCCTGGGCGACGTTCCGGCCACGGTATTCGACGAATTGGGCCTGGATATGCGCGGCGGCGGCGAGCCGCTGTTTGCCATTCCGGCCGGGCGGCCGCGAGAACGGCGATTCCTGCACTATACCTGGGAACACAGCAAATGGATGAGCCGCTACCTGCCGCCCCTGGTCGAATACCGCATCCGGGGGCATGCCTGGCTGTCCTCTTCGTGGCAGGCGACCGGCAAGGTATATGAACCGGGCAAGTGAACCGGGTCCCGTCATGCTCCAGGCCTTGACTTTCCAGCGCAATTGGGTTAACGGGAAAAGAGGTATTGCTTGGCCAAAACTCTGAATGGCATCGATCTTTTGCCCCGGGTTTACCGTGACGTCATCGGCCGGCGCGGCGTCGCCCTGGTCACCGGCAGCGCCAATATCGATTCCGCCGGCCAGCCGGTTTACCGGGCGGTGCATGAGCTGGCCGGGAAGCGATTGCAGGCGATCTGGTCGCTGCAGCACGGATTCTTCATCGACCGGCAGGACAACATGGTCGCCTCGCCTTCGTTCTACTGGAAGGCGGGCGCTATTTCCGTGCGCAGCCTGTATGGAAAAAGACTGCTGCCCGGGGATGACTGGCTCGCCGGCGTCGATGCATTGCTGGTCGATCCCTTTGACACCGGAACCCGGGTTTACACCTTCGTCAATCACCTGGTGATGCTGCTGCGCTGGCTCTCCGGGCGCGGCGTCGAGGTGGTCGTACTCGACCGCCCCAACCCGCTCAACGGCCGTGTTCTCGAAGGCCCGGTCGCCCGGCCCGATCATTTCAGCATCGTCGCCCAGCTGCCCGTTCCCATGCGCCACGGCCTGACCGCCGGCGAATACCTCTCCTTCGCCCTGAATGATCGCGGGCTCGACGTCCCGTTCCGCGTGGTCAAGGCGCGCGGCTGGCCGCGGGGGGAGTTCTTCCCCGGGACCTGGACCCTGCCGTCCCCCAACATGCCCTCCTTTGCTACCGCCATGGTCTATCCCGGCGCGGTGCTGCTCGAGGGGACGAACCTTTCCGAAGGCCGGGGCACCACCCGGCCGTTCGAGCTCGTCGGCGCCCCCTTCATCGAGCCGCTGCGCCTGGCGGGTGAACTGCAATGCTTGAAATTGCCCGGGGTCCGCTTCGTCCCCATGTTCTTCAAGCCCGAGTTCTCCAAGCATGCCGGCCGGGTGTGCGGCGGCGTGCTGGTGCATGTGCCGGACCGGGGAAAATTCCGCCCGTTTCGGGCATATTATGAATTGATCCGCCTGGCGGCGCGGCTGTATCCCGGGAAGTTCAAGTGGCAGGCCCCGCCCTATGAATTCGAGTCCGAGCGCCCGCCGATCGACATGATCTGCGGCACGGACCTGATCCGCCGCTCCATCGAGAAGGATGTTCCCTACGCGCGTCTCCGCGCCGGCATCGAGCGCGGTTTGGACGCCTACTCCGAAGCGGTCCGGCCGTTCCTGCTCTATCCATGATCGTCATTCCCTTTGCCGCCGTCCTCGCTCCCGATCATTTTGCGAGCATCCGCGATTGCCTGCGTGCCGACGGGGTGATCGCCTATCCCACCGACACCCTCTACGGGCTGGGCGGCAATTTTTTCTCGACCGCTGCCGGCGCCAGGATCGACGCCATGAAAAATCGCGGCGACCTGCCTTATTCGGCGGCGGTCGCCGACCTGGCCATGCTGGAGTCGCTCGCCGCCGGGATCCCCGCCGTATTCCGCGAGCGCCTGCAAAAGCTGCTGCCCGGGAAGTTCACTTTCCTTTTCAAGCCGGGCCCGGCCGTCGACCCGGCCCTGCTCAAGGGGAGCGGGAAAATCGGCATCCGCATGCCGGGCCTGCCGCTGCTGCTGGAATTGATCTCCGCCCTCGGCTTCCCTTTGATCAGCACCTCGGCGAACCTGAGCGTACGCCCGCCCCTGAACGACCCGCGGCGTATCGCCCGCGAGTTCCCGAACCTCGACCTGCTCATCGACGGGGGTGCGTTGCCGCCCTCAAGGGGATCGACCGTGATCGATATAACCGGCGAGACGCCGCACGTTGTCCGTCGCGGCGATGACGAAAAAAAAGTCCTGTCCCTGCTGCACGGGGACGCGGGCTGATCCGCCTTGACTTTGCCCGGGAAAACAATACAATGACGCCATGGAGGTCGAACCATGAAGCAGCTCAAGGGCAGCCGCACGGCTGAGAATCTATTGAAGGCGTTCGCCGGCGAATCGCAGGCGCGCATGCGCTACACCTTCTACGCCAAGACGGCGGGCAAGGAGGGCTATCGGCAGATCGAGGAGCTGTTCCTGGAGACGGCCGAGAACGAGCGCATGCACGCCAAGCTGTTCTACAAGCCCCTGGTGGCGGCGATGAACGGCGAGCCCCTGGAAATCCAGGCCGCCTACCCGGTGGCGCTGGACACGACGGTCAAGAACCTCGAGTACGCCGCCGCCGGCGAGAACGAGGAGTGGTGCGCCCTCTACCCGGAGTTCGCCCGCGTCGCCGACGAGGAGGGTTTCCCCGAGGTCGCCCGCGTTTTCCGGGCCGTGGCCACGGTGGAAAAGCGGCACGAGGCGCGCTTCCGCAAGCTGCTGCAGAACGTGAAGGACCGGACGGTCTTCGCCAGGCCGCGCAAGGCCGCCTGGAAATGCCGCGTCTGCGGCGCGGTCATCGAGTCGGACCAGGCTCCGGAGAAGTGCCCGGTCTGCGACCACCCCCGGGAGTATTTCGAGCTCTGGGTGGAGAACTACTGATCACGGCTTCGGGCCGTTCCAAGGAGGTCATGATGAAGGATATGAATTTGAAGAAATACGCGCTGGCCGATCTGCTGCTGGCCGCCGTCAAGAGCGAGATCGACAGCCAGGCCGTATACACCCGGCTGGCGAAAGCGGTGAAGAACGCCTTCCTGAAGGAGCGCCTGGATTTCCTCGCCCTCGAGGAAAGCAAGCATCAGAAAGCGCTGGAGGATCTTTTCCGCCAGCGATTTCCCGGCCAGGACGTCGTCGTCCCCGACACTCCCGTCGTGCCCCTGCCCGAGGTCCGCTTCCGCGACGAGCTGGTGCCGCTGAGCGGGATCATCGCCCAGGCCATGACCGCCGAGCAGGCGGCCCATGATTTCTACCTGCAGCTGGCTGCGCTGTTCGCCGATGACGCCGCGAAGAGGAACCTGCTGCTCTATTTCTCCATGATGGAGATGGGGCACTACAAGCTGCTGGAAGTGGAAAAGAGCAGCCTGGAGCGCTTCGAGGAATACGACGAGGAGCAGGAGCTCATCCACGTTGGCCCCTGAGGCGCTCGCGGAGAGCATCGATAAAAGGCCCGAAAGGGGCATTGAGGTTCGCGCAGCGCGGGCTCCGACCCGGCGTCGGGGCCTTGGAGCCCAAGCGCATCGCCCATGAAACGGAACAAGAAGACGCTCGTTGCCTGGTCCCTGCTCGCCACCTTGCTGCTGGTCGGGCTGCTGTGGGTCCGTCACCGACCGCGGGGGGCCGCCGCGGCGGCGAAGGCCCCGCAGACCGAGGTCGAGGGGATCGACCTGACCTACCTGACCTTCAACCAGGACAACGAAAAAAAGCTGGAGATCCGCTGCGCCGAATCCCAGAAAGGGGATGACGATACCCTGCGCATGAAGAAGATCAGGGCGACCATCTACCGCGCCGACAAGCTGGACGAGGACATCCAGGTGGCGGCCGATCGCGGCCGGGCCGGCAACGAGTTCAACGACTTTTTCCTGGAAGGGAACGCGCGCATCTCTTCGTCGCGCTTCCGCCTCTCCAGCCGCAGCTTCGACCTGAAAAGCCTGGACCTCCTCTCCAGCCAGGACGCCGTGGACATCACGCTCCGTCCGGTCCGCGGCCGGGCCGCCAAGGGGCTGGTCTACGTGATCAAGGCCAAGATCATGAAGCTCCTTGATTTCAAGGGCGTGATGATCCGTGATGACAGGCCGTTCGATTTCCAGGCCCGGGTCCTCAGGGTGAACCAGAAAAAGAATTGGCTGCTGCTGGAAAAGGACGCCCGGGTGGAAGGAGCCCTGTCCGCGCTCAAGGCTCAACGCATCGCCCTGCAGTTCGATCAGGACTTTGCCAACATGCAGTCGGCGCAGGCCAGCGGCGATTGCCTTTTTCACACGCGGCAAGCCGGCGAGGACGGACTGCGGCAGGACAAGGAGATTTCCGCCGAACGCATCAAGCTCCTGTTCGGGGAATACGGCCGGCTGCGGCTCATCGAGGTCCGCGGCGGGGCTACGATCTCTCTCATTGCCCGGGAGGGAAAGAGCCGCCTGCGCTCCGATGCCGTCGACATCGAGCTGGATCCGGAAACGCAGAGCCTGCGGGAGGCCCGCATGCTGGCCCGGGGAACCCTGGCCAGCGAAGGCCGGGAGAATCTCCGCATCGATTGCCTCCTGCTGAATGCGGCGTACGACGTCTCCGGCGAACTCACCTCGGTCCAGGCGAAGGGCAAATGCGAGTTCGCCACCGACGATTTTTCGGGCTTGTCCCAGCGCCTCGATTATGACGCGTCCAAGGGGGCGATCGACATTTCCGGCAAAAATTCCACCATCGACAGCGGGAAGAACCGCTTCGAATCCAGCCAATTCCGCATGCTCACCGGGTCGAAAAGCATCGCCAGCCGGGAAGGCGTAAAGGCCACGATCATCCCCGGCCGGCAGAGCGCCCTGCTGGGGGCCAAGCCGGTATTCGTCACGGCCGACGCCATGGAAACCTCGCCGAAGGACGATGCCAGCCGTTTCACGGGCAGGGTGCATCTATTCCAGGACGAGGTCGAGTTGCACGGCGCAGAGCTTCTTTTTCATCATCGCGGCGCGGGCATATCCTGCCGCGGGGATGGCGAATTGAAATTCGCCAACGACGGGCAGCCGCTGGCCGTGCACGGACAGGCGATCGACCTCGATGCCGACGGGGCCAGGATCGTCATCGAGGGGGATGCCAGGCTGCAGCAGGGGGCGAACGCGCTGGCCGCGCGCCGGATCGAGCTCGTCTTTGGCGCCGACGACAAATTGCAGGACATTTTCGCCTCCGGCGCCGCCTCCTTCCGCAAAGAGGCCCTCGAGGGCCGGGGCCAGATGCTGCACTGGCAGTACTCCCGCCAGGCCGTCGTGTTCCGCGACGGGGCCGAGATCAGACGCCAGGGGGCAGGGGCGACGCGCGGGCAGGAGCTGCTGCTCGACCTGGCCAGCAACCAGATCACTGTTTCCGGCAGCGATGAACGCTCCGAGACGACCCTCGGCGACAAACTGCCGTAGGTTCAGCGGCCCGCCTTGATTTTTCGCGGGATTTTGATTATGATGCGTTTTGCTCCCATTGCGCCATATTATAAGGAAAATGAACATAACAACGACAGGGGCCGCCGCTGATGAAGGAGCCTGCCGCCGCGAGCGGGAGGTGAGCCCCGGCGACTGCTGTCGGGAGAACCCATGAAACGAATCGTGCTGACGGCTGCCGGCCTCCTGCTCTCCTGCCTGCTGGCGGCCACCGACATCATGAAGCTGTCCGAGATCAAGCCCGGCATGGAGGGGGAGGGGCGCACCATTTTCAAGGGCAGCACCATCGAGACCTTTACCTTCAAGGTGCTGGGGATCATGGAGAAGTTCGTCTCCGACAAGAGCCTGATCATCGCCGAGCTGAACGCTCCGGAGCTGAACGACGGCGGCGTCATCGCCGGCATGAGCGGCAGCCCCGTCTACATCGGCGGCCGGCTCATCGGCTCCGTGTCGTACGGCTTGAGCAATTTCTCGCGCAAGCCGATCGCCGGCATTACTCCGATCGAGGACATCCTGAAGATTGCGGCTGCCGCGGCGGCGCCGGCCGCCAGCGTGGAGATCAGCGATATCAAGATCGATTTCAGCCGCCAGAACGCCCGGCTCGTGGCCGAGGCCATCCGCGGCGAACTGGCCGCCCGCATGAACTTCTCCCCCGCCCGCTCGCTGGCGCCGATCAAGCTCTTCGCCAGCAGCCGCGGCTTCACCCCGGAGTCGGTCTCCTTCCTGGGCGACCTGTTTGTCCCCTTGCAAAGCATGGCCGTCGGCAAAGACATCAGCTCGCGCAAGCTCTCCCCGGAGATGTTCACCGTGCGGCCGGCCGACGCCGTGGCCATCCCGCTCATCCGCGGCGACGCCTCCTACGCCGCCACCGGCACGGTGACCCATGTCGACGGCCAGAAGGTCTATGTCTTCGGCCATCCCTTCTTCAACCTGGGTACGGTGGACTTCCCGCTGCACAAGGCCGAGGTCATCTCCGTCGTCCCCTCCTACGAGAGCTCCTTCAAACTGGCCGCCACCCGCAACCAGGTGGGGGTCGTGCGCCAGGACCGCTTCTCCGGGGTCATGGCCGAGCTGGGGCAGACGCCGACCATGATCCCGTTGAAGATCTTCCTGAAGAACCGCAACCGCAATTTCAATCTGGAGCTGGTCAGCCACCCGCTGCTGACGCCGGCCCTGACCTACATCTCCCTGCTGAACGCCCTGCAGGCCGAGTACCAGGAGTTCGGTTTCCAGTCGCTGCGCGTCAGCGGCAAGATCTTCATCGAGAACGAGGAAAATGTGGTCATGGACGACCTGTTCAGCGGCACCGACGCCGCCGACGAGTTCTCCACGCTGGTCATGGTCATCAACTACTTCCTGATGAACAACCGGGAAAAGAACGCCCGCATCCAGAAGATGGACTTCGAGATCAGCGGCCGGGAAGCCGTCCAGCGCGCCGAGCTGGAAAACGTCCTCGTCGACAAGGTCGCCTATCTCCCGGAGGAGCTGCTGACGATCGACATGCAGCTGAAGAACGAGAAGGGCGACGCGTTCTCCGAGAGGATCCAGATCAAGGCCCCCAACCTGAAGCCGGGAGCGGTGTTCTACCTCATGGTCGCCGATGCCGCCGAGATCTCCGATTTCGACGCCAAGGCCATCAAGACGACCTACTTTCCATCCGATCTCGGCGCCCTCATCCGCGCCATCAACAATATCCGCAGGAACAGCCGCCTGTACCTGAAGCTTTTCGTGCCCGCCCAGGGATTGTTCATCCGCGGCTTCGAGTATTCCTACCTGCCCGCGAGCGTGGGCAATATCCTGCTCTACAACTCCCTGGCCAAGGACCAGGCCAACATGTCGTTCTCCACTGTGGCCGAGTATCAGTTCGAAGTGCCGGCGGTGGTCACCGGCAAGAAGATCTTCAAGCTGCGCATCAAGGAGAGGAAAAATGAATAGCAAGATCCTAGCGGGCATCGCGCTGCTGGCCCTGGCTCCCGCCCTGGGCGCGGTCCGGGTGAAGCAGATCGAGAAGTCGAGCATGGCGGACTTCCAGAAAGGGAGTTTCGTCAATGTCAGCATCGACAGCGACGGCCGCCTCTCCCTGGGCCCCAAGCTGAAGAGCCTGCCCGGGCCGGCCGAAGAGTTCTACCTGGCGGCCGCCGCCGCTGCCAACGGCGACCTCTACCTGGGCACGGGTCACAACGCCGCGGTCTACCGGGTCAGCCCGGCCGGCAAGGTCGACAAGATCTTTCGCGGCGAGCAGCTCGACGTCTATGCCCTGCTGGTGGCCGGCAACGGCGACGTGGTCGTGGGCACATCGCCCAACGGACGCGTGTTCCGCGTCGCCAAGGACGGCAAGTCCAGCGAACTGTTCCGCCCGGACGAGAAGTTCATCTGGGACCTGGCCGAGGACCAGCAGGGCAACATCCTCTGCGCCCTGGGCAACACCGGTGCCGTCTACAGCATCGACAAAGGCGGAACGGTGGAGAACCTGCTCACGGCCGAGGACTCGCACATCATCAGCCTGCACGTCACCCCCGACAATGCCATCCTCGCCGGCAGCGGCGACCGCGGTATCCTCTACGAGATCAGGAACCGCAAGGTGCGTGTGCTGTTCGATTCTCCCCTGGAGGAGATCAAGGGCATCACCAGCGACAGGGACGGCAACGTCTATTTCACCGCGGTCAAGAGCGTCCCCGCGCCGCAGTCGGGCAAGGAATTCGAGATCGGCTCGGCGTTCCCCAGGAACGCGAGCCCCGACAAGGAGGCTGTCAGCGAAAAAAGCATCCTCTACTGCCTCAGCCCCGGCGGCGTGGTTGAGTCCCTCTGGTCCTCGACGGAGGAACTGGCCTATGCCGTGCATTTCGACAGCCAGGCCAAAGCGGTCGTCATCGGCACCGGCAACGCCGGGCGTGTGTACCGCGTGTACCGCTCCGGCGCCTTCGTCCAGGTCTGCGAGAGCGACTCGGCCCAGGTCTTCCGCATCGTCGGCGGGGGCACGCCGGGCCAGGGCTACTTCCTGATCGCCAACAACACGGCCGGCATCACCCAGGTGGAGAGCGGCATGAACGCCAGCGGCACCTACTTCTCCGAGGTGTTCGACGCCCGCATCCAATCCCGCTTCGGCCGCCTCTCCTGGATCGCCGAGACCGTCGGCCAGTCGTCGGTCTCCTTTGCCGTGCGCCTGGGGAATTCCGACTCGCCCGACCGTTCCTGGACGAACTGGTCGGCCCCCTTCACCGACGCGGAGAACTCGAACATCAACACCGGCGGCTACCGCTTCCTGCAGGTGAAGGTCGTGCTCGGCTCGGCCAGCGCCAGCGCCACCCCCCTGCTATCGGGCTTCCGCGTCCATTATCTCACCGACAACCTGAAGCCGGAGGTCGGGCGCGTCCTGGTGCAGCGGCCCGACGACAGGAAGCCGGTCCCCGAAACGACGCCGCCGCGCAAGTATCTGCATGTCTCCTGGGAGGCCAGCGACCCCAACCAGGACCGTCTGAACTTCATCCTGTCCTTGCGCAAGCTTCCGGGCAATGAATGGCTGCTGCTGGGCAAGGAATTTCGCGAGAAGTGGCTGTATCTCGACTGCGAGCTCTTCGCCGACGGCAAATACCAGCTGAAGGTGCAGGCCGATGACGGCCTGGACAACGCCCCGGCCTGGGCCAGGAGCTCCGACCGGACCTCGGCGCCGTTCATCATCGACTCCACGGCCCCGCTCCTGTCCGAGTTCTCCATGGAGGGGCGCAGCGTCCGCTTCAAGGCGGAGGACCTGGCCTCGGCCGTGGCCCTGGCGCAGTATTCCCTGGACGGCAAGGAGTGGGTCCCGGTGTTCCCCGACGACCTGGTCGGCGACTCCCGGGTCGAAACGTACCGCTTCGAGCTGAGCAATCCCAAGAATTCCCGCATGCTGCTTATCAAGCTCAGTGACGAGTTCGGCAATGACAAGGTGTTTCAAAAAACCATCTAGGAGGACCCCGTGAGCGAAATAAAAAGAATTTCGACCCCGTTGAACGACGAGACCGTCGCCGGCCTGAAGGCCGGCGACAACGTGCTCATCAGCGGCACGATCTATACCGGCCGGGACGCTGCCCACAAGAAGCTCACCGACCTGATCGCCGCCGGCGCGGCGCTGCCCTTCGACCTGCGCGGCCAGGTCATTTTCTACGTGGGGCCGACTCCGGCCCGGCCCGGCAACCCCATCGGCTCGGCCGGACCGACCACCAGCTACCGCATGGATGCTTACGCTCCCCAGCTCCACGAACTTGGCCTGAAAGCCTCGATCGGCAAGGGCTCGCGCAATGCCGAGGTGAAGGCGGCGCTCAGGAAGCACAAGGCCGTCTACCTGGCCGTGACCGGCGGCGCCGCCGCCCTGGTTTCCAAGAGCATTCTCCAGGCCGAAGTGGTCGCCTACCCCGAACTGGGTCCGGAGGCCATCCGCAAACTGGAGGTGAAGGACTTCCCGGCCCAGGTGATCAATGACATGTACGGCGGCGACATCTACGAGGAGGGCCGCAGGCAGTACGAGAGGGAATAGGAGACGTCCATGAAGATCCACGAGTATCAGGCCAAGGAACTCTTCGCCCGTCACGGCATCCCCGTCCCCCGGGGCGAGATGGCCGAGACCGCCGAAAAAGCCCTGGCCATCGCCGAGATGCTGGGCTATCCCTGCGTGGTCAAGGCCCAGGTGCATGCCGGCGGCCGCGGCAAGGCGGGCGGCGTCAAGCTCGCCCGCAACCGCGTCGAGGCCGAGCAGCACATCGCGGCCATTCTGGGCATGAATCTGGTCAGCCAGCAGACGGGCCCCGAGGGGCGGCGGGTACGCAAGCTGCTGATCGAGCAGGGGCTGGACATCGCCCGCGAACTGTACCTGGCGATCCTTTTGGACCGCGAGCGCGAGCTGCCGGTGATCATCGCTTCCCGCCAAGGCGGGATGGAGATCGAGGCCGTGGCCCGGGAGCACCCCGACGCCGTTTTCAAGATGCATGTTCATCCGACGACCGGTCTTTTCCCCAGCCATATACGGAATCTGGCCTTCCCGCTCGGCCTCAGCAGGATCCAGCAGCAGAATTTCGCCCGCCTGCTGACCCGCCTCTACGATTTCTTCCTGCAGTCCGATGCCTCCCTGGTGGAGATCAATCCCCTGATCGTCACGCGCGGTGACGATGTGCTGGCCCTGGACGCCAAGGTCAATTTCGACGACAACGCCCTCTGCCGCCAGCCCGCCATCGCGGCGCTGCGCGACATTCACGAAGAGGAACCCCTGGAGGTGGAGGCGTCGAAGTACGACCTGAACTACATCCGTCTGGACGGCACCATCGGCTGCATGGTCAACGGCGCCGGCCTGGCCATGGCCACCATGGATATCATCAAGCTGGCCGGTGCCCAGCCGGCCAACTTTCTGGACGTGGGCGGCGGCGCCAATGCCGAGATGGTGGAAAACGGGTTCCGCATCATTCTCTCCGACCCCAACGTCAAGGGCATCCTGATCAACATCTTCGGCGGTATCCTGCGCTGCGACGTGCTGGCCGAAGGGGTGGTCAAGGCGGCCCAGAAGACCGGGATCAAGGTACCCGTGGTGGTTCGGATGGAGGGCACCAACGTGGATGCGGGTCGCAAGATCCTGGCCGATTCGGGTTTGAACCTGACGCCGGCCGTTGACCTGAGCGATGCCGCCGCCAAGGTGGCCAAGATGGTGGGGGCCTAGTGCACGCAGGCATAAAGAAGCTGACATATATCTCGATCCAGACAGCCCATGGAATGGATCCTTAGCGTACTCGTACGCGTACTTCAGCGCAGCGGTACTCGTACTCGATCCATCCCGGCATCGTTGACACAAGCAGGGGGATCTTTCGAGTACGAGAACGAGTACGAGAACGAGTACGAGTACGAGTACGAGTACGACTGCAAGAAAGTACCCCTTTATGTCAGCGCAATTATGAAATAGTGTACTTAGCGCCGATCGGAGTTCTGAAGAGCTTATTAAGAATGGAGTCTGAGCATGAGCATTTTTGCGAATAAAGAGACCAAAGTGCTGGTCCAGGGCATCACCGGTCGCGAAGGCCAGTTCCACACCCGTCAGTGCATCGCTTACGGCACCCGGATCGTGGGCGGGGTGACCCCCGGCAAGGGCGGCCAGAAGATGGACGAGGTGCCCGTCTTCAACACCGTCAAGGAGGCCGTGGACCGGGCCGGGGCCAACTGTTCGCTGATCTTCGTGCCCCCGGCCTTTGCCGCCGACGCCGTCCTGGAGGCCGCCGGGGCCGGTATCAAGGTCATCGTCTGCATCACCGAAGGCATCCCCACCCTGGACATGGTGAAGGTGGCCGACGCCCTGGCCGGCACCGATATCCGCCTCATCGGCCCCAACTGCCCCGGCATCGTCACCGCCGGCGAGTGCAAGATCGGCATCATGCCGGCGAACATCTTCAAGAAGGGCTCGGTGGGCATCGCCTCGCGCTCGGGCACGCTGACCTACGAGGCGGTGTTCCAGACCTCGCAGG
>DCVK01000053.1 GCA_002335385.1 Candidatus Aminicenantes bacterium UBA2190
ACTCCCGACCTTCTGAATGCCATTCAGACGCGCTCCCAAACTGCGCTACAGCCCCACCAAGGCAGTAATATAACATAGAATTAAAGGAAAATCAACCAAGGGAAGACAAAGGGAAAGGCAGAGGGAAGAGTGAGGGAAGAGAGAGTGGGAAAGAGTCCCGGATGAAATCCTGTAGGAGTCCCGGGGAGGTTTTTCTCACTCTGTCTTCCCTTTGTTTTCCCTTTCTCATCCCTCATTCTTCCCTTGAGTTCTCTTCTGATCTCTGGGAAAGGCAGAGGGAAGAGTGAGGGAAGAGTGAGTGGGAAAGAGTCCCGGATGAAATCCTGTAGGAGTCCCGGGGAGGTTTTTCCCACTCTGCCTTCTCTCTGTCTTTCCCTTTCTCTTCCCTCATTCTTCCCTATAATTCCGGGAAGGTTTTTCCCACTTTGTCTTCCCTCTGTCTTTCCCTCTCTCTTCCCTTTCTCTTCCCTTGGGACCCGTTCTTGACAAACCCGGCCCTTCTGGCTACCATGACCGCACAGGGAGCAAAGCAGCGCCGCCATGGCCAAGAAAGAGAAGTCGGATGAACTGATCGTCGTCGACGCCGAGCGCTACCACAAGGTGAAAAAAGCCCTGGAGGCGAGCAAGGCCGGCGACCCGGCGGCGCCCACGGGCCTGGACGAGAAGGAGAGCACGCGCGAGCTGATCGTCGTCGATGTCCAGCGCTATAAGAAGGTCAAGCAGGCCCTGGCGGACAGCGAGGAGCGCTACCGCCAGCTGTTCGAGAACGTCCCCATCGGCATCTACCGCACCACTCCCGACGGGCGCATCGCCGACGCCAACCCCGCCCTGGTCAAGATGCTGGGCTACGACTCCTTCGCCGGGCTGGCGAAACGCAACCTGGAGAAGGACGCCTTCGAGCCCGGCTACGATCGCGGCAGCTTCATCCGGCTCCTGGAGCGCGAAGGGGAGATCAAGGGGCTGGAGGCGGGCTGGAAGAAAAAGGACGGCTCCCTGATCCAGGTCCGCGAGAACGCCAAGCTCATCCGCGACGACGCCGGCCAGGTTTTTTTCGAGGGCACGGTCGAGGACATCACCCAGAGCAAAAAGGCCGAGGAAGCCCAGCGCGCCCGCAGCCAGCAGATCGAGATCCTCAACTGCATCATCTCCCAGGGCAACCTGGCCGAGTCGCTCGCGGAGATGCTGGAGGTGATCCTTGACTGCATGGTCCAGCCGCTGGCCTTCGACAATGCCGGCATCTTCATGTACGATCCCGATTCCAGGACCGTGCAGCTGAAGGCACGCCGCGGAACGGCGACCGGGTTCTCCCTGGATCAGCGATACATGGATATCGAGCGGCTGCCGTTTTCCCAGGTGCTGGGGCGCGGCGAACCGATTTATCTGGACGATACCGAGAAGACCCAACCCATTTTTTACGAGCAATGGGGCTGGCGCATGGCCGGCAGCGTCCCCCTGCTCTCCAAGGGGCGGGTGGTCGGCGCCCTGAGCGTGGCCAGCTGCCGGCGCCGCGCCTTCAGCCCGGAGGAAAAGATTACCCTGGAGATGATCGGCAAGGAGGCGGGCACGCTGGTCTCCAAGCTGCAGACCGAGGCCGCCCTGCGCGAGAGCGAGAAATACTACCGCACGCTGATCGACACCTCGCCCGACATCATCGCCGTCATGGACCTCGAGGCCCGGCTGATCACGGTGAACCAGCAGTTCCTCAAGGCCGGCGGCTACTTCTACGACGAGGTGATCGGCGCCTGCACCTACGACTTCGTCGCCGGGCTTGACCGCGACCTGCTGGCCAGGAGGACGGAGCAGTTTGTCGAGAAAAGGAAAGTCTCGGGATCGGAGTACATTTTCCGTAAGAAAGACGGCCAGACCATCCCCCTGGACGTGTCGGCCGGCTTCCTCTTCGACGACGCGGGAAACCCCGGCGGCATCATCGCCATCGGCCGCGACGTCAGCGAGCGCCGGCGGGCCGATGAGGCCCTGCGCGCCAGCGAGGAGAAGTTCCGCTCCATCGCCGAGCAGACCAGCGACCTGATCGCCATCACCGACGGCGAGGGGGGCATCACCTACGCCTCGCCCTCGGCCCTTTCCATATTCCAGTATGCCCCCGAAGAGATGATCGGCCGCAACTTCAGCGAATTCCTCGACGCGTCCTCGGTGCCCACGGCGCTGGCGGCCTTCCGAACCGACCAGCTGCCGGGCCGCCGCTCGATCGGCCTCGAACTGCTGATGAAGCGCAAGGACGGCAGCGTGTTCTCCGGCGAGTTGAACGGCTCAAGCTTCCAGTACGGCGACCGGCATGGCTCGCTGGTGGTCATCCGCGACATCAGCCCGCGCAAAAGAACCGAGGCGGCGCTGCGCGACAGCGAGCAAAAATACCGGACCCTTTTCGACAGCGCCGGCGACTCCATCATCATCCATGACGCCCGGGAGCGCGTCCTGGCCGCGAACCGCCTGGCCGCCGAGCGGCTCGGCTACACCCCCGAAGAATTGCACGCCATGACGATCTCCGCAATCGACGCCCCGGGGGACAGGCCCCACACCCGCGAGCGCATCGAAAAGCTGATGCGGGAAGGGGAGTTGACTTTCGAGACGTTCCACCAGCACAAGGACGGGGCGCTGATCCCCTTCGAGGTGAACTCGCGGCGCATCGACTGGGACGGGCAGCCGGCCATGCTGAGCACCTGCCGCGACATCAGCGAGCGCAAGCAGGCGGAAAACGCGCTGCGCCAGAGCGAGGAGACGTTCCGCCGCACCTTCGCCGCCATCCCCAGCCCGGCCTACATGTGGGTGGACCAGGACGGCGGCCGCATCACGCTGAGCCAGTGCAACCAGGCGGCCGAGGGGATCACCGAGGGAAAGATCCGGGGCTTCCTGGGCATCGACGTGGATCTTCTTTACGCCGACCGGCCTGAATTAGCCGGAAAAATAAAGGCGACGATGCGCAGCGGCAAGCCCCTGAGCGAGGAGATCCAATACACCTTCCAGTCCACCGGCGAGACGAAGTGGCTGGTCGTCGACTACGTGCGCACTTCCCCCGGGCACGTCATGGTCATCACCCGCGACGTGAGCGAGCGCAAGGAGGCCGAGGCCAGGCTGCTGGCCTACCAGGAGCAGCTGCGCGCCCTGAGCTCGGAGCTGACCCTGGTCGAGGAGCGGGAGCGGCGGCGCATCGCCTCCGACCTCCACGACCAGATCGGCCAGAACCTGGCCCTGTGCAAGCTCAAGGTCGCCGCCCTGGAGAAGGGCAGGTTCCCGGAGAAGGCCAAAAGCGAGCTGTCCGCCGTGCGCCGGCTGCTGGAGTGCAGCATCCAGGATGCCCGCTCGCTGATCTTCGACCTCAGCCCCCCGGTCCTCTATGAGCTGGGCTTCGAGGCGGCCCTGGAATGGCTGGCCGAATGGATCGGCGAGCAGTTCCATGTCCCGGTCGATTTCGAAAGCCATGCCGCCGGCCGATCCCTGGAGACCGACCGCCAGGTGATCCTGTTCCAGGTCGTGCGCGAGCTGCTGGTCAACATGGGCAAGCACTCCCAGGCCGGCCGGGCCAAGGTCATCCTGTCGCTCGAAGGCCCCCTGCTCAAGATCCAGGTCAACGACGACGGCAGGGGCTTCGACGCCTCGCTCATCTTCAACCCCAGGAACCGCCAGGGCGGCTACGGATTCTTCAGCATGCGCGAGCGCCTCAACTACCTGGGGGGGAGCTTCGACGTCCGCTCCAAGCCGGGCATGGGGTCGCAGATCACCCTGACGGTGCCGTGGGAGTCGCCGGCGCCGGAAAACGGCAGGAAGGAGGATCCATGAGCGTGAAGATCATCATCGCCGACGATCACAAGATCATGCGCGACGGGCTGCGCAACATGCTGGACAAGGAACCCGGCATGGAGGTGGTCGCCGAGGCCAAGAACGGCCGCGAGGCCTTGCGCCTGGCCGAGCAGCTGCGCCCCGACATCCTGATCATGGACATCTCCATGGATGACCTCAACGGCATCGACGCCACGCGCTCGCTCGTCGGCAAGGGGCTGGGGACGCGGGTCATCGCCCTCTCCATGCACGCCGACAAGCGCTTCGTGGCCGGCATGTTCGAGGCCGGGGCCATGGCCTACCTGCTGAAGGAGTGCTCCTATGAAGAGCTGATCCAGGCCATCCGCCAGGTCATGTCGGGCCGCACCTACCTCTGCTCCATGATCTCCGGGGTGATGATCCGCGACTACATCCAGCGCATGCGCAGGAACGAGCCCTCGGTGCTCAGCCCGCGCGAGAAGGAGATCCTGCAGCTGATGGCCGAGGGCAGCACCACCAAGCGCATCGCCGACCAGCTGAAGGTCTCGGTCAAGACGGTGGAGACCCACCGCCAGCATATCATGGACAAGCTCAATATCTTCAGCATCGCCGAGCTGACGAAGTACGCGATCAAAGAGGGCATAACGTCATTGGATACATAGAAATCGGTTGACGGTAGACGGTCGACGGTAAGAAAAGAAGCAATCGGAAGACTTAAATTCCAAATCACAAGCACCAAATTCCAAACAAATTCCAAATTCCAAATTCCAATTTCCAAAACGAAAGCTCCTTGCAGGGAATTCTCTTTGTTTGGGTTATTTGGTAATTGGAATTTGGTGCTTGTTTGGGATTTGGAATTTGGGATTTGGAATTTAAGTCCTATAAATACCTTGATTTTCACCTTACGCCCTGCGCCCTGAACCTTACACCGATGACCATTCCTTCTTACCTCTGCCCCCTCACCCCTCGCCCCTCGCCTACTTGTCATGCGTTACGCGTCACGAAGTACTTTATGGCACTAGGGTATTTGGAACCGGGCACTAGGGTATTCCCTGATTGTCAATCCTGCAGTAAGGCTGCATATTATAATCAGTTCGTAACATAGGGTCACAATGTAAGGGGGGAGAGGGGGAAATTTCATCCTCCTCTTCTTTTTTTTTACCCCGACCCCGGTATGCGCTATAATGGTCCCGGAAAAATGAGCCGGCAAAATTTCGTCAACCAGTTCAAGAACACACGGCGCTCAGTGAAGCTGCAGTCCGGGAAAAAAGGCGGGATCGCTTCCGGCGCACTGAAAAAGCCCCTTGACGGCCGGCGACCGTGGGGGAAAGCCGGGCCGGGAAAAAAGACAAAAGGCGAAAGGCAAAAGTAAAAAGGAAGGAAAATCGCACTGCAGCGAATTCCCGGTCCGTTTTGCGTCTTGCTTTTTCTTCTCTTTTGCCTCTTCACTTCTGCCTTTTGTCTTTTCTTTCCTTCTCTATCTCTTTTTCTTTCTCCGACTTCTGCCCTCCGACTTCTGCCCCCTCACCCCTCACCCCTAACCTCTCACCCCTAACCCCTCACCTCTCACCCCTCACCTCTAACCTCTGACCCCTCACCCCTGGTCCGCCCCGTCACTTATTGATTTATCGGGCAAATTCCTGTAAATTATCCCTGTGAGTAAACGCGCATCGGCAATCCTGTTCCTGCTGGCGGCCGGTTCGACGCTGCTCCCCGGCCCCGCCTTGACGGCAACGCCGGGGCAGGCCAGGCTGGAGAACATCCGCTATTATTCCTATCCCGAGTACACGCGCGTGGTCATCGACCTGAGCCGGGAGATCAGGATCTCCGAAAAAGTGCTCAGGGGCGGCGAAGGCGGCCGCCTCTTCTTCGACCTGAAGGACTGCCGTTTCGCCCTCAATTATCCCCGGGAGAGGATGAACGAGATCCGCATCGCCGCCGGCAACCTGCAGCGCATCCGCATCGGCAAGTTCCAGACGCAGACCATCCGCGTGGTCTTCGACTTCGACCGCATCGGCAAATACAACCGCTTCTACCTGACCTCGCCCTTCCGCATCGTCTTCGACATCTACCGCCAGGACGAGTTCGTCAGCCATGCCCGGCAGCAGGCCAGCGATGACCCGCCGCCGGCCACCGCCAAGGTCCCGGGCGAAGGCGTCCCGCCCGGCACGGCCGGCGGCGGCACGCCCTCCATCGCCCGGCAGCTGGGACTCGGCGTGCACCGCATCGTCATCGACCCCGGCCACGGCGGCAAGGACCCGGGGACGGTCAACCGCGCCCTGGGCCTGAAGGAGAAGGACGTCACCCTGGACATCGGCAAGCGGCTGAACGCCATCCTCAACGAGCACAAGGATCTCGAGGTCATCCTCACCCGCCCGCGCGACGAGTACGTGCCCCTGGAGGAGCGGGCGGCGATCGCCAATTCCAACCACGGCGACGTCTTCATCTCCATCCACACCAACTCGGCGCCGCGCCTGAGCGCCCGCGGCGTGGAGTCGTACTACCTGAACATGACCACCGACCCCCGGGCCATGGAAGTGGCCGCCCAGGAAAACGCCATGAGCACCAAGTCCATGGCCGACATGCGCACCATCCTCGACCAGATCCTGCGCAACAGCAAGATCTCCGAATCGCGGATCTTCAGCCAGTGCCTCCAGGGCAGCATGGTGGCCAACCTCAGGAGCAAGTACGACGCCATCGAGGACCTGGGCGTGAAGAAGGCCCCCTTTTACGTGCTGCTGGGGGCGCAGATGCCGTCGGCGCTGGTCGAGGTCTCCTTTCTCAGCCATGCGGCCGAGGCCCGGCGCCTGGGCACCCCGGAGTACCGGCAGGCCGTGGCCGCCGGCCTCTACCTGGGCATCATCCACTTCATCCAGAGCCTGGGCAAATGATGCAACTTAATCCCTGCTTCATGCGTCTTGAAAATAAAACCCGAGGAAAAACAAGGAGGAACCCATGAAAAAGATAGGCTTGATCGCCGGCGCCAGCTTCCTGGCCGGGGCGGTCTTTTTCGCCCTGAGCTTCGGCTTCCTGCAGAAGGGCATCCATAACGAGCCGATCATCGCCCCCGAGGTCGCCCACGCCGAGTCCGTGGCCGTGTCTTCACCCGCCCCTGCCAGCTTCGTCACCATCGTGCGCAAGGTCAAGCCGGCGGTGGTCAAGGTGGTCTCGGAAGCGGTCGTGGAGCGGCGCTCCATGTTCGGCGACGACTTCTTCGACCAGTTCTTCAACGTGCCGCGGCGCCAGGAACGGCGCTCCGGCGCCGGCTCGGGCTTTTTCATCTCCGCCGACGGCTACATCCTGACCAACAACCACGTGGTCCAGGAAGCCGTCAAGGTCAAGATCTTCGACATCGACCGCAAGGAATACACGGCCAAGATCATCGGCACCGACCCCAAGACCGACCTGGCCCTGCTCAAGGTCAGCGCCGAAGGCGTCCCCTTCATTCCCCTGGGCGACTCCAACAGCGTCGAGGTGGGCGAGTGGGTGCTGGCCATCGGCAACCCCTTCAACCAGGACCTGACGGTCACCTCGGGGATCATCTCGGCCAAGGGGCGCCAGCTGGGCCTGGCCCAGTACGAGGATTTCCTGCAGACCGACGCCGCCATCAACATGGGCAATTCGGGCGGTCCGCTGATCAACATGAAGGGCGAGGCCATCGGCATCAACTCCACCATCCTCACCCCCAGCCAGGGGAGCATCGGCATCGGCTTCGCCATCCCCACCAACATGGCCAGGAAGGTGGTGGCCGACCTGAAGACCAAGGGCAAGGTGGTGCGCGGCTGGTTCGGCATCACCATCGGCGACATCAGCGAGAGCGATGCCAAGGATCTCGACCTGCCGAGCGGCGGCGTCCTGGTCAACGGGGTGGAGGACGATTCTCCGGCCCAGAAGGCGGGGCTCAAGCGCTACGACCTGATCGTGGCCGTCAACGGCCGCAAGGTCAATTCGGCGGCCGACCTGCAGATGGAGATCGCCAATTCGGCGCCCGGGGACGAGATGACCGTCACCATCCACCGCGGCAAGGAGAAGCTGGCGCTCAAGATCAAGGTGAGCGAGGCCCCCGGCGCCGCCCGCGAGCAGGCCGCCGAGGAGAGCAAGAGCCTGAACCTGGGCATGACCCTGATCAAGAACACCCCGGCGCTGGCGCGGGAATACGAACTGAAGACCGCGAAGGGGCTGGTGGTTGAGAACGTGGAGCGGGGCGGGACGGCGGCCCGCAACGGCATCCGCCCCGGCGATGTCATCCTGGCCGTCAACCGCACCGAGGTGAACGGCATGGAGGAGTTCAAACGGCTGCTGGCCAACCGCCGCCCCGGATCGATCGTGCTGCTGCTGATCAACCGCGACGGCGACGAGGGATACCGGCGTTTCGCCCTGCCCGAGTGATTTTTTACAAGACCAGCTCCTGGGGCAACGATTTCATCGAAATCGAGGCCGCCGGCCTGCCGAAGGGTGCCGATGTCCCCTCGCTGGCGCGGTCGATCTGCGACCGGCAGCGGGGTGTCGGCGCCGACGGCGTGGTCATCTATCAGATGCCGGGCCGCCGGCCGCGGTTCGAGATCTTCAACCGCGACGGCGGCCGGGCCGAGCTGTCGGGCAACGGCATGGCCGGATTGGCCGCCGTGCTGCTGCATCGCCGCCTGGCCCGATCGCCCCTGATCCTGAGGACGGGCATCGGCAGCCGGCAAGTGCGGCTCCTGGAGCGCCGCGGCCCCGTCTTTCACTTGGATGTGGAGATCGGCGAGCCCGACTTCACCGGCCGCGCCCACTTCCCTTTTCTGGAGCCGGGGCGAAGATCCTATCGCCTGGCCGGCGCGGAATTCCACCCGGTTTCCGTGGGCAATCCCCATGCCGTGGTCCTGTGCCGCAAAATGCCCGATCCCGCCCGCCTGGAGGCGCTGGGGAAAAAGCTGGAAAACCACCCCATGTTCCCCAAGCGGGTCAACGTGGAGTTCGTCGAGCGGTCCGCAACCGGCTCGTGCCGGGTGTTCTTCTACGAGCGCGGGGTGGGGCCCACCCAAGCCTCCTCGACCGGCAGCGCCGCGGTGTTCGCCGTGCTGCGCCGCCTGGGCATGGCCGGGGACCAGCTGCAGATCGAGCATGAGTCCGAGCCCATCCGCCTTGACTGGCAGGACGGCATCCATATCCGTATCGTCACCCGACTGATATGCAAGGGAAGGTACTTCGGCTGAGAGAAGCGGGATCCAGGGGGGCGTTACAGATAACAGATGACAGATGACAGAAGGCAGAACGACATGCAATAGTAAGAACTTAAATTCCAAATCCCAAATTCCAAAAAACAAACAAATTCCAAATTCCAATTACCAAATCCCCTGACGGGGACTTTGACCCAAACAAAGAGAATTCCATGCAAGGAGCGAGATATTGTCAAATGTTGTGT
>DCVK01000048.1:0-6187 GCA_002335385.1 Candidatus Aminicenantes bacterium UBA2190
CAAAACTTTATTAGGACAGTAGTGAGGCGTAATTCGTAATTCGGAAGAGTTCAAAAGAAAGTTCGATCTTTTGCGGTTTCGAATCACGATTTATGAATCACGAATTACGAACGTAATCGGTATGGCAATATCCGAATCCCGCCACAGCTCGGGCCGCTCGCGGCCCTCGTCGTCGACTTTGTCGGCGCCGATGCTGTACAGCACCCCGCGCGCGCGGCCGAAACGGAAAGGCCGGCCGCTGAAGGGATCGCGCTCATCGGCGGTTTCGAGCAGGCGCCGCAGTCCCATCTCGTCAAGCCTCTCGCCCCGGGCGACCGCAAGCCTGGCCCGGGCCAGCAGCCGCAGCAGGTCGTAGCGGGCCTTGGTCTCGTGGCCGCGATAAGCGAAGTTGCGCACGATCGGCCAGTGGAAGGGGACGGCTGAACGCACCATCATCTTGCCCAGCGGGTTGCGCAACCACCACAGTGGGGCGCCCGGGCCGGGGTTCCGTCCTCGCCGCCGGCCGGAACTCCCCGCCTCCCCCCATTGCCACGGCGGGGCCTGCTCCAGGCGGCCGATGCCATTCCAATAATCGCGCATCAGGGCCAAGGTCTCGTTCTCCTTCAGGAAAAAGGCGGCCAGGGCATGGGCCGCGGTGAAGATGCGCGGCCCGGAGATGGCCACCAGGCGCTCCAGGGCATAGAAAGCCGCCGGCTCGCGAAAGAAATCCTTGAGCAGGAAGGGATCGACGATCCGGTCATCCTTGATGCGGATGACCGAGGCGCGGAAGCTTCGCCAGTGGAAGTCCCTGGCCGTGGCCGTGCCAAACAGGGCGGTCGGCCGCTCCGGGATCCTCTCCAGCACAAGCCGCACGCACGCGGGCGGACACTCGCGACGGTTCAGCAGAGCGGCCAGGGAGCGCAGCGAGAGATCGATCATGGTCCGGCCCAAAACGTTGACCTGGATGGTGCGGCTGCCGGCGATGAGGCGCAATCCCGCTTCCAGCTCCTGCAGCAGGCCGTTGGCTGCCTCAAGCCAACGGCCGTCCAGCGCGGCCAGGACCCGGCCGGCAGCATACAACTTGGCCGCATGAACGGCCAGCTGCAGGCTGCGGGTCGGGAATGCCCGCCCCAAAGGGGTGAAATCCCTGATCTCCCCGGCGTCAAGGAGCCGTTGGAAACGCAGCCGCAGCGGTGCGAAGCGCCGCTGCAGTTCCGCGATCTGGACGCGGCGCGCCGCGAAATGATCCGCAACGTCCTCTTCCCGGCGCTGGGGGAAATAGAAATTCGCTCCCGGCCAGTGCTGCGCGCCGGAGGCGTTCAGCCGGGCCAGCCACTGGCGGGTTGGCGACCCGGCGCTGTAGCTTCCGGAGCGGGAGGCGAACAGTTCCTCCACCCGGCGGCGGTACTCGGCATCCAGCGGATCGATCCCCGGCGGCTCGGCGAAGCCCCAGACGATGAAGAAGCCGTTGCCGGCCTGCAGATTCGCGGCCAGCGGCCCGGGGTCCTCAGGAACCGCCGCAGCCCCGGGCGCCGGCTTGGATTCGAAGAGATTCAGGCCGAAAAAGAACAGAACGAACAGCAGCGCGGCGGCAATGAGCCAGAGAAAAAAACGCTTCATGCTCCGCGCCGCCGGTCAGTTGCGCTGCAGCAGGATTTCCTTCAGCTGCAGCAGGTTCTTCACCGCCGCCCCCCGGTAATGGTTGTTGCCGGAGACGAACACCTTCTTGGCCTGGGCCTTCAGCCGGCCCACCACCTCGCCCAGGCGGCCGAGCTCGACGGCGGAATAGGAATAATCGTAGCGGGCGTCGCGGCCCTGGCCCGAAAACCAGTTGGCTGCGTTCCGGCCGTGCAGCCGCAGATAGGCCGTGTCCCGGGCCGTGACCAGCGCGGTCAGGGCAAGCGACCGGGAGACCTGGGGCTGGTCGATGTTGGCCCAGACCAGACCGCGTTCCCGGAAGAAATCCAGCACTTCTTCCGCTAGCCAGTCCTGGTGGCGGAACTCCACGGCCATGGGGAAGTCGCGGAAGTTCGCGGCCAGGTCGCCCAGATAGGCCAGGCCGGCCGGCGTGCGGTGGAAGGAATAAGGGAACTGGGCCAGCACGCCCGCCAGCTTGCCGGCATCCTGCAAAGGCCGCAGGCCGTCGCGGCAGGCGTCGAGCAGCGATCTCACCAGCCGCAGTTCATGGGTGAACGACTGGTGGAGCTTGACCCAGAAGCGAAACTCGGGGAATCCCGCCGTCTTGTCGACCCAGCCCTGGGTGAGCTTCGTGCCGGGGATGCGGTAAAAGCTGGCGTTGACCTCGATGAAGTCGAAGCGCCCGGCAAGAAAAGCCAGGGGATTGAAGTTGCGCGGCGACGGCTCGGGATAGACCGTTCCCCGCCAGTCGGCGTAACTCCAGCCGGCCGGGCCGAAAAAAACCCCCTCAGGATTCGCCATCCAGTACGGCGCGCACCTTGGCCAGCAGGTCCTTCACCTGGTAGGGCTTCTGGATGAATCCCTGCACCCCGAGGGCCATGATCTCGTTCACCTTCTCGTTCTGGCTGTAGCCGGTGGAAAAAAGAACCCGCACCTTGGGATCGATGCGCTTCAGCTGCAGGAATGTCTCGCGGCCGCCCTGCCGCGGCATGACCATGTCCAGCAGCACCATGTCGATGCCGTTGCCTCGCCCATACATGGCGACCCCCTCGGCGCCGTCGCAGGCCAGGCGCACGCGGTAGCCGTAGCTTTCCAGGATGTCGGCCGCCACCTGGCGGATGGCTTCCTCGTCGTCGATGACCAGGATCGTTTCGTGGCCGCCGGCCATCTCCGTGTCCACGTCGCTCTCCAGCACCTCGGGCTTGCCGCTCAGCGGCAGGTAGATCTTGAAGGTCGAGCCCTCGCCGGGCTCGCTGTAGACGTTGATGAAGCCGCCGTGGTTCTTGACCACGCCATAGACCATGGACAGGCCCAGGCCGGTGCCCTTGCCCTTTTCCTTGGTGGTGAAGAACGGCTCGAATATCCTCCCCTTGACGCCGTCCTCCATGCCCACTCCGGTGTCGCTGACCGCGAGCACGGCGAACCATCCCGGCTTGGCCTCGGGCTGGTTGCGGGCATCGCTCTCGCTCAGGCGGGCCACCGAGGACTGGATGGTCAGGCGGCCGCCGCCGGGCATGGCGTCGCGGGCGTTGACGCACAGGTTCATCAGCACCTGCTGGATCTGGCCGATGTCGATCTCGACAGTGGGCAGGCTTTCGTTCAGGTTCGTCTCGATGGCGATGGACTTGTCCAGGGTCCCGGAAAGGATCTTCAGCGACTCGGAGATGACGCTGTTCAGGCTGCAGGGACGGAGGTCGTACTTGCCGCCGCGGGCGAAGGCCAGCAGCTGGGCGGTCAGCTCGGCGGCGCGGCTGGCGCTCCTCTCGATGGTGTCCACCGGCCGGAAAAAGGGGTGATCGCGGTTGATATTGGTCTTGAGCCATGAGGCATAGCCCAGGATCCCGCCCAGGATGTTGTTGAAATCGTGGGCGATGCCGCCCGCCAGCAGCCCGATGGATTCCATCTTCTGGGCCTGGAGGAAGCGCTCCTCGAGCAGCTTGCGCTCGGAGATATCGCGCACATACTCGATCACCATGGTCCGTTCGTTGCCGGGTTCGATGAGCGGGAAGGCGTGCAGTTCCAGCCAGCCGCTCTGGCCATCCCTGCCGATCAGGGGAACGATGTCCACCTGCGGGGTGCGCTCGCGCAGCGCGCGCAGCGTGGGGCAGACATGGCAGGGATCCGCTTTCCCGTGGTAGGCCTGGAAACACTTCTTCCCGGCCAGCGGCATCTGGTGGGAATACCATTTCTCCATGGCCTGGTTGACCTGCAGGATGTTCAACTCGCCGTCCAGGACGCTGATGCCGTCCTGAATGCCGTTGAATACCGCGGCGAGGAAACGCTGGCTCTCCATCAGGTCATGCTCGGCCTGCTTGCGCCAGAGTGCGTCGGCGATGTGCTGCGATACGAAAATCAGCAGCTCGCGATCCTTCTCGGAATAATGGAAATCCTCCTGGTAGCTTTGGATCACCAGGACGCCGAAGGTGCGTTCGCCGCGCTTCAACGGCACGCCCAACCACTCGCTGGAGGGGGCGCCGAGCAGCTCGATCAGGCCTTCGGCGGCCATCTGCGCGACCTGCTGGTCGGAAACCAGCAGCGGCTGGCCCGAGCGCAGGACGTATTCGGTCAGGCCCCGGCTCCGTTTTTGCGGCCCGGGCGGGGGATCGAATTCATCGATATAATAGGGAAAATGGAGCATCTGCTCGCTGGGATCGATCAGGGCGATGTAAAAGTTACGGGCATAGAGCAGGCTGGAGATAATGCCATGGATCGCCGCGTAGAGGTCGTTCATCTCCCCGGCCTGGCTGGTTTTCTCCGAGATCTGATAAAGGGCCGATTGCACGATCTCCGCCTGGCGGCGCTCGTCGATCTCCGCCTCGAGCTGGCGGTTGGCCAGCTCCAGAGCCAAGGTGCGTTCGCTGACCAGATCTTCCAGCTGGTCGCGGTACATGCTCAGCTCGCTTTCCACCCGACGCTGCTCCGAACTCCTTGTGGGCTGGACCCTCTCCGTGCAGGATTCTTTCCCGATTTTCAGCTTGCGGGCCGGACCGCGTTTCTGGGATGCCGCTTTTTTCATGCCACCTCGCAGGGTCAATAGGCGATTATAAGAAAAAAATCCGCTAAATGCAAAAAGAACTTCCAGTGTCAGTGTCAGTGTCAGTGTCAGCAAGAATGAAAGACGAGTCCAGTGTTAGTGATAGTGTTAGCAGGAGACGAGAGTGGACTCCGCTGGCGATCATTGCAAGCGGTTGACGGTTTACGGTAACGGCCATGCTATGAAATCGGTTTAAGGCGGAAGGCGTAAGGTTCAAGGGAAGAGCGGAATACCACCTTTCGCCCTACGCCCTGCGCCTTACGCCGATTTCCCTTCTTCCTCATCAAGCGTCACGCGTTACGCGTCACGTGTGATCGTCGCTGATTCTTTACTGCTCCTTTCCTTTATGCTACATATCGGTATTGAGCTAGGAGGCCCGATGATCGTAAAACACTACACGGACATAGCGGCCGAGCCGGTGACGATGGCCGGCGCCGAGAACGTGACCATCCGCTGGCTGCTGGGCAAGGACTCCCCGGCCCCGAACTTCTGGCTGCGCCTGTTCGAGGTGCAGCCGGGCGGGCACTCGCCCTATCATACCCATCCGTCGGAACACGAGATCTTCGTCCTGGAAGGGAGGGGGCGGATCAACGCCAAGGGGACCAGCCATGCCGTCGCATCCGGCAGCTTCGCCCTGGTGGAGCCCAGTGAGGAACACCAGTTCGAGAACACCGGTGACACGCCGCTGAAGTTCCTCTGCCTGGTGCCGAAAGAGTACTGACCCAGCGGTCCCCTGCCGGGACCGCTCATTCTCCCCGTCAGCGCATTCCGGTGACGACCCGGCTATTCGATCTTCTCCACCACGATGGTCATGCTGGCGGCCAGGGCGGCGATGGCCCCGACCGCGGCCAGCACCGGCAGAAAGGCCGCACCCACTACCCCCAGGGTCAGGGGGATCTCGATCAGGGTCTTGCCCTCTTCGTTCTTGAGGATGATGCGCCGGATGTTGCCCTCGTGAATCAATTCCTTGACCTTATCGACGACCTTGCTGCCGTCCAGCTTGAACTCCTCGCGCCGGCCCTTGCCTTTATCTTCGTTCATGGTCACCTCCCGGGCAATTAAACGGATAAACCGATGCATTGGTTCAAATTCATAAGGGAAAGACAAAGGGAAGACAGAGGGAAAACCAAGTGGGAAAGAGATCCTGAAAGGGATTTTTCACTCTCTCTTCCCTCATTCTTCCCTCTCTCTTCCCTTTTTCTTCCCTTTGAGCGCCAATGGGCTGGATTTCATTGACATACCGGCCGAAATAGGGGACAATACCCTTTCAAACCAACCCGGAGCCCAAATCATGTCGGACAAAAAACTGGAGTGGAAAGATACGCTGAACCTGCCGCGCACCGACTTTCCCATGAAGGCCCAGCTCAGCCAGAAAGAGCCCGAGATGCTGAAAAAATGGCAGGATGCCGGCATCTACGAGCGCATCCTGGAAAGCCGCGCCGGCTGCGAGCCCTACATCCTGCACGACGGTCCGCCCTACGCCAACGGCAACATCCACCTGGGCACGGCATTGAACAAGATCCTCAAGGACTTCGT
>DCVK01000048.1:6195-33499 GCA_002335385.1 Candidatus Aminicenantes bacterium UBA2190
ACCAGAAGCTCGGCTCGCGCAAGAAGAGCATGACCCAGCTCCAGGTCCGGGAGGAATGCCGCTTGTACGCCGAAAAGTTCCTCGATTCCCAGCGCGCCGACTTCCAGCGCCTGGGCGTCTTCGGCGACTGGCAGCGGCCTTACACCACCCTCGATCACGAGTACGAGGCCACGGTGATCCGCTTCTTCAACTCCTTCGTCAGGAAAGGCAACGTCTACCGCAAGAAGCGCCCGGTCTACTGGTGCATCTCCTGCCGCACCGCCCTGGCCGAGGCCGAGGTCGAATACCACGACCACGCATCGCCCTCGATCACGGTCAAGTTCGCCCTGCGCGAGTTCCCTCCCCTGCTCAAGGAATACACCGGCCGCGCGGTGTCGGTCCTGATCTGGACCACCACCCCCTGGACCATCCCGGCCAACCTGGCCATCGCCGTGCATGCCGACTTCGACTACGCCCTCTTCGAAATGAAGGGCGAGCTTTATATCGCCGCCGCCGCCCTGCTGCCGGCCATCGCCGCGTTGAACAACGACACGTTCAGCAAGCTGCGCGAATTCAAGGGCCGGGAATTGAACGGCCTCAAGGCGCGCCATCCGCTATTCGACCGCGACTCGCTGCTGATCAACACCGACTACGTCCTCCTCGACCATGGCACCGGCTGCGTGCATACGGCTCCCGGCCACGGCGAGGACGACTACCGCGCCGGCGTGACCCACGGCCTCGACATCTATTCGCCGGTCCAGGCCGACGGCCGCTTCGACGAGACCGCCGGCCCCTACGCCGGGCTGCCGGTCTTCGAAGCCAATGCCCGCATCGTCGAGGACATGCGCGCCAATGGCAGCCTGTTGCACGGCGGCTCCATCTCGCATTCCTACCCCCATTGCTGGCGCTGCAAGAAACCGGTCATCTACCGTGCCACGGCGCAATGGTTCATCGCCATGGACCAGGCCGGCCTGCGCGCCAAGGCCCTGAACGCCATCCGCGACGCGGCCTGGCTGCCGGCCTGGGGCCAGGAGCGCATCGCCAGCATGATCGCCAACCGCCCCGACTGGTGCATCTCGCGCCAGCGCGACTGGGGCGTGCCCCTGCCCGCCTTTTTCTGCAAAAATTGCGAGGAGCCGCTCCTGGATCCCGCCGTCGTCGAGAACGTGGAGAGATCCTTCGCCGCCGCGGGATCCAACTCCTGGTACAGCCGGGAGGCCGGCGATTTCATCCCCGCCGGCACCGCTTGCCGCGCCTGCGGCGGCGGCGAGTTCGCAAAGGGCCGCGACATCCTCGACGTCTGGTTCGAGTCGGGCTCGTCGCACGGCATCCTGCAACAGCGCCCCGGCCACCGCTGGCCGGCCGACATGTACCTGGAGGGCGGCGACCAATACCGCGGCTGGTTCCACTCCTCGCTGCTGGTGGGTGTCAGCGCCCTGGGCGGCGCGCCTTACCGCGCCGTCATCACCCACGGCTGGGTGCTCGACGCCGAGGGCAAGACCATGCACAAGTCGCTGGGCAACGCCATCGAACCCCAGGACATCATCAAGGACCGCGGCGCCGAGATCCTGCGCCTGTGGTCGGCCATGGTCAACTACCAGGAGGACGTGCGCCTGGGCGCGGAAATGCTGCAGCGCCTGAGCGAGAGCTACCGCAAGATCCGCAACACCTGGCGTTTCATGCTCGGCGTCCTGGCCGACTTCGATCCGCGACGCGACACCGTCCCCGCCGCCGCCATGGACGAAAGCGACCGCTACACCCTGCAGCGGCTGCAGGAGGTCAAGGCGCGCGTGCTGCAGGCCTACCGGGACTTCGAATACCACGCCATCTTCCACTCCATGTTCAATTTCTTCACCAATGACCTCAGCGCCTTCTACCTGAATTTCCAGAAGGACAATCTCTACTGCAACCGCACCGCTGCGCCGCAGCGCCGCGCCAGCCAGCAGGTCGTCTTCACCCTGCTGCGCGAGACGCTGCTGCTCATGGCCCCGATCCTTTCCTTCACCTGCGAGGAGGCCTGGGCCTTCCTGCCCGATCATGCCGGCAAGGCGGCGTCCATCCATCTGGAGCGCTTCCCGGAGGTCGATGAAGAGCTCCGCCACGGCGTGGACAGCGGGCGCTGGGAGAGGATCATGACCCTGCGCGACCGCCTGCTGAAGGAGATCGAGGCGGCGCGCGCCCAGAAGCGCATCGGCGATTCCCTTGAGGCCGCCGTCGAGGTCGTCGCCTCCGGGGACGACGAGAAATTCCTGCGCGAGAACAGCGAGCTGTTCAGGACCATCCTGGTCATCGCCGGCCTCGACGTCCGCGGCGGCGAGGAAGAAACGATCACCGTGCGCAAGGCCGGAGGCCGCAAGTGCCCGCGCTGCTGGAACTGGGTGACGCCGGACCCCGTGCACCCGGAGCTGTGTCCGCGCTGCGCCGCCGTGGCCGCGGCGACGGCCAAGGAGTGATCGCTTGCACCTGAAAGACAAGATGCCGTATTTTCTCCTCATGCTGGGGCTGATCATCGCCGACCAGGCGAGCAAGCTGCTGGTGGCGCGCGCCATCCCCCTGGAGGGGACGCGCGAAGTGTTCCACGGCTTTTTCCGCCTCTGGCACGTGCGCAACTCGGGCGCGGTCTGGGGTTTTTTATCGGGCCACGACGGCGGCCTGGTGCCCAAGGTGATCACCCTCCTGGCCATCGCCGCCCTGCTGATCGTCCTCTTCTTCTTCCTGCGCGCCGGGCGCCATGAGCGCCTGGAGCTTCTCGCCTATGCCCTCATCCTGGGAGGGGCGCTGGGCAACATCATTGACCGCCTGCGCCTGGGCTACGTGGTCGACTTCCTCGACGTGTTCGTCAAGTCCTGGCACTGGCCGACCTTCAATGTCGCCGACAGCTGCATCACCATCGGCGTGCTGCTGCTGGCGTTCTCGCTACTGAGAGGTAACCAATGCACCCTATCCTGATCCAGGCCGGCCCGCTGACCATCGCCAGCTACGGATTCCTCTTCGCCCTGGGCGTGCTGCTGGGCATACTGCTCTGCCTGTTCCTGGCCCGCAAGGAGGGGCTCGACCTGGCGGTCTTCAGCGATTTCATCTTCTGGGTCATGATCCTCAGCCTGCTGGGGGCCAAGATCTGGCTGCTGGCCAGCAATCTGGACTATTACCTGAAATTCCCCGGCGAGCTCAAGTACCTGCTGACCTCGGGCGGCAGCTTCTACGGCGGTCTGATCTTCGGCGCCGTGTTCGCCGTCTGGTTCATCCGCCGCCACAAGCTCAGCTACCGCCAGCTGGGCGACATCGCCGCGCCGGCTGTGGCCCTGGGCCATTTTTTCGGCCGCCTCGGCTGTTTCTCCGCCGGCTGCTGCTGGGGCCGCGAGGCCGTGCATTTCCCCCTCGCCGTCACCTTCAGCGACCTCAAGGCCAACGCGCTGACCGGGGTGCCGCTGTACATCCCCCTCTATCCCACCCAGGTCATGGAGGCGCTGCTCAACCTGGGCAACTTCCTCTTCCTGATCATCCTTTACAAAAAGCGGAAGTTCGCCGGCCAGGTCATCGCCATGTATATGCTGAACTACTCCGTGATCCGCTTCGTGGTCGAATTTTTCCGCGGCGATCCCGACCGCGGCTACGTCATCGGCGGCATGGACCGTCCCTGGACCAGCCTGTCGGTGCCGCAGCTGGTTTCGCTTATCGGCTTCCTCCTCGCCCTGCTGCTGCTGAAGGGCTTCAAGAAGAAGGGTGAACAGGCACATCGAGCTTAAGGCCGGCGAACACTGGGAAAGGCTCGATCACTTCCTGGCCGCCTTTCTCCAGGACCTGTCGCGCAGCCGCGTCGAGAAGCTGATCCGGAGCGGCCGGGTCACGGTCAACGGCTCGGTCGAGACGAAAAAAAGCCGCGAGGTCCAGGCCGGCGACCTCATCGTCACGGAGCAGGAGATCGAGGAAGCAATCGTTTATGCCCCCTCGCAACGCCTGATAAAACTCTTCGAGGACGAATGGCTGCTGGTCATCGACAAGCCGGCCGGGCTGGTCGTCCACCCCGGCGCCGGGGAAAAGCGCGAGACCGTGCTCGACATCTTCCGCCACGAGTATCCCGGCGTCGGCGCCATGGCCGACAGCGAGCGGCCGGGGATCGTCCACCGCCTCGACAAGGACACCTCCGGCGTCCTGATCCTGGCCAAGAGCGAAGAGGCGGTGCGCAGGATGCAGGAACTGTTCCAGGAACGGGAGATGCGTAAGACCTACCTGGCGCTGGTCGCCGGCAGCATGCGCTTCCGCAACGGCACCATCGACCGGCCCCTGGCGCGCAGCCTGAAGCACCGCGCCCGCTTCGAGGTCGTCGGCGAGGACCGCGAGGACCGGCGGGACGCCGTCACCGAATTCTCGGTGATCCGCGAGTTCGCCCGCTTCACCTTCGTGCGCCTGATGCCCAGGACCGGCCGCACCCACCAACTGCGCGTCCACCTGGCCCACTTCGGCAACCCGGTGCTGGGCGACATCCTCTACGGCAAGAGCAAGGGCAGGGATTTCCCGCGCCTGGCCCTGCACGCCTTCCGCATCGAATTTGTCCATCCCTTCAGCGGCAAGCTGGTGACGGTCACTTCGCCCCTGCCCGCCGACCTACGCCGCTACATGATTGAAAATTTCAAAGCGATTGTAAAATTGTAGGGCAAATAAACCTCCCCCGAAATTCAGACAGATGAGTAGGGGCAGGCCTCAGTGCCTGCCCAGGATCCTCAAGGAATCAAAACGGGCGGACACGGGGGTCCGCCCCTACAGAAACCAAGATCAAAATGTAATATAATATGGTGAGATCTGGGGGGCTCATGGAAAAATACAAAAAAAGCGTCGGCTCGATCGATGAATATATCCGGACTTTCCCGAAAACCGTGGGGGAAAAGTTGAAAGCCATGCGCCAGACCATCCATGCCGCCGCGCCCGGGGCCGAGGAGAAGATCAGCTACCGGGTGCCTACGTTTTTTCTCAAGGGCAACCTGGTCCATTTCGCCGCCTTCAAAAACCACATCGGCTTCTTTCCGGAGCCCAGCGCCATCCTGGCCTTCAAAAAGGAGCTGTCGGCCTTCGCCACCACCAAGGGCGGCGTGCAGTTTCCCCTCGACAAGCCGCTGCCCCTGGCATTGGTCGCCCGGATCGTAAAATACCGGGTCACGGAAAACCTGAAAAATTATCAGGCCAAATTAGAAAGAAACAAATAAAGCCAGTATCAGGAAAAAAGGAAAAAAAAGGGAGACGCCCCGGGTCACTTCCCGCCCAGGAACGCCTCGATGGCGCTGAAATACTCGTCCGCCTTCTCCACGTGCACGAAGTGGCCGCTTTTCCTGACGATCTTCAGTTCGGCGTTCTTCAGCGACAGGGCCATGCGTTCCACTGCCGCAGTGGGAATCGGGTCATGTTCGCCGTGCACGATCAGCACCGGGCAGGCGACCCCCTTCATGGCTTCATACAGGTCGAAGTTCATGAGATAGGGGCCGAACATGGCCGAACTGGCGAAGAATTTCTTCACCCGCTCCCCGTCGAAATAGTCCAGCTTGCCCATGTCCTGTCTGGCGGGATCGAAATAATAGGCCTTGAACCTCAGGTTCATCCATTTTCGGCAGAGAACGGGATCGGAGGTCAGCCCCGGGTCCCTGGCATAGCCTGCCAGCGCCTCCTTGTCCTCCGGGCTCAGCCGGTCCATGATCGTCTTCTGGAAAGCCGGCAGATATTCGCTGCTCCCGGGCGCGGGCTCCAGCAGCAGCAGCCTTTTCACGTGCTGCGGGTACCTGACGGCATAGTGAATGGCGACGATGGCCCCCCAGGATTGCCCGGCCAGGTCGAAGCGCTCCAGGCCGAAATCCTTCCTGACCCCCTCCAGTTCCTCCACCAGCTCGTCCATGCCGACCTTATCATTCTGCCGGAAGCCATCGGAACGACCGCTTCCCATCTGGTCGTAGAAGACGAGCCGCCGTTTTTTCGCCAGTCGGGAGAAGGGCGCGAACAGGTAATCGTGGGCCAGTCCCGGGCCGCCATGAACGACGACCAGCGGATTCCCTGTGCCGGTGGCGCGGCAGTAGATGCCCCTGCCGTTGATCTGCCTCACACCGGCGAATTCTTGCGCCGGCAGCGAGGCCAGGCCAGCCGAAAGGACCCATATTCCGAGAGCGATGAACTTTCGCATGCTGCCTCCTTATACGGACATACATACGAAAATAAGGGTTTTTTTGTTGCGGATAACCGGCGGGCGCGCGGGAGCGTTCCCAGAGGCCTTTCTAAAATTCTAGTTAGAGAAGGAAAAAGGAGGAAAAAGGGGACGCCTTCTAATGGGCGCCCCCCCATGGTCCCTCAGGGCGGACAGGTTCTTCATCACGGCTTTCCCTGCATGCGCGGCCGGCGGACGGCAAAACCCATGGATCGATCTGTCGTGATGAGTGATTCGTGATCCGGAAGAGAAAAAGGTCAAAAGCCGGGATCATATTGACAACCCGTTTTCAAAGTCGCCTAATCAGCTCATCCAGTTCTAACAAGGGGAGGAAAGACAATGAAAAAAACAGTGCTACTCGTGTGCCTGGCGGTCGCGGTCTGCAGTGCCCTGGCCGGGCAGCAGGCGGTAGAAAAGCCGATGTGCGAGAAGAAAGTCCAGGTCCTGCTGGACAAGGTGCTGGAGTTGTGGAACAAGCCCGACCTGGCGCTGATCCCGGAGCTCTACGCCGCCGACTGCATCGCCCAGACCAGCACCATGCCCGAGCCCTACGTCGGGTTCGAAGGGATCAAGGCATGGGTCGAGAACACGCGCGCGATGATGCCCGACCTGAAAATGACCTTCGAGGAGGCCGTGGTGCAGGGAGAGAAGGTGGCCACCGCCTGGACGATGACCGGAACGCACACCGGCCCCATGCCGACGCCGATGGGAGTGGTGCCGCCGACCGGAAAGAAGGTCCGCATCACCGGCCTGGCCATCGACACCATGAAGGACGGCAAGTTCCAGAAGGAGGTCGTCGTCTTCAACGTGCTCGAGATGATGATGCAGATGGGGTTTCAGCTTTTGCCGCCGAAGGGAGAGTGAAGAGGCTCGCAGGGAAAAAGGCAGCACTGAAAAGCCCGTGAGCCGGGTTCTGTATTGAATCATCATCGTACTCTTCCGAATCACGAATCACGGTTCACGATTCACGAATAACGGCAGTTCGCATCCTGGCCGCTCCCACCACTGCCACTGTCACTACCACTGGGCCCGTTTTTATTTCCTGCTGACACTGACACTGTCACTGACACTTTTGGTCTTTAACGAGCGATGGGTTATAATGACCAATCCGGTTGCACATGAGGAAACCCAAAAAATCCCCGGACCTGCGCCTGGCCGGTATTCCCCGGCGCGGGAGGCTGCGCATTCATTTTTCGGGAGTCGTCCAGGGGGTGGGCTTCCGGCCCTTCCTCTACCGCGCGGCAAAGAACTTTGAATTGACGGGAACGGTCAGGAACAGGGGCGCCGAAGTCGTGCTTGAGGTGCAGGGCGGGCGCCTGCAGGAGTTCATGCGCCATATCGGGCACAGCGCGCCGCCGCTGAGCCATATAGAGACACTGAAGTGGGAGAAGATCCCTGAGAAGGCCGGAACGGAATTCGTCATCCTGGAGAGCGCGGGGAAGGGGAAGAAAGACATCATGGTGTCGCCCGATATCGCCCTCTGCGCCAATTGCCGGCAGGAGATGTCCACTCCCGGGAACCGCCGCTTCGCCTACCCCTTCACCAACTGCACCGACTGCGGCCCGCGCTTCACCATCATCGAGGGGCTCCCCTACGACCGCCCCAAGACCACGATGAAAAAGTTCCCCATGTGCCCCGCGTGCCGGAAAGAATATGGCGATCCCGGCGACCGGCGCTACCACGCCCAGCCCGTCTCCTGCCCGAACTGCGGGCCGACGCTGCAGCTGAAGGTCAAGGGCGGGATCGGGAAGAAGGAACCGCTGGCAACGGCGATCGGTCTCCTCAAAAAAGGCAGGGTCCTGGCGGTCAAGGGGATCGGCGGCTACCATTTGGCCTGCCGCGCCAACGACCCGAAAGCCCTCGAGCGGCTGCGGCGCTTCAAGGGGCGCGAGCGCAAGCCCTTCGCCCTGATGGCCACGCTGGCGATGATCGGGAAGCACTGCCCGCTGACGGTGGACGAAAGGAGGCTGCTGCAGAGCCCCCAGGCCCCCATCGTCCTGCTGCGGGCCAAGGCAGGCGACCGCCTGGCCCGCCTGTCGGCGCCGGGGCAGAACCGCATCGGCTTCATGCTCCCCTACTCGCCGCTGCACCGCCTGCTGGTGGAACAAATGAACGAGCCGCTGGTCATGACCTCGGCCAACATCTCCGACGAGCCGATCCTGTTCGACGACGCGGCGCCCGAGCTGCCCGGGCTCAGCGACGCCGTCCTGAGCCATGACCGGCCGATCCTCTCCTTCGCCGACGACTCGCTGGCGGTGATTTTCCGGAAGGAGCCTTATTTTTTCCGCCGCAGCCGCGGCTATGTCCCCCTGGCCATCGCCCTGCCCTTCGCCTCGGCGAAGACGGTGTTGGCTTTGGGCGGCATGCTCAAGACGACATTCTGCCTGCTCGCCGGCAAGCGCGCCTTCGTCGGCCCGCACATCGGCGACACCGAGTCCAACCCGGCGCTGGCCGCCGAGATGCGCGCCGCCCTCCATTTCATGAGGCTTTTCTCCCTGCGCGCGGACGTCGTCGCGGTCGACAAGCACCCCGCCTACCCCAACCGCCTGCTGGCGGCGTCGTTCCCGCAGGCGAAGGTCGTGGAAGTGCAGCACCACGAAGCCCATGTCGCCTCGGTGCTGGCCGAGAACGGCGAAACGGGGGCGGTCGTGGGCATCGCCCTCGACGGCACCGGCTACGGCGACGACGGCACGGCCTGGGGCGGCGAGTTCTTCACCGGCGGCCTGGCCGGGATGAAACGAACCGGCCACCTGCGCCCCATCTTTCTTCCCGGCGGCGACGCGGCGGCGCGCGAGCCCTGGCGCACGGCGCTCTCGCTGCTCGTTGCCCTGGGCGACGGCAAAAGGGCCCGGCGCCTGGCCGCCCGCTTCGGCCGCAGGGGGGAACAGGTGCTGGAGAGCACCCGCGAGCGCCGGGGCGGGGTGATGACCAGCAGCTGCGGCCGCCTGTTCGACGGCGTCGCCTCTCTCCTCGGCCTGGGCGACCGCAATTCCTACGAGGGCGAGCTGCCCGCGCTGCTGCAGGCCGAGGCCGAGAAGGCCGGGCCGCAGAAAGAACGCTACCCCTATGCGCTGGAAAGAAAGGACGGCATCTGCGTCCTGAACATGCTCCCGGCCGTGGAAGCGATGCTGGCCGATAAAAAAACCCGGAGCGAAAAAGCCCGCTGCTTCCACTTGACCCTGGCCAACGGACTGCTGGATACGGCGATCCACCTGACCAGGGCTTCCGGAATACGAAAAGCGGCCCTGAGCGGCGGCGTTTTCCAGAACACCCTGCTGCTGGGGATGAGCCGGGACCTGTTTTCGCAAAACGGCTTCGAGGTCCTCCTCCAGCGGCAGGTCCCGCCCAACGACGGCGGCATCTCGCTGGGGCAGGCGGCCCTGGCCGCCAAAAAATTCATCAAGGAGTCATGATCATGTGCCTGGCCGTTCCCATGCAAGTCCGTGAAATAAAAGGCGACATGGCCGTCGTCGAAAGCTCCGGCCTGAAGCGCGAGGTCGGCATCATGCTGCTCGACAAGGTGAAAATGGGAGACTGGGTGCTCATCCATGCCGGCTTCGCCATCTCCAAGTTGACCAAAAAGCAGGCCCGCCAGACGCTGGCCATCTTCGCGGAGGGACAATTCTTTGGCTAAGACAACGCCGCTGACCCGCATGGCCGAGCGCCTGCTCCACCTCCCGGTCCCCGGCGGTGCCAAGATCATGGAGGTCTGCGGCAGCCACACCGTGGCCATCCGTCGCTTCGGCGTGCAGCGCCTTCTTCCCGCGGGAGTGAAGCTGGTCTCGGGGCCGGGATGCCCGGTTTGCGTCACCCCCGACCTTTTCATCGACGAAGCCGTCGCCCTGGCCCGCCAAGGCGTGATCGTCGCCAGCTTCGGCGACATGCTGCGCGTCCCCGGCAGCCGCTCCTCGCTGGAGAGGGAGCGTGCCGCCGGCGGCGACATCCGCGCCGTCTATTCGCCGCTGGACGCCCTGCGCCTGGCGGAGGACAGCGGCAGGGAGACGGTGTTCCTGGCCGTCGGCTTCGAGACCACGGCGCCGGCCATCGCCGTTGCCGCGCTGTTGGCCGTCGAGAAAAAACTCGCCAATTTCTCGCTGCTCACCTCCCTGCGCCTGGTGCCTCCCGCCCTCAAGGCGCTCGTTTCCGAAAGTTCCGGACTGGCGGGCTTCCTCCTCCCCGGCCACGTCTCGGCGATCATCGGCCGCCAGGCCTACGGGTTCCTGGCCGCAAGCCGCCTGCCCGGGGTGATCGCCGGCTTCCATGCCGAGGACATCATTTCGTCGCTGGGGCTGTTGCTCGAGATGCATAATAAAGGTATATATGAGATCGTGAACAACTACCGGCGGGTCGTGCGCGACGAAGGCAATGAACGGTCGCGGTCGGTGCTGGCCGAGGTCTTCACCCCCTCCGACGCCGAGTGGCGCGGCCTGGGGAGCATCCCGGCAAGCGGCCTGGTGCTGCGCCCCGCCTTTGCCGCCCTCGATGCCCGCCAGCGCTTCACCATCCATGCCGACAGTGCCCCCCGGCGCAAGGGTTGCCGCTGCGGCGACGTGCTGCGCGGCCTCATCGATCCCCCCGCCTGCCCTCTCTTTAACCGGTCCTGCCGCCCCGACCATCCCGTCGGCCCGTGCATGGTCTCCTCGGAGGGGAGCTGCAGCGCCTGGGTGACCTATGGCTAAGGTCCTGCTGGCCCACGGCGGCGGCGGTAGCCGGAGCGCCGAACTGACCCGGCTCGTGTTCCAGCGCTTCCTGCGCGACCCGCTGCTGCTGGAGATGGACGACGCCGCCCGCCTGCCCGACAGCGGCCAGGTGTTCACCACCGACAGTTTCGTGGTCAAGCCCCTGTTCTTCCCCGGCGGCGATATCGGCCGCCTGGCGGTCTGCGGTACGGTCAACGACATGGCGGTCATGGGCGCCGAGCCGCTGTACCTCTCCATCGGCTTCATCATCGAGGAGGGCCTGGCCATCGCCCGGCTGCAGAGGATCCTCGCCTCCATCGCCGTTGCCTGCCGCCAAAGCGGGGCGCGCATCGTCTGCGCCGACACCAAGGTGGTCGAGCGGGGCAAGGCCGACGGCCTGTTCATCAACACCTCGGGGATCGGCCGGCCCGTGTTCAGGAAGCCGGTCGTCGCCGGCCGCGTGAAGCCGGGGGACGCCGTCCTGATCAACGGACCCATCGGCCTGCACGGGGTTTCCGTTCTGACCGCGCGCGGCGAATTCGGCCTGAGGGCGAGCATCCGCAGCGACGTCGCCCCGCTCTGGGGACTGATCCGGACGTGCCGCGCCCTCGACGTCCCCTTCATGCGCGACCCGACGCGCGGCGGCCTGGCTCAGACGCTGAACGAGCTGGTCCAGGGAAGGGAATTCGGCGTGCGCATCCATGAGGAGGAGCTGCCCATCCCGAAAAAAGTGGCCGCGGTCTGCGACCTGCTCGGCTTCGACCCGCTGCACGTGGCCAACGAGGGCAAGGTGATCATGGTGGCCGCGCGTTCTGACGCGAAAAAGGCGCTGGCTCTCCTGCGCCGCCACCCGTTGGGCAGGGGGGCGCGGCGCATCGGCGAGATCACGGCCGCGGATCCCGGCCGCGTCATCATGGCCACGAGGGCCGGCAGCGAGCGCATCGTCATGCCCCCGGCCGGCGAGATCCTGCCCCGCATCTGCTGATGCACGAAGGATCGATCGCCGCCGCCCTGGTCCAGAGCGTGCTGGAAGTCCGGGAAAAAGAGGCGCTCGGCACGGTCAAGCTCGTGACCGTGTGCATCGGCCGCCTGCACCATGTCGTACCGGAATTGCTGCAGTCCGCCTACCGCCTGCTGAAAAAGGAGCACGGCCCCCTGGCCCGGTCCCGGCTCGCCATCGAGATCCTTGCCGTGCGCATCGCCTGCCGCGCCTGCGGCCGCGAGACCGTGATCGAGAAGCCCGAGTTCGCCTGTTCCGCCTGCGGCTCCACGCAGATCGACGTGATCGGAGGCAGGGAGATGCACCTGAAAGAGGTCATTGGCGTAAGGCGGAAGGCGTAGGGAAGAGAGAAGACAAAGGCAAAAGGAAAAAGGCAAAAGGCAAAAGTTAAGAAGAGGTTCGACGCTGCCGGCCCTGGCAAGGGCGGCGTCCTCGAGGGGCACCAGCCCCGAGGGGGATTCGATGTTCGAAGTTCGATGTTGAAGAAAAGAACCAAACAAATTCCAAAATCCGATGACCCAATCCCCTGACGGGGACTTTGACCCAAACGAAGAAAATGCAATTGCAAGGAGCTTTTGTTTTGGTCATTCGAATTTGGAATTTGGCATTTATTTGGAAATTGGGATTTGGAATTTAAGTCTTCGTATTGCTTTTTCTGTCTGTCCACCGTAAACCATCCACCGTAAACCGATTGCTTCCATTCCCTCGTTATGCGTGATGCGTAATGCGTGATGAGAAAGAACAGAATTGCTCTTCACTCTGACTATCACTACCACTATCACTACCACTGATGCCCGTAAGGCCTCTTGCTGACACTGTCACTGACACTGACACTGAAGTCCGTTCAATTCTCTTGCTTACACTGCCACTTGTGCCCGCAAGGCCTCCTGTTCACTTCTTGACCGCTTCCCACAAATCTCCATCAGCATATGAAACCAGCCCTCCCCACTCGTCGCCCAGGCGCCCGATCATCCGACCATCTTCGATGAAGCCGTCGAATTCAACGCCCCGGCCCAAATAGCCGATCATGAAACGAATGAAGTTCGGGTCCGTAAGGGACGCATACCCTATTTCGGTCTTCAGAATGCCGCCGCAGGTGAAGGTGAAATCGACCCTCATCAATCGCCCTTCGTAGGCGGAAAAATCCATCGTCCCCAGCATGTCGCATCCCCTGAACCGCGTGTCGCTCGATGCCCAGGACGTGACCTGCCAGGTGCCGAGGACGTCGGCTTTCGTGACGGTCTCGGCCTTCTTGCAGCCCTGGACTGCGCCGAGCACGGCCAGGAGCGCCGCGAGCGCAAGTAGTTTCAGCAACTTGTTCATTGTACCCCCACCTGCTGCCTGCCGCTGATGCAGAACAGCAGCCCCGCGCTTAACTCCAGGCCGCTGAAGTCGGTCCGGTAGTGGTAGGTCCCGTTCGGGGTCGTCCACTTCTCGGTGTGGGGCACCAGGTTGTAGCGGGCGGACAGCTGCACCTGCAGGAACCGGAAGAGGCGCAGATAGCCGCCGCCCTGGACGTACGGGCCGAAGGCGGATTTCACCGGCAGGATGAACGGAGTGAAGGCGTCGTCGCTGAAAAAATAGCCGTTCAAGCCGACGCCCACGAACGGTTCGCCGTTCTTCAGCCGGACCGGCTTCCAGCGCAGGCCGCCGGCGAAAGCGTCAATGCGGAAGATGCGGTCAGAGCCGTGCCCCATGCGGTACTCCGTCTTGCTGAACTTGTACGCCCCCCAGATCTCGAGCCGCTTGGCGCAGCGGACCGCCAGCTCGATCCCCGGCAGGCCCCCGGCCAGGAGCCCATCCACTTCAGACAGGTCCCCATAGCTCCCGAATGAGAGTGCCGGGCCGATCTTCAAGATCTCCTCATGGCGCTCGACGGCAGAACCAGGCGCCCGGGAATAAAGTACGAGCAGCGCAAGAGCCACGAATGTTTTCATCCCTCCTCCTTCCGAATATCCATAGCACCGGCACTTAGCCCAGTCAATACCCGGTCAGGCAACGGCAGGGAGATGCGGTTGAAAGAGGTTGTTGGCATCAAAATAAAAGAAAGTGACAGTGTCAGTTTCAGTGTCACTGTTGATTCTGAACTTCAGGCTCGATCAATCCCAGTTTTTCCAGATCGGCGCGGATGAGATCGGAGAATATTGCGGCTCCATCCAGGTTCAGATGCTGCGCATCGCGGAAATAGCGACCCGCGGGCGCCTGGAGCACCCCGTGCCGCTCGAGCAGATGGACGCGGGGATAGGCGGCGGCGATGGCGCGGATGCGGGCATAGTAATCCTCGATCGGCATGAGCCTCTCGGCGACCCGCAGGTACTCGGAGGTGACCGGGAAGCGGATCAGGATGACGGTTAGTCCCCGCCGCTGCGCCAGGTCAAGGATACTTTTAAAGTACAGCACCATGTCGGGGCTGAAGAGGTCGACGCCCTCCAGCTGGCGCCTGGCCCGCGTGCGGCCGCGCTCCATTCGCCCCTTCTTGATGAAGAACCCGGGCCGCGGCGTGAAGCCGCGGTCGATGCGGGCCACCTCCGGCTCGCAGCGGCCCGGCAGCCAGCACGAAAGGAAGCGCTGATACTCGCCGCGAAAGCCGAACAGGCGCAGGGCGAGCAGCTCACGCGCATAGTGCAGCCACTTGCCCCTGAGCCGGCCGATCTCCAGGTAGTCGACATAACGCGCCCACTCGGAAGTGACCAGCATGCGGTTGGAGCGGAAAGCGCTGAACGAGTGCAGGTCGGCGGGCAGGATGATCATGCGCAGGGAGGGAAGGCGGCGGACGGCATAGCGCAGCTTGTAATAATTATGGATGTAGCTCTCCCCGTCGCTGCCGAAATTGCAGGCCTGGCCGAATCGCTGGGGATCGAGCGAGTCGGTGGCGTGCGAGTCCCCGAGAATGAGGATGCGCGTCCCCGCGGGGATGGGCGGCCGGCCGACGAACGCCATCCGGTCATGGATGCGGCTCAACACAACGCCGAGCGCCAGCAAGGGCAGCAGGAAGGCGGCCAGCATGGCCAGCACCCTGATCTTTTCCCGCTTCATGTCAGAATCCCTGGTAGACGAACTCGGCCTTGGAGAACACGCCGAAGAAGAGGACGGCCAGGATGAAGAGGTAATACGCCGCCCAGCGCAGCGGCCATTGCAGTGAGCGCAGCGCCCGGCCGATGCGCCACCGCCCCTGGAGCGTTTCCACCAGGAACAGCGCCCCGACGGCGGCCAGCGCCACGGCGAACTCGGCCTGGCCCGCCGCGCCGCTCCATTCGGCCAGTCCCCTGGCCCGGCCGGAGAACCAGCCCGCCGGCGAGAGCAGCCTGGCGAACATGTCCAGGGCGCCCGACAGGGATTCCGAGCGGAAGAGGATCCAGGCCAGGCTGACCAGCAGGAACGTGGACAGCTGCTGCCACGACCGGTTCCAGGCGGAATGGCCGGCGATGCCCAATCTCTTTTTTACCCGCCGGCGCGCGCGCCGGGAAAAAAATCCGGCCGCCAGGTAGACCCCGTGCAGCAGCCCCCACAGCAGGAAGGTCCAGGACGCGCCATGCCACAGGCCGCACAAGGCCATCGTCACCAGGCTGGCCAGGGCGTAGGCCTGCGCCTCCGTCTTCCGGCCCAGGAGGCTGGCCTGGGGAAAGCGCCGCAGGAAGGCGAAAGAAAGCGGTAGGAACAGGTAGTCGCGCAACCACTGGGAAAGCGAAATGTGCCAGCGCCGCCAGAAATCACCGATGCTGAGGGCGAAGTACGGGCGGTCGAAATTCATCTGCAGCCGGTAGCCGAACAGCCGCCCCAGGCCAATGGCCATGTCCGAATACCCGGAGAAATCGGCGTAGATCTGCAGCGAATAGAACAGCGCCGCCGCCAGGATCGCCTGCGCCTGGAATTGCCCGGGGCTCTGGAACACCGGATCGACCAGCGCCGCCAGGCGGTCGGCGATCACCAGCTTCTTGAACATCCCCCACAGGACCTGGTGCAGGCCGGCGCTGATGTCCGCGGCGACGAAATCCCTGTTGCCTTCGAATTGCGGCAGCAGGCGGCCGGCGCGGTCGATGGGACCGGCCGTGATCTCCGGGAAAAAGACCACGAAGAGCAGCAGCCGGGAAAAGCGCTTTTCCGGCTGCAGCCGCCCCCAGTAGGCGTCCAGCAGATAGCTGATCTTTTTGAAAATGAAATAGGAGAGCCCGAGGGGCAGCAGCAGGCCGCCCCGGAACGCGGCGAGCCCCCGCCCGCCATCCGGCAGGAAGGCGCCCAGCAGGGAATTGAGCCACAAGGTGTATTTGAAGAACCCCAGCACGCCGACATTGAGCAGCAGCCCCAGCCACAGGAGCCGTTTGCGGCCGCTGGGCCGGGACGCCGGCATGCGCCCGGCCAGCAGGAAATCGGCCCAGGTCAGCAGGATCACCAGCGGCAGGTAAACCGGCCCGGCCAGCGCGAAGAATGCCAGGCTGGCCGCCAGCAGGAAACCGGGCCGCCAGGCGAGCGGCAGGGCATAGAAGACCAGCAGCGCCAGCGCGGCGGCGAGCAGAAAATCAAGGCTCAAAAATGACATGTCTCCTTCAATCGGCCTGCAAGGCCCCGGCGTTCGTTATCCCTTCATGCCGTTACCCTGCGGCGCCGGCCATTCCCAATTTCACTTTATCTTACCGTGCACCGTCCGCCGTTTTCTATCTGTTCATCCCCGGCTTGTTCTTCAATATCTCGATCCAGCTGTCGATCCCCGAACCATCGTGCGCCGACACCTCGACCACGGCGCAGGCCGGGTTCACTTTCCTGATATTTTCCCGTAATTTGGCGAGCGAAAAATTCTTCAAGGGCAGGAAATCGATCTTGGTGACCAGGCACAGCGGCGAGACCTGGAAGGCCAACGGGTACTTCAGCGGCTTGTCTTCGCCCTCGGTGACGCTGATCAGCAGCACGTTCATATGGGCGCCGACGTCGAACTCGGCCGGGCAGACCAGGTTGCCGATGTTCTCCACGAACAGGTAGTCCATGCCGTCGGCCCCCAGTTCGTCGATGGCCGTCCGGATCCAGGAGGCTTCCAGGTGGCAGTCGCCGCCAAAGGGGCCGGTATTGATCTGAAAGGCCTGGATGCCCAGCTTCTGCAGGCGCTCGGCGTCCAGCGTGGTCTGGATGTCGCCCTCGATGACCTTTATCCTTTTCCCCAGCTTCTTGACCGTCTCCTCGACCAGGGTGGTCTTGCCCGAGCCCGGCGAGCTCATCAGGTTGACGAAGAATATGTGCTTATCTTTCAGCTCCCTGCGGATCTGGTCGGCGACGGCGTCATTGGCCTTGAGCAGCTTCTGCATGACGGCGATTTTCTTGGTTTCCATGCTCCGCGTTATAGCGCATCCGGGGCTGGAAAGCAAGCGGCGGTTTTTCACCCTTGACATCTCTCTTTATTCCAATATAATGGACCTTAAAAATCATGACAAACAACATACAAACCATCATTTTACTGACCATTTTCGTGCCGATCGTCGGCTCCCTCACCATCCCCCTGGCCGGCCTCATCTCGAAAAGGGCCCGATCCTTCTGGTCGGTGCTCATCGCCCTGGCCACCACCGCCTCCTCCATGCTGCTGCTCCCCTTCGCTCTCAAAGGAGGTGAGCTGGCCTTCCGCAAGACGCTGGCCCTGGGCCTCGATTTCATCGTCGTGGCCGACGCCCTGTCGGTCTTCATGGCCGTGGCCTCCTCCTTCATCGGCGCGCTGATCGTCGTCTACTCCCTGGGCTACATCGCCCACGAGGAGAACCAGAGCGAGTACTACTTCATCGTGCTGCTTTTCATCGGCGCCATGATGGGGCTGGTCTTTTCGGCCAACCTGATCTTCATGTACCTGTTCTGGGAGATCGCCGCCATCGCCTGCTGGCGCCTGATCGGCTTTTACCGCGTGCGCGATCACGTGCTGAAGGCCGACAAGGCGTTCTTGCTGACGTTCTTCGGCGCCGTGGCCATGCTGCTGGGCTTCATCCTCATCTACGCCCAGACCGGCACCTTCGACCTCACCGCCATGCGCGGGACCGCCATCCCCGGCATCGCCGTGCTGCTGATCCTGCTGGGCATGTTCTCCAAGTCCGCCACCGTGCCGCTGCACACCTGGCTGCCCGACGCCGGCGTGGCGCCCACCACCGTCACCGCCCTGCTGCACGCCGCCGTGCTGGTCAAGATCGGCGTCTACGCCTACGCCAGGATCTTCAGCTACACGTTCCAGCTCCCCGAGGGCTGGCAGCAGGCCATCCCCATCCTGGTCGTTTTCTCCAGCCTGTTGGCCGCCGCGGCCGCCGCCGTGGAGAACGATTTGAAGCGCATCCTGGCCTACTCCACGGTCAGCCAGATCGGCTACATCTTCCTGGGCTTCGCGGTCATGAACCCCCTGGGCGTCTCCGGCTCACTGCTTTTCATCCTGATGCACGGCCTGGCCAAGGCCGGCCTCTTCCTCTGCGCCGGCATCATCATCCACGCCACCCACGAGCGCGATATCCGCAAGCTGGGCGGATTGATCAAGACCATGCCCTGGACCGCCGTCGCCTTCATCTTCTGCTCCTTCTCGGTCATCGGCATCCCGCCCTTCGGCGGCTTTTTCTCCAAATTCATGGTCATCGTGGCCACCGTGCAGTCGGGCCGCATCTGGGTGGCCGCCGCCGCGCTCTTCGCCGCGGTGCTGACCATGTACTACCTGTTCAAGGTGTTCAGCGCCGTCTTCATGGGCGAGGCCGCGCCCGCCTCCGGCCATAGGGAAGGGACGCGCTCCATGGTCTTCGTGGTCGTAACGCTGGCCGTCCTGTCCCTGCTGGCCGGCCTCTTCGTCGCCTATCCCACGAAGCTGGCCAATATCGCCGCCGGCGAAATCGTAAGGTGGATCCAATGAACCCGCAAAACCTGCTGATCCCGGTCCTGCTGCCGCTGCTGCTGGCCCTCTTCTCCTTCCTGCTGCCCCGCGGCATCAAGCGGCTGCGCGAGATCGTCTCCGTCCTCGGGGCGGCCCTCTTCGTCTACGTCGCCGTTTCGTTCTTCGGGGGGAAGGAGACCATGCTCACCCTGCCCTGGCTGGGCCACGGCATCGACTTCGAGCTGCGCCTCTACCAGTTCAGCCAGTTCATCCTGCTGGCCGTGAGCGGCTTCACCTTCCTGATCGTCCTCTATTCCACGGTGCGCATGGCCGGCAACCCGCGCCTGCGCGAGTACTACGGCTACCTGTTCCTGACCGCCGCCATGTCCGCCGGCGCCGTGCTGGCCAACAACTTCGTGCCGCTGGTCTTCTTCTGGGAGGGCCTGCTGATCACCCTGTACGCGCTGATCACCATCGGCGGCAAAGGGTCGCACCGCACCGCCGTCAAGGCCTTCCTCATCGGCGGCTTCTGCGACTTCTGCATGATCCTGGGCATCGCCATCCTCTGGTCCCAGACCGGCACGCTGCGCCTCTCGGACATCTCGGTCGTCCCCCAGGGGCTCACTGCGGTCAGCTTCTACCTGATGATGATCGGCGCCGTCGCCAAGGCCGGCTCCATGCCCTTTCATACCTGGATCCCCGACGCCGCCGTCGACGCGCCGGTGGCGGTCATGGCCTTCATCCCGGCGGCGCTGGAAAAGCTGCTGGGCATCTACATGCTGTCGCGCATCTGCCTCGACATCTTCCGGCTCGAGGTCAACAGCACGCCCGCCCTGGTGCTGATGACCCTCGGCGCCCTGACCATCGTCCTGGCCGTGTTCATGGCCCTGATCCAGAAGGACCTCAAGAAGCTCCTCTCCTTCCACGCCGTCTCCCAGGTCGGCTACATGATGCTGGGCATCGGCACCGCCATTCCCATCGGCATCGCCGGCGGCATCTTCCACATGATCAACCACGCCATGTACAAGAGCGGGCTGTTCCTGGCCGCCGGCTCCGTGGAGCAGCAGGCCGGCACCACCGAGCTGAAGAAGCTCGGCGGTCTCGCCCGCTCCATGCCGCTGACGGCGCTGGGCTTCATCGTCTGCGCCGCCGCCATCTCGGGCATCTGGCCGCTGAACGGCTTCGTCTCCAAGGAGATGGTCTTCCACGGCTCCTATGAGACCGGCTACACCATCTTCACCATCGCCGCCTGGCTGGGGGCCATCCTCACCTTCGCCTCTTTCCTCAAGGCCGGACATTCCGTCTTCTTCGGGCCGCGCGGCCTGGAGACCGCCGCGGTGAAGGAAAGCCGCAGCCCCATCTATATCCCCATCCTGGTCCTGGCCGCCCTGTGCGTCCTGTTCGGCGTCTACAACGCCCTGCCGCTGAGGCTCTTCATCCAGCCCATCCTGGCCGGCCACGCGGCCCCGGGGGAGCACCTCGACTTCACCGCCCACGCCCTGGCCGTATTCAACCCCATCGCCCTCATCTCCATGGGCTGCCTGCTCATCGCCTTCGCCTTGCACGTCTTCGGCTTCCGGCGCGGCGGCAACAAGGCCTACCTGGCTTCAGAGCCCATCCATCGCCTGCCCGTTCTGCGCACCCTCTATGACCTGGCCGAGGCCCGCGTCTTCGACCTGTACGAGCAGGGCATCAAGGGGCTGCAGGCCTTTTCCCGATTCCTGTTCCGTTTCGTCGACCGCCCCATCGACGCCTTTTTCGAGAAGTTCGTCGTGCAAATCGGCCGCGCCGCGACCGGCGCGCTCAAGGCCGTGCACAACGGCCTGTATGCCAACTACCTGGCCTGGGCCATCGGTGGGCTGGTGATCATCGTCTGGGCCATCGGCGCCCTGACGCGCTAGGGAGGAGTCATGTTATTCCTATTCATCATCGTTCCCCTGGTGCTGGCCGGGCTGCTGCCGCTGCTGGGCAAGGTGTCCAAGCGCCTGCTGCCCGACCTGCTGGCCAGCGCCGCCATGCTCTTCCTCCTCGTGCTCGCCGTCTTCAGCGCCCGGCCGCTGATCGCCGACGGCGGCATCATCCAGCAGGCCTTCTGGTTCGGCGCGCCGCTGAACATCCGCCTGCTGCTCGACGGCTTCAGCCTCTTCATGCTGTTCACCATCTCGCTGGTCAGTTTCGCCGTCACCATCTATTCCATCAACTACATGGAGCACTATGGGGCCAAGGCCAACTATTACGCCCTGCTGCTGGCGATGATCGCCGGCATGAACGGCCTGGTGCTGAGCGGCGACCTGTTCACCCTCTACGTCTTCCTCGAGGTGGCCGCCATCGCCTCCTATGCCCTGGTCGCCTTCGGCCGCGGCCATGACGAGCTCGAGGCCTCGTTCAAGTACCTGATGCTCTCCGCCGTCGCTTCGGCCTTCGTGCTGCTGAGCATCGCCGTCATCTTCGGCGTCACCGGCGGCGTGAGCTTCGGCGCAGTGGCCCAGGGCCTCAAGACGCTGAACATCAAGTACGTGGTCGGCTTCTGCAGCGGGCTGTTCCTGGCCGGCTTCGGCCTGAAGGCGGCGCTGGTGCCGTTCCACTCCTGGCTTCCCGACGCCCACCCTTCGGCGCCGGCGCCGATCTCGGCCATGCTGTCGGGCGTGCTGATCAAGGTCTCCGGCGTCTACGCCATGACGCGCATCTTCCTCGGCGTCTTCGGCCTCACGCCGGCGCTGACCACGGTGCTGACGGTCATGGGCATCGTCTCCATCTTCGTCGGCGCCCTGGCCGCGCTGGGCCAGAACGACATCAAGCGCATGCTGGCCTACTCCTCGATCAGCCAGATCGGCTACGTCGTGCTCGCCTTCGGCATCGGCACGCCGCTGGGCATCCTCGCCGGCCTCTTCCACCTGTTCAACCACGCGCTGTTCAAGTCGCTGCTCTTCTTGAACGCCGGCGCCGTCGAACAGTCGACCGGCACGCGCTCGCTGGACAAGATGGGCGGCCTGGCCAAGGTGATGCCCCTGACCGCCGTCACTTCGGCCATCGGCTCCCTGGCCATCGCCGGCGTGCCCCCGCTGAACGGCTTCTGGAGCAAGCTGCTGATCATCATCGCCCTGGTGCAGGCCAAGATGCACGTGCTGGCCGCCCTGGCCGTGCTGGGCAGCGTCATCACGCTGTGGTACTACCTGGTGCTGCAGCACCAGGCCTTCTTCGGCAAGCTGAACGAGGCCTGGCAGGGGGTCAAGGAGGCGCCGTTCTGGATGTCGGCCGCGACCGTCCTGCTGGCGCTGCTGTGCATCGTGACCGGCCTGGCCTTCCCCTTCGTCATCCAGTCCTGGCTGCAGCCCGCCGCCGACGTTCTCGGCAAAGGGGTCGGCGTGGCCCTGAACTTCATCGGATTCTAGGAGACGCTCATGCATCTTTTTCTATTGATCGGTTTGCTCGCCTTTTCCATACTGGCCATCCTGAGCCGCGATCTGCTCAAGAGCGCCATCAGCCTGGCCGTGGCCAGCATCTTCCTGGCATTGGTCTTCTTCCGCATGAACGCCGTCTACGCCGGGGTGTTCGAGCTCTCGGTGGTCGCCGGGCTGATCACCGTCCTCTTCATCACCGCCATCACCCTGACGCGCGGCGACGGCGACGTGGCCGAGAGCCGGGGGCACCGCATCGTCTTCCCGCTGTTCTTCCTGGCCCTGGCCGTCGTCGACCTGCTGGTCATGAAGAAGCTGCTGGGCCAGATCCCGGCTATCCAGGGCTCCGAGAGCGGGACCTTCAGCCAGGTGCTCTGGAACCAGCGCACGTTCGATCTGGTCGGTCAGGTCGGCGCCATCTCCGCGGGCGTGCTGGCCGTCCTGGCCCTGTTCCGCCGCGACGACCGGCACGGAAACGCCGCCTCGGACGGCGGCGACACGGGAGGCCGCCATGAATAACCTCTGGATTTTGAACATGGGCTTCGTCGCCCTGCTGGTCGGCATCGGCCTCTATTGCCTGCTGACCATGAAGAACACGGTCAAGCTGCTGATCGGCATCGAGATCATCGCCAAGGGGGTCACCCTGGCGCTGGTGGCCAGCGGCTACGCCCGCGAGAACCTGATGGTCGCCCAGAGCCTGGCCATCACCGTCATCGTCGTCGACGTGGCGGTCATCGCCACGGCGCTGGCGCTGATCATCAACATCAACCGCCATACCAAGAGCCTTGACGTCAGGAAACTGACCAAGCTGAAGGGATAACCATGAAAAACCTTTTGGAGATCTTTCTGTCGCCGCCGCTGGCTTTCCTGGTCTATCTGGCCGTTTTCTACCTCATCTATTTCCTGGCCGGGCGCCTGGCCCCCAAGCTGAACCCCGTCGGCGGCAAGCTGAAAAGCTACGCCTGCGGCGAGGACATCCCTGGCGCCAAGGTGCAGTTCGGCTACCGGCTGTTCTTCTTCATCGCCCTGTTCTTCACCATGATGCACGTGGCCGCGCTGGTGGTGGCCACCCTGCCGTCGGGTCCCATCGCCTATTTCGGGCTGTTCTACCTGGGCATGATCTTCCTGTCCATCGCCGCCCTGGTCACGAGGGATTAACATGATCGAACGACTGGTCCATTGGTCACGGGTCAAATCGCCTTGGGTCCTGCATCTGAACGCCGGCGGCGGCTGCAACGGCTGCGACATCGAGATCCTGGCCGCGCTCATGCCGCGCTTCGACCTCGAGCGCTTCGGCGTGCAGCTGAAGGGAACGCCGCGCCACGCCGACGTCATGATCTGCACCGGGGCCATCACCCTGCAGAACCGCGACCGCGTCCTGCGCATCTACGAACAGGTCCCCGACCCCAAGTTCGTCGTGGCCGCCGGCGCCTGCGCCATGGCCGGCTGCGTCTACCGCGGCTCCTACCACACCCTGGTCGGCATCGACCAGCTGCTGCCCGTCAACGCCTACGTGCCGGGCTGCCCGTTCCGGCCCGCCGCGCTGATCGACGCGGTGGTCAAACTGCTCAACTCGGTAAAGTGAGGACAAGATGAATCCTGAAGCCATGCTTGAAAAGATCAACGCCGAAGCCGGGGACAAGGTCCAGGAAGCGGCGATCTCCGCCCCGCGGCGCATCCAGCTCAAGGCGCAGCCCCGGCAGCTGAAGCCGCTGCTCGCCTACCTGAAGGAAACCTTCGGCCTCGCCCACCTGGGCACCATCAGCGGCGTCGACCTGGGGGAGAACTTCGAAGTGATCTACCACCTGTCCAACGCCGATTCCACGGTCAACGTGCGCATCCTGACCCCGCGCCGGGACCCGAAGATCCCCAGCGTCTGTCCGCTCATCCCCGGGGCCGTCCTCTACGAGCGCGAGCTGCAGGACATGTTCGGCCTGGTGGTCGAGGACATCCCCGACCCGCGGCGGCTGCTGCTGTGCGACGACTGGCCGGAGGGGCAGTACCCCCTGCGCAAGGATTGGAAGTTCGAGCGCCCCGCCGAGATCATCCCCGGAGGTAAATAATGGAATACAAGGTCTCCCTGGGCCCGCAGCACCCGGCGCTGCACGAAGCCGTCAGCCTGCGCATGACGCTGGACGGCGAGGTCATCCGCGACGCCGACCTCAAGCTGGGCTACAGCCACCGCGGCATCGAGAAACTGGCCGAAGAGCGGAGCTACATCCAGAACATATACCTGACCGAGCGCATCTGCGGCATCTGCTCGCATTCCCACACCACCTGCTTCACCCAGGGGGTCGAGCAATTGATGGAGCTGGTGCCGGCCCGGCGCGGCCTCTTTATCCGCACCCTGATCGCCGAGCTGGAGCGGGTGCACAGCCACCTGCTGTGGCTGGGCGTCGCCGGCCAGGAGGCCGGTTTCGAGTCGTTCTTCATGTACACCTGGCGCGACCGCGAGGTGGTCCTGGACATTCTGGAGTGGATCTCGGGCAACCGCGTCCACTACGCCATGAACATCTTCGGCGGCGTGCGCCGCGATATCGACGAGCTGCAGCGCAAGAAGATCCTCGACTCGCTCGACCTGCTGAAAAAGCGCACCGACTACTACCTCAATCTCGCCGCCAGCGAGCCCACCTTCGTCGGCCGCCTGGCCGGCGTCGGCAAGCTGAGCCGCGAGGACGCCATCGCCCTCTGCGCCGTCGGCCCCACCCTGCGCGCCTCGGGCATCGCCAGCGACGTGCGCAAGGACGACCCCTACGCCGTCTACGGCGAGATCCCCTTCGAGGTCGCCACCGCCGACTCCTGCGACGTGCTGGGCCGCGCCGTGGTGCGGGTCAAGGAGCTGATCTCCTCCTATGCCATGATCGAGTTCCTGCTGAAGAACCTGCCCGAGGGACCCTTCAAGGTCAAGGCGCCGCGCAAGGTCAAGCCCAACGAGGTCTATTCGCGCTACGAGGCGCCCAGAGGAGAGAACGTCCACTACATCAAGAGCAACGGCTCGGACAAGCCCGAGCGCCTGAAGGTGCGCGCCCCGACGCTGGCCAACTACCCGGCCACCATCGCCATGCTCAAGAAGGGTTTCATCGCCGACATCCCGCTGATCTTCGCCGCCATCGACCCCTGCATCTGCTGCGCCGAGCGCCTGGTGCAGCTGGACGACGCGCGCCGCGGCGACAGCCGGGTCCTCAGCTTCAGCCAGCTGCGGTCCATGGCCAATGAACGCGCCAAGAAAATCGACTTCAAGAAAAGGAAAATCGCATGGCCATTCTAAAGCCCATCCTGTATATCCTGGTCTACCCGGGTCTGCTGTTCCTGATGGTCTACTCCACCTTCTGCGAGTGGTTCGACCGCAAGCTCTACGCCCGCATGCAGAACCGCATCGGCCCGCTGCACACCGGCCGCGCCGGCATCCTGCAGCCGGTGGCCGACATCATCAAGCTGTTCGCCAAGGAGGACATCGTGCCCGAGCAGGCCGACAAGCGCATGTTCTCGGCACTGCCCGTCTTCGCCCTGGCCATCGTCTGCACGGCGGCTCTCTACCTGCCGGTCTGGCACTACAGCACGGCGCCCTCCTTCAACTCCTTCCCCGGCGACCTGATCGTCGTCGTCTACCTGCTCAGCCTGCCGACGCTGATCTTCTTCCTCGCCGGCTGGCACTCGACCAACTACTTCTCGGCCATCGGCGGCGTGCGCGTGCTGACCATGCTCTTCGGCTACGAGATCCCGCTGCTGCTGGCCCTGCTCTCTCCCGCCGTGCTGGCCGGCTCCTGGCGCCTGGTGGAGATCGCCGTCTTCTACCAGAACCACCCGCTGCTGATGCTGGCCAACGTCATCGGCTTCGTTATCGCCGTCATCTGCCTGCAGGCCAAGCTGGAGCGCGTGCCTTTCGACATCCCCCATGCCGAGACCGAGATCGTCGGTGGCCAGTTCACCGAGTACTCGGGCAAAAAGCTGGCCTTCTTCCGGCTGCTGGGCGACATCGAGATGGTCGTGGGCGCCGGGCTGATCGCCGCCGTCTTCCTCGGCGGCTTCCCGGGCGGGCTGCTGCCCGGGCTGGCCTGGTTCATCGTCAAGACCCTGTTCATCATCTTCCTGCTGGCCGCACTGCGCGCCGCCACCAGCCGCATCCGCATCGACCAGATGATCAGCTTCTCCTGGCGCTGGCTGGCGCCGCTGGCCGTGCTGCAGTTGTTCATCGCCATCATCATCAAGGGGAGTGCATCATGAGCCTGCGAATCGCCCCGTTCCTGCCCGAACTGCTGCGCAGCCTGTTCAAGAAGCCGGTGACGGTCAAGTACCCCTTCGAGAAGGAGGCCGTGCCCAAGGATTTCCGCGGCACCGTCGTCTTCGATCCGGCCAAGTGCATCGGCTGCAACATCTGCGTCAACGACTGCCCCGCCGAGGCCATCGACATCATCCGTGTCTCCGAGACCGAGAAGAAGTTCAAGATGATCCTGCACAACGACCGCTGCATCCACTGCGCCCAGTGCGTCGACTCCTGCCCCACCAAGACCTACCACATGGACCTGGAGTACGAGACGGCCGCCTTCAGCCGCTGGGACCTGAAGATCGAATACAAATAGAGCGCCGGCGCCCGCCAGGATCCACCATGGAACATTTCGGAATGCCGGACAAGGCATTCCTTCATGAAGACGGTTTTCCCCAGGCATTGCGCGCGCTTCTTGCCGGGGCGGAGCGCGTCTTCGTCCTGGGCATCGGCATGGAATGGAAGAGCGACGACCGCCTGGGCAGCGCGCTGGCGCATGCCCTGGCCCGGGCATTGCCTGCCGATCCCCGTGTGCACGTCGTCGACGGCGGCGAGGCCCCGGAGAACTTCACCGGCACGGTGCGCGCCTTCACCCCCGGCCATGTGCTGTTGCTCGACGCCGTCGATCACGGGCTGAAGCCGGGCACCGCCTTTTTGGCCGACGAATCCTCGATCGCCATCGGCGACATGACCAGCCATCATCTGCCGCTGAAGCTGCTGATGCGCTTCCTGGCCCGGTCGCTCCCCTGCCGCGTCATCCTGGTCGGGGTGCAGCCGAAGACGCTGCTGCCGGGAAAGCGCCTCTCGCGCCCGGTGCAGCGCACGGTCAAGCCATTGGCAAAATTCCTGGCGACGGCAATTACCGGTGCTTTGGCCGAGTCGGAACAGATCCAGCAATGAAATGAAGGCAATCGGTTCAAGGTGGACGGTCAGAAAAAGCAATACGAAGACTTAAATCCCAAATCACTCTTGTCCTAAGAAAA
>DCVK01000050.1 GCA_002335385.1 Candidatus Aminicenantes bacterium UBA2190
GACTTGCATGTGTTAGGCACGCCGCCAGCGTTCACTCTGAGCCAGGATCAAACTCTCCAGTTAATTATTTAAAGGGCCGAAGCCCCTTAAACCGAATCTGAATGTTTGAAACTGTGGTACAAAAAAATTTGGGTCTCTTGATGCTGGCTAAAACATCACTCTACTCAGTTTTCAAAGATCCTTATTTTCTTCACCGAAGGAAAAACATCGACATTATACCCTTTTTTTCGGGCTTGTCAACACTAAAAAATATTTTTTTAAAATATTTTTACAACACAATAATAGTATAAAAACCGTCAGTTTTCAACCAATTAGTCGTGCACATAAAAATTACTCTGAGAAGGCCTATAATATTACTTTTAAAGAAGATTCCCGCAAGAATTCCCCGCCGCTCCGCGACACCGAGGGGCCGGTCGCGTCCGGCCGCTATTTTTGAAAAACGACTTTTCCGTTCAGGATCGTCTTGGCCACCGGAACCGTGAGAATGTCTTTTTTTGCGATCAAGAACAGGTCCTTCTCCATGACGACCATGTCGGCAAGCTTGCCGATCTCGATGCTCCCCTTCATGCTTTCCTGGAATTCAGCATAGGCCGAACCCAACGTATAGGCCTCGATGGCCTGTTCCAGGGCGATCTTCTCCAGGGGATGCCATCCCCCGGCGGGACCGCCGGCGGGCAGTTCACGGGTGACCGCGGCATAGAGCCCCAGGCGCGGATCGAGCGGCTCGACGTCCCAGTCGGTGCCGAAGGCGACATGCGCGCCGGCTTCCAGGAAGGAACGCCAGCGATAGGCGTCGTCCACCCGCTTGCCGATGCGCTTCTCCGCCCAGCGCATGTCGTCGATGCAGTGTGACGGCTGGACCGAGGCGATGACGCCCAGTTCCCTGAAGCGCGCCACGTCGGACCCGCGCACCACCTGCGAGTGCTCGACGCGGTGGCGGGAGTCGCGGGCGCCGTTCGCCTCCCTGGCCCTGGCGAAGGCGTCGAGGATCCAGGAATTGGCCTTGTCGCCGATGGCGTGGGCGGCTATTTGCAGGCCGGCGGCATCGGCATTCCGCACCAGGGCATCGAGCTGTTCTTTCGTGTGGATCGGCAGCCCGGTTGTCGATGGATCGTCGGCGTAAGGTTCAAAGAACAGCGCCGTGCCGGCGCCCATCGAGCCGTCGACGAAGAGCTTGACCGTGCCCAGGCGCAGGAACGGATCGCCATAGGGCGACATGATGCCAATGCGCTGGAGATCGGCCCAGCCGTCGGCACCGCGCCAGGCATTGATGCGCACGCCCAGTTCCCCTTTTCGCAGCAGCTCCTGATAAATGGCCAGGTCCTCTGCCGAGCTATTGTCCTGGATGCTGGTCACGCCGAGTTTCTGGGCATGGCGCATGGCGGCGCGGATGGCCCGCTCGCGCTTTTCCTTCGACAGCGGCGGGATGACCCTGTCGACCAGGGACATGGCCGTGTCGCGCAGGATGCCGGTGGGCTCGCCCGTCTTTTTATCCTTGACGATCTCGCCGCCCTGCGGGTCGGGGGTGTCGCGGCTGATCCCGGCCAGCTTCAGGGCCAGCGAGTTGGCCAGGGCCATGTGGCCGTCGAGGCGCGAGACCAGGACCGGGTGATCGGGCGTGATGGGGTCGATCATCTCCTTGCGCGGGTGCTTCTTTGACGGCCAGTTCTCGTGGTCCCAGTTGCCGCCGGTGACCCATTCCCCTTCCGGCACCTTATATATATACTCCTTTAATATCCGGGCAAATTCCTTTTCATCGCGGGCCGGGCGCAGGTCGATGCCCAACAGGTAGAGGCCGCCGTTGGTGAAGTGCAGGTGGGCATCGTTGAAACCAGGCAGGCCGAGCTTGCCCCCCAGGTCGATGACCTCCGTCTCCTTGCCGATCAGTTTCTTGATTTCTTCGTCTTTTCCAACTGCGACAAATTTGCCGTCACGGATGGCGACCGCCTGGGCCCAGGGCTGGGTCTTGTTGACCGTGAATATCCTTCCATTCAGTAAAACCATGTCGGCCATCAAGCCCTCCTCAACCGCATAAAGAGAGGAAAATCCCGATATGACGACAAATAACAATATTATAAAAAACATTCTTTTCATGTAAATTCTCCTGTTTATTCATCTTTATCAATTGAAAATGCATAATAGTACCGATGGTGTTTGAATGTCAAATAAACGAGAGCAGGGGCTTGATTCATCAAACCCTTCATGGAATCGATTGAAAAATGCGGGCGGGTTTAAAACCCGCCCCTACTGCACCGTCGGTCCGATAAAGTCGAAGGGATTCCGCGGCTCGCCCTTGAAGCGGATCTCGAAATGCAGGTGCGGCCCGGTGCTGACGCCGCTGGAGCCGACCGTGCCGATCAACTGCCCCTGCGTCACGGCATCGTCTTTTTTCACCTCGCGCGAATTGAGGTGGTGATAGGCGGTGGTGTAGCCGTTGCCGTGGTCGATCACGATGCGGTTGCCATCCTTGTCATTGAACTCGCTGGCCCTAACTGTGCCGGCGGCGGTACTGACCACTGGCGTTCCTTTCCTGGCTGCGATGTCGATGCCCGGATGAAAGTCCTCCTTTTTGGTCATGTGATTAAGACGCTTGCCGAAAATTGACGTGATGAATGTTCCGTCGGGGAGTTTACCGGCTTCCGTTCCGACATATCCCATGGTTGGCCAGATGGCCTTGAATCGGTTCACGATCAGCAGGCCATTGCGGCCATCGCTGGCTACATCGAGCCCATGCATGTCCATTAAGCGGGCCAGGGCCTGGTCCCATGGCATATTGGGGATATCGCAGGTTATCCTGCTGTTCACGTTAGGATCAAGCGTGATGGGAACCTTGGCGATCTTGGCCAAGAACAAGACCAGATTGGAGGGAACAAGATTTTTAAAAGCGAAAGAGATCTCTTCCGCCTTGTATTTCGGGCCGAGAAGCGGCTCGCATAGACCGCGAATCCTGCGGTATAGGGTCTCCTCGCCGGGGTTCAACGGAACCGCAGGGCGGGTAAAATCCAGGGCCACGCCGCCTTTTACAAAATAGAATGTACAGGTGAAGGACTGTGGTTTAGCCTCTCCGTCGATGACCAGCGGCTCGATCCGCCATTGCCTGACGGCCTCGACCGCGGCCTTGACGAATTCATCCTCCTCGCTTCGGAAGGCCTGCACGTTCCCCACTCTCCCTGCTTTGTCCACATCGATCTGCAGGGTGACGCTACCCTGCTGGCCGGCGGCAAGCATTTTTTCCGGATAGACCGGATCGACCTTTTTCAGAAGCTTGGCAACGGGAAAGTCGTCCCACTTGGCTGCCCCTACCCGCTGCAGATCAGCCTCCTGGATGACGGCGGCGTCGGCCTGGCGCTGCATGGCCAGGAAATAGGGATGGGAGAACGAATCCTCGAAGCCGAAGACCATGACCTTTCCGGCAGGCAGCACGATCTCATTATCGAGCAGCATCGACATCTCCTTCATTCCCTGGTCGATCACCTGCACCTGGAAGGCATCGGCCGCAGTCAGCTTGACGACCTGCAGCAGGAACTCGTGGCCGTTGAGCACCACCATCTGGAAGCGCTTCTCCGCCTTTTCCCGCTCCCAGCCCCACTGGGTCTGGACAAGGACAGACAGATCCTTCAAATTGAAAACCCGCTTGAGCTCGGCTTCCTCCTCCTGCATCCCCTTCTCGGTAATGAAGTTGCCGATGAACAGGGGGCGCAGGGTATACGTCGTCACGACCTTGGCCTCGGCCGGCTTTGGGCCGCGGACACCCTCGTAAAAGCGCAGCTGCAGCAGTATATCCCCCTCTGCCAGCGCCTGCAGCGGGGCCAGCCAGGCGATCATGCCGAGCAGCAAAAAATAAAGTGCCGTTCTTTTTTTCATTTTCAACTCCGTTTGTCGTTTTTCGCGATCCAGAAAATTGTTCGATCGGGATTGCGGCTCTGGACCTGGAAAACCCTTGCCGGCTGATTCCCGATCCTTGCCGAGCACAGGCGGGTCTGCTCCGCGGGGCGATGCACGGTCGGAACCGGCTGCTGCCCGGATTGCCCATCCCTGAGCAATGCCCAAAAGCCGGCGCCCAGCAGGAGCATAATCCCAGCGGCAGCATAGGCCCAGCGCCGGGCACTTCGTGTCGGCAGTAGAACGGCGCCGACGCCGGGAGCCGGCATCTGCAAGCCGTCGATCCCCTGTTTCACTCCGGGCCACAAGTCAAGCCCGGGTGCAAGCCGATCGGAGGTGACAAGGATGGGGGGGATAACTTCATCGCTTTCGCTCTCATGCTGGCAACGCGGGCAGCTGTTGATGTGCAGGCGGCACAGGCGCAGCCGCAGGCCGGCAAGGGGAATGCGGCAAAGCACTTCGAACCAGGCGCAGTTCATGATACCTCCTCAGGGTTCGGCTTATTCAGTCCGGTGGAGAAGCCGGCGGCCGCTAGCTCCCTTTTCAGTTTTCTCCTGGCGTTGAGCAGGTGCACGCGTACGGTCGATTCCGTGCAGCCAAGGGCCATCGCGATCTCCGCCGACTCCCAGCCCTCGTTGTACTTCAGCGCCAGCGCCGACCGCTCCTGGGGAGTAACCTTGCGCAGGGCCGGCTGCCAGATGGGCGACTCCTCGATCGGCCCGGCGGGAACCTGCACCGGGTCTGCGCTCGCCGCCTCGCGCTGCCAAAAGCGGCGGAACCTGCGCTTCCGGCGCAGCAGGTCGATGCCGAAATGGTAGGCAATGGCGAACAGCCAGCTCTTGAAGCCGCGAGAGCGGTCAAACTGCCCGAGCCTCGTGTAGGCCTGGATAAAAATATCCTGGGCGGCGTCGCGCGCGTCGTCGCCACTGCCGAGCAGGTTCCACAGGAAAGCCACCAGCCGCGCCTGATAGCGCTTTACCAGGTTCTCATAAGCGGCGGGATCACCCTTCAGCACCCTGTCGATCCAGTCATTTTCGTCCGGCTTCATTCGCCGCTATTACGAACGGCCCAGGCCGCCGCGTTTAGAAGAAAAACGCCCCGACAGGAGGGCCTCCGCCGTTCCCCGGCTTGTCGTCTCCGTCCTCTTTTTCGTCTTCCGCAGACCCCAAGCCGTTTGCCGCCTGTTGAGAGCGGATCGTGGCCGCATCCAGCCTGCCCGTCACCTGCATGATCGGATGCCAGTCATCGAGGTTCCAATACAGGCAATAACGCATGGGACTGTCATCGGGGAGCAGGATGCGCGACTTGCGCTCGCGCAAGTCCAGCAGGCAGCGCAGGCGGTTCAGGTCGAAATGGCGGCATTCGTGGCAGAACGTCTGGAACCCGGGGTCCGCGGTGGCCGAACTTTCCAGGAAGGCTCGCCTCTCCTCAAGAAAACGGGGCAGCAATTCTTTCAGGCGCCTGCGTTTCTTATCCGCTTTTTGCAACAGGACTCCGTACCCGACTGTCCCGATCAAGGCGGCGATGAGCGCAAGCTTGAACGTCCACATGCCGAAGACCGCCCGCGGCGTCAGCATGTAGGTGAGCAGATCCATGAGCATCAGGGTGGCCAGCGCCGAAATGCCGGCGATGGTCCACAGACGCCTGTCGCGGAAGAGGTTGGACAGGAAATAGTTCATCGGAACCATTATAGCAGGAACGTGTTTGGATAACACAACATCCGCAGGGGCGACAGGCCGGTCGCCCCTACGCAGAATCTTTTCCCATTTTATGCTATGATGAATTTGATCAACTCCCTGGAGGTGGCTCCCATGGCCGAAAAACCCGAGTGCGCGAAGCTGACGGCCGAAGCCGGCGACCTGCTGGCGCTGAACCGCCCCGCGGAGAACGCGGAGCTGTGGGATTTCGTCCGCTCCTGGCTGCGGCGCTTCCAGAAGACCGACGGCGACAAGGCCGCCGAGCGCTTCGTCTGCCTCTGGGCCGCCGTCCTGGCCTGGGCGGCCAAAGGGGTCAAGGACATTGGCCGCATCCTTGACGAAGTCTACCTGGCCCACTGCCTGGCCAGGGACCAGAAACTGGCCGAGCGCTTCGCCAACCTGTACAAGATCGACAAGGATTTCCGCAAGAGGATCGAGCGCTTCATCACCGCGGCTCCCGTTTTCCAGGTTGCCTGGCTGCAGAAGAACGCCGTCGGCGAATGGGATCCCGGCCAGGACCGCCGGGCCTTTATCGTGAAGGCGTTCGAGAAAGACCCGCTTGCCGGCGCATTCGCCCCGGCCTGCGCCCGCGACCATGTGCAGGCCGACGAAAAGATCCCGGTTGACTGGGAACATGTCTTTTCCATGATCGCCCAGGTGCGCTACAACCTGTTCCATGGCGGAAAGAACTACAGGAACTCCGGTGAGCGGCAGTTCCTGGAGCCGGCCATGGCCATCCTCTGGGAAGTGTGGCGTTTTGAGCTCCCCTCGGGCATCCTGCTCTCGCGGGTCTCCTGGCTGCGGGCACTGCTGCGCAGCGGCTTCCTGGCCCAGGAGGTCGACAACAAGATCACGCTGGCCGAGGAAACGGAGGCCAACAAGAAATACCTGCAGAAACTCCTGGCCGCCGGCCACTTCGGCACGCTAAAGAACAACATCCTGCTGCTCAACGAGCCCTACGTCGAGGAATCGTACTGGCTGCGCGCCGTGGACAGCAGTCACGGCAGCGCCGAGATGGGCAATGCCGACGACCTGGCCATCATGGACACCCATATGGCGGGCCTGGTGCGCTGGCTGAACCAGATCGGCATCGGCACCGAGCTGAGCTGCGACGGCCATGGCGAGAAGAAGCCTTCATTCATCGCGATCGACGAGGAGAGCGCGCGCCTGGCCGCCTGGCTGCTCAACTTCCGGGTGCCGCAGTTCAACCCGTCGGGGAAGACCGTCAAGTATGCCGGGGCCGGGCCCAACCCCAACGCCGCCAAGCCGGCCGAGCGGCTGAGGAGAATGCTCGACGCCGCCGAGTGGCTGGCCAAGAACCGCGACGACCTCAAGGTCATGGTGGCCGCGATGCGCCGCGTTTCCGCGCCCAAGACGCCGCCCAAACCCGAGCCCGTGCCGACCAGGGAACAGGGCTTGAAGCCCAAGTCGTAAGATCGGGAGGAAAGCATGAATCAGGATTTTTTGCTCCTCACGTCGATCGCCGTCCTGGCGGGAGGAATGGTCCTGGCGGCCGCCGGGCAGCCAAGGAGTGTCCTGGATTTCACCATGAAGAGCATCGACGGCCAGGAGACCCCCCTGCGCCAGTTCGCGGGCAAGGTGCTGCTGCTGGTCAACACCGCCAGCAAGTGCGGCCTGACGCCGCAGTACAAGGCGCTGGAGGAGGTGTACAGGCGCTTCCAGGGCCAGGGACTGCTCATCCTCGGCTTTCCGGCCAATAATTTTCTAGGCCAGGAGCCCGGAACGAACGAGGAGATCAAGGAGTTCTGCCTGATCAACTACGGGGTGAGCTTTCCCATGTTCGCCAAGATATCGGTTCGCGGCAAGGACATCCACCCGCTGTACAGGTTCCTGGTCGAAAAGGAGACCAACCCCCGCTTCGCCGGCAAGATCGCCTGGAATTTCACCAAGTTCCTCGTCGACCGCCAGGGTGAAGTGATCGCCCGCTTCGAGCCCAGGACGGTCCCCGACGATCCGGCCGTGATCGCGGCCATCGAGAAGGCGCTGCAGGAGAAATGATCCTGCCGGGAATACGTGACGCGTAACGAGTGACGCGTGACAAGTGAGAAATATCCTTTCCCCTGGGTGCGAAGGGCCTTAGCTGAGTTCGAGCTTCAGGGATCCCTGATAATTTAGAAGGCCAACCCGACAAGCGACGCGTCGATCCTCGCCGCCAGAGCCGCCATGGCCGCCGCGGGCTCGGCTCCGCTCTCATAGGTGGTCAGCGAGACGCAGTAAGGCCCGCGAAAAAAAAGTACCTGGTATTCATCGAGCACGCAGGCCGTGCCGTATTGCTTTTGCGTAACCAGGCCCGCGGTCATCTCGGCGAACACGGCGGTGGCGCCTGCGGTCTCGCTCATCCTGTAGATCTCCACCCGCACTTCATGATCCCCTTTGGCATAGTCCTGCACCGCCAGGCGGTCGAAGCCATGCTGGTGGTACATCTCCGCCCCGCCGTTGATATGCTGATACAGGGCCGACCCGGAGAACAGGCGCTCTTCGCCGCGGCGCGACCAGCCCCGGGGGACGCCGTCGCCAGGGAAGAGCGTAAAGAGCGAATTAGCCCGGACCGTGGCCGCGATGGCCAGCAACAGGATGACCAGCCAGGCAGATGTTCCTTTTCTTGTCATCGACCGTTCTCCTCTCAGCCCAGCTCGACCGGTCGGACCTCGATGGGACGGGCCTTGTGCACGCCCAGCCCCAGGTTCTCCGCCACGGCCAGGCCGTAATGCTTCTTCCTGACCTCCTCCGCCTTGGCGGCCGGTAGCCGGCCCGCCTCGATCTGCTTGGCCAGCAGCACTTCAAAACCGACGCTGTCCATGGCCACCGGGTCGGAGGCGACATAAAGCCGCTCCAGGGGCCAGACGAACTGCGGCGCCGGGACCGGGCCCCGGTCATACTGGCCGCGCAAGCCGTCCATGATGTTCAGCACGACCTTGTCACGCACGGGCGGGAACGCGCACACTTCGGAGATATACCGCTCAATGAAAAAATGGCCGCGCGGGCAGTTGGTGGTCACCCCGAAAGCCAGGTTTTTCAGGGCCATGGTGATAAAAGGCCCGCCGTGATGCTTGAACGCCGGGATGTTGATCACCTTGTCCACGCCGCCATCCTTGCCGTGGTGGGTCAGGATGCGCGGGAAATAGCTCCGGGTCCCGCCATGGAACATTTCTTCCAGATAGTTCTGCTCGTCCGGGAGAGAGACGTCGGCTTCATAGAAGACGCTCTCATCCCAACGCTCGAAGCCGCCCGGGGTGTTCTTGCCATCCTTGACGATGAACCAGTTCAGCAGGTAGGCCTCCACGCCGGGATGCACGAGTTCAGGCGTATAGGTCTGGGCGTGCTCGTCATTGAAGCGGTGCCAGACCCGCATGTCCTTGCGCGCGATGCCGGCGCTCTCCAACCCGTCGACCACGGCGCCAATGACGTCCCAGGTCACTCCGCTGACCTTATGCCCCACCGGGTTGAACTTGATGCCGATCCGTTCGCCGGGCGTGACGAAGCTGCGCCAGGCGTCCCGGGGGTCCTTATCCCCGGTCAGGGCGCACAGCCCCGCCGCCAGCATGCGCTTGGCGGCCCCGGGCACGGGCTTCAGGTTCTGCAGGGCGCCGGGCTGGTGCACCTCGGCGACGACGCCGGGATAAAGCCCGGGCATCGACCAGGGGGACTTGGGCTGGCAAAAAGCGACATGCACGTTGCTCTTGATGCTCAACGGGTCGGGGCGCGGCGGCTGGGCCGGCTTCCCGGCCGGCTCTTGGGCGAACGCCTTGCCTGGCAGCAGCCCTGCCGCCAGGGCGGCGCCGGTCGTCGTTAGAAAACCGCGGCGGTCCAGGCCCCTTTGGCCTTGCTGGGCGGTTTGGCTCGGTCTCTTCATGGTTGCACCTCTTTTTTCGATCACCCGGGCGCTGGCCGCCGTGATCATTTCTCTAATACGCAGCCCTGGAGTTCGCGGTTCACTTTGCCAGCGATCTGCGGCGACCCGCCCGCGATTCAGTCCGGCAGCGTCCGCTCGCCGGCATGGTCATTTGTCTCCCGAGGCGAATTCTGCTACCATGCACTTTCGCGGCCAGGATATTTTCAACATTCCGACCGCAGAACCAAAAAATGGAGGTGGCCGATGGCCAGTTGTTTTCGCGTCCGGTTCCAATGGATCGTGCTCGCATTGGTGTTCTGTGCAACGGCCGCAAGCGCCGCCGACCAGCCGTTCGATCCCTGCTCGCTGCTGACCCCAGCCGAGATCCAGGCCGTTGTCGGCAAGGCCGTCAAGCCCGGCACCCCCAAGGTCCATTCCAACCCGCTGGCCGGGTCCGATTGCACCTATGTCATCGGCGACATCGGATCCCTCAACGTGCTGACCAAGCCCCTGCAGCGCGGCGAAACCCCGGAAATATTCAAGGCACAGTTCGCCAAGATGAAAATGGCCCCCGTCGACCTGCCCGGTGTCGGCGACGCCGCGTTTTTCACCAGCCCCGGCTTCGGCATGGTGCAGCTGCACGCGTTCAAGGCCGCCCGCTATGTCCTGATCACGCTGCTGGTGCCCGGGAGCGAAGAAAAAGCCGTCCGCCCCATGGCCGCGAAGCTGATGAAAATCGTCGTCACCAGAATTAAGTAAGGTTCGAAGTTCGACGTTCGATGTTCGATGTAAAAAAATCGAACTCCCGTTCCCCGTATCGAATGATCTGTAATGAGTGAGAAAGATATTCCAAATCATAAGCAGCAAAGACCACGAAAGATTCAATATCCAACAATGTAAATACCCAACCGAAAAAAGAAATTAGCCAAATCTATATTTCGGCATCGGAATTTGGAACTTGAATTTTTTGGGATTTCTTGCTTGGAGCGAGATTTTTTTGACTTGCTCTGCCCTCTGGCCAGTCGCCCAATTCCTAAACTTCGAACCTCGAACATCGAACGTCGTACCTGCTTCTCAGATCTCGATCACCTTCCAGCCATAAACGCCGATCACCCTCGTCTCCCCCACCCGCGTCTCGCGCTCCTGGTGCTGGTGGCCGTGCAGCAGCAGCCGCGGCCGGGCCCTCTCGATGTAGGCGTTGAGGGCCGTGAAGCCGGTATGGATCTCGTCCTCGCGGTCGTGGATCCGCCTCGGCGAGTTGTGGGAGATAAAGACGTCGACGGCGGGAAAGGCGGCCAGGAACGCCTCGGCTTCCTCCTGGTAATACAGGAAGCAGCCGCGCGGCTTGTACTGCCAGCAGCCGTTCAGGCCGCCAAAGCGCAGCCCCGCACAACCGGCGGAGCGCAGGTGCAGGTCGACGATCGGCTCCGGGAACGGCCCCGCGGAATCGTGGTTGCCCTTGACGGCGAAAACGGCGGGACAGCGCCAGGCCGCGGCCGCCTCCAGGATCACGGCGTCGGCCAGGTCGCCCAGCGCCAGCAGCAGGTCGGCTTTCCCGGCCGGGCCATGCCAGTGGAAATCGTCGATGTCGGCCAGGACCAGCAGGTTCATCTACAAGGACCTCCCTGTTGAAGAGTTGATGAGTGGATGAGTTGAAGGGTTAAGAAACTTGCGCGCGAACAGTTTATTGATCAACAATGCCCTTGTTGAAGGGTGGACGAGTAAAAGGGTTGAAGGGTTCATGGCAACAAGAGCATCCTGCCCCTTATGCCCGAACCCTTCTACTCTTCATCGCTTCATCGTTTTTTCTCTTCAACTCTTGAACCCTTCAACCCGTCAACAGTTCTCTGCGCTATTTTCTCATGAAATAACTCTTCTGCAGCAGGGCCAGCAGGTCCCTGAGCGTCTGCACGTGGGCGATATCGACGGTCTGCTTGGCTTTCATCGCCGTAACGATCAGCCGGTGGGCCAGTTCCAGCTGCTCCAGGTAGACCCCGCGCGCCTCGCCCGCCTCGGCGGCCTTGGGGATCAGGCGCTGGGCCAGGAAATAATAGGAAAGGATTTCGCTGAACTCCTCGGCGTGCTTCTCCTTGTTCATCACCCAGCGCACCACCTGGTTGTAATTCACCGGCGCCTGGGCGGAGAGCGAGGTGATCTCCTTCATCGCCTTCTCGATCGTCGTGACGTGCTCGAACAGCATCTTGAATCGCGCCTCGTCGTCGTAGATGCCGCAGGGCACCTGGCAGTGGGCGCCGAGATAGGAAGCGCCCCATGCGGCCAGCAGAATGATCAACGCCGTTTTCGCAGTGAATCGTTTCATTGTCCCTCCATTCTATTAATATCGCTTTCCCAACCAGGGATGGCCGCTTTATTTGCGGATCAGCAACCGCAAAAACCACATCCCGACCCCGCCGAAGCAGACCAGGGCGACCAGCGGCAGCCGGGCATCCGCTGCTTTGCCGGTGAACAGCGCGAAGGAAACGGCACCGAGGGCGATCAGCGCCAGCAGGCCGCAGATCAGCAGGTTGAGAACGAAGAACACCCGCCAGACCTGGCCGCGCCAGGACGATGGCGGCAGGCGCTTCAGGGCGAAGAATGCGGCCAGCAGGGCGATCACTCCGGTGGAGAGCAGCGCCAGGCCGGGTTTGACCTCCGGCTCCATCCTGCCGCCGATCAGGCCGGCTCCGGCCAGGGTCAGACCGATGAGCGCCACCTGCAGGGCCACGGTCCAGAAGTACTGCAGCAGCACGGCGACCCCCAACCAGGGGTCGCTGCCGGCACCATCGCGGTAGGCGCGCCACTTGAGGAACAGGTAGACCAGCGGCGCCAGCGGCACCGCGGCATACAAGAAATACATGAGAAAGGGGAATAATCCCCATCCGATCAGCGACATCCTGGCCTCCTTGGTTTTCATGACGATTCTAGCGCAATTCCAAGAAGGAAGGAAGCATCCACGATGGAAATTTCTTTCCCTATCCGTTATGATGACATCCGGAGCATCACCCATGACCGAACTGGAAGAAAAGATCTGGCGGATACTCGGAAAACCGCAGACAGCGGCGCTGGCCACGATCGGCGACGACGGCGCGCCCTGGGTGCGCTACGTGACCGTCCGCAGCGAGACCGACTTCATCCTGACCTTCTGCACCGGCCTTTCCACGCGCAAGGCCAGGCATATGCTCGCCAACCCCAGCGTGCACCTGACCTGCGGCAACCTGCAGCCGCCCGATGATTCGGCCTACCTGCAGATCGCCGGCCGCGCCGCGATCCGCTCCGACGCGGCGACCCGGGCCAAGTACTGGCAGGAGGGCTGGCGGCGCTATTTCCAGGGCCCGGATGACCCCGAATACATCATGGTCTTCGTCACGCCCTCATCCATCGAGTACAACGCTCCGGGATCGTTCACGCCCGAAGTGTGGACAGACCCGACGTCAGACGTTAGACGTTAGTGGTTAGCAAGATAGAAGACCTCAAATCACATGCTCCTTTTTATGTTTTGCTAACGTCTGACATCTGACATCTAACGTCTCTTGCTCGATCTCTTTTTCTCGACTGAAAACCCGAACTTGCCGATATAGCGGCCCATTTCATAGTAGTGACCGTGGCAATAGCACAAAGGCCGGGCGGCGGCCAGGTTGAAATACCCGGTCTTGGCGTCAAAATAGGAGGGGTCGGCGTGGACGGCCAGGATCTCGGCGATGAACAGGTGGTGGCTGCCCAGCTCACGCACCTCCCGGACCCGGCATTCGAGATTGACCGGCGACTCGGCGACCAGCGGCGCCTGGACGAGCTTTGCCGCCAGCGGCGTAAGCTTCATCTCCCTGAACTTGTCGAAGTCCCGTCCGCTTTTCACTCCGCACCAGTCGACGGCCCGGGCCATGGCCGCCGTGGTCAGGTTGATCACGAACTCGCCGCCGGCACGGATCAGGTCGAACGAATGGCGCTGACGGCGCAGGGCGATGGTGCACAGCGGCGGATCGGTGCAGCAGACGCCGGTCCAGGCGACGGTGATGAGGTTCTGCGTTGCGTTGAACTTGCCGCAGCTGACCAGCACGGCCGGAACGGGATAGAGCATGGTGCCCGGCTTCCAAAGCAGCTTCTTCGTTTTGCGGTCCATGGACCCTCCAGAATCGGGACTTTACCATAGCCCGTTCAGGCGAACAAGCGCAGATCCGCTTTGCCCGCCGGCAGGCTCCGGCCGCCGTGGCCAGGCACGGCCGATGATTGCTATTCCGAACGAAATCAAGTAGAGTGGGCATGCATGTTGAAACCGGAACTGAATATCGCCTTCGTGGGGAATTATTGCCCGCGTGTCTGCGGCATCGCCACATTCACCACCGATTTGTGCGAGGCGGTCGCCGGGCAGCTGGGGCGGCGCTCGAACGTCTTTGCCGTCGCCGTCAACGATACCGAGCAGGGATACGCGTATCCCTCCCGGGTGGAATTCACCATCCAGAAGAACCAGCAGGGTGATTATTACGAAGCGGCCAACTTCGTCAATGCCAGCAACGCCGATGTGGCCTGCATCCAGCACGAATTCGGGATCTACGGCGGCTGGGACGGCATCTACATCCTCTCACTGATCGCCAGTCTCAGCGTGCCCCTGGTGGTGGTGCTGCACACGGTGCTCAAAACCCCCACCCCCAACCAGAAAAAGATCATCCAGGAAATGGCCCAGCGGGCCGGCCGGTTGGTCGTGATGAGCGAGTTGGCCGTGACCTTGCTTCAGGAAGTGTACGCCGTGCCGGCCGCAAAGGTCGTTCGCTTCTATCACGGCACCCCCGATTTCACCGCGCTGGACAACAGCCGTTATAAAAAGCGCTTCCAGGTGGAGGGAAACCAGACGCTGCTGACCTTCGGCCTGCTCAGCCCCAACAAGGGGATCGAGACGGTCCTCCGGGCTCTCCCGGCGCTGGTCAAGGAATTTCCCAAGCTGATCTACGCGGTGTTGGGGAAGACCCATCCCAATGTCCTTAAGGAGTACGGCGAGAAGTACCGCACCAGCCTGGTGGCGCTGGTCGACAAGCTCGAGCTGCACGAGCACGTGATCTTCGACGACCGCTTCGTCAGCCTGGAAGAGCTCTGCGCCTGGCTGATGGCGGCGGACATCTACATCACCCCCTATCTGAACGAGGCGCAAATCGTCAGCGGCACCCTGTCCTACGCGGTCGGCGCCGGCACCGCCATCATCTCCACCCCCTACTGGTACGCCCAGGAGATGCTCGCCGAGGGCCGCGGCCTGCTGTTCGGCTTCGCCGACTCCGTGGCGCTGGCCGCCGCCCTGCGCGGCCTGCTGGCGGACAAGGCCAAGCTGAAGGCGCTGCGCTCCAGGACGTACCAATTCGGTCGGCAGATGCGCTGGGAAATCGTCGCCGAAAAGTACCTGAAGCTGTTCCAGCACGCGGCCATGGCCAAGAGGTCGATGGTCCTGAAGACCCCCCCCCTGCTGCTGCGTGAACCGCCCTTCGACCTGACGCACCTGAAGCGTCTGACCGACGACACCGGGCTCATCCAGCATGCCAAGTACATCGTCCCCGACCGCCATACAGGCTATTGCCTGGACGACAACTCCCGGGCATTGATGCTGTGCGCCGGCGCGTTTTCACTCCTGCGCGACGAGGACGCCAAGAAGCTGATCTCGACCTATTTCAGCTTCATTCATTTCACCCAGAATCCCGACGGGCGCTTCCGGAATTTCATGGATTACCAGCGCCGCTTCCTGGACGAGAACGGCTCGGACGATTCGTTCGGCCGGGCGCTCTGGGCGCTCGGCTATGTCATCTGGCGGCCGCCCCGCGACGCCTATCGTTCCCTGGCCTTCGAATGCTTCCAGAAGGCGCTGCCCCATGTGCGCGGCTTGAACCTGCGCGGCAAGTCGCTGGCCATGCTGGGCCTGGCCGCCTACCTGCGCTGCTACCAGGGCGATGAGAGCGTCTCCGGCCTGCTGCGCGAATGCGCCGATTGTCTCCTGGCCCTGTACAAGGAGGTGGCGAGCGGCGATTGGCGCTGGTTCGAGGATATCATCTGCTACGACAACGGCATCATGCCCCTGGCTCTGTTCCAGACGTATGCGCTGCTGCGCGAGGACAAATATTTTCAGGTCGCCAGGGAAACGCTGGAGTTCCTGGAGAAGAACCTCATCCATGACGGCCGCCTTTCCATCATCGGCAGCAACGGTTGGTACAAGCGGGGCGGCGCCAGGGCGCAATTCGACCAGCAGCCCATCGACGCGGCGGCGATGGTCCTGGCCTACCAGTCGGCGTATTGGGTCACCCAGGACAAGGCATACCTGAAAAAGATGCGCCTGGCCTTCGGTTGGTTCCTGGGCGAGAACGACATGGGCATGTCCCTGTACGATCACGACACCAAGGGCTGCGCCGACGGGCTGCTGCGCGAGGGCGTCAGCCTGAACCAGGGGGGAGAAAGCACGGTTTCCTTCCTCATGGCGCTGCTGGCCATGCTCGAGGAATATGAAATCGCCGGCGCGGTCTAGCGCTGCGGCGAGAGCCTTGCCAGCAGCTCGTCCACCGGGATGCTGGCCACGTGCGACTCGGAATCGGAGATGGCATAAGGGATGATCAATTCGCCGTTGAGGATGATGGAGCCGCAGCTGTACACCACGTTCGGCACGTAGCCCGAGCGCTCTTCTTCCCGCGGCGCCAGCAGCGGCAATTCGAGCCGCCCGATGATCTTCGCCGGGTCCAGCAGGTCCAGGAGCAGAACGCCGATGCAGTATTTGCGCATCGGCCCCACGCCGTGGGTCAGCAGTATCCAGCCTTTTTCCGTTTCCAGGGGCGAGCCGCAATTGCCGATCTGGACCAGCTCCCAGGGGTTTTCCGGCGCTGCCATCCGGGTCCCCTCATGCCAGAAATGGATGTTGGCAGAATAGCTCAGATAGAGGCTCTCCCCGTCGCTGCGCGTGATCATAGCGTAACGGCCCTGGATACGGCGCGGGAAAAGGGCCATGCCCTTGTTGCGCGCCATGGCGCCATTCAGGGTGGCGATCTTGAAGCGGTGGAAATCCGTTGTTTCGATCAGTTGCGGCAGTATCTCCCGGCCGTTGTACGCCGTGTAGGTCGCATAGTAGGTGACGCGGCCGTCCTCATCGACAAAGCGGACGAAGCGCGCGTCTTCCACGCCGTTGCTTTCATTTTGCGACAGGGGGAAAATGACCCTTTCCGAGATCAGCTCACCCTGTGGGAAAAAGACCTCGTAATTCGATTCCGTCAACCACTTGATATGGGCGATGGTGGCATCCATATCGGAGCCGGAAAAGGCGCCGCCGCCGCAGACGGCGTCGATCGCCCGCCCCATCTCCTCCGGGGTGAAGCAGGGCTGCAGATGCCCGAGGATTGCCCTGGCCGCATCGCTGAGCTGGCCCATCTCCTCCAGTTTGGCCTGGAAGAGCCCCTGGTCATACGTCGCGTTCAGGACGACCTCGGGCGTGCCCAGGAACGGGCTGACCGACTCCAGGAAGATCGAATTGTCCCGGTCTACCAAGGCGCTGCGGAAAACGATCGAGGAGATATGCCCTTCGCCGGTGGCGCGGAAACTGAAGATCACGCGCGTCTGCCCCTTTTGCAGGTTGTTCTGCTTGGGATAGATAACGATCGAGGGGTTGAACAGGGCGGCGGATTCGATGGAATACTCCATGGTGAAGCATGAGCCGAGCAGGAGCTTTCTCTCCTCCGACAAGGAGGCCGGGTCGGGCACGCAGGCGCTGATCCTCAGGAAATTCCCCATCAGGATGGAGCGGATGTCCTTGTGCCGGTGGGCGAAATCCTTGAGCACATGCCGGAGCAGGACATTGACCCGGGCTTCATCCAGCCCCAGCACACGCTGGACGATATGGCCGGTATGCTCCCCGCTTCCGGGGCGGAACGGGCGGGTGATGACCCGGCGCGGGTCGGGACGGATGTTTTTCAGTGTCTTGTTCGTCAGGCGCTTGAACAGGCGCGAAATGGTCGCCGGATCAGGGAGAACGGGCCTGCCCAGCTGCTTATGGGCGATCAAGGCCTCATCTGCGACCTGAACGGGAGATTTGTCCACAAAAAGATTTTTTGGTTTTATGGCCATGACCTCACCATCCTAGTCCTAATCCGCAACAGATGCAATCAACCCCAGTGCAAATTCGTGGCCCTCCGTTTTGAGTTGCGCCGGGGTTGAGGTATACTGGCTTTTGCATCGGCGGTTTTTGTAATGAGGGTCCGGGTGGCAGGGACCGGGTCAGGCAAGGGCAGCTGAAGAGGAAAGGTGAACCCATCATGGCTCTGCTCAGCGTAAAGAACGTATGCGTCGGCTACGGCGGCTTCCTGCTGCTGGACGGCATTAGCCTGAACATCGAGCGCCATGAGCGGGTATGCCTTCTGGGGCGCAACGGCAGCGGCAAAACCACGCTGCTGAAACTGATCAACGACGAACTCGCCCCCGACAGCGGCACGGTCAGCCGCAGCCAGGGCATCGCCACCGCCCGCCTGGACCAGGAGGTCCCCGAAGGTATCGCCGGAACGGTCATCGACATCATTACCTCCGGCCTGGGCGCTAAAGGCCGGCTGCTGGCCGACTATCACCGCGCCGGCGCCATGCTGGCGGAAGCCGGGGGGGGCGATCCCCGGCTCATGGACCGCCTCGACCGCCTGGGACGGCAACTGGACGCCGAAAACGGCTGGGCGGTCCACCGCCAGGTCGACCTGGTCATCGCCAGGATGGGCCTGCCGGCGGAGGCCGAGTTCAGCACCCTCTCCACCGGTTTGAAAAGGCGCACCCTGCTGGCCCGGGCGCTGGTATCGGCGCCCGATATCCTTATGCTCGACGAGCCCACCAACCACCTGGACATCGACGCCATCGCCTGGCTGGAAAATTTCCTCGCCGCCTACGGCGGCACCGTGGTCATCGTCACCCACGACCGCGAGATGGTGCGAAAACTGGCCAGCCGCATCGTCGAGATCGACCGCGGGCATTTGCTGGACTGGCAGTGCGACTACCCCACCTTCCTGCAGCGCAAGCAGGAGAGCCTGGAGAATGAAGAAACCCGCAACCGGCTCTTCGACAGGAAACTCACGGTCGAGGAGGCCTGGCTGCGCCAGGGGGTCAAGGCCCGCCGCACCCGCGACCAGGGGCGCCTCAACCTGCTGCTGAAAATGCGCGCCAAGCGCCGGCTGCGCCAGGAGCAGCCCGGCGGCGTGGAGATGACCCTGCAGGAAGGCAGGCGCTCGGGCAACCTGGTCATGGCGGCGGAGAACCTCGGCTACGCCTATCCCGGAAAGCCGGTGGTCTGCGACCTTTCGACCGTGATCCTGCGCCAGGACCGCGTCGGCATCATCGGGCCCAACGGCTGCGGCAAGACCACCCTGCTGCGCCTGCTGCTGGGCGAGCTGCCGCCGCAACAGGGGCGTGTGCGCCTGGGCAGCAACCTGGAGGTCATCTATTTCGACCAGCTGCGCGCCCAGCTCGACCCCGAGAAAACGGTCTTCGACAGCGTCGCCGGCGGCAACGACACGGTGACCCTGAACGGCAGGACCCGGCACGTGATCGGCTACCTGCAGAAATTCCTCTTCACGCCGGAACGGGCGCGGACCCGCGTCAGGTCCCTTTCCGGAGGCGAGCGCTGCCGCCTGCTGCTGGCACGCCTCTTCACCCAGCCCGCCAACGTCCTGGTCCTCGACGAGCCCACCAATGACCTTGACATCGAAACGCTGGAATTACTGGAGGAGCTGCTGCTGGGATTCAAGGGAACCCTGCTGCTGGTGAGCCACGACCGCGCCTTCCTGAACCACGTGGTGACCAGCACCCTGGTCTTCGGCGGCGCCGGGAAGATCGAGGAAACCGTGGGCGGCTACGACGATTGGCTGCGGCAGAAAGAGGCCGCCGCGGCCCCGGTCGCGGCGCAGCCCGTTCCGAAGCCGCCGCGGATGCGGACACCGGCGGTCAAGATGAGCTTCAAGGAAGAGCGGGAATTGCACTCCCTGCCGTCCCTCCTGGAGAAACTGGAAGCAGAAAAAAAGAACCTGCTCCTCTCGCTGGCCGACCCCGCTTTTTACCGCGGCGTGAGCGGCGACGTCGCTGCCGTCAACATCCGCCTGCAGAGATTGGAGACCGAGCTGCATGCCGCCTACCTGCGCTGGGAATACCTCGAGGAGAGAAAAGCGCGGGCTGCGGCCGCGGGCAGAAAGATCGCTCCTTGATCCGGGCTGCGATTCGCGGGGGCATCCCCTTTCTGCTACAATACTTTCTCATGAATCACCCACCGACGCCGCCAGGCGCGAAATTCGCCCATGATGCTTGAAGCGAAGCCCTACCTCCGCCAGGCCTTCGACCGGAGCGAAAAGATCTACCTGCTGAAAGTCGCGCTCCTGGTCCTGGCCGCCTATTTTTTCCGCCGCCAGGTCGCGGGCCTGGCCGCTCTCCTCTGGATGCTCATCCCGCTGCTGCTGTTCTCCTACGTCTGGTTCAAGTCGATCCAGACCGGCGACCGGCTGATCGACGTCCTGCGCGAGCATGTCACCCTGATCCCCGTCGCCTACGCCGAGGGAGGCGAAAAACAGTTCATCGCCAAGACCACCATCGCCCTGGTCCTGGCCAACGCGGCGGTGTTTTACGCCATGCGCCTGCTATCCCCGGCCGACCTCAAGACCCTCGAGGACTGCTTCATGTTCCTGCCGAAAAATTCACTGCCGGGGGCCGCGCTGCTCAGCCCGCTGACCAGCATGTTCCTCCATGCCGACGCCGGGCACCTTTGGGGGAACCTGGCCTTCCTGTGGGCTTTCGCCCCCGCGGTCGAGGAGCGGCTGGGCGCGAGGCGCTTCCTCTTCGTCTATCTCCTCACCGGCCTGGTCGGCGGGTTCCTCGGCGTGGCCGTCTGGCGCTTCTTCTTCAACGCCCCGCTTCACGGCATGGGCGCCTCGGGAGCCGTATCGGGCATCATGGGTGTCTTCATGGTCCGCTGTTACTTCAAGAAGCTGATCATCCCGGTGCCGGTGTTCGGCCTGGTCAGCGCCAAGCTCAAGGTCAACTCCCTGCCGGTGCTGGGCTTTTTTTTTCTCAGCGACCTGCAGGGCGGCATCGAAAGGCTTTCGGGGGGCCAGTCGAACATCGGCTATTGGACCCATGTCGGCAGCATGGCGTCCGGCTTCCTCGTGGCCCTGCTCCTCAAGCTGCACGCCAAGGCCGCCGAGGAGAAGTACACCGAGGAGGGGCTGGCGGCCTTGGCAAGGCCCTTCTCGCGGCGCGAGAGCGTTGACTCGCTGCTGGCGGCGCTGCAGCTGAACCCCGACAACGAGGCGGCCCTGCTGGGCCTGGCCCGCGAGTATGCCATCACCCGCAAGCCCGAGGGGCGTGAGCTGTTCCAGCGGGCCATCGCCCTGAAACTGCGCTCGAGCCCCGACCAGGCCATGGAGATCTTCGGCGAATACCGCAGCGCCTACGCGCAGATGCTCGAGCCCATCCTGCAATATCGCCTGGCGGGCATCTTTTACGCCAAGGGCGAGCACGAGCCGGCGGCGCGCCTGCTGGAGGCCCTCGTCCTCGAGCCATCGGCACCCGACGAGACCCGCCGGCGCTCCTTCTTCCAGCTGGTCGTCCTGCTGGCCGAGAACAGCATGCTCGACGCCGCCCATTACCGGCTGCAGCAGTTCAGGGAACACTTCCCCGATTCGCCCCTGGTCCAGGCGGCGGAGGACAAGTTCGTGGAAATCCTGAAGAAATAGCCAGTAGTCAGTGGGAACAGCGACAAAAAAAAACCCCGCCCTCGCGGGCGGGGTTTTTTTGTTCAAAACAAGGTCGGTTCAGCGAACCTCCCTTCTCCCTCAATAATAGGTGCAGCGGGTGGAGCCGTAGCCCACCTGGCTGCAGCCGTACTTGATCCACATGTAGCCGCTCTCGCCCCAGCTGGTGCCCCAGGAGTTTTTCAGCCTCCAGGCGCCGCGGGCATCGTCCCAGCCGCAGAGGATGATGGCGTGGTTGGGCGAATAGTTCTGGCAGCTGCCGAAGGTGCCGCTCTTATAGGCCTGGAAATAGCTGTTGACGTAGACCGCCGCGGCGACGCAGCCGTAGTTGTAGATGGCGGTTTTGATGCTCGTCACGTTGTTGCTGACGCTGCCGTACGAGTAGAGCTTGTAGCGCGTCGGGTAACTGCAATACGTGCAGGGGGCGTCGACGGCCTTGTAGGGGAAGCAGCTCTCCAGGATGGCGCCGGGGCTTTTGCACATCCCAAAAGCGAACCAGCCGCCGTCGCAGCCGTAGCCGTAGCTGTTGCAGGAGACCAGGTACTGCTCCGACAGGTCGTAGGTCACCCCTTTGCGTTTCTTGATCGCCGCCTCCATGGCGCCGATGGTGGCGAACGCCCAGCACGAGCCGCAGCTGCCCTGGTTCTTGATCGGGGTGGCATAGCCCATGTAATACGAGGGCAGCGCCGCCGCCGAGGCGCCATCGTCGATCTCGGCCTCAAGGTCGTAATCCTGAGGCTTCAGTTCCGGCTTGAAGGTGCACAACTGATCGATGCTGTACTGCATCGACTCGTTGACGTCGACCTCGAAATCCCAGCCGTTGGCGCGGATCTCGGCCCGCATCTGGGCGATGTCGTTGCGGATCTTCTGCCGCCGCGCTTCCTGGTTGTACTGCTGGATCTCGGTCCCTTCCTGGATCGCCGGGAGGAACGCAAAGACCACGAGCACGACCAGAGCCAGTCCACCTAGTACCCATTTCCTCTTCATGGTTCTTCTTTCTCCTTTTCTCCAAAAATTTTATGGAAAGATCGTTTCCATAATCTGCAGGGGTGGAACGAATGCGTGGGTCATCGCGCCGATGATAGAAGTTCAATATCCCGCAGGCAATACAGCCAAGGGATGATTTTCGGTTGTATTTTTTATTATTTTCGCCTACAACGAAAGTTGTATTAAATCGCCTGCAACCAAAAAAATATAGTTCCGAAAATACTGATGCCGCCGCAGCGCCTATCGGGTCAACAGAGCGACGATCGTTTCCAGCCCCTGCCGGTCCTCTTCGTCGAACTGTTCCGGCTTGTCGCCGGCGACGTCGAGGACGGCGACGATCGCCCCGCCCGCATCGCGCACCGGCACGACGATCTCCGACAGCGAGCGCGCGTCGCAGGCGATGTGGCCGGCGAAGCGGCGCACGTCGGGAACGATCACCGTTTCCCCGCCCGTGACGGCGGCCCAGCAAACCCCCCGGCCCCGGGCCAGCACCTGGCAGGCCAGCGGGCCCTGGTAGGGGCCGACGACCAGGTCGCGGTCGACCAGGCGGTAGAAACCGCACCAGAAATAGTGGTCGAACTTGTGATACAGCAGGGCGGTGACGGTGGCCATGCGCGCCTGCGTGTCCGCGGTCCTGCCCAGCAGCCCCGCCAGCTGCCCGCAGATCCGCTCGTAACGGGCCAGCTTTTGTCCTTTATCCATGGCATCCCCCCGAATTCATCTTCCTGCCTGTCCCGGCCCGGCGATAATGACGTCCCGTGCCGCGGCCCTGCACGATCCGACGCACCCGCGCCGCCACGATCTCGGGCGCGACCGGCTTCACCTGCGGGTGGCGAATGTCGGCGCCGGCCAGCGTCGGCGGCGAAAAGACGTTGAAACGGATGCCGGGATGGACGGCGGCCAAGGAGCGACTGAGGAGCAACAGGGCGTTCTTGGCCATGGCGAAGGCGAGGATCTTCCTGAAAGGCCGCATCCGGCCGGTATCCTCGAAGGCGATGAAGAGTGCCGAGCGCAGCGGCGCCCGCGCCAGGAGAAAACGGGTAATGTCCAGTGCCGGCTGCACCTGCACCTGGAAAGCGGCGACAAGGTCGGATCCGGTCACATCGGCGGTGGGCTTCTCGACGATCGGCCCGTAGTTGTGGATCACGTGGCTGCAGCCGGCAAGGCGGGCGGCGTGGCGCTTCAGGAATGCCGCCGTTCCCTCGGCGCTGGAAAAATCGCCGGCCAGCCAGCGGACGTTCCCGCTTTTCGCTCCCTGATGGTGATGGTATTGCGCCAGCACGAGGAAATCCCCGCCGGAAAATTCCCGCACCAGGGCGCGACCCAGGAGGCCCGAAGCGCCAGTGATGAGAACGGTTTCAGCCATGAGACAAAGTAAGTTCGAAGTTCGAAGTTCGAAGTTCGAAGTTGAAGAAAAGCAGGGGAGATAAAATGCAATTTTCCCGGCTCCGTGAATAGATCGCCGAGGGCAGTTTTAACAGCGAACGTCGAACGTCGAACATCGAACGTCTATCTCTTGTCATTCGCCATTGATATCGCTCTTTTGCAGAGCTCTACGGTGTTGTGCATCAGCATCGTCACCGTCAGCGGTCCGACGCCTCCCGGCACCGGGGTATAGTGGGCGGCCTTGGCGAAGGCCTGGAAATGAATGTCGCCGGTGATGACCGAGCCCTTCTTCTTGAACGCGTCATGGAGGGAGCGCGGACAGAACTTCTCGAAGTCGGCCTCCTTCTCGATATGATGGATGCCCACGTCGACCAGGACGGCCCCGGGCTTGACCATGTCGACCGTGATGAACCCCGGCTTGCCGAGGGCGGCGACGACCAGCCCGGCCTCGCGCAGGATCGCGGGCAGCCCCTGGGTGCGCGAGTGACAGAGGGCGACCGTGGCATGGCGGTTGGTCAGCATGGCCGCCATGGGCTTGCCTACCAGGAAGCTGCGGCCGACCACGACGGCGTTCATCCCCGCCGGATCGATGCTGTAATGGTCCAGGATGCGCAGGATGCCCAGCGGCGTGCAGGGAAAGATGCGGCCGCGGTTCTGCAGGATCAGGCCCTGGTTATAGGGGTGGAAGGCGTCGACGTCCTTTTCCGGGTCGATGCAGTCGATGACCTGCCAGGGATCGATGGGCCGCGGCAGGGGCATCTGCACCAGGATGGCGTGGGTCTGCGGATCGGCGTTCCTCTCGGCGATGACGCGGGCGATCTCGGCGGCGGTCACGCCCGCGGAGAACTTGACGAGCTCGGAGCGGATGCCGAGTTTTTCGGCCAGCCGGCTCTTCGAGCTCACGTAGGAGCGCGAGGCCGGGTCGTCTCCGGCCATGATCACGGCCAGGCCCGGAACGACGCCGCGCTCACTCTTCAAGCGCTCGATCTCCAGGCGAATCTCCTCCTGGATCTTTTCAGCGACCAGTCTACCCTCCAGAACAGCCATGATTCCCCCTTGCTCGGTCTGTTGGAAAACAAACCCTGCTAATCCAGCAGATGCGAGACCAGGCCGTCCTTCAGCTTGGGCTCGAACCAGGTCGACTTGGGCGGCATGATCTTGCCGGCGTCGGCGACGGCGAACAGCTGCGCGATGGTGGTGGGGCGCAGCGAGAAGGCGACCGCGCAGGCGCCGCTGTCGACCTTCTTCTCCAGTTCCCCCGTGCCGCGGATGCCGCCGACGAAGTCAATGCGCTTGTCGGTGCGCGGGTCGCGGATGCCGAGCACCGGGGCGAGGAGGTTGTTCTGCAGGATGGAGACGTCGAGCGACGCGATGGCGTCGCCGGCGTCGAAGGTCCCTGGCTTGGCCGCCAGGCGGTGCCATTTGCCGCCAAGGTACATGGCGAATTCCTGCGGTCGGGCCGGGACTTTTTCCGGCGACTCCTCGCAGGTGAAGCGCTCGCGCACGCGGGCGAAAAAACCGGCCGCGTCCATGCCGTGCAGGTCCCTGACCACGCGGTTGTAAGGCAGGATCTTCATCTGGTTATCGGGGAAGATGACGGCGAGGAAGAAATTGTACTCCTCATCACCCGTGTGCCTCGCATTCGCCTCCTGGCGCCCGGCCTTGATCCGGGTGGCGGCGGCGGAGCGGTGGTGGCCGTCGGCGACATAGAGGACGGCCAGCTTGCGGAACTCGGCCTGGATGGCCGCGATCAACTTCTCGTCGTCGACGACAAAGAAGATGTGGCGCACGCCGTCGTAGGTCAAGATGTTGTTCTCCGCGTCCTTGGCCATCGCCTTCTCGATCAGCCTGTCGATGGCCTCCGTTCGCCTGTAGGTCAGGAAGACCGGGCCGGTCTGGGCGTTCAGGGTTTCGATATGACGCTGGCGGTCGCGCTCCTTGTCCTCGCGGGTCAGCTCGTGCTTCTTGATCACGTCGTCCTGGTAGTCCTGGCAGGAGGCGCCGGCCACCAGCCCGACCTGCACGTGCTCGCCCCAAATCTGCTGGTAAACATAGAAACACTTCGTCTTATCCTGCTGCAGGGCGCCTTCATTGATGAAGCGGGTGAAATTTTCCTTGCCCTTGGCGTAGACCTGGTCGGAATAAAGATCGGTAGCGGCCGGCAAGTCGATCTCGGGCTTGCCGACATGCAGGAACGAGTAGGGGTTGCCCTGGGCCAATTCGCGGGCCTCCTCGGAGCTGAGGACGTCGTAGGGAGGGGCGGCGATCCTTTCGGCCAGGTCCCGGCGCGGCCTGAGCCCCTGGAACGGTTCGATGCGTGCCATGATTGCGATCCTCCTGTTGGATGAAGCCATATTCTATAGGATATGGGACGGAGCGTCAACAGGAGACGCGACGACAAAAGTGACAAGTGACGAGTAACTAGTGACAGGCCCTAAAGAAGATTAAAATCCCAAATCACAAATTCCAAATCCCAAACAAATTCCAAGCTCCAAATTCCAATGTCCTAAACCTAGACAATTCCGGCCACTTCTCTTCGTTTGGGTCATTGGGTCATTGGAATTTGGGATTTATTTGTGATTTGGTGCTTGGAGCTTGGAATTATATTCTTCCATGTCACGCGTCACGCGTTACGCGTCTCGTATTTCAATTGATTCAATTGATCCTGGGAACCTGGTATTCCTTGTCCGGGTCGAGCTTGTGGACGTACCGCCCGTCCCACAGGGAGAGAAACAGCTGGTCGAGGACGCGGGCGACGGCCGGGCGCTTCACCACGACCTCGACGTTGCGCGAGCGGAAGAAGTAATCGTGGCCCCAGTTGCTCGTCCCCACCCAGCTGACATCGTCATCGACGCGCAGGACCTTGGAATGGATGACGCGGGCATAGGGGATGAATCCGCGCGCGGCCGGCGGGATGACGGCGAAGCGCACCTCGATGTTCGCCACGCGGGCCAACTCGCGCAAGCCGTCGACCTGGGGCCGGCGCAGGTTCCAGTCCGAGACCAGCAGGCGCACGCTCACGCCGCGGTCCGCCGCCCGGCGCAGCGCCTCGTCGATCAGGACGAAGCGCCCGGCCCCCCTGCCCCCCTCCACGCTGTAGGAGAGGAGCTGCACGGTGATGCGGCGGCGCGCCTTGTCCAGCAACGCGACCAGCGTCTCCAGCGCGTCCCCCACCCCCGGCGGATTGAAGCCGGCCGGACTGGCCACGAGCAGGGCGTCGTCGGGGAAGCGGACGGGCGACGCCCCGGCCAGTTCGCGGTATGCCCCGGCATCGCCACCGCTGTAGCGCCAATCGGCCTCAAAGACGCACGCCAACGCCAGGGCGAAGCGCGGATCGCGGATGCGCAGGCCGGTCTCGTGAATATGGGACAGCGCCCGCCAGTCGAAGTTCTGGCTGCCGACGTACGCCTGGCGGCCGTCGACGACGAAGTACTTGGCGTGCAGGATGCCGCCGTTGAGCTTCCGCCAATCGAAGCGGCGTGTCTCGATGCCCGGATTTCCCTCGAGCCGGGCCAGGATCTCGGGATAGGTCTTGGCCATGCCTGCGTCACTGAGAATGCGCACGCGCACCCCACGGCGGCCGGCGGCCAGGATGGCCGCGACGATCGGTTCCAGGGCCTCGCCGTCCCCGCCCGACAGGTAGAACTCGGCGAAGTCCAGCGAGCGGCGCGCCGCGGTGATCATTTCCATCCAAACCGCGGCGGCATCGCGCGTACCGGCGCGGGAAATTTCGGTTTCCGCGGGCACCGAGGTGACGACCTCGATCCCGGCCGCGGGCGCGGGCGGCGCGGCCAGGGGCAGCAGCAGGAACCACGCGGCAACGGCGGCGAAGCGGATCCTAGTCTTCTTCATCGGCTTCCTCCCGGAGCAGCTCTGATACCGCGAGCGGGCCGCCCGCGCGGTTCTTGCCGCGGTAGCGCAGGAAACGGCCGTCGGACTTCCGGAACCAGTAATCGCCGTGCCAGAACATGGACAAGATGCCGCTCAGGGAGATGCGCAAATGGCGGGCGGCAACCGGGTGGCCGTCGATCTCGATCTCCTCGTCCTGCTTGCGCGTGACAGTCATCTTGCCGATCTTCAGTTCGCCCGGCCCCTGGGTGCCGATGGAACGGAACGCCATTCCCTTTTGGCCCGAGCGGGCGAAGGGCTCCAGTCCCATCTGGAAGAGCTGGTTCCAGGGCGGGCCGGCGGCAGCGAAGCGCTTGGCGACCTTCTCTCCCCGGAAAGAGCCGGAAAGGACGATATGCTCTCCCTGCACGGCGGCGGCCAGCTCCAGCCGCCGCGCCGGGTCGCTGAAGGACCACTCGCGGGTGGAGAAGTCGGCGGCGGTGAGGAAGGTCTGGCGCACGACGGCCTCGCTGCGGGTCGTGGCCAGATCGACCCGGAATCCCTCGCCGGCGGGCAGGATGGTGATGACATGGGTGGATACGGCGTCGCCTTCGACCTCGCGGTAGGTCAGGGTCTCCGACCCGAGCGGCGAGCACAGGCCTGCCAGCAGCAGGAGCGGAATGGCGGCCCGGGCAATGCGTCCTGGATCCATGATGCGCTCTTTCATGCCATCATCTTATCATAGCGGCGCAGCCAAAAAAAAAGGGCCCCGCAAGCGAGGCCCTTTTCCTGGATACTATTCGTGCTTAATACATGCCGCCGCCCGGAGGCATGGCCGGCGCGTTTTCCTTTTCTTCCTTGATCTCCACGACCAACCCTTGCGTGGTCAGCAGCAGCCCGGCGACCGAGGCCGCGTTCTGCAGCGCCGTGCGCACGACCTTGGTCGGGTCGATGATGCCGGCCGTGATCATGTCGGTGTATTTCTCATTCAGCGCGTCGAAGCCGTAGTTCTTGTTGCGGCCGCTGCGCACCTTCTCGACGATGATCGAGCCCTCAAAGCCGGCGTTGTTGACGATCTGCTTCAGGGGCATCTCCAGGGCCTTGGTCAGGATGTCGACGCCAAACTGCATGTCACCGCCCGGTTTCAGCTTCTTCAGGTTCTGGGCGG
>DCVK01000067.1 GCA_002335385.1 Candidatus Aminicenantes bacterium UBA2190
ATACACAACTTTCGATCATATCTCGCTCCTTGCATGGAATTTTCTTTGTTTTGGTCATTTGGTAATTGGAATTTGGAATTTATTTGGAATTTGGTGCTTGGTGCTTGGAATTTTAGTCTTATTATTTCATCTTCTCTTACCGTAAACCGTCCACCGTAAACCGTCAACCGATTTCCTTTTTGACATGCGGCCTCCGCTTTGGTATAAGTGGAATTCCGGCTCGCAAGCGAACGTCACTCGACCAACCTGGAGAGCACTCATGGGCGGATTCTTCGGCGTGGCAGCCAAGGGCAATTGCCTGGCAGACCTCTTCTACGGCACCGACTACCATTCCCACCTGGGGACAAAGCGCGGCGGCCTGGCCATCGTCAACGACAACGGCTTCGTGCGCGTCATCCATAACATCGAGAACACCCAGTTCCGCTCCAAGTTCGATCCCGACCTCGCCCGCCTGCCGGGGCGCAGCGGCATCGGCGTCATCAGCGATACCGACGACCAGCCGCTGCTCATCCGCTCCCACCTCGGCGATTACGCCATCGTCACCGTGGGAGTGGTGGCCAACGCCGAGGCGCTGGCCCGCGAGGCGTTCGGCCGCCGGCGCATCCACCTCTCGGAGATGGGCAGCGGCGACATCAACCCCACCGAGGTCGTCGCCTCGCTCATCGACATGGAGGACAGCTTCGAGGCCGGCATCGGCCGCGCCCTGGCCGAGATCGAGGGATCCTGCTCGCTGCTGATCCTCACCCGCGACCGCATCTATGCCGCCCGCGACCGCCTCGGCCGCACCCCGGTCATCATCGGCCAAAAACAGGAAGCCACGGCGGTCACCTTTGAATCCTGCGCCTTCCCCAACCTCGAATACCGGATGGTCAAGACCCTGGGGCCCGGGGAGGTCGGCTTCATCACCGCCGACGGCTGGCAGGGCCTGAAGCCGCCGGAGAAGCGCCTGCAGATCTGCAGCTTCCTGTGGGTCTACTACGGCTATCCGGCGTCGACCTACGAGGGGATCAACGTCGAGGACGTGCGCAACCGCTGCGGCGCCGCCCTGGCCCGCCGTTTCCCGGCCGCCGTCGACTACGTGGCCGGCATCCCCGATTCGGGCATCGGCCACGGGCTGGGCTACGCCACCGAGTCCGCCCTGCCCTTCAAGCGCCCCTTCGTCAAGTACTCCCCCACCTGGGCCCGCAGCTTCATGCCCCAGCACCAGGAAGTGCGCGACCTGGTGGCGCGCATGAAGCTGATCCCCATCCGCGAGCTGATCGACGGCAAGCGCATCCTGTTCTGCGAGGACTCGATCGTGCGCGGCACCCAGCTGCGCGACACCATCCAGCGGCTGTTCGACGCCGGGGCCGCCGAGATCCACATGCGCCCGGCCTGCCCGCCGCTGCTGTACGCCTGCAAGTTCCTCAATTTCTCGCGCTCGCGCTCGGAGATGGACCTGGCCACGCGCAAGGCGATCCGCAGCCTGGCCGGCGGGGATTCCGGCGCCGCCGTCCTGGCCCCCTTCGCCCGCGCCGCCACCCCCGCCTACGGCGAAATGGAGGAGTGGATCCGCCGCCACCTCCACCTGACCACGCTCAAATACCAGCTGATGGACGACATGGTGGCGTCCATCGGCCTGCCCAAGGACCGGCTCTGTACGTATTGCTGGGACGGGCAGGAATAGAAACAGTGATGCGTAATGAGTGATGAGTGATGAGAAAACGCAGAGGACGATTTTCTAAGAATGGTCCGGGCGTAAAGGCAAGGGGCCATGCCTTTGCTTTCTTGTCTTTTTCTTCACTCATCACGCATCACTTATCACTTATCACTGTTTTTTGGAGGAACCCCATGAAAAACATACTGACCGCCATCGTCCTGCTGATCGGCCTCGCTGCCATGCTCCCCGGCGAAGAGGGCATGTACCCCTTGAGCGAGATCCACAAGCTCAACCTTTCCTCCCGCGGCTTCGCGATCGAGCCCGGCGAGCTGTACAATCCCAGCGGCGTCAGCCTGGTCGACGGCATCATCAACCTGGGCGGCTGCACGGCCAGCTTCATCTCGCCCGACGGACTGATCCTGACCAACTACCACTGCGCCTTCGGCGCCATCCAGTCGCTCACCAGTACCGAGAACGACTACCTGCGCGACGGCTTCTACGCCGCCGACGCCGCCGGCGAGCTTCCGGCCCCGCGCTATACCGCGAGGCTGATCGAGTCCTACCGCGACGTATCCCGGGAGGTCCTCGCGGTTCTCAAGAATAAAATGACCCACGCCGAGCGCAGCAAGGCCATCGAGGAGAAGATCAAGCGCATGGTCGTCGCCGTCGAGAAGGCCAGCCCCGGACGGCGGGCCGAGGTGGCGGAAATGTTCCGCGGCAAGACCTACGTGCTGTTCGTCTACGCCAACATCAAGGACGTGCGCCTGGTCTACGCCCCGCCGCGCGCCGTCGGCGAGTTCGGCGGCGAGGTCGACAACTGGGCCTGGCCGCGCCATACCGGAGATTTCGCCCTGCTGCGCGCCTACGTCGCCCCCGACGGCTCGTTCGCCGGCCATTCGCCGCAGAACGTCCCCTACCGCCCCAAAAAGCACTTCCAGGTATCGGCCGCCGGCGTCCAGGCCGATGATTTCGTATTCACCCTCGGCTACCCCGGCAGCACCCACCGCCACAAGTCGTCGCACTACCTGGCGTACGAGGAGGAAGTGCGCCTGCCGGCCGCCGTCGATCTCGGCCGCTGGATCATCGCCCTCAAGGAGAAGATGAGCGCGACGGACCGCGATACGGCCATCAAGCTCTCCGCCTCGCTGCAGGGATTGTGGAACTCCGTCAAGCGCAGCGAGGGCCAGCTCAAGGGGCTGAAGAACCTGGGGTTGGCGGAGCGGCGCCAGCAGCAGGAGGCCGAGCTGCAGCGCTTCATCAACGCCGACCCCGGGCGCCAAAGGAAATTCGGCGGCCTGTTCGCCCGGCTCGACCGCGCCTACGCCGACATGCGCCGGCGCGCGAGCCGCGACACGGCCCTGGACAACCTGGTCAGCCGGCGCTACTCGATCATCATGGGCAACGCCTTCGCCATCTGCGAGGCCTCGGTCGAGCGGGCCAAGAAGGACACGCAGCGCGAGGAGGCCTACATGGACCGCAACTTCGAGCGCAGCGAACAGCAGATGACCCTGGCCCTGCGCAACTACTACGAGCCGGCCGAAAAGGCGGTGCTCGGAGAGCTGCTGCGCCGGGCCGCCGCCCTGCCCGAGGGGGAGGCCATCGCCGCCGTCCGCGACCTGGCCGGACAGGGCGACCCCGAAAAAGCCCTGGCGGAATTCCTGGAGAAGGCCTTCGCCGGGACACAACTGAAGGACCCGGCCGTGGTCAGCGCCTGGCTGCGCAAGACCAGCGCCGAATTGCGCGCCCTGGACGACCCCTTCATCCGCCTGGCCTTCGCCCTTTATCCCGACTACCGCGAAATGCGCGAGGCCGGCAAGCGCGAGAAGGGTGTCCTCGACCCGCTGCTGGCGCAGCTGGTGGACGCCAAGAAGGAACAGCAGGGCACCGAGTTCATTCCCGACGCCAACAGCACCCTGCGCCTCACTTATGGCCGCGTGCGCGGCTATTCACCGGCCGATGCCGTCCACATGCAGCCCTTCACCACGCTGAGCGGCATCGTCGAAAAGACGGCCGCCAACCCGGGAGTGGAAGATTTCAGCGCGCCGCAGAAGCTCATCGACCTGTCCGCGGCCAAGGCCCACGGCGCCTATGCCCATCCGGCGCTCGGCGACGTCCCGGTGGCCATGCTCTACGACATGGACACGACCGGGGGCAACTCGGGCTCGCCGGTTTTCAACGCCCGCGGCGAGCTCATCGGCCTGAACTTCGACCGCGTCTACGAGGCGACGATCAACGACTTCGCCTGGGACCCGTCCTACAGCCGCTCCATCGGCGTCGACGCCCGCTTCATCCTGTGGTCGCTGGACCAGTTCAGCAATGCCCAAAGGCTGTTGAAGGAAATGGGAGTGCAGTGACTTGAACGGAATATCGTGACGCGCTCGAAGGTCCCAGCATGGGGATAACGCTTGACGCGTGACGAGGAAGAAAGGAACTTGGCGTAAGGCGCAGGGCGGAAGGTGTAAGGTGGAAAAAGGTTATCAATAGGACTTAAAATTCCAAATCACAAATTCCAAATAACAAACAAATTCCAAGCACCAAATTCCAATTACCAAAACGAAAGCTCCTTCAGGATCTTTGTTTGGGTCATTCGAATTTGGAATTTGGAATTTATTTGGAATTTGGTGCTTGGGATTTGGAATTTAAGTCTTCCGATTCCTGTTTTTTTTAACCGTCAACCGTACACCGTCCGCCGTCTGCCGAGTCCCGGTTACTTTTTCAGTAGCTCCAGGATCTGAGCTGCCGCCTCGCTCTCATTCTCATCGCTTGAACGGAACAGCCGCCAGCGATATTTCAACGAGAGATACATCTTGAGTGCCGCCAGTTGCCACTTGGGCAAGTGCTTCCTGTAGACGTGCAATTGGCTGCGGCGGTACTCGACGGCGGTGCGCGCCGGGATGGCGCTGACGCTGGCGCCGCCGAGATGGACGATGCGCGCCGGCGGGAAAAAGAAAACCCGCCTGCCCTCGCGCCGCAGCCGGGCGCACAGCTCGCTGTCGTCGAAATAGAGGAAGATCCCCTCGTCGAAAACCTTGCCGCCCGGGAAAAATCCGCGCCGGGTGAGCAGGCAGCAGCCGCTGACCCAGCCGACCTCGCGCGTCTTCAGCGCAGCGGGGTCGACTTTTTTGGAAGCGGGCGTGGCCCACGCCTTCTGCCGGAACTCGGAGAACAGGGACAGGGGGGCGCCGTAGGAAAGCTGGAACGAGCCGTCGGGGTTGAGGACCAGCGGCCCGACCGCCCCGGCCCGCGGCTCGCCGTCGGCGAACCCGACCAGGCGCGAGAAGGTGTCGGGAAAGACCCGGGTGTCGCTGTTGAGGAAGAGCAGGTATTCGCCGCGGGCGATCTCCGCCCCGAGGTTGTTGGCGCGGGTGAAGCCCAGGTTCTCGCCGTTGTGCAGGACGCGGATCCCGCCCGCGAAGGGCTTCAGCTTGGCCTCGACATCGGCGGCGGCGTTGTCCACGACGATGATCTCGAAGGGAAAGGACGCCTCGCTGGCGAGGGCCGACCGCAGGGCGTCCTGGATGACCGGCGCCGGCTCGTGGCTGATGACCAGGATGACCGAGAGCTTCATCGGCCTCCGGCGGGTCCCCCGCGGGGACGGCGGCCCGGCGGCCCGCCGAGCCTACTCCAGGATGATCTTGCCGGCATTGCCCGAGAGCCCGATCTCGAAGGCCCGCTTGAAATCCTGCATCGGGAAGCGGTGGGTGATCAGCGGCGCCAGGTCGACCTTGCCCGAGACCAGCAGGGCGTCCATCTGGTACCAGGTGTCGTACATGCGCCGGCCGTTGATGCCCTGGACGGTGATGCCGGGGAAGATGACGTCCCTGGCCAGGTCGAGGCTGAGCGGCTTGGCCGGGATGCCCAGCAGCGAATAGCGGCCGTTCTTGCGGATGGAGCGAAAACCCTGGGCGATGGCCGCCGGGTGGCCCGACATCTCCAGCACCACGTCGACGCCCTGCCCGTCGGTCGCCGCGCGCACGATCTCCTCCACGTTCTCCCGGGAGGGATCGATGACGCGGTCGGCGCCCATTTTTCCGGCCAGCTCCTGGCGGAAGGGCATCACCTCGCTGAGCAGGACCAGGGAGGCCCCGGCCGCCTTGCACACCGGGATGGCGGCGATGCCGATGGGCCCGCCGCCCAGGATGAGGAAGGTCTTGCCCACGGTGGCCCCGGCCATGACCGTGTGCACGGCGTTGCCGAAGGGGTCGTAGATCGCCGCCCACTCCGGGTCGATGCCCTTGGGCACGCGCCAAAGGTTGGACTCGGGCACGGCGATATAGTCGGCGAAGCAGCCGTCGCCGTCGACGCCGAGGATGACCACGTTCTCGCACAGGTGGGCGTTGCCGGTGCGGCACTGGAAGCACTGGTGGCAGACCACGTGCATCTCGGCGGTCACCAGGTCCCCCACCTTGTAGTGGCGCACGTCGGCGCCGGCCTCCACAATCTCGCCGTAGAACTCGTGGCCGGTGGTGACCGGGGGCTTGATGCGGTTCTGCGACCACTCGTCCCATTTGTAGATGTGCAGGTCGGTGCCGCAGATGGCCCGCTTGCGGACCTGGATCAGCACTTCGTTGCCCTTGATGGCGGGGATCTTGACCTGCTGCATCTCCAGCCCGGGGCCGGAGTGCATTTTTCTCAGCGCCTTCATATTGCCAGTCATGAGAGATTCTCCTTATTTTGAAGATGCCATTTTAGTATTATCGGCGGGGTTTGGCAAGTGGAAAATAGTGGCAGTGATAGCAGGTGATGAAAGTAATCGGTTTACGGTGGACGGTCTACGGTTGACGGTAAGAACAGAGGGAATCGTAAGACTAAAATTCCAAATCCCAAGCACCAAATTCCAAATAAATTCCAAATTCAAAATTCGAATCCCCTGGCGGGGACTTGAGATATGATCGAAAGTTGTGTAT
>DCVK01000059.1 GCA_002335385.1 Candidatus Aminicenantes bacterium UBA2190
CTCTGAGCCAGGATCAAACCCTCCAATTGAAATTCTCAAGCCCTTCCGGAGAAGAGCGTTGTCTTCAGTCAGAGGACTGATTTAATTACTGGCAAAACAAACCGAAGGTTCGTCTCAAGTTTCCTGTTTGGTTTTCAAAGAACAATTCATGCGATTGGAAGATAATAACCACAGGCCTTTTTTTCAAGGCTATTCAGGTTATCCTTGCATAGTATAGCCCCAAAACGGGGGTTTGTCAAGAGGGATATTGCGCTTTAGGGGGTGATGGCCATCTATCTGATTTTGTTGCACTTTGGCCTTCCGGCTCTTGATCATCGCCTTTATCCCCTTCATGGATCCTCCTGCGGTTCGTCGTGAGGATGACGCGATACGGGGCGTTCGAAACCCCACTCCTGATCCTGATTATTAATGAGTACGGATTTCCGAGACCATTAATCCCAGGTCCCTCGCATCCGGGAGGGGCTGGAAGGAGTGGGTCACGAGNNGCCTTTTCTGCCAGCGGGAGGGAGATCGAAGGCGTATTCCTTCCATCCCGGGGTCGCGAAACTCTCGGCGATCAGCCCTTTTCCGAGGTATATCCGGAATGGGACGGGATTTTCCGGATGCCCCGAGGCATTCATGGCCAGGACGAGGCGCCCCTGGGTCTCCAGGATGAAGTGGCACCACTGCCGGCTCCATCGGAAAGGCCGCTCCCCGTCCCGCTCGGGCGCCCAGAATCCCGCGACGCGCCCGAAGTCATCCCCCCCCACCTCCAGCCGCCCCCCCACCCGGGTCTTCTCGAGCGGGATGCCGTAAAGGAAGAGACGCACCTGCCGGGACTCGATGACGGACGGCCGCCGATTGCGCTCCGGCCTCAAGTGCTGGATCCCGCCGGACCACTCAAGGAGATTATCGTACGGCAGGACCTGGCCCGTCAGGACCTTCACGCTTCCGCCGCCTCGCGCGAAGGCCTGATAGGCATCGAGCCCCTCAGCGTCTCCCATATGGAGAGGGTAGACCCGTTTCCCTTTCAGCAACTGTGCCTGGGAGGCCAGCCAGTCCGCGTCATCCAGCGCGTAGACGGGAGGGTCGGGCAGTTCTTCTGAAACCCTCGTCAGCAAGGGAAGAAATCCCTTCCCTTCCCCTGCCGTCATCATCGCTGTGCCAAGAACCAACGGGGGGGCGACGGCCAGAAGCACGATTCCCGACACCATGATGGTCCCCAGCCGCCGGAGCCAATGCAGGCCGACCGCCGACAGGAGACCGATCAACGGCACGAGGACGGGGATGTGCCTGCGGAAAGCGAACGGATGGAGGGGATTGTCCGCCGTTCCGGCGAACGCCACGGCCAGCATCATGAAGAAGAAGATCAGCACGGGCTTGGCGTCTCTCCCCTTCCGGTACAGCAGGACCCAGCATCCGATGAAGGCAAGGGCCAACCAGCCCCAGCCGGTGTACCAGGCCAGTTCCGGCAGGACGTTCTCCTCGCCCCGCTCGGCGGGGCCCGGAAGGACGAACAGGAAAACAAGCACCGCAACCGTGAACAGAGCGCCGACGGCCGGGGAGAGCCGGTGCTGCACGGTCTTGGCCCTGCTCAGCCCCCATGCCAACACCAGCACCAAAGCGAACCCTGCGGCTTGAACGAGCCGCTCCCGGGGCATGAAATGGTTCAGGAAATGGGGGTAATTCCAGAGCGCCAGGCAGGCCGCGGGGAACACTGCGGCCGCCAGCAGGGGGACGCCGAAGCATCGGGCCAGCCAACCCTTTTGATCCGCAAGGACCCAGAGCATGGCCAGGGGGACCAGCAGGAACCACGCCATGTATTTGGTCGCCATCCCCGCGGCCAGGAAGCAGGCGGAGAGGATGAGCAAGGAACGGATGCGGTACCGGAATCCATAGACCAGAAAGGCCAGCATGGCGGTGAAGACGAAGGCGAGGAAGATCTCCGACAACGGATGATCCAAAAAATAGACGACCCCTGGATCCAGCGCCGGGACCAATAGGGATAACCGCGCGTACCGCCAGGGCAGGAACGAACGGGCCAGGACGCTCAAAAAAAACAATGCCAGGGCCAGGGCCAGGAGGTTCAAACAGAAGATCGCATGGCCGCCGAACGCAGAACCGAACAGCGAAAGCCACACGGGATAAAGGGGGAAGAACTGCGGGGCGAACCTGCCCCCCACTTGAACGATCCCGGGCCAGGTCTCCCGCCAGGGATAATGATAGGGGGTCGTGCGGATGCTGAGCGCCCGCGCGCGCGCTTCAGGCGGCAGGAGATCATGGGCTTTCCAGTCGAATCGCCCGGTGGTCTCGAGGTTCCTGGCCGCGGCGGCATAAACCCCAGCGTCGCATGCCCCTTGCAGGGGCTGGCCGGGAGCGATCTGAAGTTTGAAGGAACTGAACGCAGGCAGGAGCGTGACCACGATGGCGAGGAGCAGGGGGGGGATCGCTTCATGGAAAAGCGCTCCCGCCTTTCCCCTCCCCCCGGCGTTTCCGGCCAGCTTCCAAAGGCGCCAGATCGCCGCCGGCAAAAAGATCAAAAGCAAGACGGTGACCAGCTTTGCGTTGAAACGGCCGATGAAGGCCAAAGCCAACGACAGTCCCGATGTGACCAGAAAGCTGATCCCCAACACCCTGGCGCAATGCAGCGGCCGGCGGAGCCTGGCCGGCGCGATGGCATAGCCGGGCAGAAGGAACCACACCAGCGGCGACAGGATCCAGGGGGAAAGGGACATCGGGGTTATGGTAGCATAGCCCGATGGCCATCACCTACGTTGTGCCGTTGTGGAACCCTGAGACTGCGGCGGATGCCCTCGCCTCCATCCTGTCGCAGGAGCCTTCCCCCGCGGCGGTTCTGGCGGTGCTCAACGGCATCGAGGCGCCGGAGCTGGAGGGGAAATTCCCGGCGGTGAGGTTTCTCCGGCTGTCCAGGAACATCGGCTACGCCGGGGCGTGCGCACTGGGTCTGCACGAATCGGCGACGCCGTTCGCCGCCCTCGTCAACGATGATTGCCGCCTTCCCCCGGGCTGGGCCCGCCGTCTGCTTCAACCGATGGAAACCGACCCGCTCTGTGCCGCCGTCGCCGGCGTGGCGGTGCGGCCCGACGGCAGCGTCCAGGCGGCCGGGGTGGGATTCGACCGGAACTTCGAAGCCCAGGAGCGCGCGGAGCCCCCCGCCGACCCCCTCCTCAATTTCACCGCCGTCCTGCTGCGGACCGAGGCCGTGCGGAAGGCCGGCGGATTGGAACCGCGGTTCTTCGCCTACTATGAGGATGTGGACCTTTGTTTAAGGCTGAAGGCCGAAGGATGGAGGCTGAAGGCTGATACAGGAGTGCAAGTTAAGCACCTCGGCTCGCAGTCGGCTGCGCGGTTGGGGGGGAAGCGGCCGTTTCTCCTGATGCGCAACCGCCATTGGACGCTTCTGCGCAATTTCGGCTTGTCCCTCTACCTGCGCCATCCCTGGCGGATCCTCCGGGCCGATCTCAAACTGCTTCGACGCCATCCCCTCCTCGCTTTACGGGTCTATCCATTACTTCCGTTCCATCCCCGATCGAGCCATTGATCAGGGCGGATCCCGGGCACCCCTGCAACGATTAAACTGCTTCCAAAGTATAATGATACAGAGATCATCCATGACGGAACCAGGGGCTCCCCGCGTCGGCATCGTCACCGTCAACTTCCACACGGAGGCCGAGGTCCTGCGCCTGCTGAGCAGCGCGCGGGCGCACCGGCCGTTCCGCGAGGGCCATTTCATCCTTGTGGACAACTCGCCCGGCCACGGGGTCGTTTTCCCCCTGGGTCCCCGGGACCTCTACCTGCCGCAGGCATCCAACATCGGGTTCGGCCCCGCCTGCAACCTCGGCGCGCGGGCGAGCCGGGCCCCCTACCTCTTCCTGGCCAATCCCGACCTGGAGTTCACCGGCCCCCTCGACCCGCTGACCGACGCCGTCCGCGGAGACATCGCCGCCGCCTGCCCCCTCATCGACCCGCCCGGCTATTTCCAGAACCGCCGGCTCCCCACCGTGGGGCGTTTCGCCTGGGACTTCCTGGGGATGCCCCAGGCCTTCCCGGGCAATGCCCTAAGCGAGGATCATTATTACCAACCGGTGCCGGAGGTCGCCTTTGAGGTGGAACAGCCCGCCGCGGCCGCGCTCCTCTTCTCCCGCGAGCGGTTCCTGGAACTGGAGGGGTTCGATCCTGCTTTCGTTCCCGCCTGGTTCGAGGACGTGGACCTCTTCGCCCGCGTCCGCCGACGGGGCTGGCGCGCCGAGTGCCGCCCGGAAATGACGGTGCGGCACCGTGCGGGGACGGTGGCCCGGAGTCTGGGGCGTTCCCGCTTTTTCGGATTCTACGGCAGGAACTGCGTCCGCTACTTCCGAAAGCACCATTCCGCGCCGGCGGTTGTGGCGGTCAAGGCCGTCCTCTCGTTCGGGCTCCTCCTCCGTTTTCTGCGGGGGCGTGTCGGACCGGGGCTGGCATTCAAGGCGTGGACATGGTGACCGTCTCCGTCTGCATCGTCACCCATAACAGCGCCCGGACCCTCGGCGCGTGCCTGGATGCGGTTCTCGGCCAGACCCTCCCGTTCCACGAGGTGCGCCTCCTCGACAACGCCAGCACCGACGGGACCGTATCCCTGTTGAAGATGCATCCCACCCTTGCGTGGCGGCAGGCGCCCCAAAACACCGGCTTCGCCGCCGGGATCAACGCCCTCCTGGGGGAAACCGCCGGGGACTGGGTCCTCCTCCTCAATCCCGACGCCCGCCTCCCCCTCGATTTCCACGAGCGGGCCCGGACCATCCTGGAACAATGCTCCCCCCATCCCATCGGGATGGTCTCTCCCAAGATCCTGCGGGCAAAAGGGGACGCCCTGGAGCCCCTTACCGTGATCGATTCGGCCGGCATCGAATGGACCCTCTTCTTCCGCCATCGCGACCGCGGCTCCGGCCAGGCCGACCGCGGGCAGTTTGACGACCCTGCCCTGGTCTTCGGCGCCACCGGCGCGGCGGCCCTCTGCCGGCGGCTGGCGCTGATGGATGCGGCCCTCGAGGGCGAGGTCCTGGACGAGCGCTTTTTCGCCTACCGCGAGGACGCCGACCTGGCCTTCCGCCTCCAGTGGCGCGGCTGGGACTGCCTCTACGAGCCCTCGCTGGCGGCCTGGCATGAGCGCCGTGTCCTCCCCGAGCGGCGGAAGACCCTGCCGCCGGAACTGAATTACCATTCGCTGAAGAACCGGTACCTCCTCCTGGTCAAGAACGTCCATCCCCTCCTGGGCCTCGTCCTCCTGCCGTTCATCCTCCCTTATGAGGCGGGGATCCTGGCCTACTGCCTCCTGGCCGAGCGTTCCTCCCTGCAATCCTACGCCTATGCGTGGCGATCGTTTCCGTCGTCCCTGCGGTGGCGCCGGCACACGCTGGGGCGGAAAAAAATCGGCGGCTGGGGTATACTTTCCCGCTTCCTATGCCCAAAGCGAAGATCGCCATTTTAGGCACCCGGGGGATCCCGGCACGCTACGGGGGGTTCGAGACCCTGGTCGAGAACATCGCCCCCTCCCTGGCCCTCAAGGGGTACCAGGTGTCGGTCTATGCCCGCAAGCGGTTCGTCCCCTCCTCGATCAAATGGTATCGCGGCGTGCGCATCGTCCATCCGCCCGCCCTTCCCACCAAATACCTGGACACCGTCTCCCACACCTTCTTCTGCCTCCCCCACCTCTTTTTCCACCGGCCCCGGGTGGCCATCGTCTGCAACGCCATCAACGCCCTCTTCTGCATCCCCCTCCGCATCGGCGGCGTGAAGGTGGTCTTCAACGTGGACGGCCTGGAGTGGGAGCGGCGCAAATGGAACCTCCTGGGCCGCCTCGCCTACCGATTCTCCTCCTGGCTGGCGACGCGCCTCTCCACCGTCCTCATCGCCGACGCCGAAGTGATCCGGACCTTTTACAAGGAAAAATACGGCAAGGAGGCCGTCTTCATCCCCTACGGCCACGAACTGCCCGCCGCCGAGGGGCTGGGCACCCTGGAGCAGTTGGGCCTCCAGGTGGGCGACTACTACCTCTTCGTCGGCCGCCTCGAACCGGAGAACAACCCCGAGGCCATCATCCGCGGGTTCACCGGCCTGCCGGGCGAGCGCAAGCTGGTCGTCGTGGGAGACAACCCCTACAACCGCCATTTCGTGGAACGCCTCCGCACCCTGGCCGGCCCGCGCGTCCTCATGCCCGGGGCCATCTACGGCAACGGCTACCACGAACTGCTGAACAACGCCTTCGCCGTGGTCCAGGCGTCGGAAGTGGGGGGCACCCATCCCGCCCTCGTGGAGGCCATGGGCGCCGGGCGGGCCATTCTCCTCCACCGCAACCCCCAGAACGAGGAGGTGGCCGGGGAGGAGGCGGTCTATTTCGACGCCGCCGACCCCGCCTCCCTCACCCGCGCCTACCTCTGGTGCGAGGCCCATCCCGACGCGGTGCGCGCAATGGGCCTGCGGGCCCGCGAGCGGGCCCGGGAACGATACTCGTGGGACAAGGTGAAGGCGGCCTACCGAAACCTGGTGGAGAACTTGACGGCGTGACCCCATGCTGAAGGCCAAGGCGCGGATGATCTCCGGCTTCATCTTCCTCTTCGACCTGGGGATCACCCTGTTCAGTTTCATCCTCGCCTATCTCCTGAGGGACTCGCTCCTTCCCCTCCTCTTCCCCGAATCGCTTCCCCTGGGGCTCTATCCGCTGAAACAGTATGTTGGTCCCCTGCTCTGGGCGGCCTTGTCCTGGACCGTACTCCTTCAGCACTTCCGTATCTACCGCAGCCACCGCACCTTCACCCTCCTCCAGGAGGTGGGGCAGGTGGCGAAGGTGGTCCTGGCCGGCGGAGGCCTCTTTTTCGCCGTCCTCTACTTATTCAAGTGGACCTTCGTCTCCCGCCCCTTCGTCCTCCTCTTCCTGGCCATCAACTTCCTCCTCCTGGCCGGGGCCAAGCTGGCCATCCGCCTCACCGCCCGGTGGGCGCGGTCGAGGGGATTCAACTTCCGCAACCTCCTCATCGTGGGGAACGGCACCCGCGCCCTGGAGATGGCCGAGATGTTCCGCCGCAACGCCCACTGGGGGTTCAACATCCTGGGGTTCGTTTCCGACGGCCATCAGACCGAGGCCGCGGTCCTGGGCGAGATCGAGGACATTCCCCGGATCCTCCATGAACGGGTGGTGGACGACGTCATCGTCGTCGTCTCCCGGAAGAAACTGGAGGAACTCGAAGCGGTCTTCACCCTCTGCCAGGAGTTGGGGATCAACACCCGCGTGGCCCTCAACATCTTCCCCCGCGTCCACTCGCGGCTCCACCTGGAGACGGTGCAGGGCGTTCCGCTCCTCACCTTCACCCGCATCCCCACCGCCGTGCTCGACCTGGCGGCCAAGCGGGCCTTCGACCTCCTCTTCGCGTCGTTGATCCTGATCCTGTCGATCCCCCTCTTCGTCCTCATCGCTTTAGCCGTCAAACTGGACTCCCGCGGCCCCGTTCTCTTCCGGCAGACGCGGTGCGGCCTTAACGGCCGCCGGTTCACCATCCTCAAGTTCCGCTCCATGCGGGCCGACGCGGAAACGAGGAAGGGGGAGGTGGCCCACCTCAACCAGATGGACGGCCCCGCCTTCAAGGCCTCCGACGACCCCCGCGTCACCCGCGTGGGATGGATCCTGCGGAAATTCTCCCTCGACGAGCTGCCCCAGTTCTGGAACGTCCTCAAGGGCGAGATGGCCGTGGTCGGCCCCCGCCCCCCCGTCCCGGAGGAGGTGGAGAAGTATCAGCGCTGGCAGCGCCGCCGCCTCTCCATGCGCCCCGGCCTCACCTGCCTCTGGCAGATCTCCGGCCGGAGCAAGCTGGATTTCGACACCTGGATGAAACTCGATCTCGAGTACATCGACACCTGGTCGCTCAAACTCGATTTCTGGATTTTATTGAAGACTATTCCAGCCGTGCTGTCTGGTAGAGGAGCACATTAATATGGGATTTGGTCTGGGCCAGCGATTGATGGCCTTGTCTGCCCTTGCTGCAATATCATCCGGATGCGGACACTCACGTGAATACAAGAACGATCTTGATTCTCTGATGCAACCAGCAGGCACTCTTGTGGCAGCAAAGGAAACCAATGCTACCCATTGTTTGACACTAAATTATGCTATCAACGGCTATACGAGCACAATTTCGCGAAAATTCTTCTTCCGAAAATTAGCCGTATCGGAGATTCCTATGGATTTCCTATTCAGAGAGTCTGAGCATGGTGATGGCGCGAGCGGATGGTACTCGCTTTCGATTTCCCCTGATCCCTCTCAAGTCTTTAAGGATAATGCAGTATCATTTGCGATCGAGTTTGTAATAGGAAACGACCTTGGCTATCGGGCCGAGATTTCGGGCAATATCAGCGTGCCCTTACTTAAATCAGCCCATGGCGTTTCAGGCAAGATTTCATACAATACTGAATGGTTTGTCATTTCCGATCTCATAACTGAATCATCCAACGATGGCAATTAGCATTTGACCACACATGATAAGCCGGTATAAATCGGATTTTCATAGCTCGGCCCGGCCCGGCCTTGAGAGGATGTTTTTCTTAAGGCGAGAGGGTGATCCTGCGGGAATTCACATCTCGAAGAAATAGAGACAGTCCCTATTATATGGTCCTTTCCCCCACCCTCCTCCCCACCCTCCCCGACTCCCCCGGCGTCTACCTCTGGCTGGACGCCGGGGGGAAGGTGCTCTATGTGGGGAAGGCCAAGAACATCCGTAAGCGGATCCAGGGGCACCTGGCGCACGGGGCCGGCTATGGGAAGGAAGAGATGCTCCTTCGGGCGGTCCGGGTGGACGCCATCCTCACCTCCAGCGAGGGGGCGGCGTTCTTGCTGGAGAACACCCTCATCAAGAAGCACCAGCCGCCGTTCAACATCGACCTCAAGGACGACAAGACCTATCCCTATCTGGTCGTGACCACGGAGGAGGAATACCCGCGCATCCGGTACACGCGCCACGTGATGGAGGGGAAGAACCGCTATTTCGGCCCCTTCTATCCGGCCCGGCGCGGCCGGCGGACGCTGAAATTCGTCCAGCAGGCCTTCGGCCTGTGCGTCTGCAACCTCGACTTCAGCCGCCCCCGGACGCGCCCCTGTTTCTACTACCACCTGGGCCGCTGTTTGGCCCCCTGCGTCCCGGGCCTCACGAACAAAGCCGAGTACGGCCGGGCGGTCAAGCAGGCCCTCCTGTTTCTGGAGGGGCGGGACCGGAAACTGCTGGATGACCTGAAGCGGAAGATCGCCCGCAAGGCCGCCGATCTGCGCTTCGAGGAGGCGGAAGCCCTCAAGGGGATCTACACCCACCTGGCGGAACTGCTGGAGAAGAAGGAGGTGCAGGACACCGGCACCGGCGACCGCGATGTCTTCGGCCTCCACCGCGAGGGGCGCCACTGGGCGCTGACGGTCCTCCCCTACCGCCGCGGCCTCCTGCTGGGGAAGCGGGAGTATTTTTTCGAGGACGCCGCCGTGGGTTCCGCGAAGGAACTGCTGACGGAGGTCCTGCCGCAGTACTACCTCGCCAACCCCGACATCCCTCCGCTGATCCTGGCCCCGGCCGCCCTGGACGCCGGGGAGCGGGTCCTGCAATTCCTGAAGGAAAAGCGGGGCAGGACGGTGGGCATGAAGGTCCCCCGGCGGGGCGACGAGAAGGCCAAACTCGACCTGGCGGTGGAGAACGCCCGTCAGGCCTTCACCCGCCGCTTCCCGCAGGGGGGGATGAAGGAGCTGAGGGAGGCGCTGGGGCTGGAGCGGGCCGCCGTCATCGAGGCGGTGGACATCTCCCATCTGCAGGGGAAGGCCCGCTACGGCGGCCTGATCCGCTTCGAGAGCGGCAGGTTCGTCAAGAAGGGCTATCGCGCGTTCCTCCTCCACACCGAGGACCCGCGCGACGACTTCGGCGCCGTCGCGGAGGTGGTGAAACGGCGGCTGGAGCGGGGCATGAAGGAGGGGCACATCCTCCCCGACCTCCTTCTCATCGACGGCGGCAAGGGGCAGGTGGAGGCGGCGCACGGGGCCATGAAGGAGGCGGGAGCCGACCTCCCCCTGGCCGGCCTGGCCAAGGAGGAGGAGACCCTCTACTTCGCGGGAACGCGCAAACCGCTGGCGCTCCCCAAAGACGATCCGGCCCTGCTGCTGCTGATGAAGGTCCGCGACGAGGTCCACCGGTACGTCATCACCCTCCACAGGAAAAAGCGGTCCAGGGAATTCCGGCCCGTCCGCAAGCGCCGCTCCCCTTCTTCACGATAGAAGGGGCGGACCGCCGTCCGCCCCTGGAACTCTTCCGGACAAGCGGAACCGTTCAATCGAGCGGGCCGTGGAAGGTCCGGACGCGGGTCTCCTCCATCTTGACGCCGTACTCGCCCAGTTCCTTGAGGACCGGCTCGTAGATCTCGCGCAGGATGGGGATCTGCACCCCCTCGGCCAGGATCCCCTCGTCGAGGATGAGCCGGACGGCGATGGCGGCCGGGAGGGAGACGGTGCGCGACATGGCGGTGTCCCCCCAGGGTTCCCCGGTCTTGACCAGGGTGGAGTGGATCTCCTCCGAAGAGCCGTCGGGGTAGGCCACGTTGAAGATGTGCTGCATGGCCACCAGGTCCCGGTCCCCGGTCTTGTACATCATCAGGGCCCGCATGCGCGCCAGGAGGATGTCCAGGGGCGAACTGCGGGTGGTGTCGATGGGACGGTCGGAGAACAACCCCACCCATTCGAGGCGGGCCATCTCCTCCGAGTCGAGGGAGATGCCCAGGAAGCCCGCGATGCGCGCGGACAAGGGGCCGTTCTCCCGGGGAAGCAGCCGCGTGGAGACGTCCAGGAAGGTGGTCCCTTCGGGCCAGTCCATCGGCTCCGTCTCGAAAAAGCCGAGGAGACGGATGGCCCGCATGGTGGCGCACCAGCCGGGGTAGCGCAGGGTGGCGCGGAACATCCCCGCCACCCCCTCCAGGTCGTAGAGCGGGATGTACTTGAGGGAGTCGCGGTTGGGGTACATTTCGAAGGTCCCGAGGCCCCGGACCTCCAACGGCCAGGAATGATCGAAAACGGCGCCGCCGCCCTCGACCTCCACAACGGTCCCCTTCCGGAGGAACCGGGCGGGCTGGGTCCCGGCGCGCAGGACCCCCCGGGGGTTCCAGGAGAACTTGTAGCCCCAGGGGTTGGTATTGGCGTCCTGGGCGGGGAAGCCGCCGCAACAGCTCAGGAACTTGGTCACGCGGCCGCCGCCGAGGTTGATCTCGTGGATCCGGGCGATGGCCGACATGTGGTCAATGCCGGGGTCGAGCCCCATCTCGTTGAGGATGACGACACCGGCGTGCCGCGCTTGGGCGTCGAGGGCCCACATCTCGGACGAGGCGTAGGAGGTGTTCACCATGGGCGTGCGCAGGTCGATGGCGAGCTTGGCCACGGGAACGTTGAACTCGGCCGGCAGAAGGCTGACCACCATGTCCGCCTCGGCCACCAGCGGCGTGGTCCGGGCCAGGTCGGTGACATCGTGGTGGACGACCGAGCCGCGGGGGTGCTCCCCCATCAACTGCTTGGCCCGGGGGACGTCGAGGGTGGCGACCAGAACCCGGTGGTCGTAATGGGTGAGGAGGTAGCGCAGGAGCGGACGGGCGACCAGGCCGGCGCCGAGCACCAACACGTTTTTCATATCCGGTTCTCCTTAAAGTAAAGGGACTTGGGTTGTGAATTATATCACTCCCTGCGCCCAAGGACATCGGCCGGGCTTCCGCTTCGGACGGAGGAGGCGCCATACCGGACGACCCAGATCACCATCTGAGGGCCGGCATGGGTGGGTTGACACTGCATCTCATTGCGTTCATTGCACTTATGTGGCAATCTTCGCCGTTCCCCCATGGGCATGGCCCTCCATCGCGGACCCTCCGCCATGCCCCGCTCCCGGCCGTCGCTCAGCCCGGATTGTTCATTGTTTGTCGCATGCAAGGGGCCGCGCAAAGACGCTCAGGCCCTTGGATGGACCGCAACCGATGATGGCGTTGTCGTGCCTTACGCCGAGAAAGTCCGGCCGAGCAACACAAAGCGGACGAGGCCCTCTGCGACCTTGCAGGTGGGAATTCGTGCGAAATCCGGAATGGCCTCAGGCGCTCGTTCGCGGCGGCATCAGCGCCGCCGCCGCCCGAATTCATTCCCGGGCCGCGGGCCCCAGGAGAAAGGCGATCTCGTGCATCAACTCCCTCGGGTTCACCCCCTCGCGGGTCATGAGGTTGGCGTGGGCCAGCGCCTTCATCAGGCGCACCAGGTCGCGCCGGGTGTATCGGGCGATGGCGCGGTAGGCGTGGGCCAGGCCCCAGGGATTCTTGAACCGGCGGCCGTACTTGTCGTCCACCGCCGCAAAGGATTTCGCGAGGGGCTGGATCTTGGGGAAGATCCTCTGGACGAACTGCCGCGGGTCCAGCACCTGGTCCTCCTTGGGAATGGCCGCCTTCATGAGCAGGTAAAAGCGCAGCTCGGAGGCCAGCGCTCCCAGGATCCTCGGCGGCGGGTCCCCCCGGTCCAACTGGCGGCCGATCTCCTTCAACAGCCGGCGGGGATCGCGCTCCTGGAGGGCATGGGAGAGCCCGTACTCGTCGAAATGCTCGTCGCCGACCACCTTTTCCACGGCCGCCAGGGCGATGGCCTCCCCGGGGACGTAGTCGCACAGTTTCTCCGTTTCGCTGCGGAGGCGGTCGGGATTGAGGAAACAGCGCTTGAGCAGCTCCTTGCGCGCGTCGCCGGCGATCCGCCTGCCCCGGGCCGCCAGAACCCTTTCCACGACCTCGCCGCCGAATTCCGCCCACTCCTCCTCCTTGCGGACCGCCCCCGCCTTGTGGAGACGGGCGCGCCCCTCCAGGAATTCCCACAGCGGATGGTCGAAGGGCTCGGTGACCCCGAAGACGAAGGCGTGGTGAAACTCTCCTCCCTGGGCCCACGCCAGAAGCTCACTGAAGAAGCCGGCGTCGAACCGCGCGGCATCCAGCCAGGGGAGGTAGTAGATATAGGCGTCGCCGAAAAGGTTGATGCTCTTGAGGCGCGCGGGGATCTCCGACAGGTCCGTCTCGGCGTCCACCCGGTACGTCTTGAGGTCCGCCTTGCGCATCCTCAACCCCCCCAGGACGCCCTGCACCTTCTCCATCAGGACCGGCAGATCGGGGGCCAGGACGCAGTGGAGCATGGGTTAAAACAACGGGTTGGCGATGGGCGAGACCTTGAGCCCCAGCTCGTCCTCCCGGATCTCTTCCTTGAAATTGATCTCCACGCTGTTCCAGGCGCGGCACTTGGGACAGCGGTCGCTCCAATCCCGCTGGGGCGTGGAGCAGGAGAAGCAGAAATACTCGTTCTGGACGGGGGCCAGGTTGACGATGGCCCGTTTGTACGAGCCCGCGGCCTGGCTGCCCTTGCCCATCCGCTCCTCGATGCTCCCCAGCAGATAATGGAGGACGGCGCTGTGGGGGGCGGCGGTGCGGAGGTTGCCCAGAAAGCGGTAGGCCTCCTCCATCATCTCCAGCCGGTAGTAGAGCCGCCCCAGGAAAAACCGGGGAATGATGTCCCTCTGCACCTTGAAGCGCATCTGGTTGATGACCTCGAGCGCGGCTTCGGGCTGTTCCTTCTCCAGGAAGAGGTCCTCGATCTTGTGAAGGAGGACGCCGGACCGGGTGGCCAGGAACCCTTCCTGCCACGCGCCGACGGCCTTCTCGTCCTCCTTATCCCGGTGAAGGATCTCCCCCAGGAGGACCCAGGCGGAGACGAATTCGGGATGATCCTTCACCAGAAGCCGCAGGAGGGAGGCGGCGTCCTTGTCCTTCCCCTCCCCCATGATCTGTTTGGCCTGCTCGTACCGGATCACCACCTTCAGGCGCTCCTCCGCGGCCCTCTCCTCGGGTTTCTCCGTGCGGGCCAGGACGGTCTCCTGGAGGGCGGCCGCCAGCGCCCATTTTCCGGCGTCCATGTAGACGCGGCGCAGTTTGCGCCCCACCATCGCCTCGAGGGAGGCGGGGAGGTCGCGGGCCAGACCCTCCAGGACGGCGGCGGCCGCGTCGAAGTCGCCCCGCAGGTGGTGGAGGCGGGAACGGAGAAGGGGGACGAGATGGGAATCGGTCTCCATGGCCGCCTTGGAGAGGAGGGCCTCGGCCTTGCCGTAGTCGCGCGCCCTCAGCGCCATGCACACCTCCAGCAGGCGCGCTTCGGAACCCGCGGACCCGCCGGCCCGGTGCACCTCCATGAGCCGGGCGGCGGCCTCCTCCTCATCCTGCAGGAGGAAGAACACCGCCATCTCGAGGGCCTCGTCGCTGGCGGCCCGCTCGGTCCTCTGGCGGGTCAGGTCCCGCAGGCGGAGGTTCTTGCGCCAGGCGTCGATCAGGAAGAGGATGCCCATGAGGAACAGGCCGGCCAGGAAGAAGATGAACATGGCCAGCCACACGGGGACCGGCCAGCCCTGGAGGAAACGGAAGTCCTGGGTCAGAATGTCGTGGTTGAGGATGACCCAATAGGCGCTCAGAATAAGGAGGGCGATGGCGCCGAAGAGGCCCAGGAAGTGCCGAAACTTCATTTGATGAAGCCCTTCTCCTGCATTTCCTGGCAGTTGATGCAGTGCCGGGCCCAGGGGACGGCGTCGAGGCGGCGGGGTTGGATCTTTTCACCGCAATGGACGCACTGGCCGAACATCCTGGTCTCGATGCGCGCCAACGCCTCCTCCACGAGCTGAAGGATGCGCCGCTCCACGTCCGAAAGCCCGTAGAAAAGCTCGCGGGAGTAGGAGGAGGAGGCCTTGTCGGCGACGTCCTTGACCTCTTCCACCATGGATTCCTCGCCGGCGGAGCGGGCGGAGTTGATGGTGGCAAGGATCTCCTTGCGCTTTTTCTCCAGCTTCTTTTTGAAATCGTCCATCTGCTTTTTCTGCATGGTCCCGGTCTCCTTGAAGTCTTCCCCCTTCGGGGCCGCATATTATAGTGTATTTCCCGGGCCGGGTCAATGGCGAGCGGCCGGGCGTTGGCACGCCCGGCCCGCTGAAAGCGTTAACGCTTAAAGCGGGACTGCTCTCCCACCCATTCCAACGGCGGCCGTTAACCAGAATCGGCGTTCCCGCCTTCCCGCTTTCCCGCCGGTCCGACGGCCGGACGGCGGTCAGACCGAGAAGTACATCTCGTACTCGAACGGATGGGGCCGTTTATGGAGTTCGACGTTTTCCTTCCTCTTGACCTCGGTCCAGGACCGCAGGGAGTCCTCGTTGAACGCCCCGCCGGCCTTCAGGAAATCGCTGTCCTCCCCGAGGGCGTCCAGGGCCTCCAGAAGGCCGGCCGGGACCTCCGCCAGCTTCCCCTTGGCCTCCGCCACGGAGTTGTAGGGCCCGAGGTGGAGCTTGCCGGGATCGAGCTTGCGGCGAACGCCGTCGGCCCCGGCCATGAGGATGGCGGAGAGGGCCAGATAGGGGTTGCACGAGGCGTCGGGGGGACGGTACTCGAACCGCTTCTCCTCCGGCGAGGTGGCGTACTTGGGAATGCGGATGGCGGCATTGCGGTTCGCCAGCGAGAAGAAAAGACTGGTCGGGGCCTCGAACCCCGGGACGAACCGCTTGAAGGAATTGGTGGAGGGGTTGGTGAAGGCGGTCAGGGCCCGGCCGTGGACCAGGATGCCGCTCATGAACTGGAGGGCCAGGGGGGAGAGGTCGGCGTAGGCCCCCTTCTTGTAGAAGACCGGCTGGCCCTTCTTCTCCAGCCGGATGTGGAAGTGGAGCCCCGACCCCGCCTCGTCGAAGAGGGGTTTCGGCATGAAGGTGACCAGCTTCCCGTGCTTGAGCGCCTCCATTTTGATGAGGTATTTGGCGAGGATGACGGCGTCGGCGGCCTTGAGGAAGGGCAGGGGGGCGATCTCCACCTCGCACTGCCCGGCCCCCCCCACCTCGTGGTGGTGGTACTTGACGGGGATGCCGGCGGCGCGAAGCAGCGTGGTGATGCGGTCCCTGAGGATGAAGGTGGAATCGAGCGGCGGGGCGGCGTGGTAGCCCCGGTGGTGGGGGATCTTGTACCCCGGAACCGCCGTGTCCCAGTGCGCCTGGGCGCTCTTGACCTCGTAGAAGGTATGGTTGACCGTGTTCTGGTACGCCACGGCGTCGAAGACGTAGAACTCCAGTTCGGGGAGGATCCAGATGGCATCGGCGATCCCCTCCTCCCGCAGGTAGGTGTCCACCTTCCGCGCCAGTTGCCGCGGGTCCTTGTGGTAGGGCCGGCCGGTGTCGGCCTCGTGCAGGTTGCAGAGGCACGAGAGGACCCCCTCCCCCAGGAACGGGTCGGGGAAGGCCGTGGATTCGTCGGGGCGGATCACCAGGTCCCCCGATTCGGTCTGGGTGAACCCGGGGAGCGACGAGCCGTCCACCCCCACCTTCCCCTTGAAGTTCTCCGCGGGCATGGTGATGTGGTGCATGTTGCCCAGCAGGTCCACGAATTTCAGGTCCAGCATCTTCCAGTTCTTCAGGTCCATGGCGTCCCTCCTCGTGCGTTATGGATCACAGCAGATGTTTGGTCAAAAACTCGTCCACCTCGGGAAGGCCGGCCTGCATCACGATGTAGCCGTCGTAGGCCTCCCTCAGGGTGATCTCGCCGGCGATGGGGGTCAGCATGATGCGCCGGACCTCCTCGCGGTCCTTCGACTGCCCCAGAGCCCAGCACAGTTTCATGTAGGCCACCTCGGGGAGCATGTTCTCGCAGGGGATGATCCCCAGGTCCAGCAGGTAGCGGCCGGTGTCGTAGACGTTCATGTGGACGTAGCCCCACAGCGTCTGCACCGTCATGTAGATGTGCATCCCCGATTCCACCGCCCGCCGGAAGACCGGGAAGAGGTTGCGGTTCACGTGGCCCAGGCCGGTCCCGGCGATGATGAGCCCCTTGTACCCCTTCTCGATGACCGCCTCCACCATGTCCTGGTTGAGGTTGGGGTAGTAGTAGAGGAGGGTGACCCGCTCCTCGAACGCCGTGTTGATGGTGACGGTGCGGTCTTCCCGGCGGGGGTTGAAGTCGGCGGTCAGCGTCACCACTTCCTTCGTGTTCACCGTGGCCAGCGGCCGGTCGCCGATGGTGCGGAAGGTGGAGCGGTAGGAGGAGTGCATCTTGCGCACCCGCGTCCCCCGGTGCAGGAGGTCGAACTGGTCGGAGGTGGGGCCGAACATGCACACCATCACCTCGGCGATGGGGCTGTGGGCGGCGGTGAAGACGGCGTTCATCAGGTTGAGGGCCGCGTCGGAGGAGGGGCGGTCGGAGGAGCGCTGGGAGCCCACCAGGACGATGGGGATGGGCGGCTTGGGGACCATGAAGGAGAGGATGCCCGCCGTGTGGTGCAGGGTGTCGGTCCCGTGCCCGATGACGATGCCGGCGTATCCCTCCTCGATGGCCGCCTTGCACGCCTCGGCCAGCGGGATGTACTGCTTGGGCCCCATGTCCTCGGAAAAGATGCCGAAGAGCTTCTTGGTGGTGAGGTTGGCGATGTCGGCCAGTTCGGGGACGGCCCCGTAGAGCTCGCCGGGCGAGAAGGCGGGGATGACGGCGCCCGTCTTGTAGTCGAGGCGCGAGGCGATGGTGCCGCCCGTGCCCAGCAGCTTGACGTTCTTCTTCTCCCTGGAGACCGGGAACTCCTTCTCGGGGATCTTGTAGTGCGCCTCCTTGTAGCCCAGCTCCTCCATCCCGCTCACCGTGCCGGCGTCGATGCCGACATTGTAGCCGGTGGCCAGCTTGAGCACGATGTGGCGGTCGTCGTCGTTCTCCGATCGCGGCAGCACGATGCCGCGGAAGTCGCCGCGCGTGGTCTTGACGGCGGCGTCGCTCCAGACGCGGATGTTGAACTTCTTGAGCAGCTCCAGCGCCGGGCCCTTGTAGCCCTTGAAGAGGTCGCTCATGCGGCACCTCCCTTCCCGATCTGCGCCGCCAGGTCGCGCAAGGGCAGGTTGCCCAGCGCCGCTGGGCGCAATTGGCCGGCGATCCAGCGTCCCGCCGCAGCGGGATCCTTGGAGGTGGCGATCTTCTGGTACTTTTTCTTCAGAATGGGCAGCGGCGCCATGATCTCCTTTTTGCCCAGCTTCCTGAAGCCGACGGTGGTCAGCAGCGATTGGAAGTCAATGTTCGGGTGCTCGAGCAGCACCGGCAGCATGGCCCTGGCGATCTCGCGCTCCAGACCCTCCTTCTTGAGAAAGGCGAAGAGTCCGTGGAGGCGGTCGAACTGGAACGAAGCCTCTCCTGAAGGCACCCGCTGCGAGGATCTCTTGCGGCCCAGCAGATGCTTGAGGTCGTGGGCCAGCAGCGTGGCCACGAAGCGCGGCTCGGCCTGGAAGTCGACGTGGATCCTCTCGATGAGCGGCGCCAGGTTGTGCTTCAGCAGGAAGGCAAAGGCGTCCTGGGGCACCCTCCACTCGCGGAACTGGGCGAAGCGGCGGCTGACGCCGACGGGCATGCCGGCACGCAGGCGCTCGATCAGCTCCTCCTCGATCGGGATCGGCGCCGAATCGGTGTCCGGGTACATGCGGTCGGGACCGGGCAGGACGCGCTCGAAGAGGGTGGTGCCGTCGGGAAGTCCCTTGCGCGTCTCGTTGGGCACGCCCTGGAAAGCGAGACGGCAGCGTTCTTCGATCGTCTCCAGGGCCGTCTTGACGTCGTCGTCCGCCGCCCAGAACAGCAGCTGGGCATCTTCGTCCTTCGCCGGGAGCACCTGGCGCACCTCCTGGAAAAGGGCTTCGTCCGGCGCGGCTTCGACAGGCTCGGAATGGAGCATGTTGGGCTTTTCCAGGCAGGCGATGACCTTCAGGCGGCCGGCGATCTCGTCGGCAAAGGTTTTGCCGGGCTGGGTGAAGAAGGAAAGGATGCCCCGGAAGCCGGGAAGATTGACCGCCAGCAGGCGCAGCCTGTTCTTCCGCGCCTCGCGCAGCAGCGGATGCCTGCCGTTCAGGGCCTCGAGGTCCAGTTCCCTGGTTCCGACCTTCCAGTCCGCGGGGTCGGGGATGCGCCGGCGCAGCTCGTCACGGATCTCCAGCAGCGCCTTCTGGCGGAAGGCCTCGTTATGCACCAGCTCGGGGATCCAGGCGATGTGGGCGACGCCCTTGATCTCCACGCGCGTGCCGCCGGCGACGCTGACGTTGACGTCCTCGCGGGCGGCGCCGATGCCGGTGCGCACCTTGCCGGTGCTGCGCGCCAGAAAGCGCAGATAGTGCGCCGCCTCGGCCGCCTCATCGGGAGTGAGCATGTCGGGATAGGTGACCATCTCCATCAGCGGCATGCCCAGGCGGTCGGTGGAGTAGACGCGCACGTGCCCCGCGTCGGAGACCTCGCGGCAGGCGTCCTCCTCGACGCTCACCTGGATGATGCGCACCTTCTTCCGCGCGAGCGGGATCTCGCCCTCGATGCCCAGGATGCCGGTGCGTTGGAAGCCGGTGGGGATGCTGCCGTCGAGGTACTGCTTGCGCGTGATGTGCAGCTCGCCGACGATGTTGCATTGGAGCAGCAGCGCCGCCTCGATGGCGATCTCCATGGCCTGGCGGTTGAGCAGGAAAGGGGGCGTGTCGTCGATCTCGTAGGTGCAGGTGGTTTCGTTCTTGATGCGGTAGATGACGACCTTGCGCGTCTTGAACTCCATCAGCGCCGTGCCGTCGTACTCGCCCAGCTCGGACAGGGTGGGCCGCATGTGGCGGACGATCTCGGCGTCGTAATCGTCGTGGTCGTGGTAGCGGCCGGCGGGGCAATGGCAGAAGAGTTTTTTATCGGTCAGCAGCTGCTGGTGGATCTCCAGACCGCACTTGAAGCCCAGCGCGGAATACGCTTCCGCCCGGGTTTCCCGGCGCGGGGTCCAGCCGACCCGCTTCCTGCTGCTCTCGTGATTCAGCTGTGGATCGAAGGAGATTTTCATTTTTCCTCGGCGAGTGAATGTTCACTATAAGCCCGGCATGCCGGTTTGTCAACGCCTTTCCGGGCGCCGATTTTCCTCGCACCAGGGGAAATCGCCCGCGCCGTGCCGTCAGACCCCATCTTCAGGAGGCAACATGAAAAAGCTGGCTTCATTATCCATTGTCTGGACCTTGGCAGCGGCCCTCGGCCTGCAGGCGAAAACACTCCCGGCCCCGGCAACGCCGGCCGCCGGCATCCAGCTGGCGATCCTGCTCGACACCTCGGGATCCATGGACGGCCTGATCGACCAGGCGCGCTCGCGCATCTGGAAGATCGTCAACGAGCTGGCCACGGCCCGCAGGAACGGCCGGGCGCCGCGTTTGCAGGTGGCGCTGTACGAATACGGCCAGAGCTCCATCCCGGCCGTCCAGGGCTACCTGCGCCGCGTCGTTCCCTTGAGCGGGGACCTGGACCGCGTTTCCGAGGAGCTTTTCCGGCTGCGCACCAACGGCGGCGAGGAATACTGCGGCCGGGTCATCCAGGCGGCGGTCGACGGGCTCGAATGGAGCGGCGGCCCCCATGACCTGAAAATGATCGTCATTGCCGGCAACGAGCCGTTCACGCAGGGACCGAGGGACTACCGCACCGCCTGCCGCGAAGCGATCGGGCGCGGCATCGTCGTCAACACCATCTTCTGCGGCAGTTATCAGGAGGGCCTGGGCAGCGGCTGGAAGGCCGGGGCCGACCTGGCCGATGGCCAGTACGTGGCCATCGACGCCGATCACACCCCGCCGCCAGTCAGCGCCCCGCAGGACGACGAGATCGCCCGGCTGGGCCGCAAGCTGAACAGGACCTACGTCGCCTACGGCCGCGAGGGCGGCAGCGGCAAGAAGCGCCAGGAGGAGCAGGACATGAACGCGGCCTCGGTCAGTGCCGAGATCGCCGTGCAGCGCGTTGCGGCCAAGGCCGCGCCGCAGTACAGCAACTCCGCCTGGGATCTGGTCGACGCCCACAAAGCCGGGGCAGTGAAGCTGGAGGAGCTGCGCGAGGACGAGTTGCCTGCGGAGATGAAGGGCATGTCGGCCGGCGCACGCCTTGGGTACGTGGACGCCATGCGCATGCAGCGCGAGATACTGCAGAAGAGGATCGCGGCGCTGCACGCCGAGCGCGAACGCTTCGTCCAGGACAATATGAAGAAGCAAGCGGGAGCCGGCACCCTGGACGAGGCCATCCTCGGCGCCTTGCGCCGGCAGGCGGAGAAGAAGGGCTTCGCCTTCGTGAAATAGCCGCCGGCAGGGACGGAGGATCCCATGAAAAGCAGGATGAGCAGGATGCTGGCGTCGTTCCTCGCGATCCTGGCCGTCAACGCCGGAACGCTGCTGGCCGACGGCTTCATCATCATTCCCCGCCCGCCGCGGCCGCCCCGGCCGGGGCCGGTGTCACCTTTTCCGCTGCAGGTCGTCCGCCACGATGTGCGGGTGACGATCGACGACCAGCTGGCCACCACCACGGTGGACCAGGAATTCTACAACCCCAACGACTCCCGCCTCGAGGGATACTACCTGTTCCCGCTGCCGAGCGGCTCCGTCATCAAGGGGTTCAGCATGTGGATCGACGGCCGGGAGACACGGGCCGAGCTGCTCGACGCCGCCAAGGCGCGGGGCATCTACGAGGACATCGTGCGCCGGCTGCGCGACCCGGCGCTGCTGGAGTATGACGGCCGCGGCGTTTTCAGGATGCGCGTCTTCCCCATCGAGCCCCGCAGCCGCAAGCGGATCAAGATCGCCTACCACGAGGTCCTGGAAAAAGACAACGGCGCCATAGCCTACCTCTACCCGCTGGCGACCGAGAAGTTCTCGGCCAGGGCCATTCCCGAGGTCAGCCTCGTCCTGGACATCCGCTCGGCATCGCCCCTGGCCGGCATCCACTGCCCCACCCACGGCGTGGAGATCACTCGCCCCGCGCCCGGACGCGCCACGATCAGCTACTCGGCCCGCGACGCCCTCCCCGACCGCGACTTCCGCCTGTTCTTCACTCCCGCGGCGGGACGCTTCGGCTTCTCCCTGCAGGCCTGCCGGCCCGGCGGTCAGGACGGCACATTCTTCCTCAGCGTCTCCCCCGGCTCCGGCCGCGACAGCGGCCAGGTTGCCTCCCGGGACATCACCTTCGTCGTTGACACCTCGGGCAGCATGGCCGGCAGGGCGCTGGAGCAGGCGCGCGAGGCCATGGCCTATTGTCTGGGCCGGCTGAACCGCGGCGACCGCTTTAATATCGTCCGCTTCGCCACCGAGGCGGAGCCGCTCTTTCAGGGGCTGGTCCCCGCGTCGGGGACGAACCTGGGCCGGGCGAAGGAGTTCGTCGCCGGCTGGCAGGCCGCCGGCGGCACCAATTGCGAGGAGGCGCTCAGGGTCGCCTTGCAGGAAAAGGCGCCCTCGGGCCGGTCGCGGGTGATCGTGCTGGTCACCGACGGCCGGCCGACCATCGGCGAGATTGCCGAAGAGGCGCTGCTGCGCCTCATCGAGACCGCGGGAGGCGCGGGCGGTCCAGGCCGAGGGGAACTGCGCCTGTTCCCCTTGGCGATCGGCAGCGAGATCAATACCCATCTGCTGGACGGGTTCGCCGAGCGGACGCGCACCTTTCGCACCTATATTCCCGCGGGCGCTGACATCGAGGAAGGCATCGCCCGCTTCTACGACAAGATCAGCTCTCCGGTCCTGAGCGACGTCCGCCTGGACATCTCGCCCGGCGTCCGCGCCGCGCAGGTTCACCCGCGCCAGCTGCCCGACCTGTACCGCGGATCCACCCTGACGGTCGTCGGCCGCTATCAGGGATCGGGCGCAGCGACGTTCACCCTGCGCGGCAAGGTCAACGGCCGCTCCGAGGAGTTCACCTTCCGGGCCGACCTGCCGCGGGAGAGCCTTGACCACGATTTCCTGCCGCCGTTGTGGGCCGCCCGCCGCGTCGGCTACCTGCTTGACCAGATCCGCCTGCACGGCGAGGACCGGGAGCTGGCCGACGAGGTGACGCGCCTGGCCCGGCAGTACGGCATCGTCACGCCATACACCAGCTACCTGATCGTCGAGGATGAAAAGGTCCGGCGTGAACGCGGCGACCTGGCCGAAAGCGACATGACCGTCGGCGGCCTGCCGGCGGCCCCGGGCCTGGCGCGGGAGCACCGCGAGGAATTCGCCGCCATGAAGGACAAGTCGGGGACGGGCAGCGTGCGCGCCAGCGTGGAGCTGCAGAAGCTGAACCAGGCGGCGGCCTTCGACGCCACGCGCTCCGGGGCGGGCAGCGCCGGCGAGATGGCCGGCCAGGTCAGGACCGTCCGCGGCGTGGCGTTCTATCTCAACCAGGGCACCTGGGTCGACGGCCGCATCCAGGGAAAAAGCGGGCTGACGACGACGCGCGTCATCTTCGCCTCGGAGCAGTATTTCGCACTGCTGAACAAACAGCCCGGGCTGTCGCCGCTATTGGCGCTGGGCCGCCACATCCGCTTTTTGCTGGACGGCCGCGTCTTCGAGATTTTCGACCCCGGCGCGGCGGCCGGCTGACTCAGCGGCTGGACGCGTACAGATTGAACTTGGGGGGCTGCTGCAGGTGCTTTTTCACCGTGCAGGCGTGGGCCGCCTGCACCACGGCGGCGCGGTATTTTTCCGGGAAGGAAGCGGGCAGGACGATCTCGATGTTCACCTGGCCGATCATGTGGCTTTCGAGGTCCCAATCCATGCTCTGGCGCAGCTCGATCTGCGAAACGTCGATGCCCCTGCCCTGGCAGAAAGAGAGGACGTAGAAGCCGGCGCAGGTGCCCAGCGAGGCCAGAAAAAGATCGAACGGCGACGGGGCGCTGTTATCGCCGCCACCGGATGCCGGCTGGTCGGTCTTGTGGGTAAAGCCGTTGTACTCGGCATCCACTCTCTTCCCGCCGGGGAACGTGATCTTCATGTCCATGTGAATTCTCCTTGGATCGTGTGGCCCGGGTTTCCCCTGCTCCATCCGGCAGTGGCTCACCCGGAAAGACCCAACCGCCCAACTATATTGTAACCAAAATGATCGCAGCAAGCAATCCTTCTCATCCCGCTATTTCAGGAGGCGCAGCCGCTGCCGCGAGCGTTCGGCCAGCTCCGTGTGCGGGTTGGCGGCGATGCAGGCACGGTAGCCGCGAAGCGCTTCACCGCGATCGCCGGCCAGATCCATGGTGCGACCATAGATATAGGCGTCATAGAACAGCCAGAGCCGGGTCATGAAGTCGCCGCGGGCACGCTCCTGCAGGCGCATGAACGCTTCGCGGACGGCCTCCTGCATTTCGGCGTTCGTCCCCTTCCGGGCCAGCAGGTACCCATGGGAAATCTCCGCCAGGTGGCCGTATTCCAGCGAGTTGCGGAAGATATCCTCGAAAAGAAATTTCGCCCGTTCCGGGGCCGTTCGATCCAGAAGCAGGGCACGGCCCAGGAGCAGCCGCAATTCGCGCAGGTCAAGGGCATCCAGGGGCTGAAGCTCGAGGCGGCGCAGGATGGCCAATGCCGCCGGGTACTTCCCCTGGAACAGGGCGTGCGTGGCCAGGCACAGGTCAGCGATGCCGGGGACGATGAGCTTGAGCTTGGCGATCTCGTCGGTCGCCCGGCTGTTCATGCCCTGGTGCAGGCAGACATAGGACCTGAACAGGCTCACGCCGAAAGTATGGAAGCCCCAGAACTTGGAGCTGTCGGCGAACGTCTCCTCCAGCCGGCCCAGGGCGGCGCCGGGGTCGCCCTTCAGCACTTCCATCTCGCACAGCCGCTCGTTGGCGTCGTTGTTGCCGGGATACGCCTGCAACGCCTGCAGCAACGACATTTCTCCCTCGGCGTAGCGGCCGAGCCCCACCTCCAGGTCACCCTGGAGATAGAGCAGGGCCGAGCGCAGGTAAGGGTTCTGCAGGGGAAAGCCCAGCGCCTCGGCGATCAGGCCGCGGGCGTTCTTCAGGTTGCGCCTCTTGACGCGCTCCTGGTAGGCGCTGTTGACCAGGGTGTATACCCGGCGCAGCGTGTCGGGCGAGTCCCAAAAATTAAGGATTCCGTCCTTGGTCCGTACCGTCAAGCGGCCCTGGCGGTCGATATCCAAAATATCGCCCATGCCCCCCTCTTCGAAGCGGGCGCGCCCCTCCTGCTGCCAGCGGTTCTCGATTAAGCGCACCTTGGCGGGCAGGATGAACAGCGTCCCCACGAAGGCGATATTCATCCTAGAATCGGCCAACAGGTTGGGAATGCCCTTGATGACCACCCAGCCGGTCGTGTCGGGAACGAAGCCGTTCTCGGCAATGAACGACATGTGGGAAAAGAGGTTGTTGACGCCGAAGAACATGAAGCGGGAGACGCCGGCGATGCTTCCCTGCGGGAAGGTCTCGAACGTCCCCGGGTTGGTGTAGATGAATTTCTTGATGCCGCGAATGAAGACCATGGCGAAGGGGTACATGCTCTGGTATTGCTGGACGGAAAGCAGCGCGTCGGCCTCGCCTTTCCTGCCGCTTGACAGCATCGTGACCTCGTAGGGCTTGATCATGCGCACGTAGTCGTAGGGGTCGAACTCGTAATCCCTGAGAAAAAGCTCGCGCTGCAGCAGGACCCCGTGCTCGTCCAGTATGGCCTGCTGGCACATGAGCTCGTCGCTGGCAATGGAGCCGGCGGCGGGAAAGACCGGGGGCAGCGGCGGAACCAGCAGGACGAAAACCACCCGGCGGCCGTTCAGCTGCAAACCGTTGAATTCGGACTGAATACCCGTTCCCTGCGGCACGGGAACGGAACTGCCGGTGGCATGGGCGTGAAAAACGGTCCAGGGGGAAAAATCCCTGCGCCACAGGCGGACGCCCAGGCGATTGCGCGCTTCCAGGATGTGCCCCGAGGACCGAAACTCATGGATCGTTCGCGAGCCGAGCGTTGCCCGATACGCCAGAAGTGCCAGAAGGGTCAACGCCGCGCCGGCCAGAACCCACTTGAAAGGGCCGCGCTTGACGGCCACCAGCAACCGCTGCAGCCAGGACACCTTCTCCCTGCGAAAGAAACGGGCCATGGCGCCGGCGTCGCGGAAGCGCCGTGCCGGCGACTTCTCCAGCGCCTTGTCCAGGCCGTGGCGCAGGAAGCGCGGCAGGCCGCCGGTGGCCGGAGCTGGCGGCTCGGGCCGCTGGTTGAGCTGCTTGAAGATCACCTCCATGGTGCTGGGGTTCTCGAAGGGGTGGCGGCCGGAGAGGGTGCGGTACAGGACCAGCCCCAGCTGGTAGACGTCGGAGGCGAATCCGATCTCCTGGCCGCGGATCTGCTCGGGGGACATGTAATAGGGCGAGCCGACGATCTCGCCGGCCGTCGAGGTCTTCTCCTCGTCCTCGACCTCCTTGGCCAGGCCGAAATCGAGGATCTTGACCCGGCGCCGCTCGTCGATCAGGATGTTGGCCGGCTTCAGGTCGCGGTGGACGATGCCGCTGTCGTGCAGTACGGCGACCGCCTCCGTGATGTCCAGGAAGACGTCCTTGAATTCCGGCCAGGTGAGAAGGCACTTCTCCTCCAGGAACGACTTGAGGCTCGTGCCGGCGGCCAGCTCCATGACCAGGAAATGGATGTCGCGCCAACTCTCCAGCGAGAAGACCTTGATGATGCGCTCGTCGCTGATCCGACGCGACAGGTTGATCTCGCGCTTGACGCGCAGGAACTTCTTCACGTTGCCCGTCAGCCTGGGATTGAGGAACTTGACGGCCACGCGCGAGCCCAGCGTTTCGTCCAAGGCCTCGAAGACGATGCCGAAGCCCCCCTGGCCGATTAGCTTCTCCAGGCGGTAGCGCCCGTTGACCACGGTCCCCGGCTTCAGCTTGACCAGGTTCAGGTAAGCGAGCTCCAGCGGCCCGCTCCCTTCCCGATGGTCTCGCCCGGCTTCGCTGCTGAACGTCCCGTCGGTACTGGCCATGTACTTCCTGCCTGCGATCAAAAAAAACCCAAGGCAGGGATTCTAGCAATTCCGCCGGGCAAAAGCAATCGCTGCTCTTCTGTTCCTTGTCCCCGCATCCCGGGCGTGCTATCATTTTTTCTCACGGAGGAAACCATGAAACGAATGCTGCTGCTCTTCGCTCTGCTGCTGCCGCTCCTGGCCCTGGCCCTGGCCCGGGATGATGTGGATTTCGGGAAATACTTCATCGACCGCACCCTGCGCGTCGATGTCTTCCATACCGGCGATGCGCGGGAGGAGATGTTCACCATCGACCGCGTCATCCAGGAGGGGCCGTGGGCGGGCAACCCGCGCCGGCTGCTCGTCCCCTTCGCGCTCGGCCGCTACCTGCTGCGCGTGCGCGACGCCGCCTCGGGCGAAATGATCTTCAGCAAGGGCTTCGACAGCTACTTCGGCGAGTACAAGACCACCGAGCCGGGAGCGAACGGCGTCAAGAAGACCTTCTCCGAATCGCTGCTCATCCCCTGGCCGAAGGACAAGATCCGCATCGAAGTGCTGCTGCGCGACCGCGAGAACCGGCCGCAGCCCGTCTTCAGCCGCGAGATCGACCCCGCTGACATGTTCGTCGTGCGCAGGAAGCCGGCCGGGGACGTGCGGGTGGTCGAGCAGTTGAAGAGCGGACCGCCGGCGGCCTGCGTCGACCTGGTCATCCTCGGCGAAGGCTACACCGCGGCCGAAATTGACAAATTCCGCAAGGATTTGGCGCGCTTCAGCGACACCCTCCTCAGCCAGGAGCCCTACAAGACCTTCCGGGGGCGCTTCAACATCACCGGGCTGTTCAAGGCCTCGGAGGAAAGCGGCTGCGACGAGCCCAGCTACGGCTCGTTCCGGAACACGGCACTGGGCGCCGCCTTCGATTCCTTCGGCTCGGAGCGCTATATGCTGGTCGAGGACAACCGCACATGGCGCGACGTCGCCGGGCGCGTCCCCTACGACGCCGTGATGATCATGGTCAACTCGCCGCGCTACGGCGGCGGCGGCATCTACAACCTCTACTGCACCTTCACCAGCGACAACCAGTGGCACCAGTACCTGTGCCTGCACGAGTTCGGCCACTCGTTCACCGGCCTGGCCGACGAATACTATACGTCGGCGGTGGCCTACAACGAATTCTACCCGGCGGGAGTGGAGCCGCTCGAGCCCAACATCACCGCCCTCCTCGACCCGCAAGGCCTCAAATGGAAGGATCTGGTGACAAGAAGGACCGCCGTGCCCACCTTGTGGGAGAAAGCGGCCTACGAGGCGATGGAGAAGGCCTATCAAAAGAAGCGCGCCGAGATCAACGAACGGATCGCCGCCGCCAAGCGCGCCAATGCCCCGCAGGCGGAGATCGAGGCCCTGCAGGCGCAGAGCGAGGAGATGTCGCGCCTGAACGGGCTGGAGATCAACGCTTTCTTCAAGAAGAGCCGCTTCAACGGCAAGATCGGCGCCTTCGAGGGGGCGGGCTACGCGGCGAATGGCCTTTACCGCCCCATGCTCGACTGCATCATGTTCAGCCGCGGCCTGCGCCCCTTCTGCAAGGTCTGCCAAGCCGCCGTCGCCCGCACCATCCGCTACTACAGCGAATGATGCGCTGAGATATTCCGGAAAATGTCATATACAAGTCGCGAATGAGATCCTGAAAGACCGACCATGGAGGCATGACATGAAGAAGTCTACTTTGACCGTTCTGATCATCGCGGCATTCGCCGCCACTCTTTTCGCCGCCACGCCGCAAGTTCAACAGAGCGAAATCGCCGTGCAGCAGGTCAATCAACAGCCGATCGTCAAGAAACCCGTCGAGATCATTCTGCCGAGGATCACGGAGATCACTCCTTTCTACGACGACTGCCAGCTGCTCTTTGCCCTCAAGGGAAAATTCCTCGGCCAGGCCCAGGGGACGCGCGCCATCCGCATGAAATCCGCGACAAAAACCTATTATCCGCAGATCACCAGCTGGACGGCCACCCGGATCGACTGCCGCCTGACCGGTGATTTCGAGCTGGGCCGCACCTACAAGGTCTATGTATGGGACAACGCGACGAACAAGGTGATCACCAACCAGTACGACTGGACCGTCATGACCGAATTGAAGCTGACCCACCAGGGCTACACGCCGGGCCAGGTGATCGCCGTCAGCGGCTGCCTGCTGGGCACGGCGCAGGGAATGCGGAGACTGATCATCGGCAACACGGCGGCAGCGGTCAGCCAGTGGACCTGCGAGGATATCGTCTTTGCGGTGCCCAACCTGCTACCCAAAACGTATCCGCTCTACCTGATGGATGGCCGGCGGATCATTTCCAACAAGATCACGATCCAGATCAACTGACGGCCGCCGGGGTTCAAACCGGCCGGGCGAGAGAACCGGGCCCATGCCGCGCACTCACGTGGCGCGGCGGGCGTTCCCGGCGCGATGCCGGCCCTGGCCTGGTGGAACGCCGCGGCTCACCCGCTAAAGGCCAGCAACAAGACGCTACTGCCGCAGGGGCAGGATCTTCTTGAACAGCTCCTTTTCGTCCGCGATCTTTTTTTCGTTCCCGACGACGCAGAGGCATTCCTGGGCCATTACCTTCTCCACCAGCGGCGCGAAGCCCTTCAGGTCCTCCAGGGTGGTGGAAAGGATCTCGTCGCGCTCTTTCTGCAGCATGACCGTCGTATCGCCCGTGAGATGCCGGCGCACGGCCACATAGCCTTTCTGGCTGGGGTTGAGCGGCCGGTCCCAATCGGAAATCGTGCCGATGATCAGACGCCGCAGGTCCCGCTCCTCCAGGGTCAGTTCCGCCAGGAAACGGCTGGCGCCAAGATAATTCTCGACCGTTTTTTTCAGGTTGGGGTCGCGGTAGGAGGCGAAGGCCAGCAGGCCGGTATCGTCCATTATGGCAAAGCCGCCGTAGGCCCCACCCTGCACGCGGATGGTATTCTGCAGATAGACGGTGGAGAGCAACTGGCTCAATACGTTCATTTTTCCGTTGTATTGAAAACCCAGTTTTTTGTAATCGCTCCCCTTCAGGACGTATTGCACCTTGGACGCGTCCTGGAACCCCTCGTTCAGCGGCTCTTTGGCGAAGCGATAAGCGACCGCCTTGAATTCGTTGTTCGGCAGTTCCGCCAGCATGGTCGGCAGCTCTTTCTTGACCATCCGCAGCTGCTCATCCTGGCAGGTGACGCCGACCTGCAAGCCGTTGCGGTTGACCAGTTTGCCCTGCACGGCCTTGAGCTTTGCCGCGATCCCCTTCAGGTCGGGTTCCTTGCAGACAGCGCTCAGAAATTGATAGAAGCCGAACCCGGAGGTCACGTCCATGTAGGCGCCGCGGTTGGAGAAATAGGAGCCCAGGCGGCTGGCGGCGATATTGAGGCCCATGTAGGCCAGGCGCTGCTCGAACTGCGCCTTGGTCCGCAGCAGCATCTCGTTGAGCCGGGCTTCGTCGTCCCACTTGGACTGGAGCAGCTGCTGCTTCATCAGCTCGGCCAGGCGGCCCAGTTTCTCGGGCATGGCCTTGCCGCGCATTATGAAATAGGGCTTCACCTGTTCGTCATTGCGGTTCTTGGCCAGTACTTCCAGTGAGGTGGTAATGCCGCCGGTGTGCAGGTTGACCTGGTTCTCCAGATCGCCATAGGCGAGCGCGTCGGTGGACATCATGCCCACCAGCTCGCTGTACAGTTTGACAAAGGGGATCAGCTCCTGGTCGATGGCGCCGGCAGCGAAGTAGAGGTTCAGGTAGACGATCCCTTTGGTGAAGGTGTCGAAAACCAGGAGCGGCGCTCCGGCCAGCGTGTCCCTCTTCAACGGCAGGTCCTCCTGCTTTTTCTCGATATCAGCGATCTCCAGCAGCGGGATCGTCATCAAGGCTTCGGGATCGTCCTGGCGCTGCTGGTAGGCGACCAGATCCTTGGTCTGTTTCACTATCGCGGCGATCTCTTCGGGAGTCATCTTGGATTTGATGGCGGCCAGCTTGCCCTCGAGTTCCGTCACCAGTTCCTTTTCCAGGCCCGGCTTGGGCTCCATCACCACCGTGCAGGCATGGGTATTCTTCAATAAAACTTTTTCGACCAGCCCCTCGAAGTACTTGCGGTCCAGCTGGGAGCGGATGGCCGCCAGCTCCTTGTTGAATGAAAGCGTGATGAACGGGTCGTCGCCGAACATCCAGCCAGGGGAAGCCATCATCGCGCCCATGATGCCGGTGAAGGCTCCCCGCCCTTCGCGCAAGCTGAATTCATGCCGGTTGATGATCCCTTCCAGGGTGGCGCGATCGAAGCCCTTGGCGACGACCTGCTTCAGGGTATCCCGGAATATCTGGTCAAAACGGGGCAGGTCACCGGCTTCGGCGCTGGTGACCGTTATCCCGAAAACGGGCTGCTGCACCCCATCGGTGTTGGCCGAAACATCCTTGCCGATCCCCGCCTTCTGCAGGGCCAGGCGCAGCGGCGCCGCCTGGTGATTGACCAGGACTTCGGCCAGGATATCCAGGGCGATGTTGAACTCCTGGTCGGTGTTCAGGCCGCAAACGCTGCTGCGCGCGATATAGGTCTTGCCGGCCGTGTCGGCGCCCTCGGGCACGCCATAGTGACCGCGCACCACTTTGGGCTCCGCCAGCGGCTTCTGCAGCGGTATATGGCTGTCCACAGCGATCCGGTCATAGCCGGAGAGGTATTTCTCATTAATGAAAGCCAGTTCCTCTTCCATGTCCCCGTTGCCGTACAGGTAGATATAGCTGTTGGCGGGATGATAGTATTTTTTGTGAAAAGCCTTGAACTGTTCGCTGGTCAGCTGCGGAATGGAGTCGGGGTGGCCGCCGGACGAATTGCCGTAATGGTTGTCCGGGAAAAGGGCCCTGTCCATCAGGAGCCCCAGCTGCCGCTCCGGCGCCGAATAGGCCCCCTTCATTTCATTGTACACGACCCCCTTGTAGGTCAGCGGCCCCTCCTCCGACTCCATTTCATAGTGCCAGCCCTCCTGCTGCAGGATTCTCGGGTCACTGTGGAGCAGGGGCTTGAACACCGCGTCGAGGTAGACGTGCATCAGATTGAAAAAATCCTTGTCGTTGCGGCTGGCCACCGGGTAGATGGTGTAGTCGCTGCTGGTCATGGCGTTGAGGAAGGTGTTCAGCGACCCCTGGGACAGGACGTCGAACGGGCTCTTGACCGGAAAATTCTCCGAGCCGTTCAGCACCGAATGCTCCATGATGTGCGGGATGCCCGTATCGTCGGGCGGCGGCGTCTTGAATGCCACGCTGAAAACCTTGTTGTCGTCCTTACTGGAGACCTTCAGCAGGCGGGCGCCGCTTTTCCTGTGGCGGAACAGGTAGCCTTCGCCGTCCAGTTCCTTGATGAACTGCTTCTGCTCCAACGTGAATCCATGCATGGTGTCTCCTATTTTCAGCGTCTCGCCGGCCGGGGCCGCCTTGTCGCCGCTTCCCGGCAACAGCAGCACGGACAGCATGACGAAACCGATGATAAGGACCTGTTTTTTCATTTTTCCTCCTGATGACCGAATCAATGGAAGCCAAGGCCCGCCGCCCCGGCGCGCTCCGGCTTTCCCATCCGCTCCATTGTAGGACGGTTCAGCGCAATAATCAACCGTTGCCTGCCGGGCTATTTCGCTTCCAGAAGGGTCCGGATCTTGGCGGTGATGGCGGCCTCGTCGCCCGAGCCGACCTTGAGTTCGTTGATGTTGCCCGCCCTGTCGATGAAGACCATGGTCGGGATGCCGGAGACGCCGTAGTCCTCGAAGTCCTCGCCCTTGTCGGAGATGGCCAGCGGATAGCGCATCTTCCAGCGCTCGGCGAAACCGCGGATCAGTTCCCGCTCCTCGTCGGCGGCGACCGCCCCCTTGTTCTGCACGTCGTCGCTGTAGCGTCCGTACAGCCGGGTGAAGCCGATGATCACCAGCCCCTTGTCCTTCCATTCGTCGTAGTCACTGACCAGGGTGGGGATGACCTGGCGGCAGGGGCCGCACCAGGGGGCCCAGAAGTCGATGACCACCACCTTGCCCTTGAGCTGGTCGAGGGCCAGGGGCGCCGAGTTCAGCCACTTTTCGGCGCTGATGGCCGGCGCCGGCTTGCCGATGAACTCAAGCTGCGTCAGGGCCGACTTCAGCGTCTTCACTTCCCTGTCGCCGGTGAACTCCTCGAGGCCGTCCCGCAGGATTTTTTTCGCCGCGCCGAGGTTCTTCTTCGCCACCTCGATCTCGGCCAGGGTGGTGACCAGGTAGACGCGGTAGCGGGAGAAGCTGGGCGGCAGGTCGGTGGCAACGAGGAGCTTGCGGCAATACTCCGCTCTCACCGCGTCGTCGGGGGCCCCGTAGGCCAGGGCCGTGATCACCTCGAAATAATCGGGCGTGCGCGCGGCTTTGCCCTCCACCTGCCGGAACAGCGGCACGGCATCGCCGATCCTTTCCTGCGCCACCAGCATCCTGGCCTTGAGCAGCCGCGCCTCATCCTGAAGAGCGTCTTTTTTATCGATCAGGGGTTTCAGCCTGGCCTCGGCCTCGGGAAATTTCTTCAAGTCGACCAGGACGCGCGCCCGCAGCAGGTCGGCCGCGGCGCCGCCGGGGGCGGCGGCATACTTCGCCAGCATGGCTTCCAGCGCTACCGTTCTCTCGGCCATCAGCTGGTCATAATCGGCCTTGCTCTTTACGGCGGCCATCTTCTCCTCGACCGACTTGCCCAGCGCCTTGTATTCGGCGGCGAAATCATCATCGGCAGCGGCCAGGGAAATCGTCAGCAGGCACAGGAACAGCAGCAGCGTGATCGTTCGTTTCATCGTGAACCTCCTTGATCGCGGCAGTGCGACAATGCTATTTTTCGGAACGGGCCGGCTGCTCGGCCAGCTTGACCCGTATCTCGATCCTGCGGCCGGACCATTCCGCCCGGCCGAACAGACCTTGAAAATCCTTGAAGACGAAATCATTCTCGCCGGCTGCCAGGAGCCGGTGGTAGGGATCGAGGTTGTGGCGCAGGTTCTCGAAGGCCCCGGCCGCCTTCGCCTCGTCCTCGTAGGGCGCGACGATCAGCGTATGACTGACACCCGAGGGGTCGCGGTAGTCGGCCGCGGCGGCGAAGCGCTTTCCCTCCAGTTGCAGGATGTCGCCGTCGCCCAGGGTGTAGACCGCCTGCAGCGAATAGGGGCCGCGCAGCAGCAGGGACGAGCCGGGGACCATGTCCCTTGCCGGCAGGATGCCGAGCTCTTCGACCGCCGCGCCGGGAGGGATGGCGGAGACGACCGCCCGGGCCAGGGCGGTCATGACCGGCAGCAGCTCCGCGCGGCCGCTGAAATTATTGATGAAGACGAAGTAGTTGCCCTTGAGCAAAGCGACCTGAAAGTGATCACCCGAATTCCTGGCGTCGATCCCCGCCAGCGGGGTTTCCCGGCCGCACTTGAGCAGGTAGATGCCCAGCGCCGCGGCGGCGTTCTCCATGCGGTACGCCTCGACGGCGATCTCGGCGCCGGCGCCGGCGTACTTCTGGATGCGCAGGTCGGCGAAGCCCATCTCCAGGAACAGCTCGGCCCCGCCGTCAATGACGTTGTACAGGGCGGTGGGGGCATAGGTTTCGACCGGACCGGAGCGCTTCCAGCCGGGGGAAAAGCCGTCGGCGGGGAACTCCAATGCCCCCGGCATCTGGACGGAGGACAGCAAGGCCAGCATGAAAAAGACCGGCGTGATCCTCACGCGCCGCTTATGCCTGGACAAAGGAGATCCGGGCCGGGTCGGCGACGCCCAGGCCCAGTCGCTCGGCGTAGCGCAGGTATTCGCTGTACTTCGGATGCTCGTTCACCTGCACCTTCATCGCCTTGCGCTTCTCGACGATCAGGTTGTGGCAGGTCATGTCCAGGGCGAAGGGATCGGTGGCGAAATAAAGGGTGTTGAGGAACCAGGTGGCCTGGGCCAGCGGCCCCGGGCCGCCGTCGTACTGGGCGCGCAGCCCGTCGGTGACGTTGAGCACCAGCTTGTCGCGCAGCACCGGGAAGGCCAGCACCTCGGTGCAGACGTCGAAGAACAGCGGCCGGTGCAGGCGGCTGGTGTTGCAGACGGCGCCGTAGCCCAGGTTCTTGGTGGCCATGGAGACCCCGTTGCCGGTGTTCTTGAACACGGGGACGTTGATGATCTTGGTCAGCTTTCGGGTCAGCAGCTTGCCGAAATAGGAGTGCTTGCCGTTGAACACGTGCTGGTTGAGGTAGGGCTTATCTTGGGGCGCCTCGACGTCGGCGTAGTAATAGCAGTCGAGGTCGAAGTTCTTTTCGCTGACGTGGCGCCCGTCCTTGCCGAGCCAGCGGCTGTCGTCGTCGCTCTTGCCTTCGGCGGCCGCCTCGTCCATGGTCTGCAGCCCCTCGATGGCGATGCCGGGATAGCGCGCCGCGGTGAAGCCGGCGTCGGCCAGCATGTAATCGAAACGGTCCCAGATGACGATGTGGGCGGCGGGGATGCCCCCCTGACGCAGCCAGGCGACGATGGCGTCGACCACCTCGAGGCGGGTGGCGATCAGTCCGGCGCCCACCGGGTTGACCTTGATGCCGACGACGTCCTTTTTATCGAAAAACAGATTGAAGCTTGCGGCCAGCGGCTTGCCGGTCAGGCCCAGCATCCCTTTCTCGAACATGGAGCCCACGACCTTCCCGTTCACTCCCTGATCACTCATGGCCCGTTCGTCTTTGACCGCAGCCACCTTGCCGGGAAATAGGCCCGGCAGGGAGGATTTCGTGCGCGGAACGGCCAGCGCCTCGTCAATGTTGGTCCTGGGGCGCGCCGGCGGCTCGGGCTTGGCGGCCTCCTGTCCCCACAGCGGCGGCCGGCCCAGCAGCAGCCCGGCTCCCAGCAGGGAGCCGCCGCCGATCTTCAGGAAGTCGCGGCGCTCCAGCTTTACGTCCAGATCCATCGACCGGTATCCATTCTTCTTCATACGCCACCTCCGCGCGGCAGGTCCGCGCATTGATTATACCGATCCCTTGAATTTGCGCAAGATACTGGTACGCCCGCGATCGTCGTTTGGTTCACGTGGCAAGCGGCTACTTTGCATAGCCGACCGGGTGGTTCAGAAAAACGATCTGCGCATCGGTCAGTTTGAGCAGTTCCCTGATCCTGGCCTTGTCCATCGAGGCCTTGGGCACGGTCTTCAGGCCGGTGGCGGCGCAGAACAGCGAGATGTTCTGCGAGACGATGCCGGCGTCGAGGACCCCCCACGCAAACTTCTGCTCTGGCGTCCCGTGGCGGAAGCGCTCGCCATCGGAGATCAAAATGATCTGGACTGGCGGATTCGACGGTGGAGGAGGGGGAGGCGGCGGCGCAGTGGCCCCAACGGATGAGGCCGGGGGCGCAGCGGTTGCGGATGAACCGCCCGGAGATGGAGGCGCGGCTGGCGCAGGAGCCGCAGCGGGAGCCGGCCGCGGCGGCCGGGCCATCATGATCTGCGAGCGGAAGTCGCCGGCCAGCAGCGGCACCAACTGGTGCCGAGGTGGATCATACCAGAAGACGCCGTCGTTCATGAAGACAAAGATTTGAACATCGTGGGCGTTCATCGCCGATGGCGCCGTGCTCTTGTTCTCCGCTGGCCGGTTGATGCCGTCGGCGGCCCACAGCAGGTCGGAGAGGTCCCGCAGGCTCAGATCCTTCTCCGCGTACTCGCGCGCCGAGGCCCTGACCGCCAGGGTCTCCATGAATGGTAGCCCACGCTTCAAGTCAGGCGGGTTCAGCTTGATCACGTCCAATTCGGCCGCCGGCAGCAGCCCCGCCGAAAAAACCAGGACCAGGGCAACAACCCCGTGCCACACGCTCCCGGTATTCCCTGCATTTTTTTTCTTCATATTTCACCTCCGGCTCTCGAGCGATTATGATTATACATCTTTACCCTAAAGGTTTTCTGCTTGCTGATGCCTGGCATCTTTTGATATTACCGTGTTCTTGCTAACGTCTGACCTCTGACATCTGACGTCTAACGTCTGCCGTCTGTCATCTGTCGTCTGACGTCTATCGTCTTGCATAGCAATAGAGGCAGCCGTGGCGGCAGGAGCCGTAGGCGCCGATGTCGATGCTCTGCTGGCAGCGGCACAGCTGCCTCTGCGCTGGGTCCTTGCGGTAGGCCAGGTCCAGCCCGAAGATCCCGTTCAGCAATTCCTCGTCGATGCACTTGCCGGCCGGGACGGCCGCAGCAAGCGCGGGCTCGGCGCAGCTCTGGATCTCCAGCCCCGAGGCCGAGGCACTGGCGGCGAAGCGCACCAGCAGGCCGGCCTGCTGTTCCGGGGAGCCGTTGGCACTGTCGGCGTCGATCCCCGCCTTCCGCAGGCGGCGCAGCGCCTTCGCATAGGGATCGAAAAAGCTGACGATCACGCGAAAGGTATGGGGGGCCAGTAGCGCGGCCAGCCGGGAAAAATTCTCTTCGTGGAAGCCGGGGCCGGTCTCCGGCGTAAAGATCACCGGATCGTAGCGCCAGATGACGCGGCGCCGGCCGATGCGTGCCGCCAATTCGCGGAAGAAAACAACCGCCTCGCCGGCCAACGGAACGTCCGGCTCCAGGAGCCGGGGGTAGCCGGTCAATGTGATCAGGAAGCAATAGGGGTAGCCGCCGCGGTCGATCTCGTCCAGGTGGCGGAGGAAGGGCCGCGGATCGCGGCTCCAGAAGACGAAGGCGCCGACGTCGCCGCGTTTCAGGCTGACCCGCCGCGCCCGCCCCGGACGGAACGGGTTGCCGACCTCGACCGCGCCGGCGCGCAGGGCCGCCATGAACCACTCTCCCTGGAAAGCCGGGATATCACAGCGGCGCGAGGCGCTGACGATCATCGCCGGTCCGCTCCCTCCGGCTCGCCCTCAGCGGTTGCCGTCGGCCAGCACAAGCAGCTCCGGGCTGTTGGGGAATTTCAGCAGCGCCCGGGCCAGCGTGGCGCGGAGTTTTTCCTTTTCCTTGCCGGCCTGGTGCACCTTGAGCTGCAGCAGGTAGTTGTCCAGCGTCTCGGCCAGGAACAGGGCGCTCTGAGCGAAGAGATCGGCCTGGGCGACCTGGCGCTTCTGCAGGGCGAGCAGGGCGAGCAGGTGATGGTTCTCGGCCTGGAAAGGGTTGCCCTCCATGGCCTCCTCGGCCTTTTGCGCCGCCCCCTCGAAGTCGTTCTCCAGGAACAGGTTGCGGGCTTCGATGTACGGCAGGTTGGCGGCTGCATCGTCCCCGGCCGCGGCCGCTGCCCCGCCGGCGGCGGATCCCAGGAGCAGTGTCTCGACGGAGGGCGTGCTCTCCCCGGGCAACGGCAGGGCGACGAAGTCGCGGAAAGCCTGGCCCAGAGCCTCGCGGTTCTCGGCGCCGGCCACGGAAGCGGCGAACAGCTTCAGCAGCCGCTCGTCCTCCGGAAAGCGCCGCAGCGCCTGGACCAGCTCCCCCCGGGCGGCCCCGCTCCGCCCCATCCCCTGCAGCAGCAGGACCAGGTTGGCCGTGATGCCGGGGTCCCGGCGCAGGTAGAGCGCATAGCGCAGGCATTTTTCGGCCAGAACGAAATCGCCCCTGCCCAGGTAGATGACGCCCAGGTTGTTGTGGGTCGGGACCGGGAAGGCGTTGCGCTGCTGCAGGCGAATGAAGCGGTTCAGCGCCGCGTCGCCGTCGCCCCCCTGCTGCGCGGCCAGGGCCAGGAGGAATTCCTTGCGGTCCCTGAAAAACGGCGAGTCGGCCATCCGCTCCAGGTGGGCGCGGCACTCGGCCGGGTCGCCCTTCTCCAGGAAAGCCTTGGCCAGCTCGAGATGGACGAAGTCGGAGCGGCTCGCCGCCCCGGGCGCCGTCAGCAGCAGCTCGAGTTTCTTGCCGGCGTCGCCCAGGAGCAGGCTCTTGATGAAGCGCTCATACTCGGGCAGGGCCATGTTCAGCCGCGGCATGGCGATCTCACGCTTCCCGGGGGCGACGGCCCGGACCACGTGCCGCAGCAGCTCCTCCTGGAGCTTGAACATCTCGAGAAAACTTCCCTTGACCAGCGGCAATGGCTCCTGGCGCGGTTCCCTGACATCGAGCAGGAACAGCTGCACCTGCAGCAGCCCCGATTTCTTATCGCTGTGCAGGACCTTGCCCCAGATCAGCCGCTCCGCCCCGCCCTCCCCGGCCAGGACCAGGGCCGTGGCCTTGGTGATGTCGAAGGGGAAGCGCACCAAATGGCGGTTGAGGAGGGCCTGGACCTCCTCCTCCTCGCTCACCGGCAGGGCGTTTTGCTCGAGGCCGGCGCTGAGGAAGAAGGAGACCGCCTTGCCCAGCCACTGGTGCGAAGCATGGTTCTGCGTGTCGACGGCCAGGGGCAGCACCAGCGTCTTGGCCGCCAGTCCGGCGGCCATGAACAGGACGATGAGCAAGACAGCGCTTTTTTTCATGTTACTCCGGATAGAGGACCTGGAGCAGGCGGCGCAGAAAGGCGGCCCCGTGGACATCGGAGCGGCCGGCCCCCTCCAGCCTGAAGGCGAAGGCATAGCGGGGGTTTTCGAACGGCAGGAAGCCGACGATGACCGCGTCCAGCCCCCCGGCCGGGTTCCCGGCGGTGCCGGTCTTGATGGCCAGGCGGGGCACCAGGCCGCGCAGCCGGGCGCCGGTGCCTTTTTCTTCCTCCACCACCGCCGCCATGGCCTTGCGCACGTTCAGGAAATTCAAGTCATCGGACAGCAGCCGCCGCGGTTCGGATAGGTGCTGGTAGAAGCCGAGGTTGAGGATGTTCTTCGTATCGTCGATCAGGTAGGGAGGAAAGTGCTGGCCGTTCTGGGCGAAGGCCGCCGCCAGCACCGCTGCGTGCACTGTGGTCATGGTAACCCCGCCCAGGCCGGAGGCGAGATGGGCCAGCTGCTGTTCGTCGCCGGCCTTGCCGTCAAAGCGCCCGGTGGCGAAGGAGAGGAACTGGTCGCCGAGTGCCGGTCCGTTAAAAAAGAAGCGTTTCAGCAGGTCGGCCAGTGCATCGAAGCCGACCGTCCGGCCCATGAGGGCAAAGGCGACATTGCAGGACCTGGCGAGCGCCTGGGAATGGTCGCGCACGGTGCCGTGCTTTTCCAGTTCGTAGATGATCCTGCCCCCCACGGCGAGATGACCCGGGCACTCCAGGGGAAAGATGCCGCCCCGCCCCGCGCCGACGGCTGGAGGGGCCCTGCGGGTCCCGACGTCCCGGTCGCTTCGGACCGGGGGGCCGGCGTCGCAGCGCAGGTAGGCCAGGAGGGAAACGAGCTTGACGATGGAGCCGGGCTCGTAGGCCTGGCGGAAGGCGGCATCCGCCGGATTCCCCGCCCTGGGCTTGGAATAGGCGGCGATGATGGCGTTCTCCGGCAGCTCCAGCAGGACCAGCGTCCCGAACAGGCCCTGGAACAGGCGGTCGATCGACCTCTGGAGCCCCGCGTCCAGGGTCAGGCGGAAGCGGCGGGCCCCCTTCCTGAACTGCGCGTCGAAAGGCGCGACGTCGAAACCCGGCACCAGCGCGCGGCTGGAGCGGCGCTTCAGGTCGTAATAGGCCAGCGACGCGTCATTGCGGTCGAACAGGTAATCGACCCGTCCCGCGCGCAGGGAGCGGTTGAAGCGGGACAGGAGTTCCAGCGCCTTGGCGTGGGCGGCGCGGTACGGGGCGGAAAGTCCGGCGACGGCCCTCTCCGCCCCCTCCGGATCCAGGAACGCGGCGCGGCACAAGGCATGGAACCAGCGGGCCTCGTCGCCGCCGCGGGGGAGCAGGTACCCGGCATATAGGTCCAGTTTCTCGTATTCGCCGCGGCCGAAGAAAAGGGCGAGGAAGCGGCCGGAGCGCAGCGACGTCGGAACGCCGTCCCGGCGCAGCTGTTCAAAGCGGGCGGCGGCTTCCGGCAATCGCCCCCGGCACAGCTCATTCAGCGCTTGCAGCTCGCGGAAATTGCCGCGTTGCCACAGGGGGGAAGGAGGATGCTGCAGCCGCGGCCCGGCCTCGTCCAGCCGCCCGGCCAGCAGCATGTCCTCGATGGCGGAGACGGCCGCCCCCGCCTTCAGGCAGTGGAAGCCGAAGAACGCGGCCCCGGTCAGCGCCAACAGCAGCAGCCAGAGCAGGCGGCGCCGGCGCTGGCGCCGGCGCCGGTCGTTGAAGGAAAAGGAAACATCCTTATAGTCGAGCACCGTCAGTTTCCGCCCGTCGGGCTGGCGCCGCCCAAGCCGCCGCTCATGACTTCAGGTAAGCTTCCAGCTTGTCCAGCCCCTCGCGGATGTCCTGCATGGAGGTGGCGTAGGAGATACGCAGGTGGCCGGGGGCGCCGAAAGCCGAGCCCGGAACCAGGATGATGTTCAGCTTCTCGAGGATGTCCATGGCCAGCTGGCTGTCGTCCTGGAACCCTTTCTTGCGGATATAGTGGGAGAAGTCGGCAAAGAAATAGAAGGCGCCGTCGGGAAGGGCATAAGGGATATGGCCGATGGCATCGACGCGTCCGGCGAAGTAATCCCGGCGCCGGCGGTATTCCTCCACCATGGCGCGCACTGTCCCCTGGTCGCCCGCCAGGGCCTCCACCGCGGCCTTCTGCGAGATCGAGCAGGGATTGGACGTGGAATGCTCCTGGACCTTGGTCATGGCCGAGGCCAGCGCCTCCGGGGCGATGGTGTAACCGAGACGCCAGCCGGTCATGGCGTAGGTCTTGGAGAGCGAGCAGACCACGGCCACGTGCTCGTTGGCCTCGGGCGCCAGGTTCAGCGGCGGCGGGTATTTGCCCTCGCCGTACATGATCTTGCGATAACAGTCGTCGACGACGACCAGGACGTTCTTACTGTGAAAGAAACGGATGAGCCCGGCCAGTTCCCCGCCCTTCATGACCATGCCGGTGGGATTGGAGGGAGAGTTGATGATGACGGCCTTGGTGCGCGGAGTATGGCGGGAGACATACGAGCCGGCGGTCAGTTCGAAGGGGCGCTCGCTCCCCAGGTGGTCGGCGAAGACCACGGTGCCGCCGCAGAACTTCACCATCTCCGGGTAGGAGACCCAGTAGGGCAGCGGCACGATCACCTCGTCGCCGGGGTCGATGACGGCCTGCAGCAGGATGAAAAGGCCGTACTTGCTGCCGGGCGAGACCACGATCTGGGCGTCCTTGGCCTCGTATTCCTGCTCGGCCAGGTAGGTGGAGCGGATAACCTTCTTCAGCTCGGCGATCCCCGAAGTGGGCGTATACTTGGTGAAATTACCGCGGATGGCCGCGATGCCGGCCTCCTTGATATTGTCCGGGGTGGGGAAATCGGGTTCGCCGGCGCCGAAGTCGAGGATGACCTTGCCCTGCGCCTGCAGCTGCTTCTTTATCTGCACCAGCTTCAAGGTCGGGGAGCTGGTCATCGTCTTCACCCGGGCGGAAAGTTCAATCATGGTCTCCTCCAAAGAGTTTTGTCTCGATCGTCTCGGCCATGACATGCAGCGCGAAGAGGTGCATCTCCTGGACCGCCGGCGTGTCGCCGGCGTCGACGGCGATCACCACGTCGACGGGGACCTGCAGCAGCGCCTGCGGGCGGTTGCCGCAAAGGGCGATGGTGCCCAGCCCCATCTCCCGCGCCTTGGCCAACCCCAGCAGGACGTTCGCTGACGCGCCGCTGGTAGTGATACCCAGGGCGACATCATCCTTGCGGCCGAAGGCTTCCAGCTGCCGCGAAAAGATGAAGCGGAACTCCTCGTCGTTGGCGATGGAGGTCACGCAGGCCATATCAGCGGCCAGCGCCAGCGCCGGCAAGGCGCGGCGGCGGAGATAGAATTTATTGACCAGTTCGGCGGCGAAGTGCGACGACTGGGTCGCCGAACCACCGTTGCCGAACAGCAGGACCTTGCCGCCCCGCTTCAAGGCCAGGGCCATGCGGTCGATCGCCTGCTCCAGCCGCGCATCCTCGTTGAGGGCGGCCAGCAGCCGCGCGCGCAAGCGGATCCTTTCGGGATCGATGATGCTCATGTGGTTTCGCCCCCGTAGATTTTTTGCTGCACATCCCGCGCGAAGCCCGCCAGGTCGCTCTCGGCGACGGCACCGGGGTCAAGGAGCGGCAGGAACTCGATCTCGACCGTGCCGGCGGCGCAGGTCCTGCGGCCCGGAGCCAGCAGGCGGTCGGTTCCCGATATGCGCACCGGCAGCACCGGCGCGCCGGCACGGCGGGCGATGGCGAATCCCCCCTTCTTGAAATCGGGCCGGGCGCCGTCCCGGCGGCGCGTCCCCTCGGGAAAGACGAGGAACGGACAGCGCGTGCGCCGGATCCGGTCGACGGCCTCCTCCAGCGCCTCCTGGCGGCGGGAGGCGGAAGAGCGGTCGACGAAGACAAAGCCGGCGAGCTTCATCACCCAGCCGACCAGGGGGATGCGCCGGGCCTCGGCCTTGATCAGCACCCGCGGATCCAGCGGCAGGACATGGACCAGCAGCGGCCCGTCGAGGTTGGACAAGTGGTTGCTGACGATCACCGGCGGCCGCGACAGGTCAATGGCGTCCAGGCCGCGGACGACCGCGCGCACGCCCAGCACGCCCAGGGCGGCGCCGATGACCAGGCGGGCCGAAGAATAGATGAATCCCTGCTGGCGCCCGATCCCGGAAATGAGCGCCACGGGCAGGAACAGCAGCAGGATAAGGAGCGAGGCCGACAGGAGAGCCAGGATGTTCCGGGTGAGTCGCATGCCCCCCATTAATAGTTTTTTTCTTGCGGTTTGTCAAGGCGGGCAATTGACAATTCTTTCTGCTTTTGCATATACTCAGGTCTTGACAAACAACAATGCCCATAGCGAGTCTGTTTTTAAATCTGATCGCCAAGGAGAGATAAACCCATGTCCATGATGAGTGAGCTGATCGAAAAAGTCAAAGCAAAGAACCCCGGCGAGCCGGAGTTCCATCAGGCCGTCAAGGAAGTCCTGGAAACGCTGGAGCCCACGGTCAAGAAACACCCCGAATTCGTCAAGGCCAAGATCTACGAGCGCATCGTCGAACCCGACCGCGCCATCCTCTTCCGCGTCCCCTGGGTCGACGACAAGGGCGAGGTCCAGGTGAACAAGGGCTTCCGCGTGCAGTTCAACAATGCCATCGGCCCCTACAAGGGCGGCCTGCGCTTCCACCCCTCGGTCAACCTGGGCATCATCAAGTTCCTGGGCTTCGAGCAGATCTTCAAGAACTCGCTGACCACCCTGCCCATGGGCGGCGGCAAGGGCGGCTCCGATTTCGACCCCAAGGGCAAGTCGGACATGGAGGTCATGCGCTTCACCCAGGCCTTCATGCGCGAGCTGTTCCGCCACATCGGCGCCGACGTTGACGTGCCGGCCGGCGATATCGGCGTGGGCGGACGCGAGATCGGCTACATGTACGGCTACTACAAGAAGATCCGCAACGAGCACACCGGCGTGCTGACCGGCCGCGCCCTGGAGTGGGGCGGCTCGCTGATCCGCCCGGAGGCCACCGGTTACGGCTCGGTCTATTTCGCGGCCGAGATGCTGGCCACCCGCGGCAAGGACCTCAAGGGGCTCAGCTGCGCCGTCAGCGGCTCGGGCAACGTCGCCCAGTACACCACCGAGAAGATCAACCAGCTCGGCGGCAAGGTGATCTCCCTGTCCGATTCCAGCGGCACCATCATCGACGAGACGGGCATCAACGCCGAGAAGCTGGCCTTCGTCATGGACCTGAAGAACGTCACCCGCGGCCGCATCGAGGAGTACACCAAGAAATACAAGGGCAAGTATGTTGAGGGCAAGAGCGTGTGGGACGTGGTCAAGGACGGCCTCAAGATCGACGCCGCCTTCCCCTCGGCCACCCAGAACGAGATCGACGAAGAGCACGCCAAGGCCATGGTCAAGAACGGCTGCTTCTGCGTCTCCGAAGGGGCCAACATGCCCTCCAACCTGGCCGCCATCAAGGTATTCCAGCAGAACAACGTGCTCTACGGGCCGGCCAAGGCGGCCAACGCCGGCGGCGTCGCCACCTCGGGCCTGGAGATGTCCCAGCAGAGCATGCGCCTCTACTGGAGCCGCGAGGAGGTCGACCAGAAGCTGCACGGCATCATGAAGAGCATTCACAAGCAGTGCCTGGACGCCGCGGAAAGATACGGCACCCAGGGCGACTATCTGACGGGAGCCAACATCGCCGGCTTCATCAAGGTGGCCAAGGCCATGCTGGCCTACGGCATCGTTTGATCTGACCCGATCCGCGTCTTTCCCGGGGGCCGGAAACGGCCCCCTTTTTTTTGTGGAATTTCCCGGCTTGAAATAAGAAAAAAAGTATTATATAAAGCGGGCAAGGAGAAAAGCATGAGCGAAAACAACGAAATGTTCAAGGACATTCCGGCGAGGGTCCCGTTCTATAAGAACACCAAGTTCTGGGCCACGATCCTGCTGGCCGCGGTCGGCATTGCTCTCGTCCTGCTGTTCTACAAGACCGTCATCCAGGACACCATGAGCGACAAGGAAGTGGCCGAGTCCATCCAGGTCGTCTGGCACGACTCCATCTGGGTCGACAAGAAGGTCCGCCCCGACGAGGCGACCATCGTGCCGTCGTTCACATTCAAGATCAAGAACACCGGCAAGCGCCCCCTGCAATACGTTGGATTCAACTGCATCTTCATCTTTGAGGAGAGCGGCGAGAATCTCACCGACGGCTATGTCGAAGCGGTGAAAACCCCTCTGCCGCCGGGCGAGGTAAGCGAAGAGATCTTCGTCAAGGGCTTTTATGGCTACCGGGCGACCTCCAAGCCGGCCTTCATCAAGAACATGCCCAGCTGGAAGCCGGTCAAGGTGAAGGTTTACGCCAAAAGCAAGAACTCGGGCCAGGTCCTGCTGGGGACCTATCCCATCCAGAAAAAGATCGAAGGCATCAAGGTTGTCTACGAGGGTCAGGAGGAGATGAACTGAGGCTCGCCCCAGTCGCGGCCAGCCCGATGAAGACCCTCCAGCGCAAATTTCTCCTCATTCTGGCGATCCTTTTCATCCTGATCGCGGCCGTGCAATACCTGCGGCAGAGCGCGCTGGCGGAAAAGCGGTTGGAGCAGGACCTGACCCGGTCCGGACGCCTGCTCTTCCAGTCCGAGCAGCGGCGGGAGAACGATTTCTGGACAATGCAGCAACAGGCTGTGTCCGGGACGGCGCGCCTGTTCCGCGATCTGTTGTCCCGGTCCTCCCAGGGGACTGACCCGGCCGCACCGCCCCGCAACGACGGCTGGAGGGGCCCCTCGGGTCCCGACGTCCCGGTCCCTGCGGACCGGGGGGCCGCACCGCCCCGCAACGACGGGGCCGCACTGCCGTCCCGTTTCCGCCTCGGCGAAGGTGAAGATGCCTTGGGCCTCTTCGTTCCGGGATCGGCGCAGGCGCCGCCCCAGGCTCTGGCCATGGCCGCGGCCTGGCCGCGGCTGCAGGGCTATTTCTCCTCCCTGGCCCCGTCGGTCGCCAGCGCTTATTTCATTTCCAAGGAAAATTGGCTCGTCGTGCTGCCCGCACTCAAGGCGATGGAGCTCCACGCCGGACACGATTTCATCAATGATCCACTGCTGACGAGCGGCATGCCGGAAAACAATCCGGCCAGGAGCATGCGCTTCACCCGGCCGCGCCTTGAAGCAAGCCTGGGAAGATGGGTGATCAGCATGACCGTGCCGGTCTACCTGGAGGGCGGCTTCCAAGGGGTCGCCGGCCATGACCTTGTGTTGGATCCTCTGCTGGCGAGCCTGAAGAGCGATCCGGGCCTTCCCGGGGTCAGCCGCTTCCTCATGGACGACGACTTCCGCGTCGTTCTGCACCGCGACCTGGCCCCCCTCTTCAGCAAGCAGGGATTCGACCCCGGTCCGGGCTTCGAATTCAACGCCAGCGTCAACGACAAGTTCGACCAGCAGGTCATCGCCGCCATCGTCCGGGAGCGGACCTTCCCTGCCGAGCGCCTGCTGCGCCTCGGCGACGGCCCGGCACTGCTGCTGACCGCCCGGCACCCCGGCACCGGCTGGCACGCCGTGCAGGCCATGCGCTCGTCGGTCGGGTTCGCCCAAGCGCGCCGCGGCAGCGCGGCGGCTTTCCTGCTCCACTCTCTCCTGCCGCTGTCGGCCGGCCTGCTCCTCTTCTTCCTGTTCCTGAAAGCGACCTTCCTGGGCCCGCTGTCCCGGCTCGACGAAGGCCTGCTCGCTTCCCGTTCCACCGCCGGCAGCCGCCGGCTGCCGTGGCGGACGCGGATCTTCCCCGAGGTGGGCAAACTCCGCGCCGACATGGAGGGCGCGATGGCGCGGCTGCAGGACCAGGTCGCCGAGGGCCGGGAGGCGAAAGCGTCCATGGAGGCGCTGCTGCGCACGTCCCAGTCCATGGTCGTCATCCTGGATGCGCGGCTGCGCCCGACCGCGATCAACGAGTACGGCCGGCAGCGTTTCCAGATCAGCGCGGAAACGCTCCAGGCGCTGCGCGCCGGCGACTTTTTCGAAAGGAAATTCAGGCGCGAGGTCGCCGTGGAGCTGAGGGACAAGGATCAGGTTTCCGCCATGGAAACCACGATGACGCTGAAGACCGGGGAGAAAGTCGACATCAGCCTCTCCCTGTCCAGGCTGTGCGACGGCCAGGGGCAGCCCAGGGGCTACCTGGCGGTGATCAGCGACATCAGCAAGCGCCGCAAGGCGGAGATTGATCTGAAGAACCAGATCCTGTTCTCGCGGCAGATCTTTCAGTCGATACCGGAGATGATCATCATCGTCGACCGCAGGCTGCGCGTCACCTTCATCAACCGGAGGGCGCGCGACCTGATCCCTGCCGGCAGCACCGGCATCATCGGCCAGAACATCAACTCCATCCTGGCCAAAAACTCCCTGGAGAGCGGTTTCGACGAGCTGGTGCGCAGCGTGCTGGAGGGCGGCGGCAGCGTTCACCGCATCAACACCCTCAACCCCGTCCTCGAGGAGGAGAACTACGTCGACCTGATCGTCGAGCCTCTCAAGAGCGGCAGCCTCATCATCGGCGGCATCATCATGCTGCGCGACATCTCGGAGTGGCGCGGCCTGACGGCACAGCTGCGGTCGCTGCAGGGCTTCATGCAGAATCTGATCAACGCCAGCCCGTACGCGGTGATCTCCCTCAACGAGCACGGCCTGATCACCACCTGGAATTCGGCCGCCGAAAAAATCCTGGGGATCTCCTTCGCCGGCGCCTTCGGCAAGAACCTCTACGCGCTGCTGCCGCTGTTCGAAAAATTCAAGGACGCCATCAACGAGGTCATGATCCTGAAGAAGACCGTATACCTCAACGACGAGCAGGTCTTCATCGGCGATGAGGACTTCAAGGTGGCCAACTTCACGTTCTACCCGGTCACCGCCGAGCAGAGCGGCGTGGTCATCCACATGGAGGATGTATCGGCGCTGAAGAAGCTCGAGTCGTCGCTGATCCACGCCCAGAAGATGGAGTCGCTGGGACTGCTGACCAGCCATATCATCCATGACTTCAACAACCTGCTGAGCGGCATCATGGGCTACGCCTCGCTGCTGGAGAAGAAGATCGCCGACAATCCCAAGCTGCAGAAATACGTGTCCACGATCATCACCTCCAGCGAGAGGGCTTCCACGCTGATCAACCAGCTGCTGAACTTTTCGCGCAAGAAGATGGCCGAGAAGGAGATCCTCAACGTCAACGACCTGATCAAGGAGGCGCTCGACTTCCTGGCCATGAACCTCAAGTCGATCAACCTGGACATCCAGCTCTACCAGAGCCAGATCCTGCTCCAGGCCGACAAGACCAAGATCTCGCAGATCCTGATCAACCTGATCGTCAACGCCCGCGACGCGCTGGAAAGCGTGGACCGCCCCATCATCCGCCTGCGCACCGACCGGGTCGAGATCAGCGAACAGAGCGACCTTCTCGACGGACAGTACGCGCTGATCGAGATCAGCGACAACGGCAGCGGCATCGGCACCGAGAACCAGAAGAAGATCTTCGAGCCCTTCTTCACCACCAAGGGCCAGGGGCGCGGTACCGGGCTGGGGCTGGCCATCGTGCGCGAGATCGTCCAGGACTACAACGGCCGCATCGAGCTGGACTCGCAGCCAGGCCGCGGCACCAAGTTCTCCATCCTGCTGCCGGTGTTCGAGCAGACGCTCTACCAGCCGCCGCTTCATGACGAGCCGGCGGCCGGCACGCCGCTCGAGGGCCTGGTGCTGCTCATCGACGACGAGGAGGTGGTGCGCGAGATCGGCTCCGACATGCTCAAGACCATGGGGATGAAGTGCCTGACCGCCGCCAACGGCAGCGAGGGCATCGAACTGTTCAAGCAGCGCGCCAGCGAAATTTCCCTGGTCATACTGGACATCGAGATGCCCGGCATCTCGGGCGAAAAAGTGTTCCAAGTCCTGCGCGAGCTGCGCCCGGACGTCAAGATCCTGATCGCCAGCGGCTACGGCAGGGATTACCTGGAAAGCGAAGTGTTCAAGTCCAAGATCGACCATTTCATGCCCAAGCCGTTCAAGACCGAGCAGTTGTCCTACCAGGTCAACAGGCTCCTGCGGGGCGGCGATGCTTGAGGATCTTTACATCCGCGTCCCCCTGGAGCGCCTGGAGGCGGAAGCCGGCGTGATCGCCGCTTGCGGAGCCGGGCCCGAGGTCTATATCCCGGCCGAACGCCTGCGCCTCATCACGCCGAGCGGCGTCACCGCCCTGCGCCGGCTCCTGGACGATTTTCCATCCCACACCGTGCACGCCCCCTTCATGGACGTGTGGCCCGGCGTTGCCGACGCCGACGTGCGCGGCCTGAGCCTGGAAAAGATGCGGCGAACGCTGGACGTCGCCGCCGGGCTGAACAGCCGGCTGGTGGTCATGCATTACAACTACGACCCCATCTACTACCGCCAGCATTTCTGCGGCTGGCTGGAGCGCGCCGCCGAGTTCTACGCGGCGCTGCTGGACGGGCCCGAGGGGCCGCTCATCGCCCTGGAGAACATCGCCGATCCGACCCCGTACGTGGCGCTGCAACTCATGGAAAAGGTCGATCGGCCGCGGCTGGTCCATTGCTTCGACTTCGGCCACCACCATGTGTTCGCCGGCATCTCCTTCCAGGAGTGGCTGTTCTATCTGAAGCCGCGGGGCCACATTCATTTCCACCTGCATGACAATCGCGGCGGCAGCGACGACCACCTGGCGCTGGGAGCCGGCAACATCGACTGGCAGGCGGTCAAGGCGGCCATCACCGCCCTGCCCTGCCCCTTTTCCGTCGCCCTGGAGCCGAAATCGGCCGGCGATCTGCGCGCCGCGGCGGCGTATTACCGTCAACATTTCCTGCCGGCGCCAGGCTGCTAAAATTACCCCTTCTTATCGGTCTTCTTTGAAGTCTGCTTGTTTTTGCTGTTCCTCGGCCTTCTTTTATCCGATTCCCCGCCGCCTTCCGCAGGGGGGGTCTCGACCCTGTCTTCCGGCGTGCCTTCGCCCGCTGATCCCGCCCTTCCCTGCAATTCGGCTTTGGCGCCGGTGCCGATCCGCCAGGAGCCGAGATCGCCGGGAGCGATGTCGGGCATGCGCAGGATGCGCGGCGTGATGCTCAGCAGGATGTCGGTCCGTTCATTGATGCGCTGGTTGGACGAAAAAATATCGCGCAGCAGGGGGATGTGGTTGAGGATCGGCACGCCGCTGCGGGTTCGCGTCGAGCTGCCGCGCATCAGGCCGGCAATGATGCCGGTCTCCCCGTCGCGCAGCCGCAGCTTGGTGGTGACGCGGCGGTTGCCCAGAGTGGGCGGCAGGTAGGTGCCGCCGATATCGATGACATAGGTGAGGACAAACTCCAGGGCCAGCGTGACCTCCTCGTTTTGGTGAATGGTCGGGGTGATGTTCAACAGGATCCCCACGTCGGTCATGGTGTACGAGGTGATGGGCTGCTGGTTGACGCCGCCCTGGGCGACGGGGACGAAGGTGGTGGTGGCGATGGGCCGCTTCTCGCCCAGCTGGATCTCGATGCGCTCCTTGTCCAGCCCGCGGATCCTCGGTCGGGCGAGGATGTTGGAATCGGTGATCGTGGACAGGAATTTCCAGAGCACGGTGGGCAGGGCCAGCCGCAGGTCGGCCGAAACGTCCACCGCTTTCAGGGCATCGGGACTGACCCCGGTGTCGCTGTCGGCCAGCGACGCGCCGAGGGCCCAGGAGGACAATTCGCTGCCGAACTCCCGGAGTTTCTTGCTGTCGATCTCCAGGATGTCGGCCTCGATCTCCACCTCCCCGCTGCGCTTGTCGATGAACTGGGCGATCTTCTCCACGATGGCCATGTTTTCCGGGGAGTCGACGACGATCAGGGAATTGCCCTGCTTGTTGGTGATCAGGCGGGCGGGCTTGAAGACCGAGTCGATGATCTGCTTGGCCTCCTCGGCATCGGTGTTGGAAAAGTACAGGGTCTTCAGCACCCGGCCCTGGTATTTTTCCCTGCTGGCCGTCGTGTCGTTGGCCAGCAGCAGGTTGCTGTCGCCCAGCAGGTAATAACGGCAGCCGTGCATCTGGCACAGCGCCTGCATCGTCTCCAGGAAATTCAGCTGCTTCAGGCTGACCGTCACCGGCAGGTCCTTGAAATCCGGGTCGAACAGGATGTTGACCCGGGCGTTGCGCCCGATCATGCGGAACACTTCCATCAGGCTGATCTTGGAGCGGAACTCGATGTCAGCGGGGGCCGTGTCGGCGAAGGCCGCCAGGGCCGGCGGCGGTTCGTTTTCCTTGCGGGGCGCAGCGGGCGGTCCGCTGCGCGGCGGCTGCAGCTCGGCCAGGGAACGGCGGATGCGCGAGTCGCCGGGATCGAATTCCAGCGCCTTGCGATAGAGGAGGACGGCCTGGTCGATGTGGTTCTTCTCCGCCTCGGCGGCGGCCAGGCTGCGGAAATGAGCGGCGCCCTCCTTGAGCAGCCTGTCGATCTCCAGCTTGAGAAAGAGGTGGTCGGGATGGGCTTTCAGCTCCAGCAGGTACTGCTCCAGCGCCTGCTCAAAACGGCCTTCCTGCCGCAGGTCCTCCGCCAGCCGCACCCGCCTGCCGGCGCAACCCGGCAGCAGCAGGCCCGCCAACAGGGGGATAAGCACAGTGGTGAAGAACCAGCGCCCGGGATTCTGTGCCTGCGAACATTCTTTCATGGGCCGCTATTATAGACCATTTCCCATCGGCAATGGAAGACCTCTTGCGTTTGATCCATGCGCTGCGGCCGCTGGCAATCCGCGCTGATTGCTATTTTTGCTCCAGCTCTGCCAGACGTTTGCCCATCTCGCCGATGGTCCGCCCCATCTCCGCGATGGTCTGCTGCTGCTCCTGCACGACCCTGGTCAGCACAGCCACGATGTCCATCGGGCTCAGCCCCCGGCGGTCCCGGCTGGCCACCAGCTCGGGCACTTCCTCGGCGATGAACCCCAGGTGCTGCTCGCCCGGCGCCGCCTTGTAGCGGAACGACACCGGCTGCAGCTCCCGCAGCACCCGCGCGGCCGGCGCCAGGTCCAGCGGCCGCACATCCTGCTTGAAGGCGATGCTGGACGCGTTCGTCCACACCCCGCCCGTGGTGCAATAGGCCCCGCTGCCCATGTGCAGCGGGTAGGAGGGCACGGTCTGGCCTATGCCCACGTAACCCGAATTGGCGGCGATGGAGAGGCGCTTGACGTTGTTGGTCATGAAGTTCACCGCGTGGGCCGTCGTAGTGCCGATCTGCCCCGAGGCGCCCATGGCGCTCAGCTTCATCGTGGCGCCGTCGGTGCGCTGCACCGACAGCACGTTGTTGCTGCCGGTGCTCTCGATCTCCAGGTTGCTGTCGGGGTCCCAGGTGCCGATGCCCACCTTGCCGTCCGCCTTCAGGGCCAGGGTGTTGGTCGGCGTGCCGGGCTGGATGCGGAAGGATAGCTTGGAGCCGCCGGTCGCGTCGCGGATGTAGAAGTTGCTCTCGTTGCCGCAGATGTCCCATACCTGGGCGGTCCAGCCGGAAGAGGTGTCCTGGTCGAGGCGTATCGACGGCGTATCGCCCTGAACGATGTGCAGGTTGAGCGCCGGCGCCGCCGTACCTAGGCCGACCCTTCCGTTCGAGGAGACGAAGATCGAGCTGGTGCGCGCGCCGGCCATGATCTTGAACGGCGTCCTAACGGCGGTGGCGTCCTCGACGGCGAAATAATTCGCGCCGCCATCCGCCGTGTCATTGATGACCAGCCGCCAGTCGTTGGCCGGGAATGAGCCGGTGGAGGATGTGTCGTCGAAATGGAGGCGCAAATTGTTCTCCTTCAGCCGCAGGACATCGTAGCCCCAGGTTTCGGGCTCACTGCAATCGGTGCCGACGCAGAGGCTGCCCACGACGTGGAGATCCTCGTTGAACGTCGCCTGGACGCTGCCCGGGCTCTCGCTCAGGGTCATGGCGAGAAAGGCGCCGCCCCGGACGCTGAAGCTGCCCGTCTGCGTCGCGGCGGGGAGCTGGACCGGGCTGATGAGGAGATCGCCTTCCCGGCGCGCCCGCGGCTGGGCCTGCGGCAGCGCCGTCAGCTCGTAGATGTACGTCCCGTCAAGACATTGGCCCTTGATGTCGGCGATGGCGAAGCGCGGCCGCGTCCCCTTGGCGAAGGTCTCCCGCCAGTAGAAATCGCCGGGGCCGGCGATGGTCAGTTGGATCCCCTCGGCGCTCAACGTCGGCAGCCAGTCGATGCCGTAGGTGCCGATCATGATCGCGGCCACCGGGTTGGGGTCGGCCGGCGCACGCCGGTCGCCGCTGGCTCCTGCCGGGAGTGAAACCAGCAAGGACAAGGTCAGGCAGAACATAACACGCGCTTGCATTCTTTTCATTTCTCCTCCTCCAAGAACAGATGAAGCATGCATGGGAAACATTCTAGTATTCTGGCAAAATAAATCAATGCCGGCAGGGCCGGAGGGCAAAGAACGCCCGGCGCTCCGCCTGTCCGCACTGCCATTGCCTGAGCGTCCGGGCCCGCTCAGGCAAAACCGGGCCGGCTCAATGCCCGCGGAAGCATCGCCCCTCCGCGTCTCAAGCCGGCCGGCTGCTGTTGGGGCTTACTTATTCCCGGCCCTGATTCTCAAGCCGTTCCAGTCTTTTGCTGAGCGCATCGATGGTCTGCTGCTGCTCCTGCACGACCCGGGTCAGCACGGCCACGATGTCCATCGGGCTCAGCCCCCGGCGGTCCCGGCTGGCCACCAGCTCGGGCACTTCCTCGGCGATGAACCCCAGGTGCTGCTCGCCCGGCGCCGCCTTGTAGCGGAACGACACCGGCTGCAGCTCCCGCAGCACCCGCGCGGCCGGCGCCAGGTCCAGCGGCCGCACGTCCTGCTTGAAGGCGATGCTGGACGCGTTCGTCCACACCCCGCCCGTGGTGCAATAGGCCCCGCTGCCCATGTGCAGCGGGTAGGAGGGCACGGTCTGATCGATGCCCACGTAGCCCGAATTGGCGGCGATCGAAAGGCGCTTGACGTTGTTGGTCATGAAGTTCACCGCGTGGGCCGTCGTAGTGCCGATCTGCCCCGAGGCGCCCATGGCGCTCAGCTTCATCGTGGCGCCGTCGGTGCGCTGTACCGACAGCACGTTGTTGCTGCCGGTGCTCTCGATCTCCAGGTTGCTGTCGGGCGACCAGGTGCCGATGCCCACGTAGCCGCTCGATTTCATCGTGAGGGTGTTGGTCGGCGTGCCGGGCTGGATGCGGAAGGGGAGCTTGGAGCCGCCGGTCGTGTCGCGGATGAAGAAGTTGCTCTCGTTGCCGGCGATGTCCCATACCTGGGCGGTCCAGCCGGAAGAGGTGTCCTGGTCGAGGCGTATCGACGGCGTGTCGCCCTGAACGATGTGCAGGTTGAGCACCGGCGCCGCCGTGCCCAGGCCGACCCTTCCGGTCGAGGAGACGAAGATCGAGCTGTTGCGCGCGCCGGCCACGATCTTGAACGGCGTCCTGGCGGCGGTGGCGTCCTCGACGGCGAAATAATTGGCGCCGCCGCTGGACGAATCGTTGGCGATGATCCGCCAGTCGTTGGCCGGGAAGCCCGTCGTCGCCGACGTGTCGTCGAAATAGATGCGGAGGTTGTTTTCCTTCAGCTTGATGGTGTCGAAACCGAAATCTTCCGAGCCGTCGGTGGCGCAATCAAAGCCGACGCAGAGGCTGCCGGTGACGATCACGTCGTCGGCATGCACCACGTCCATGACCTTGCCCGGGTTTTCGCTCAGGGTCATGGAAAGGAAGGCGCCGCCCCGGATGCTGAAGCTGCCCGTCTGCGTAACGGCGGGAGGATGAACCGGGCCGATGAGGAGATCGCCTTCCCGGCGCGCCCGCGGCTGGGCCGGCGGCAGCGCCGTCAGCTCGTACATGTACGTTCCGTCAAGGCATTGCCCCTTGATGTCGGCAACGGCAAAACGCGGCCGCGTCCCCTTGGCGAAGGTCTCCCGCCAATAGAAATCGCCGGGGCCGGCGATGGTCAGCTGGATCCCCTCAGCGCTCACCGTCGGCAGCCAGTCGATGTTGTAGGTGCCGACCATGATGGCGGCGACCGGGTACTGACCGGCATGGGTCCTTTTTTCGCCCTGGGCCCGGAGAGGAAGTGCCGAGATCAGGAAAACGATCACGGCGCAGGAAACGAAAAACGCTCTTTTGTTCATTCAGCCCTCCTTGAGTAAATATAAATATATAAATTATATAACCTATCTGGGAAATAAATCTCACTTGCTTTGATTAATTATAAATTTATTGGTGAAGCGATCGCTCAGCATCCCGGAAGCAAGCGCCCATGTTCCAAAACAGCCACGCGGTCGGCCAGCTCGCGCACATGGCGCGGATGGTGGCCGATGAACAGGACGCCCAGCCCCAGGCGGCGGAATACTCCCTTCAGCAGCCGCACGATCTTCATGGCGGTCAGGTCATCGAGGGCCGAGAAGGGCTCGTCGAGCACCAGGAACTCGGGCTTCAGGACCAGGGCCCGCGCCAGCACCACCCGCTGCAGCTCGCCGCCCGACAGCTCGCAGGGCCGCCGCGCCAGGCAGCCGCGCGTCAGTTCCAGCAGCTCCATAACCTCCGCGATCCGCTCAGCGGCCTCCGTCAGGCCGGCGGTCCCCTCGTCGGAGCCCCCTTCGAGACGGGGCGGCACGGCTTTCAAGACGCGCAGGGGCTCGTTGATGATCCAGCCGGCGGTGAACAGGGGGTTGACCGCCTGCAGCGGATTCTGGAAGACCATCTGGTTGCAGCGGCGAAAAGCCGGCCGCGGCGCCGCGGCCAGGGGCCGGTCCCGGTAGATCACCTCGCCGCCGTCGGGAGCGATGAAGCCCATGACGATGCGGGCCAGGGTCGACTTGCCGGCTCCCGAGCAGCCCGTCAGGGCGTTGACCTGCCCATCCAGGATATCGAGGTCCACTCCGTCCAGGGCGGTCACGACCGCTGTTGGGGGCGCCCCGCCCCGCCTGCGACAACGGAAGGATTTGCTGAGGCGGCGCAGGCCGAAGCGGACGGCGCTCATTCCGGCCTCAGGTAATCCGCGATCTCGCGGACATAGGGATGGCCGGGAGAACCCAGGACGCATGCCGCCGGCCCGGCCGCCACGACCTTTCCGTCCGCCAGGATGCACAAGGCGTCGGCGATCCGGTCGACAAAGCCCAGGTGGTGCGAGACCAGCAGGAGGGTCAGCGAGCGGAGGCGCTGCTGTTCGCGCAGCACGGCGACGAACTCGTCGTGGGCGACGGCGTCGATCTCGGAGGTGGGCTCGTCCAGGACCAGCACGCCGGCGCCGCTGAGCAGCGCCAGGGCCAGCAGGCAGCGCTGGTTCTCGCCGCCGCTCAATTCGTGGGGGTAAGCGCCCAGGACGCGGGCCGGATCAAAGAATTGCAGGCGGGCCAGCAGGTCATCCAGTCCGCCATCGTATCCGGCATGGGACCGCCCGGCGGCGAAAGGCCGGCACTCGCTGATCTGGCGGCCGATGGTCAGAACGGGATTGAAACTGGCCGCGGCGTTCTGCGGCGCGTAAAAGACCTCGCGGCCGCGCACGCCTTCCCAGGCACGGCCGTTCATCTCCCGGCCATTGAAAAGAACCCGGCCGCGGCTCATGCGCAAGCCGGCGGGCAGGAGCCCGGTGAGGGCGCGCGCCAGCAGGGTCTTGCCGGCACCGCTCTCCCCGAGCAGCATCGTGACCTTCCCGGCCGGAATCTCCATGTCGACGGCGCTCAACAGCGGCTTCGCCGCCTGGTCCTCGACCCAGAGGTCCTGCGCCCGCAGCATGCGGCTCAGCGGGGAAAACGCTTCGCCGCGCTCAATCCAGCATCGCGGCGACCGCCTCGATCTCGACCTCGGCCCCCAGGGGCAGCTCCTTGACGGCAAAGGCGGCCCGGGCCGGATAAGGAGGCGGCACATGCTCGGCGTAGATCTCGTTGACGGCCTGGAAATGGGCCATGTCCTTCAGGAACACGGTGGTCTTGAGCAGGCGGCGGAAATTGATGCCGGCGGCAGCGAGCACGGCCTCGAGGTTCCTGAAGACCTGCCGCGCCTCGGCCTCCACGCCCCCCTCGACCAGCCTGCCGCTGGCCGGGTCGATCCCCACCTGGCCGGAAAGAAAGAGAAGATTTCCCCAGCGCACGGCCTGGGAATACGGCCCCAGCGCCCTGGGCGCCGAAGCGGACTGGATGACGCGTTTTTCCATCATGACCTCCTTGCCCGCCCGTTTCAGCGGACCGACTCGGGAAGCGGCTTTTTCGCGGCCGCGAAGAACCTCACCAGGAGAAACCCCAGGATGAAGCCGCCGACATGGGCCAGCCAGGCGATGCCCGAGCCGCCGCCGGCCGCCAGGAACTGAAAGAGGAACCAGATGACCAGGAACAGCGCGGCCGGCACATCCATGGTCGTGACGAAGATGAAGACAAAAACCAGGGTGCGGACGCGCGCCGTGGGGTAGAGGGCCAGGTAGGCCCCCATGACCCCCGATACCGCGCCGCTGGCGCCGATGACCGGGACCAGCGAGTTCAGGTTGAACAGCACGTGGGCCAGGCTGGCGCCGACCCCGCACAGCAGGTAGAACAGGACGAAACGGATCCGTCCCAGCCGGTCCTCGATGTTGTTGCCGAAGATCCACAGGAACAGCATGTTGCCCAGCAGATGGAGCCAGGAACCGTGCATGAACAGGGAGGCCAGCAGGCTGAGCGGCGGCGAGGCGCTGCGCCGGTAGACGACCGTCCGCCCGTGGCGGTCCTTGCCGACGGGTATTTCCAGGTTGCGTCCCTGCGCCAGCTCGGCCGGAACCAGGCCGTCCTTCACCAGGTGGTACTCCAGGCCGGAAGGCCAGGCCAGCGGCTCCATGTTCGCCGCCCGCAGCGGCTCCGCCAGGTGCCGGCGCGACAGGTAGGCCTGATAGACGAAAACCGAAACGTTGAGCAGGATGAACAGGATGACGACGATGGCCGTGCGCCGCGTCGGGTTGTAGTCCTTCAACGGAATGAACATGTCGCTGCGTCCCCATTCGAAAAAAGAGGCCTCATTCTAGCAAGCAACGGCGCGAAAGTAAAGCGCCGCATCCCTCGCCGTTCAGGCGGGCCAGGGCCGGCGGCCGCCTTGACTTTCCGATCCCATGCGCCTAGGATGAAGAAAAAAGGAGGGATCCATGAAATTAAGCGCACCGAAATTTTCCACCTGGTTGATTGCGGTCATCATCGGCGCCGTCGGCGCCCTGCAGCATTTCCGCGTCCTGCACGTCAACGAACTGGCCCCCTACGCCGTCCACCTGCTGGTTGCCGGTTTTGTCCTGCTGATCCTGGCGACCATGCTCAAAAAGCTTTAATCGCCAAGCGCCCCATGAAAAGGGCCAGGATCCCGGCATGCATTCTCCTGTTCAGCGTTCTTCTGTTCCAGGGCTGCGCGACCCTGGGCGAGATCGCCCGCACCCTGACCAGCCTTAAGAACCTGCAATTCCGCCTGGACGACATCAGCGATTTCTCGCTGGCCGGCATCGGCATCGGGCCGAAGTCCCAGTTGGGGGACTTCACCCTCGCCGACGGCATCCAGCTGCTGGCGGCGTTCAGGAACCGGCGCCTGCCGGCGAGCTTCCTGCTGAACGTCGAGGCGCGCAACCCCAACGACGGGACGGGCGGCAGCACGCGCACCGTCTCCACCCTGACCCGCTTCGACTGGCGCCTGCTCATCGACGACCGGCCGACGATCAGCGGCGGCATCGACAAGCCGCTGGAGATCCCGGGCACGGGGCAGACCACCGTCATCCCCCTGCGCCTGGAGCTGGACCTGTATGAATTCTTCGGCGAGCGCGGCTACGAGGACCTGCTCAACCTGGCCCTGGCCCTGGGCGGCCGCAGCGGCGACATGTCGCGCGTGGCGCTGGACGCCCTGCCCGGCGTCTCGACCCCGCTGGGCGACATCACCTGGCCCGAGCGCATCACCATCGTCAGCAAAGAATTCCGTTGAGCTTTGCAAGAAGGCTACGTGGTAGTGGCAGTGATAGTGTTAGCCGGGCCAATTCCATGAAAATGAACGATCTGCAAACGGAAATATTACAGACCGCTGCCTGCAAGGATGGAAAAACGCGAATCATTCATACGGGTGTCAGCCAAGCCATTCAATGAACGTGGACGATCAATAAAAGAAAAAAGAGCCGCATTCAAAAAAGACCGTTACATTGCAGTTACAACCACTACCACTATCACTACCACTTGTTTTTAAGGTTCTGTTTGCTCGGTGAATTGGTTCCAGGTGCGGCGGCCCAGGGTGAACAGGGGGGTGAGCACGGGCAGCAGCAGCAGGAGAAACCACCCGTTGAGCCCGCTGCCCTGCCAGCCGCCGAAAGCCCACAGCGCCCAGACGATCGCGGTCATGAACACGGCATACGGGCGGATCATCAGCCGCCAATACGGCGTCTGCGGTCTTTTCCAGGGCGCATGGGAAAAAACGTAAAACACGCCCAGCGCGACCAGGACCATGCCGATGATGCCCGCCCGGGCCTTGCCCTGAAAAAGAAACATGACGGCCAGGGCGAGCACCCAGATGAATGAGCCCAGCCAGCCCCCGATCCAGCCGATCTTTTCGCCGTTGCGGTTTTTCATGGCGGTTTTCCTCCCGTTTAATTCTCCAGCGGCCTTTTCTTGACGTATTTTTCCAGCCAGGTCCATGTCTCCCAGAGCATGTGCATGATCGATTCGCGGGCGTCGTAGCCGTGCGACTCATTGGGCAGCAGGACCATGCGCGCCGTGGCGCCGTTTCCCTTCAACGCATGATAGAACCTCTCGGTCTGAACCGGGAAGGTGCCGCTGTTGTCGTCCGCCTGGCCGTGGATCAGCAGGATGGGGTCTTTGACCTGGTGGGCGTACATGAACGGCGACATCCTGATGTAGGTGTCGGGCGCCTGCCAGATCAGCCGTTCCTCGGCCTGGAAGCCGAATGGGGTCAGCGTGCGGTTGTAGGCGCCGCTGCGGGCGATGCCGGCGGCGAACAGGCGTGAATGGGCCAGCAGGTTGGCGGTCATGAAAGCGCCGTACGAGTGCCCTCCGACCGCGACGCGCCGGGGATCGCCGACCCCCATTTTCGCCAGATGATCGATGGCCGCCTTGGCGCCGGCCACGAGCTGCTCGATGTAGGTGTCGTTGGGTTCCTGCTCGCCCTCGCCGACGATGGGCATGGCCGGGTCGTCCAATACGGCATACCCTTGCGTGATCCACAGCAGGGTGGAATAGGGTGAAATGCGGATGAAGCGGTGGGGCGAGTCCCGCATCTGGCCGGCCGCCGCCCGGCTCTTGAATTCCTGGGGGTAGGCCCACATCAGGACGGGCAGCGGGCCGTCGCTCTTTTTCCAGCCGACCGGCAGGTAGAGATTGCCGCTCAGCTCGACGCCGTCAGGCCGCTGGTAGCGCACGACCTGCTTCTCGGCTTCCTTCAGGGCCGGGAAGGGGTGCTGGAAGAAAGTGACCTGCCTCAGTTTTCCGTTCTTCAGGTCGCGAAGGAAAAAATTGGGTTGCACCTTCTTGCCTTCGCGGCTTGACAGGACGAGGCCCTTCTCCACGTCAACGAAGACGGTGGCCGCTTCATAATACGGGGCGGCCGAGCGCCACAGGCGGAGCGCCTTGCCGGTGGTCAGGTCATAGCGGTCGACAAAGGGGCGGTCGCCCTCCGGCGAGGCGCCGCGGCCCCCCAGGTACAGGAAGCCCTGCCGGTCCGTGAGCAGCACTCGGCGCCCCCGGCCGTCGGGCCGGGTAAAAAAGCTGCCTGGATCGTTGTAGCGGTCCTCGAAGGAATAGGCGAAAACTTTTGCCAAGGGCCTGTCGAGTCCATCGGGCTCGAAGCGATCGACGCGCACCTGCCGGGTCTTCCACCAGAACTGGCTGACCAAGGCCAGCGAGCCCGTCCCCCATTGGAACTGGGACAGCCTGTATTCCAGGGCCGGACCCTCCTGTGCCTCGCCGATGAACGGCACCGCGAGGCAGAAAACCTTGTCGCGGATCCCGGCTTCCCTGGCAGGATCACCGCCATCCTGGGCCTCGACCCAGTACAGCGTGGCCGGCGCGTCGCTGCGCCAGGTGAAGCCGCGCGGGCCCTGGCGCACGGCGTCGTACCCGGGCGGCACGTCCTCGGCCAGGGGGATGTCGGCGATTTTCCTGACCGACCGGCCATCCTTGTTCCAGATCTCGAAAGATTGCGGGAAATCACCGTGGGGGACCAGGTAGGAAAAGGGGCGGTGGATCCGGTTGACCAGGATGCAATCGCCGTCGGGCGACGGATCCGCCGCGGCGATGATCCCGGGCTGGCCCAGGTTCCGGACCCGCCCCTCCAGGTCGACGATCGCCAGCTGCGACGTCGCGTAATGAACAAACAACTCTTCGTCGTTTTTGTCCTTCAGCAGGTCCTGGTACGTGCGCACCGGCGCCTTCTGGCCCTCGTTGCCCTGCACGACCGGCCCCTTGGGAACGATGTCCTTCGCAGGCGGGGATGGGCGTCCTTCCGGGACAGCGAGGAAAAGGAGATGCCGGCTGTCGGGGAACCACTGAAAGAACGGGTCGCCGATGGCGCCGTTCAGCCGCGGGCCGGTCAGGCGCACCGCCCTGCCGTCGGCTGCAGCGGCCACCCACAATTCAATGCCATCGGCCTGGGTCACGGCAAAGGCCAGCCAGGAGCTGTCGGGCGACCACTCCAGGTCGGAGACGCGCGCAGCGGCGGGGAGGCCGGTCAATGGGCGCTCCTTCAGGGTAGGCAAATCCTTGAAGATGACCGATTTGAAAAATGCGGCCTGGCTCAGCGAAGGGCCGTTGGTGCGCGGGTTGATGCGCAGCCCCGCCAGGCGCAGCTCGGGCTGGGAAAGGTCGGCGATGGCGATGAGCGCCGGCCGCTCGACGACCAGCAGGGTCTTGCAGTCGGGGCTGGGGATGACGAAGGGATTGCCCGGCGCGTCCACGATATCGGCGATGGCCTTGGGCGGCACCTGGTAAGCCAGCTCCTCCTGCGCCGCCAGTGGCAGGCACAGGACCAGGAGAATCGCAGGAAGCACACATGCCTTCAACGTATCCGAAAAATGTCTCATTGCGCCTTCCTCCTCGACATGATCTGCCGAAACATGCCTTCCATGTGGAAATATTGCGGGAACGGCGCCTGAATGTCAAATCCGGCGGCGGGACAGGCTACTTGTCCTGCCGGGACTTCTCGAGCCTGGCCCAGGAGTCGCGCAGGGTGACGCTGCGGTTGAAGACCGGCATTTCGGCCGTCGAATCGGCGTCGGCGCAGAAATAGCCCTGGCGCAGGAACTGGAAAAACTCGCCCGGTTTGGCTTGGGCCAGTGAAGGCTCGACCTTGCAGCCCTTGAGGATCTGCAGCGAGTCCGGGTTCAGGTATTCCTTGAAATCCTTTTCCTCTTTCTCGGCCGCGGGATCGGCGACGGAGAGCAGCTTGTCGTAAAGTCGGACCTCGGCATCGACGGCATGGGCGGCCGACACCCAGTGCGAGGTGCCCAGCACCTTGCGGTTGTCCTTGGTCCAGCCGCCGCGCGACTCTTGATCGTAGCTGCAGCGCAGCTCGGCGATGCACCCTTCCGCGTCCTTGACCACCTCGTCACAGCGGATGTAATAGGCGTGCTTGAGGCGGATCTCCCTGCCGGGCGAGAGGCGGAAGAATTTTTTGGGCGGGTCCTCGCGGAAGTCTTCCTGCTCGATGAAGATCTCTCGGGAAAAGGGCAGCTTGCGCATGCCGGCGCCGGGATCCTCGGGATTGTTCTCAGCGTCCATTTCCTCCACCTGGCCCTCGGGATAGTTGGTGATGACCACTTTCAGCGGCTTCAGGACGGCCATCACCCGCTGCGCCCGCCGGTTCAGGTCCTCGCGCAGGCAGTGCTCGAGCAGGGCCATGTCGACCATGCTCTCGCGCTTGGCCACGCCGACCAGCTCGGCGAAGTTGCGGATGGCTTCCGGAGTGTAGCCGCGGCGGCGCAGTCCGGCCAGCGTCGGCAGGCGCGGGTCGTCCCAGCCGCGCACGTAGGCCTTGTCCACGAGCTCCAGCAGCTTGCGCTTGCTCATCACGGTATAGTTTAAATTCAGGCGGGCGAACTCGATCTGCTGCGGGTGGCAGGGGACGGGGAGGTTATCCAGCACCCAGTCATAGAACGGGCGGTGGTCTTCGAATTCCAGCGTGCAGATGGAATGGGTGATCCCCTCCAGGGCGTCGGAGATGGGGTGGGTGTAGTCGTACATGGGGTAGAGGCACCAGCGGTCTCCGGTGCGGTGGTGGCTTTCGCGGCGGATGCGGTAGAGGACGGGGTCGCGCATGTTCAGGTTGGGCGAAGCCATGTCGATCCGGGCGCGCAGGACATACTTGCCGTCGGGAAACTCTCCGGCGCGCATGCGCTGGAAAAGATCCAGATTCTCCTCGGAAGCGCGCTCGCGGCAGGGGCTGTTGAGGCCGCATTCGGTCAGCGTGCCCCGGTATTGCCTCATCTGCTCGGCCGTCAGATCGCAGACGTAGGCCTTGCCGATGCGGATGAGATGCAGGGCGAACTCATAGAGCTTCTCGAAGTAGTCCGAGGCGTAGAAGAGGCGGTCGCCCCAGTCGAAGCCCAGCCAGCGCACGTCGGCCAGGATGGAATCGACGTACTCCACGTCCTCCTTGCCCGGGTTGGTGTCGTCAAAGCGCAGGTTGCACAAGCCGTTGTAGTCGCGCGCCAGTCCGAAATTGAGGCAGATCGACTTGGCGTGGCCGATGTGCAGGTAGCCGTTGGGGTCGGGCGGGAAGCGCGTGTGGACGCGGCCTCCGCTCTTGCCGGCCCTGATGTCGGCCTCGATGATGGCGCGGATGAAATTCAGCCCCGGGGTGATCTCTTCAGTT
>DCVK01000028.1:0-554 GCA_002335385.1 Candidatus Aminicenantes bacterium UBA2190
CGCATAGTGGCGCCCTTCGGGTTCCCGATAAAAGAGTCTGGTCAGGATAACAATATAAAGATGAATGATCGTCCCACTCGTTCAGGCACCTAAGGCCAGAGATGAAATCATTGTTTTACCGGGATTGAAGCCAAGTTTTACTTGAATAAAGGAGACGACTCCATGAAAAGAATCCAATCCACAACCTTGTACCAGGCGATTGGCGCGGGAACCATGCTCTTTCTTCTCGGAGCATTTGCATCAGTCTATGCCCAGCAGAAGCAGCATGAACCCAAGGGAAAACCCGCCAAACAGCAGCAAGCCGCGGATCTGAAGGGAAAGCAGCAGGCCGACAAGCCCTCAAAGCAGGGGCAGCGCGTGAATGGCAAGGACGTTAAGCGGCGCGTATGGCTGCAGCATCGGTCGCAAAACTGGCAGGCCGAGCACCGCACCTGGGAGCAGCGCGGCGGCTACAACGGCTACCGCATTCCCGACAACAAGTTCCGCAGTTACTTCGGCCATAAACACGGGTTCCGCGTCAAGAACCGCACCCTGGTCCTTTACAACGGCCAACC
>DCVK01000028.1:614-4019 GCA_002335385.1 Candidatus Aminicenantes bacterium UBA2190
CCGGCCATGCTTTTTATCATCGCAGCGGTGCTGATTGCATTGTGGCTTCTGGGATTGCTGACATCCCATGCCATTGGGGGATTCATCCACATCCTTCTGGTGATAGCCGTGATCGTCGTCCTGGTGAGGATCATTCAGGGTCGAAAGGTTCTGTGACGATCATGGGCGTAAAACGCCGGACGTGGACGGGCAAGAAAGGAGTTGTTTAAGATGGGCGGCTTCGAGCGTCGGGCAAACCGCCACCGGGACCGATCATCTCCCGGCCGGGTTTATTAATGGGCTGGCGGGGGAATTCCGGCCGGCGGTATCTGCCGCCCAAGGCTGGTCCCCGCTAAGGCAACGAACTTACATTAAAAAGAGGTGTAACATGAAACCAGGATTGAACACGGTAATCGCGGCAGCGCTCTGCCTGACGGTCGCCCTGATGGCGGGGTGCGGCCTCAGCAATGCGCTTAAGGGCGGCGGGATCGGCGCAGCCGCCGGAGGCGTCGCCGGCGGGGTCATCGGGCATCACTACGGGAAAACCGCCCTGGGCGCCATCATCGGCGCGGCGGTCGGCGGCGCCGCGGGCNNCATCATCGGCGCGGCGGTCGGCGGCACGGCCGGCGCCTTGATCGGCAACGAGATGGACAAGCGGGCCGCCGAAATGAGGGAGGATATGCAGGGCGCCACCATCGAGCGCGTCGGCGAAGGGATCAAAATCACGTTCAACTCGGGCCTTCTTTTCGACATTGACAAATCCGATCTGCGCTCCCTGTCGGAATCAAACCTCGTGAGCCTGTCCAAGATCCTCAACAAGTACGACGACACCAACGTCCTGATAGAAGGGGACACAGACAACACCGGCAGCGACGAATACAACCTTAAATTGTCGGAACGCCGGGCCCAGGCGGTTGCCAGCTTCATCATGGGCCAGAACGTTGCCGGCTCCAGGATTTCCACGGTGGGGCTGGGCGAGTCGAATCCCATCGCGTCGAACGAGACGGATTTCGGCCGCCAGCAGAACCGGCGGGTGGAAGTAGCCATTTTCGCCAACGAGAAGCTGAAAAAAGCCGCCGAGGACGGCAAAATTTAACCGGCCCGCCCCCGGGCCGCAACATTCAATTAACCTTAGGAGAAACTTACCATGAAGGCATTTGCCACGCTCGGCGCCATCGTTCTTCTGTTTACCCTGTCACAGACGGGGCAGGCGGCGACAAATGACGGCATCCTGAAATACTTCAACGACACGGCCCTCAAGGTGAAGGCGACCGAGGATCCGGTTCAAAAGCGCGAGATTCTGGACAAATCCCTGCGCAACATGTCCATGGTGCTGGACAAGGTGCATGGCTTGCCGCTGGGGTCCAAGGATGACCACGTAGGCCTGGTCTGGCTGATAACCTCGCTTCAGGAGAGGCGGGACGAGCTTGCGGGAAAGAACGGCTTGGAGCGCGTGTCCGATGCCCAGCTGAACGATTTCTCCGATTATGTCGTTCAGGACATGCAGCAGGCTCCCAATACCATAACCATCAGCGTGGTCACGGCTCTCCTGATCCTCATCATTCTGATACTCATTCTGTAGGCGTCCGTGAACCGGACGGGCAGTAAGGGTCATACGGCATGCACCGCTCTCAGAGAAAGCCTTCGACGACCGCCAGGCGGCATTTCCCGCGTCTTTTGGGTTGCGCCGGCTGCCTGGCGGCTGCATTGTTGCTTTCATCGTGCAGCTCCCTCCCTCCCTCCCGCCGGGACTTGTCGTTTCCGGTGGAGAGCCCGACCCCGCCGCGCTATTCGTTGGTCTTCATCATCCACGGCGACGGCAGCTACCTCTATCACGACACCCGCGGAGTCGCGCATCGTGCGGATCAGGAGGCCCTTGGCGGGGCCAGGCGCGTCGCGGCCATGAATCCCCAGGCCGAAGTTTTCGTCTTTCACCAGAGGCCCAGGCGGCGCGCCCTTCTCTTCTTTCCGCGCCCCGACGGCAGGCTTTATTACTACCGGCAGGGTCGCCTTCTCGCCGAAGAGCCTTATTGGCGGGGACCGGGCCGCAGTCCCTTAGGGCCCGAAGCAGAGCTCTATCATCGCTATCGCGCCGGGGCGCAACTCCGGCCGGTCAGCATCTTCCTCTATTTCGGGCACGAGATTCCCGAATTCGGCGGGTTGGGCTATGATGCGTCGTACTCGGACCGGGCGCTCACCGTCAACGATCTGGCCTCCGGCCTGAAGCGCATCGCCCGTGACTCCGCCAAGATCGACCTGGTCGTCCTTTCCACCTGTTTCAACGGAACCCCGCACACCGTTTCCGCGCTGTCCCCGTACGCGCGGACCATCATCGCCTCTCCCGGCAATCTCCACCTCTCCTACCTCGATCTCCGCGCGTTCGAGCGGCTGGACGACGGCTTGGGTGACGGCGACGTCCCTGCGTTTGCGGCCAGGTGCGCGCAGCGGGCATTCGAACGGTTGGCGGAGGAACTCCAGACCGGGGTCACTGTATCCGTCTACGACGTTGATCGCGTCCGGGAATACGTGGGCTCGGTCGACAGCGCCTATAACCAGGCACTGACGGCCCTGGCCGGTCAGGGACCGGGGGTCCGGGAGCACGGCGATTGCGCCGACAACCCGGCGTACGCGCTGCCTGGGATGAGCCGGGGGGTGGACGTCTTCTACCGCCCGCCCCGCTTCGGGCGCCTGAAGCATAAACAGGGCCATTCCGGTTGGGGATGCTGGATAGTGCCCGGTCAAATCGTTGCCCATTAACTTAGCCGTGTGCTTTGAACCATGAATAGGCTTCAATCCTTTTCGCTAGCCATGGCGGCGGCGCTCCTGTTCCAGTCCTGCGCCCTGGTGCCGCTCACCGGCAGGAGCCAGCTCTCCCTGGTTTCTGACGCGGACATGATCTCCACCAGCTTTGTCCAGTACGACCAGTTCCTCAGGGAAAACAAGCTGAGCACCAACGCGTCGCAGAAGAATCTTGTCGCCGGGGTCGGCCGGCGCATTCAGAACGCGGTGACGACATATTTCGTCCGGCACGATCTTTCCCGGGAGCTCGACGGGTTCGCCTGGGANNAAAGTGGTTGTCTATTCCGGCATGATGCCGGTCGCCCGTGACGAAGCCGGTCTGGCGGTGGTGATGGGCCACGAGATCGCCCACGCCGTGGCCAAGCACAGCAACGAGCGCATGAGCCAGGCGCTGGTCGCCCAGCTGGGCGGACAGACGCTGGCCGCGGCGCTCCAGCAGAAACCCCGGGAGACCCAGCAGCTCTGGATGACCGTTTTCGGGGTCGGCGTCCAGCTTGGCGCGATACTGCCGTACAGCCGCCTACAGGAGAGCGAGGCCGATCGTCTGGGATTGATCTTCATGGCCATGGCCGGATATGATCCCTACCGATCAATCGAGTTCTGGGAGCACCTGTCGCAGAACGCTGG
>DCVK01000038.1 GCA_002335385.1 Candidatus Aminicenantes bacterium UBA2190
CTGACCGTCTACCGTAAACCGTCTACCGTAAACCGATTACTTCGGCTTCTTGCTGATACTGACACTTCATGTCCATTGAGTTCCTTGCCGAGAGGTTGAAAATACTTATTTCATCGATTACAATTGACCCAGGGGGCAGCCATGAACGTTTTCGACCTGGCCATGCAGATGGAGAAGGACGGGGAGAAGTATTACCAGCATCTGGCCGAGAAGACGGCCAATGCCGGCATGAAGAAAATCCTGGGCCAGCTGGCGCTGGACGAGGCCAAGCACTTTCAGGTCCTGCAGAAGCTCAAGGAGTCGAACCGCGTCGAGCTGGATTCCACCCCCATCCTCGGAAAATCCAAGCATATTTTTCAGCAGCTCCAGGAAGAAAAGAACTGGGAGGACCTGCCGACCACCCAGATCGACCTGTACCGCAAGGCGAAGGACATCGAGACGAAGAGCTTCACATTCTATATGGAGAAGGCCCGCGAAAGCGGCGATCCCAGGGTGCAGAAGATGTTCTTCCTCATCGCCGAGGAGGAGAAACGCCACGAATTCCTCCTGGAGAACATCCTGCAATTCATCTCCCGGCCGCAGACCTGGCTGGAGAACGCCGAGTTCAACCACCTCGATCAGTACTGAGGGGCCGCGGCGGTTCCCCGCTTCACCTTCCTGGCGCAAGCGCCCCAGCAGAACACTGATTTTCCGGGCCAGCGAACTGGCCGCGGGCGGCGTCCTGCCTAGATCCGGATCATGGCGCGACCTGAATGGTGAAGTTGCCGGAATGGGCGTAGCTGTAATCTCCGTCCATCGTGTATTTGAATGTGATCCGGTACTGCCCGCTTTCCCCGGGGTTCAGGACGACGGCCAGCTTCTCCAGCTTGGCATCGACACCAACCGCCAGTGTCTGCGACCAGGAGGTTCCATCCCTATGCAGGGTAAGGTCCAGCTTCTGGATGTTGCCCGCCCGTTTCCATCTGACTTCCTGGCTGCTGCCGTTGACGAACGTCATGCCCTGGTTGGGGAATAGGGGCTCAATCCACCCCTGCTCATCAACCAGGAACGCGCCGCTCAGCCCGCGGTACGCATGGTCCAGGGTCTCCACGGCAACCTTGTAGGTCCCCGGGTCCGGAGGCTGGAGATTCAGGTTCCAATGGAGCCCATTGGCATCGCTGGAACTACCGTTCGGGGTTCCGGCCGGTTCGCCGTCGCGAAGCAGGGTCAGGGAGACGTCGACGGCGGGTATGTTGATGAAATTCCAATAGATGCCGTAGGTGCCGGTAGGGGCCAGCACATCCCCCGCCTTGGGTGAGGTGACCTGGATCCTCTTCAACTGGGCGCTGCTCGTTCCGGGCAGGACTTGCCCGGGCTTCGGGGCGAATTGGTATTGCGACCCCGGTTGGGAGGTTGGGGAACCCGGGGTCGTTGCGTCCCTGATCATGCTGAACGTGCCGCTCTGGCCGGAGGCCGTATCATCCGTGGTCCGCACCTTTATGAAGTAACCTGAGCCCGGGGCCGCCGCTTCTGCGCCCATCACGCTCCCCACCTTCCAGCTGTAGCTCCCCTGCCCATTGGCGCCGATGGCGAGCTGATTGGCGATGATGCCGATCTTGTCCCCTCCCTTCCAGAGGATGATGCGCACCGTGGCCGCGGCATCGATGCCGGAAAAATCCCATTGAATGGTCTTGGTCGTATTGATCTTCCAGGAGGCGTTCGCCGCCGGCGTTGTGACCTGAATGCTGGCGGCCAAGGCGGGCAGGGTCATGAACAGTACGCACAGAATGAGCAGGCAGGACGTTTTCATGGATTCTCCTTATCGGGCTTTCATGTCGTGAAGCCCTGAATGTACAAGAATACAGCCAGCGATGAAATATCTCAAATAAAAAAAGCGCGGCTCCTGCAAATAAACCGCCCTCTCACTCGCGGTTGTTGGTGAACAGGGTGATCAGCCGCTCGCGGATGCCGATGTACAGCGGCGGCACCTGCTCCATCAGGCCGCGGCAATAACCGGTCAGGAAGGCCTTCGCCTTCATGGGATTTCTCTTGTGCAGGGCCAAGGCCTCTTTATCGATCCGCTCCTGGTCGGCGAATATCTTTTCCTCGAAGGGAGCACGCATTTCGCGGACCAGCTTGGACGCGTCCTGGAAGCGCAGGTTGCAGAGGTTGTCGACGGCGTCGATGGTCCAGCGCGCCGAGCGGTCGCTGTATTTCTCCGGATCATATGTCTGGTAGCTGGGGGCGGTATCGGTACAACCGGCATAAACGGGCACGTAGGGGCTGATGTAGGGATTGTCCTGGTAGACCCAGTAGACGCCGCCGATGGCGTCGGGCAGCCAGTTGCGCAGCTGGCAGACCATGCCGAAGTGGCCGCGGTGGCGGGCTACCGGCCGGCGGTTGCTCAGCTTCAGCAGCGCCCGCAGCTCGCTGCTGGGGAAGGGGGTGGCCAGGGGGCTGACCTTCAATCCGCCCTTGCCGTCAGTGACCAGCCACTGCGGCTGAGCCGTGAAGTCGTAGATCGTACCCTCAAAGACCGAGCGCTGGAAGGCGATGACGTCCTGCAGCGAGATCTTTTTTTCGGGAGCGGCCGAGAAGGGGTAAAGGGAAAGGGGCTCGACGAACTGGTGGTAGGGGTTGATGGTGGCCATGGGATTGCCACTGAGCTTGCGCTCGGGCCATTGGGCCAGGCTGGGCATGAAGGTGGTGTAGAACAGCCAGAAGCGGCTGGTGGCGAACTCCACCGGCAGCGGGGCGTAGACATCCTGCCAGATGAAGGGCTTGCCCGAGGCCGGGTCGTACCAGCCGCGCTCGATCGCTTCCTGCATGTAATTGCCCGAAACCATGAAGTTCTCACTGTCCCCGGCGCGGATCTCCTTGATGATGCTCCAGTTGGGGATGACCAGCGCCTGGTCGTCGCCCAGGCGCTGGGCCGCCCAGATGGCTCCGGGCTTGCCGCTCTCCGGGGTCCAGCCGGGTCCCACGCCGAAGATCTCCATGACCCAGGCCTCGTCGGGGTCGCCGATGACCAGGTCCTCGCCGCCGTCGCCGCTCGAGGGCAAAAACCCGTGGGTTTCCATGAGCGAGCCAATGAACCTCACGGCTTCGCGCGCTTTTTTGCAGCGCTGCAGGGCGAAGATCTCGGCCTGCTCGACCGTCATGATCTGATTGGCGCTCCCGTGCAGGGCGACCAGCTCGGAGCGCTGATTGATGGTGCTCTCGGCGATGGCCAGTTGGTGCTCGTTCATGTGCGGATAGGCCGAGTGGATGTAGGCGAAGGTTTCGGCGACTTGCGGGATGTACCCGATGACCTCGCCGTCGTCGCGCAGCGGCCGGCCGGCATCCTGGATGCCCCAGTATACCGGGGCCTTGGCGCCGGGTTTATGCCGGGCGGCGGGCACGACGAAGATGCGCGAGTCGGGGCCGGCATCGGTATGCGAAAGGATCACCGAGCCGTCGGCCGACGCCTTCTTGCCCACGGCGATGATCGTGCAGCCCTCGTCGTCGACGGCGGCCAGCGAAAGGGCGCAGGCGCAGATCAGGATGGGGATCAGGGATGTTTTTTTCATGAGCCCATTGTAAGCGAAGGCCTGCTCAATGACAAGGGCTGATTGCCCCAGGGAAGAGTGAGGGAAAAACAAAGGGAAAGGCAGAGGGAAGACTGAGTGAGAAAGAGACCGGCAGTTGGCTTTTCCCACTCTCTCTTCTCTCCTTCTTCCCTCTCTCTTCCCTTTCTCTTCTCTATTTTCCCCGCTGTTGGCAACCCCGGGCAATTGCGGTAAAATGAGGGCATGTCCATCTCTATGCCACTTCCCGTCAACGCCCGATCTGATGCGCGATAAGATCCGGGAACTGACCAAGGACACGGCCATTTACGGCGTCTCCACCATCGTCGGCCGCTTCCTCGGCTTCCTGCTCGTCCCCTTCTACACTCATTTCATCTCCACCGCCGCCATGGGGGTCTACGGCAACATCTACGCCTACATTGCCTTCCTCAACATCATCTATATCTACGGCATGGACGCCGCCTTCATGAAATACAGCTCGCTGGCCGCGCCCGAAGAGAGGGAGCGCACGTTCTCCTCCGCCTACCTCGCGGTCTTCCTCTCGACGCTGCTGCTGACCTTCCTGCTCTTCCTGCTGCGCTCGCCGTTCAACGCCCTGATGGAAGTGCCCGCGCGCTACGGCCACCTGGTCCTTTACGTGATCCTCATCCTGCTCTTCGACACGCTGGCACTGATCCCGTTCGCCAACCTGCGCCTGGAAAGGAGGGCCATGAAGTTCGCCGCCGTCAAGCTGGGCAACATCCTGCTCAACCTGGCGCTCAACCTGCTGTTCTTCATCAAGTTCCGCATGGGCATCGAATCGATCTTCGCCGCCAACCTGATCGCCTCGGCGGCGACTTTCCTCGTGCTCCTGCCCGAGATCCTGCCGCGGGTGCGCCGGCGCATCCAGGGCGACCTGCTGCGGCGCATGCTGGCCTTCGGTCTGCCCTATCTCCCGGCCAGCCTGGCCTCGATCATGATCCAGGTCATCGACCGGCCCATCGTCCTGCACTTGACCGACCTCGATACGCTCGGACTCTACCAGACCGGCCACAAGCTCGGCATCTTCATGATGCTGGTGGTCTCCATGTTCCAGTACGCCTGGCAGCCCTTCTTCCTGAACAACGCCCGCGAGAAGAACGCCCGGGAGATGTTCGCCAGGGTGATGACGCTGTTCGTCCTGGCGGCCAGCCTCCTTTGGGCCGTCGTCTCGCTTTTCATCGACATCTTCGCCGGCTGGGAATTCGCCGCCGGCAGGTCGCTCATCGCCGGGCCATTCCTGCCCGGACTGGTCGTGGTGCCGGTCATCCTCCTGGCCTACCTGTTCAACGGCATCTACGTCAACCTGTGGGCCGGCATCTACATCGAGGAAAAGACGAAGTATTTCCCGCTGATCACCGGCGCCGGCGCCCTGGTCAACGTGGCGGTCAACTGGCTGCTGATCCCGCACCTGGGCATCATGGGGGCGGCGCTGGCCGTCCTGGCCAGCTACCTGCTCATGGCCGCCCTTTTGTTTCACTTCGCCCAGAAGTTCTACCCGATCCGTTATGAATACGGCAAGCTGGCCCGGGTCCTGGCTTTGGTCGTGGCCACCGCCCTGGCCTACTATTTTCTCTATTTCCGCTTCGGCATCGCCTTATGGCACCGTTTCGCCCTGCTGACCGGGTTCATCACAGCACTCTTCGCCCTGCGCATCGTGAAAAAAGAGGACCTGCGCAAACTGCGGGCATTGTTCCCGGCCAGAAAATAGAACGCTGCTTATTTTACTTTATTGCAAGAAGAACTCTGACCTTAGTGACAAGTGACAAGTAACGATTGGCGAGAAACGGCAATAGATCGAAATATTATCGTTTTTCTTCCTTGTCACGTGTCACGTGTCACTCGTCACTTTTTTTTCTTGTGACCCAGTATGCCGCCGCTCAGGAACAGCCCGGCACCCAGCACGAAGCCGAAGTTGTACCAGCCGCCGCTGTTGTGCACTTCGTACAGCGAGACCTTGGCGCTGAAAATGGAGATGACGAAGGTGATGGGGGCGATCAGGCCGTGCCATACCCCCAGCCAGAATCCCGCCGTCTTGCCCTCCCCGTCCGCTGTCCTGGCCAGCTTGTTGGGCCCCGGGGCGCAGGAGAGGGCGAAGAGCAGTAAGATCAGGAAAGAAGCGGCGGCGATTTTTTTCATGTTTTCCTCCCAAGGAACATGAGCGCTTGAAGCGCTGCGATTATACCGCCGCCGCACCGGAAATTCAAATCGCCGGCCCGCCAAGCCAGCGCCGGACGGCCATTTGACAACGGCCGTTCGCTTCTCTAGAATCGAAGCCGGAAACAAAGGGGTCACCATGGGTGAACGGACGGAAAAGCCTGAAGCCGGCTGGTTGGATCGGTTGGGCCGGTCACTCGCCGCGCCGCGTTTCGGAGAAGAGGAACAGGACCGCCTGGCCCGCGTCCTGAACCTCATCCTGCTGTACGGTTTCCTGGCGATCGGGCTGACGGCCGTTGCCGCCACGGCCGCCGGCGAGCCCGGCAAGCCGGTCGTGATCGGGGCCAGCGCCGCCATCCTGCTGCTGCTGCAGATCCCCCTGCGCCTGGGCCGCGTCCGTTTGGCCATTTTCCTGACCTTCCTTTTCGTCCTCGTTCTCATCACCGTCGTGCTCGCCATCGGCGCCGGCATCCACGACCTGGGGGCAATGCTCTACCCGGTGATCATCGCCGGCGGCGGCCTGCTGCTGCGTCCGAAGGAATTCCTGGCCATTGTCCTGCTTTCGTGGCTCTCGGCCGTGGCCATCATCGTGCTGGAGGTCGGGGGCTGGATCCAACGGCCGCCGGCGATCCAGACCAGCATTTTCGCCCTGCTCACGGTCACGGCTTTTTTCCTCCTGGCCGCAATGCCCATCCGGCTGCTGGCCAACGACCTCAACCGCCATATCGCCCGCGTCAGGGAGAACGAGAAGGCCCTGCGCCAGAGCAACGAGGACCTGCAGCGCGAAGCCGCCGAGCGCCTGCTGGCCGAAGCCGCGCTGCGCGAGAGCGAGGAGCGCTTCCGCGTTCTGGCCGAGTCGGCCTTCGAGGGGCTGTGCATCGTGGAGGATGGGGTCGTCATTGACGCCAATCCCAGCCTGGCGCGGATGCTGGGCGGCAAGCTCGACGGCATCATCGGCCGCCCGGTCGTTGACTTCCTGGAAGCGGACCGGGCCGAAGCGATACTGCAGCAATTGCGCGACAGGTCGGGAACGCCGTTCGAACACCAGGTCAGGCGCCTGGACGGCGGACTGGTTGCCGTCGAAAGCCGGAGCAAGTCCATTCCCTACCGCGGACGCACGGTGCAGGTGACGACCTGCATCGACATCTCGGAGAGGCGGCGAGGCGAGGAAGAACGGCGCATCCTGGAGGAGGAGATCCGCCAGAACCAGAAGCTGGAGAGCCTGGGCACTCTGGCCGGAGGGATCGCCCACGACTTCAACAACATCATTTCGATCATCAGCGGCCATGCCAGCCTCCTGGCCGGCAAGCTGAAAGCCAATCCGAAGGCGCAGGCCGCGCTGCACACCATCAGCGAGGCCGCCGAGCGCGGCAGCGCCATGGTCCGGCAGATCCTGACCTTCGCCCGCAAATCGGAAGCCGAATTCCGCGCCCTGCGCATCCAGGAGATGATCGCCGAACTGGTCAAGATGCTGCGCGTCACCTTCCCCCGCACCATGGAGATCGGCTATTCCTGCCCCTCCGACCTGCCCCAGGTATGGATCGATCCGAGCCAGCTGCACCAGGCCCTGCTCAACCTGTGCATCAACGCCCGCGACGCCATGTCCGGGGCCGGCAAGCTGCAGATCCGCGCCGGCATGATCGACGGCGAAGCGATCGCCCTGCGCTTCCCCGCCGCCGCGGGCAAGCGCCTGGTCCGCATCCAGGTGCAGGATACCGGCATGGGCATGGACGAAGAGACCCGGACCCGGATCTTCGAGCCATTTTTCTCCACCAAGGGGCGGGGCAAGGGCACCGGCCTGGGGCTGGCGGTGGTGTACGGCGTGGTGCAGGCCCACAAGGGCTTCATCGAGGTCGACAGCGAGCCGGGCCGCGGCACGTCCTTCTCGCTGTATTTCCCGGCCTCGGAACGCCAGGAATTGCTCCCGCCCCGCGAGGCCGCCGAAGCGCTGCCGGCCGCCCGGGGCAGCGAGACCATTCTGGTGGTCGAGGACGAGGAGGACCTGCGTGAGCTGCTGACCTCGGTGCTGCACGACTTCGGCTACGGCGTCCTTGTGGCCCGGGACGGCATGGAAGCCCTGGAGCGCTACCGCCGCCACCGCCAGGACATCCGGCTGATCATCACCGACATGGACCTGCCCAAGCTCAACGGCGCCGCTGTCAGCCGTTCGATCCTCGCCACCGACCCGGACGCCCGCATCATCCTGATCTCGGGCTTCATCGAGACGGCGCTGAAGGAATCCATCCTGGCCAGCGGCGTCCGCGAGTTCCTTGCCAAACCGTATACCATGCCGCAAATGCTGCAGGTGGTCAGGAAAGTGCTTGATGAATAACTCAATGATCTGTTCGTGTCAGTGACAGTGTCAGCAAGAAACTAAAGTAATCGGTTTACGGTAGACGGTAGATGGTTACGGGAAGAAAGCTGGAATACGAAGACACAAATTCCAGATCCCAAATCACTACTGTCCTAATA
>DCVK01000045.1:0-4188 GCA_002335385.1 Candidatus Aminicenantes bacterium UBA2190
CTACCAGCTGAGCTACGCCAGCACGAAAAAAAAATGAGTATAGCATATCTATACCTGTTTTGTCAATCATTTTAGACCCTTCGAACTTCGCAGGAATCCGGATTATAACCCCTTTGCGCCGGGAAAGCAATATCCCTGCCAATATTTTTTCTTTTTTCTTTTTTTGCAGGTATAATGACCCAGCATGGAGCGGGTGATCTTCATCTTCATCGACGGCTGCGGCGTGGGCCTGATGCAGCCGCAGAACCCGTTTTTCCAGGCCGGAAGCCGATTCCTCCCCTTCTGGCAGGGGGGCATGCGCCTGCCCGACGGCACCCCGGTGGCGGCCATCGACGCCTGCCTGGGCATTCCCGGGGCACCGCAGAGCGCCAGCGGCCAGACGGCCATCTTCTGCGGGGCGCAGGCGGCAGAGATCGGCTGGCGCCACAGCAACGGCTATCCCGACCGCTCCCTGCGCCGCATCATCCTGGAAAAGAATTTGCTCTCGCTCCTGGCGGCGCGAGGGGCGAACGCCCGCTATTTGAACGCCTACCCGGCCCATGAAGTGCTGTTCACCGCCCGGCACGTGCGCATCGAGCCCGACGGCCGCCTCTGGTTCTCCCCCGCCTTCCCCGAGCGCTTCCGGAGGATGATCTCGGTAACCTCCTGCATGCTGCTGGCCAGCGGGCAACAGCCCTTCGGCGAAAAAGACATCCGCAGCGGCCAGGCGCTCTACCAGGACTATTCCAACCGCCAACTCATCGAGAAAGGACTGGACCTGCCCGAATTCTCCCCGGCACAAGCGGCGGAAGTGATCCGCGGCGCCTCACGGCGCGTCGACTTCACCCTGTATGAGTATTTTCAGACCGACCTTTACGCTCACCGCAAAGCGCTTGCGGAGTGCGTCGCCCTGGTCAGCGACCTCGATACGCTCATCGGCACCCTGCTGGCATCCCTCGACAAAAAGCAAGACACCCTGGTCTTGACCAGCGACCACGGCAACCTGGAGGACCACGCCCTGCGCGGCCACAGCCGCAACCCGGTACCGCTCATCGCCTGGGGCCGGCACGGCACCCGCCTGCGCCGAAAGATCAAAAGCATCAGCGATGTAACGCCGGCAATACTTGAACTCTACAAGCATTCGTGACATGTGACGCGGAAGAGCAGAACTTGGCGTAGGGTTCAGGGCGGAAGGCGCAGGGCAAGACAAAGGCAAAACTAAAGACGCAGTTCGACGTTCGATGTTCGAAGTTCGACGTAGAAAGATTGGACATGACATTGAAAGGCAAAAGTTTAAAACAAGAAATGCACTCGGCGTCAGGCAGAAGGCACAGGGCGTGGGGAAGAAGTACGAGATAAGGAAGTAGAAGCGATGAACAAAATCGTTTGACGGTCCACGGTTGACGGCAGACGGGAAAAGAGAAATATCACCTTAAACCTTGCGCCCTACGCCTTACACCGATTGCCAATGCAGTCATGCTGACACGGCCATTGAAACTGACACGTTCCCGGTCCGAGACGGTCAAAAAAATCACGGGACTATTGACAAAGGGAATTAAATAGTACATATACGTACACGTATACTTTACTGCAACCCGAACGATTACTGGGAGGAATGATGAAGCAAGCGGTTTTTGAGCGCCAGGAGCTGTGCCGGCGCCTGGGCATCGACGGCAAGACCCTCGATGAATGGCAGGATTGCAAGATATTCGGCCCCTTCGGCTTCGGCGACGACCACACCCCCCTGTATAGCGAAACGGCCGTGGCCGATGGCGAGCAGATCAAAAGCCTGCAGAAGCTGGGCTATGACACCCGGGAGATCCAGAAGATCATCCGCAAGATCGGCCTGCCCAAGGCCAGCAACCGGGAAAACAGCGGCGAAAAGAAGCGGAATTTCCTGACCGTGGGCGCCCTGGCTGAAAAGGTCGGCGTCAGCCCGCGCACCATCAAGCACTGGGAGGACATGGGCATCATCGAGCCCAACATGCGCAGCGAGGGCGGCTTTCGGTATTACAGTGACATCTATATATATTTTTGCGACCTGGTCAGGGACCTGCAGCTCTTCGGCTATTCCCTGACGGATATCAAAATGATCTCGGATCTTTTTCGCTATTACGTCGCCATGCAGCATGGCCCCGGCTCCACGGCCGAGAAGGTGGCCAAGCTGGACATTATGCTGCAGGAGATCGACCGGCTGTCCAGAAAAATGGGCCTGCTCAAAGCCGGGATCAGCCGCTGGGAGGACCTGCTAAAAAGGAAAAAGAAAGAGGTCGCCGCCCGGCGTTCGGAAATGCAAAAAAAAATGAATGCCACCTGAAAAGGAGATCCCAATGGCAAAGATCGTCCTGATTGAACCGCGGCCGCCCAATCTGCACATTTTCTCGCAGTTCTATTCGCCGCGCCTGGGCACCTTTATCCTGGGCACGCTGATGCGCGAACGCGGCTGGGAAGCGGAGGTCGTCATCGAGGAGTGGGAAGCCCTCGACTTCGCCTCGCTGAGCAAAGCCGATCTGGTCGGCATCTCCACCATTACCTCGACGGCGCCGCGGGCCTATGCCATCGCCGACCGTCTGCGCTCACTGGGAACGAAGGTCATCATGGGCGGCCCGCACGTGACCTTCCTGACCGAGGAGGCCATGGCCCACGCCGATTACGTCATCCGCGGCGAGGGGGAAAAAGCCCTGCCGTCCTTCGCCGCCGCCTGGGAAAAGGGCCTGGGACTGGAACACGTGCCCAATCTCTCCTATTGGCGGGACGGAGCGATGCGGCATAACCCCATGCAGGATCATGCGGACGATCTCGACCAAATCCCCATCCCCGATTTGAACCTGTCCAAGGCCATGAGCCGCCAGGCCGGGGGCAAGAACGTCACTCCGGTCCAGACCTCGCGCGGCTGCCCCTTTGCCTGCTCCTTCTGCTCGGTGACCGGCATGTTCGGCCGCAAATACCGCTTCCGCTCCACCGCCAGCGTGATCAGCGAGCTGCGCCGCTACGACCCGCGGCGCCATTTCATATTCTTCTATGACGACAATTTCGCGGCCGATCCCGCGCACACCAAGGAGCTGCTGCGGGCCATGATCGCGGCCAAGCTCGCGTTCAAGTGGTCGGCGCAGGTGCGCGCCGACGTGACCCGCGACCCCGAACTGGTCCGGCTGATGAAAAAGGCCGGCTGCCGGATCGTCTTCATCGGCTTCGAGTCGGTCAACCCGCAGAGCCTCAAGGCCATGAAAAAGGGGCAGACCGTGGCCGAGATCGCCCGGGCCGTGAAGGTGCTGCGCCGCCGGCGCATCCGCATCCACGGCATGTTCGTCTTCGGCTTCGACGAGGACGACTGGCGGACGGTGCGCCGCACGGTGCGCTTCGCCAAGAGGTCCAGGCTGACATCCAGCCAGTTCATGATCCTGACCCCCCTGCCCGGTTCCGAGTTCTACGACAGGGTTTGCGCCCAGGACCGCATCCGCTTCCGCGACTGGAACCTGTACGACGCCCACCACGTGGTTTTCGAGCCGACCCGGCTGGAGCCGCTCGACCTGCAGCGCGCCCAGATCTACAGCCACAGGAAATTCTATTCCCTGGCCACGTCCCTGCGCAAGCTGATCAATTTCAAGTGGGTGGATCTGGCCATCGCCCACTACGCCCGCAAATTGAACCGCCGGTGGCTGAAGATCAATCGCACCTACCTGACCGTCCTCTCCCTGCTGCGGCCGAAAAGAAAGCACCAGCACGTCACCGTCGATTATCGCGAGGAGGCGGTCCTGGACCAGGTCTCCTGAGCGGTCTCCCTGCCTGGCCGCGCGGCTACGCGGGCAGGATCTCGTCCGGATTGACCGGCGATATCTTTTTTCTGCGTCCGTAGAAGAGATCGTCGAAGAACAGGGCCAGGCGCTGGTTGAGGGGATTCCGCGAAATATAGAAGCGCACCAGCCGGTGCAGCAGCGTGTCGGGCTTGGTGTAGGGACAGGAACGGATGCACACGGCGCAATCGCTGCCGATCTGTTTCCAGAAGCCGTAACATTTTTCCCCCGCGATCGACCAATGCCGGAAGCCGCGCGCGGTCGGCTCGGCTCCGGAAGCGATCGCCCGCGTCGGGCAGTTCTCCGCGCATTTCCTGCAGATGCGGCAAAAGGACGCGGCATGAAAGTCCCTGCCGCGGCTGGGCGGAAGCTCGAGTTCCGTGGTGACCGCCGCCAGGCGCACGCAGGGGCCGTG
>DCVK01000045.1:4341-17478 GCA_002335385.1 Candidatus Aminicenantes bacterium UBA2190
TGTAGAAATGATGCGGCCGCAACGGGGCGATCCCGACATCGACGGCTCCGTAGAAGCGCGCCAGCCGCAAGACCGCGGCAGCGATCTCCGCTGCCGTGGCGGCGGAGCGTTCGGGATTCACGTCGCCGCCCGCTGCATCCCGCGTCCTGTCCAGCAAGGAAAAGGCCGCGGCGAAAACCGGAGAATAGACCGGGTCATGATACACCAGGCCCGGCGCAGCCAACTCCGGCCGCCGATGGATCTTTTCGTCCAGGGGGCGAAATTGAGGATGCTTCTCATAATAGGGACCGGCCAGTCCGGGGTGGAATTTCAACTGGTCGCGGGAAAACATGTGATCGCGCTCGTCGAAGCGCTCAATGGTTTCAGGGGCGGGAGGAAGCGGTTGGGACGGGAAATACTTCAGGAGCGACAGGCCGATAAAGACGGCCAGCAGGACAAGCAGCGCAAGGTTCGCACTCCATGCCGCGGCCGCATGCCGCGACAGCAGAAGCGTGACCCAGAAAAAAACGTTCGCCGCCATGAAGAGCAGCGACAGCCAGACGGCCCGCCATTCGCCCTCACGCCGGGAAGTGACCGCCAGCAGGAGCAGGAACCCTGAGCCGGCCAGCAAGGCAAGACCATCGATCCAACCTAGCCAATCCATGAAAACCTCATTCCCCGCGCCGGAGCGGGGCAGGGGGAAAAACCGCTGGCGGGCGCCGGCTACTCCGGCTTTTTCGCGCCGGCCTTTCCGGGAGCCCCGAACAGTTTCAGCGCATCCTGGAACGGATAGCGGTTGGCGAACATGGAGACCTGGGTATTGAGCTTGCCCTGCTTGGGCAGGCCCATCACCTCGCGCAGCACGTTGGCCGGGGAATCGGGATTGAAGTCGGCCGTCTCGCCGTAACGGGCATTGAGAAAATTCTCCAGGTAGGCTTTATGAAGCGGCAGCCTGAAGCCGAGCTTGTCGGAATTGCCATTGCAGCTGGCCAGGCCCAGGTCGGCGTTCATGTCCTCGATGCGCACGCGCTCCATCATGCCGGCGGCCGACCTTCCCGGCTCGACGTACAGCAGCGGGGCCTGCTTGTTCAGAAAGAGGATATTGCCGTCGATCTTCACCCAGTCGTTGGGATTGCCGCGCGTGTGGTCGATGCCGGCCAGCACGTTGCAGCCGATCAGGTTGTCGCGGATGTCGTAGGAGACCATGGTCATGACGCGGATGCCGCAGCCCATGTCGGCGAAATCCTTCAGCCGGCTCCAGGTGAACACGATCGTGTTGCCGGCGATCTCCACGTGGCCGCTCTTCTCCAGCGGTCCGCGGGGGCCTTTTTTGCCGCCGGTGCCGAACACTTCGATGGCCGCCATCTTGTTGCCGGCAAAAACATTGTTGAGGATCCGCACCCGGCCGGTCTTGAAACCGCCCTGGATGGCGAAATGACCGTTCAGGAAAACGCAGTTGCGGATGACGACATCGCCCTCGATGCGGGCGTTGACCTTGTTGGTGAAGCACAGCAGCGGCTCGTGAACGGTGCTGGGGCCCTCGGCGGGCCGCTCCGTGTCGCGCAGGATCCGGCCTCCCAGCCCCGCGACCAGGCCCTCCTTCGGGGAATAGGCGTTCTGCTCGCCGCGGTCGAGGATGAACCCGTCCAGGACGAAAGCGGAGCCGGCGGGGACGTTCAGGACGCTGAGCAGCGGCCGGCGCCCGCTGGCCCCCGAGTCGCGGTCCGGGACGATGGTCGTCGGGAACTTCACGACGTCGCGGGCAGAAAAATCGGGCGCGAAGCCGCCGACCAGCTCGACCGGCTGCGGCACGTCCAGGTAGCCCTTGCCGCGCAGACCGAAGTAATTGCCCTGGGCCACCAGGATGCGATCGCCGGCCCGGGCGGCTTTCAGCGCCGCCTCGATGTTCTTGAATGGGGCCGCCTTCGTCCCGGGGTTCTGGTTGTCGCCCCGGTCGCGGGCGACGTAAAGGTCGGCGGCGCAGGCTGCGGCTGCGGCCAGCATGAAGATCAGCGCGATGACGGGACGCTTCCTCTTTGTGATCATGTCGACTCCTTGCAGCGGTTCCGGCGGGGCCGTTGCCTGTGGCAGGTCCTCACCGGAGGCCATTGTTGCGGGTTTTTCCGCCCGTGTCAATAGCGGCGGCTACTTGACCTGCAGGTTCTTGAACAGGGTGATCAGCTGGGCGCGGTTCTTGACCTTCAGTTTCTGGAAGATGTGGTTGGCATGGCTCTTCACCGTGCTTACGGAGATGAACAGGGCGTCCTCGATCTCGCGGTTGCTCTTGCCGCGTAGCAGCAGGTGGATGATCTCGCGCTCGCGGGCCGAGATGCCGAACTTGTCGAAGTAGTTGTCCATGGCCATCTCGGTGCGGATGCGCGCCGCCAGTAGCCGGGCGCGCGTACGGTTCAGCTGCACGAGAACGGCGGCAACGGCCAGGAGCACCAGCAGGCGGAACCACCATGCCTGCCACCACGGCGGCCGGATGCGGATGGCCAGCGAAACGCCATCCTGGTTCCACACCCCCTCATTGTTCGAGCCCCGCACCCGCAGGCGGTAGCGGCCGGAACTGAGGTTGTCCAGGTTGACGCTGTGCTCAAAGCCAAGATCGTGCCAGGAGTCGTCGCGGCCGTCGAGGCGGAAGGCGTACTGGTTCTTGTCGGGCCTCACGTAGCTCAGGGCGGCGAAGGAGACGCCCAGGCTGTTCTGCCGGTGGGAAAGGACCAGGTCGGGAGCCAGGACGATGGAGCGCGGCAGCGGCGAGTCGCCGCCGATGGCCACCGGCCGGCGCCAGACCTGGATGTCGGTGAAGGCCAGGGGCGGCACGGTGCGGTTGCTCCGCGCCAGCCAGGGCTTGAAGGAAAGCATCCCCTGCAAACCGCCGAAAAAGATTTCGCCGTTCTTCAGGCGCAGGTAACTGCCGTAGGTCAGGGCGAAGGCCGGCACCCGGTCGCGGCTGTCGTAAACGGTGAAGGTCCCTGACTTCATGTTGAAGCGCGAGAGGCCGGCGGCGCTGCTGATCCAGAGGTTCTCCCCATCGTCCCCGGCGATGCCCAGGATGAAGTTGCGCAGGGTGGAGCCGGGGGCGCTGAAGTGCTGGAAACGGACCCCGGCCTGGGAGCGTTCCATCCGGTTGAGGCCGTTGGAGGTCCCGATCCAGATGCGACCCTGCAGGTCCTGGTGCAGGATCATGATGTAATTCTGCGTCTCTTTGCTCGGGTCGGGGGGATCGAGATAATAGCGGCGGAAGCGGTCGCGATCGCGGTCGTACAGGTTGAGTCCGTTCTCGGTCCCGATCCAGACGTTCCCCTCACGGTCCTCCATGACGGGATTGACATGGCTGGCGCTGAGGCTGCCGGGATCGTCCGCGTCGTGCAGGTAGCGCTTGAAGGCCCGGTCCCGGGAGTCCCAGCGCAGCAGGCAGAAGTCGGAGGCGATCCAGACATCGCCCCGCGAGTCATCGCGGATCATGGCCACGGCGGTGAAGCCCAGGGTGGCGGGGTCATCAGCCCTGGCGGCGAATACTTCCTCCTCGCCGCTGCGGGGATCGAAGCGGACCAGGCCGCCGACGGTGGACGCCCAGACCTCGCCGCGGCGGGTCTGGAGGATGCGGAACACGCGGTTGAATCCCGCCATGTCCGGCCGGCCGGCCGCCAGGGGGAAGCGTTCGTAGACGCCCGACTCGGGGGCATAGCGGAACGCTCCGGCCGACGTCGCCAGCCAGATCCGCCCCGGGTCGCCCTCGCTCATGCCCAAGACACGGTTGGCGGCCACGGGGTCGACGCCGATGCCTCGGTTCAGGTGGCGGCGGAAAAAATCGGGCTGCGGCAGGCACTTGAAGAGGCCGCGGTTGCCGACGCTGACCCAGCACATCCCGGAGCGGTCGTGGAACACCGAGTTGATCGGTTCGTCGCGCGGGTCGCCGCGCTCACCGAACTGATCCTGCAGCACGATCCGCCGCCATGCGCCCCGGGTGTGATCGAACCAGTGGAGCCCGTTCTGTGTTCCCAAGAGCATCGCGCCGGGGTCGTCGGGATAATCGCTGATGAAGAAGACCGCGTTGGCGCCTGGATCGACAAGATGCACCTCGGGGGGTGAGTAGCGCTGCCAGGAGTTGCGGTCGGTATCGAAGCGGCTGAGGGAGTTGCCGGCGCTGCCTAGCCAGAGGATGCCGGGGAACCGTGGCGACTCGAAGATCTCGAACACGCCGTCATTACCGAGAGAGTTTTCGTTCGCGGGGTCGTGGCGGAAGCTTTCGAAGCTCCCGCTCGCGGGCAGGAAGCGCTGGAGGCCGCCGGAGGTGGCCACCCAGACCCGCCGGAGCGAATCCTCGTACACCATGTTCACCTGGTCGCTGGCCAGCGATCCCGGTCGCGAGGGATCGGCCCGGAAGCTCCGGCACTCGCCCGTCTTCGTGTCGAAGAGGCCCAGGCCCTTGCGTGTCGACACCCAGAGCAGGCCCGGGCGGGATTTGGACGCGCAGAGATGGTTGATGCCGTCATCGGGGATCGAGCGCGGGTCTTGGGGATCGTGGCGATAGGCGGTGAAGCTCTCGCTGGCGATCTCCATGCGGTTCAGTCCGCCGACCGTGCCCAGCCAGAGGTCGCCGCCCGGGTCCTGGGCGATGGACAGGACGTAATCGCTGCTCAGCGGCCGGGGCAGGGTGTTGGCCCGGCGGAAAACCCGGAAATGAATGCCGTCATGGCGCGTGACCCCGAGGCTGCCGCCGAGCCAGATGAATCCGCTGCGGTCCTGGAACATGCAGTAGATCACATCGTTGAACAGCCCGGCATCGGCGGTGATGCGCTCGGCGGGGATGACCAGTTCCTGAGGCCTGAGCGCCAGCGGGCAGACCAGGAGGAAGATCCCAGCCAGTAGGCGTCGCCCACAGCCCAGCCTGGAGCGCCGCCCCTTCAATACGTCGGGATGGAGTATCATGGATCCTCGCTTCCAACTGGAATTTTAATGAGAAGCGCGAGTGAAGTCAACATCGGCCTCCCCGGCCAGCGGGGCGACGCATCGGGATTGACGCGGCCCTTTGCAACCGACCCACGATATGCGAAAATGGCCGCACAGCAAACGCAAGCCGGAAGGAGGACGCATGGCAACCAGCGATTCGTTGCGGAAAATGGCCGACAAGCTCAGGATCCATTCGTTGCGGATAACCACGGCGGCGGGCTCGGGGCATCCCACGACATGCCTGTCGGCCGCCGAGATCATGAGCGTCCTGTTCTTCGCCGTGATGGACGGCGACGACGAATTCATCCTTTCCAAGGGCCATGCCGCCCCCATCCTCTGGGCCGCCCTCGCCGAGGCCGGCCTGCTCGGGCGCGACGAACTGCTCAACCTGCGCAAAATCGACAGCGTGCTGGAGGGGCACCCGACGGCGCGCATGCCGCTGATCCGCATCGCCAGCGGCAGCCTGGGGCAGGGGCTGAGCGCCGGCTGCGGCATGGCCGTGGCCAGGAAGATCGACGGGGCCTTGGGACGGGTCTTCGTCCTGCAGGGCGACGGCGAGACCGCCGAGGGCAGCGTCTGGGAGGCGGCCGACAGCGCCGCCCATTACCGCCTCGACAACCTGGTGCTGGTCATCGACGCCAACCGCCTGGGCCAGTCGGGTCCGACGCGCCACGGCCATGACCTGGCGGCATACGATAGGAAATTCAAGGCTTTCGGCTGGCGGACGGCCGTCGTCGACGGCCACGACGTCGCCCAGCTGCAGGGCGCGCTGGCTGCGGCTGCCGGCGCCGGCCGGCCGCTGGCGGTCATCGCCAGGACCCTCAAGGGCCGGGGCGTCTCCTTCCTGGAAGACAAGGAGGGCTGGCATGGCAAGCCGCTGAACGCACAGGAACTGGAGCGGGCGCTGGCCGAGATCGGGCCGGTGAAGGTCGAGCTGCCGTCGGCCTACTCGCCGGCACGGCCGGCATTCGCTTTCCAGGATTATGCCGCCGACGCCTATCCCCCGGGCGAAATGGTCTCGACCCGCGCCGCCTACGGCCGGGCGCTGCTGGCGCTGGGCCGGGCCAACGGCCGCGTCGTCGCCATCGACGGCGACGTGAAGAACTCGACCATGGCCGAGGAGTTCTTCAATGCCTTTCCCGAGCGCTCCGTGGAATCCTACATCGCCGAGCAGAACATGGCCGGCATGGCCATGGGTCTCTCGGCCATGGGTTTCGCCCCTTTCGTGGCCACCTTCGCCGCCTTCTTGACGCGCGCCCACGATTTCATCCGCATGGCGCAATACTCGGGGGCGAACATCAAGTTCGTCGGCTCGCACGCCGGCGTCAGCATCGGCGCCGACGGCCCCTCGCAGATGGGCCTCGAGGACATTTCCATTTTCCTGGACATGCCCGGAGCCATGGTCCTCTATCCCTGCGACGCCGTGGCCACCGCCCGGCTGGTCCGGGAAATGGCCCGCCACGACGGCATCTCTTATCTGCGCACCACCCGCGACAAGACGCCGGTACTGTATGGCAACGACGAGGAATTCCCCGCCGGTGGCCTGAAGGTTCTGCGCCGCTCCGCCTCCGACCGGGCGCTCATCGCGGCCTGCGGCATCACCGTGCACGAGGCGCTGAAAGCCCACGACGCGCTGAAGAACCGCGGCGTCGCCACGCGGGTCGTCGACCTGTACTCGCTGCAGCCGCTGCCGGAAGCCGAATTGCTGCGGCATGCCGGCGAGTGCGGCCAGCGGGTCGCGGTCATCGAGGACCACTACGGCGGCGCCGTCGCCGGCCGGGTGGCCCTGGCAATCGGCAAGGTGTCCAGCCTGCACGTGCGCGGGATCCCGCGCTCGGGCTCGGGCCCGGAGCTCCTGGCCCTGATGAAAATCGATGCCAACGCCATCATCAACGCGGTCGAGGAGCTGCTGAAGAACGAGCATTCGTGACGCGTTTCCCGTACTGCGTGACATGCAGCGGCAAGGGATCGATCTCTAGCTGAATCGCCCCATGGCCTTGCTCCTCCTTGTCACCTGTCTCCGGTCACGATAATGGATAATTTTCTAGTGCATCGGGCAGCGAACGTCAAACCTCTGGCTTCGTATCGCCTTTGCCATCCGCCAACTATCAAGTCCCAATTCCATGCAGCAAAATTCCTTTTCAAAGCGAAAACCAATATAATGAAGCTGATTCTATTTACAAAAGGAAGGCACCATGGGCAAAGTGGTCCGTTTCGGTGTTTCGCTGGACGAGAAGCTGCTGGGGAAATTCGACCCGTTCATCTCCCGGCTGGGGTACCGGAGCCGCTCGGAGGCCATCCGCGACCTGATCCGCGAGCGGCTGGTCGCCGAGGAGTGGCAGGCCGACAATGGGCCGGCCATGGGGGTTCTCAGCCTGGTCTACAGCCACGAGGTGCGCGAGCTGTCCAGGAAGCTGACCGACATCCAGCATCACCACCTGGGGATCATCCTCTCCACCACCCACATCCACATGGACGAGCACAACTGCCTGGAGGTCGTCATCCTGAAAGGATCCGCCCGCGGAATCCAGGAGGTCGCCGGCCAACTGCTGAGCGCCAAGGGGGTCAAGCACGGCAAATTGATCACGACCACCACCGGCCGCCACCTGGAGTGACCGCCGGGAAATCCAGGAATTCCCCCGGCAATTCATGGCGGCGCCGGGGATCGTGCGCGGGCGGCCCGCTTTCATCGCGGCTGGCGTTTCAATGGCCCCCCGCATTCGGTTGAACGCCTTCATCCTCCGGCCCGACAGCTGCTCCACGGCCTGCGGTCACCCCGGTCAGTCCGGCAGTTGATCATAGGTCGGCAGGCCGGTCGTTTTGGCGGCGATCTCGGTGAGGGGGACGATATCCTCGCGGCCGATGTGGCGCAGGGCGAATTTCCGGTTCAGGGCCATGAGCTGCTGGAGTCCGACCGCGACCCGGTCCAGGTAGGAATAGAGGCCGATCGCCCCGGTCGGGATGGATGCGGTTTCATCGCCGTATTCCGCCTTCAGCAGGCGGTAGCCGGCGAAAACCTCCTCGACGGTGGCACCGAAGCGGGCGGTTTCCTTCGGCGGCTTGCCGCTGCGGATCGCCTCCCCCACCTGCTTCCCCACCGCAGCGGCGGCCATGGCCGCCCGGCCGATGGCGATCAGGCGGACATGGGGCGCTCCCAGCGCCAGCCCCTTGAACACCTGGTCCTCGCTGGCGAAGCCGCCGGCCATGGCCACCGGCGGCAGCGGTTTCCCCGCCCGGGCGAATTCATCCAGGATGCGGTGCACGATCACCTCCAGCGTCACCGTCGGCATGCCCCACTCGTTCATCATCTTGACCGGACTCGACCCCGTCCCGCCCCCGGCACCGTCGATGGTCACGAGGTCGACCCCGGACTCCGCGGCGATCTCCAGTATCACGCGGATGTCGCGGGGAGCGAACGGGCCGGTCTTGAAGCAGACCCGCTCGGCGCCCAACCGCCGCAGCTCGGCGACCCGGCGCACGAGTTCCTCGGGTTGCCACATCGGCAGCTTGCCGATCTTCTCGAACAACGGCCCGACGCCGGCGGCAAAAGCCGCGGCGACGGCGGGGTCCTCCGGGTCGGGCCGGACAATGTAGCCGAGAGCCTTGAAGCGCCGCGCGTCCTCGATCTTCGCCACCCGGCCCATGCCCTGGATGCCCTTGGCCGCCTGGCCGAACTTCAGCTCCACCGATCTGACTCCCAGCTTGTCGATGGCAAACTCCAGCACGCCGTGGTACTCGTCGTCGAAATTCGCCTGCAGCACGATATCTCCCCCGCCGCGCTGAAAGCGCCGGAAGGCGGAGACCATCTCGGCCAGCAGCGGCGATTCGGCGACCCGCTGGCCCTTGACGACCAGCCCCGGGTCCTTGGCGATCACGTCCTCGCCGATGACGACAGGGACCCCGTAAAGCGCGGCGCCGGCGAAGTATTCTCTCCAGGCCAGCTTGGCCATGGCCGGCAGGATGAACGGCGCGCGAATGGGGACGGCGTGCGCCGCGCCGAACGTCGAGGCGATGTCGGCATTGGTGAAGCAAGCCTGGAGCGGGTCCTGCGGCAGCCCGACGGCGCCGAAGACCCGGCCGTTGATGCTGAAATGGGAAAAATCGAGGGGGTAGCGCTTTTCCGAGGCGAACTGGTTGCGGTCGGCGGCAAAGGGCAGGATGGCCTCGGGGCCGCGCAGCGCCGACAGGCCGATCTCGCAGGGACCAAGGCAATCGGCGGTGCAGGCGGCGCACATGCCGGAGACATCGGTGATATGGTTCGGAGTGCGCAGCCGAGTGTTCGTGATCGGGCTGGCAAGAAAGGGGCTGAAGCTCATCGGAGCACCTCCAGAAAGGCATTCTTGAATCGAGATCCGATTATACGCAATTCCTGCTCAATTGGAAACTGAATGAACTACCTGTGTCAGTGTCAGCAGGAGGCTCAATGAGCAGCAGTGTTAGTGGTAGTGTTAGTGTTTGCAGGAGATCAGGGAATTCAATGTCAGTAATTGAAACCGGTTTACGGTAGACGGTTTACGGTTTACGGAAAGAGAAGAAGCAATAGGAAGACTCAAATCCCAAATCCCAAGCACCAAATTCCAAACAAATTCCAAACTCCAAATTCCAATTTCCAAAACGAAGGCCAAGGCAAGTGTCAGTGTCAGCATGAAATGAAAGGAATCGGTTTACGGTTTACGGTAGAAGGTTGACGGGAAGAGAGGAATTTCACCTTCAGCCTTACGCCTTGAACCTTGCGCCAAGTTTTTTTCTTCCATGTCACGCGTTATCCCCTGGCGGGGACCTGCGGGCGCGTCACGAAGATCGTTGCTTTGCCGTTGCCGTATGCCCTGCGCCTTACGCCCTGCGCCGATTTCCATTCATCCTGGCTTTATTTCTTACTTCTTCCCCACGCCCTGCACCTTATGCCTTACGCCGAGTGCATTTCTTATTTTAAACTTTTTACTTTGAACTTTAAACTTTTGCCTTGGACTATCATTTTTTTACGTCGAACGTCGAACTTCGAACATCGAACTTCGGCTTAACTTTTCCCTCCTATTTCTTGAGCCACTGGTCGAGCCAGCCGATGACCGTATCGTGCCAGAGGATGGAATTGTGGGGCTTGAGCACCCAGTGATTCTCGTCGGGGAAATAGAGGAACCTGCTGGGAACGCCGCGGCGCTGGAGCGCGGTGAACGTGGATATCCCCTGCGTCTCCACCACGCGGAAGTCGAGGGCGCCGTGGACGACGAGCATGGGCGTCTTCCAGTTTTTCACCAGGTTGACCGGGTTGTGCTTCTCGTACCCCTCCGGGTTGTCCCAGGGCGTTCCCAGGTGGTCCCATTCCGGGAACCAGAGCTCCTCGGTGTCGAAATACGCCAGGCGCTCGTCGAGGTTGCCGTCGTGGCACACCAGGCAACGGAAGCCGTCGGGCCAGGCACCGGCGATCCAGTTGATCATGAAGCCGCCGTACGAGGCCCCCAGGGCGCCGACCCGTTCGCCGTCCAGCCAGGGATAGCGCGCCAGCGCCGCCGCCAGCCCCTGCTGCAGGTCCACGAGCGGCTTGCCGCCCCAGTCGCCGCGGATCGAATCGGTGAAGGCCTGGCCATAGCCGGTCGAGCCGTGGAAATCGACCATGACCACGCCGTAGCCGGCTCCGGCATAGGCCTGCGGGTTCCAGCGGTAGTGGAAATGGTTGCCGAACGAGCCCTGCGGGCCGCCGTGGATGAGAAAGGCGACGGGATACTTCTTGCCGGCGTCGAAGCCGGCGGGCTTGACGACATAGCCGTACACCGTCTCGTCGTTCCAGCCTTTGAAACTGAATTGCTCAGGCTCGCCCATGTGCGCGGCCGCGACCCTGCCGGCGTTAATGCGCGTCACCGGGCGCGGGTCGCCGCCGCTGGCGCGGATCGACCACAGTTCGACCGGCGAATTCAGGTGGTCCATGCCGAAGACAACTCGGCCGCCTTTGGCCGGCGCCGGAGATGAGACCTGGCCATCGTTGACCAGAGTCCTAACGACGCCGCTGCGGGCATCGATGGCGAACAGGGAGTGCTGGCCGATATTCTCCGCGGTAACGTAGAGCATGCGGCCGTCCAGCGACCAGCACAGCGACGAGGGCGAGCGGTCCCAGCCGGGGGCCAGCTCGCGCTCCGCGCCGTCGGGCCAGGAGCGGAGCATGATGCGGTAGCGGTCCGCCTCGTAGCCCGGCCGCGACATGGCCAGGTAGGCCAGGGTGCGGCCGTCGGGAGAGAAGCAGGGCTGGGTGTCGGCGGCCTTGTTCACGGCCGTCAGGTTGCGCGACGCGGCCGAGCCGTCGACGGGGACAACGAAGAGGTCAAGGTTCGTGGACCAAGCCTCCTCACGGCCGGCGTCGCGGGCGGCGAAGACCAGCCCCTTGCCGTCGGCTGTGAAGGCGAACTCCTCGGCGCCGCCGAAGGGCTTCGACGGGGCGTCGGCGTCCATGCCGGGCATGAGGTCGCGCGCCTCCCCGCCGCTTGCGGGCATGACGAAGACGTGGGAGCGCCGCCCGTCCTTCCAGCTGTCCCAGTGGCGGATGAAGAGCCGGTCATAGATGCGGCCCGAGGCTTTGGCGGCCGCGGCCTCGTCCAGTTTCTTTTTCGTGCCGGCGGGATCGAGCCCGGGAAAGACCTCCATGCTGAAGGCCAGGTTCCTGCCGTCGGGCGAGACGACCAGGTTCCCCACATCCAGGGGCAGCCCACTCAGCAACTCGGCTTCGCCGCCGTCGCGGCGGATGCGCCATATCTGGCTGGAGCCGGAGCGGGTGGAGAGGAAATAGATTGTCTTCCCGTCGGGCGACCAGCGGGGGTTGAAATCGGCGGCGGGGTGGCTCGTCAGGCGGGTCAGGCTCTTGCCCTCGAGGTCGATGCACCACAGGTCGCTGCGGCCGCGGTTCGCTTCCAGGTCGGTCGTCCTCAGGGTGAAGACGATCCAGCGCCCGTCGGGCGAAACAGCGGGCTCGGAGATGCGCTCCATGGCCAGCATGTCATGGACGGAGAAAGGGTGGGACTCGTCGGCGGCCCGGGCCGGCATGACGGCGCAAACGGCCAGGAACAATAGCAAGGCGATCATTTTCTTCATGGTTTCCTCCTGATCGGTCAGCAAGGTGAATATTATGCCGGGCGGCCCTTTTTGTCAATTTCCGGCGTTTCCCCCTCTCAGCGGCAGGCGGGAAAATGGCACGGAAACCGTAAAACCGCCTCCCGGCGCGGCGGAATGGTGTATAATAATGGATAATGAAGAAAAAGGACGGCAAGAAACGACCGGTGCTCCTAGCCCCGACCGATGCCATACTGGAAAGCATCTCCGACGGCGTCTTCACCGTCGACGGCGACTGGCGCATCACCTCGTTCAACCGCGCCGCCGAGGAGATCACCGGCGTGCCGCGCCGCGAAGCGATCGGGCGCCGCTGCGCCGACGTCTTCCGTTCCAGCATGTGCGAGGCGGAGTGCCCCCTGCGCCGGACCATCAGGAACCGCAAACCGCTGATCGGCAGGACCGGCTTCATCATCAACGCCCGCGGCGAGCGCATCCCAATCAGCGTGTCGACCGCCGTGCTGCGCGACAATTCGGGCCGCGTGGCCGGCGGCGCCGAGACATTCCGCGACCTCTCCGAGCTGGAGGCCCTGCGCAGCGAGCTGGAGGGGAAGTTCCGCGTCGGCGACCTGGCCTCGCGCAGTCCCCTGATGCAGCGGGTCTTCGAGGTGCTGCCCGCCGTCGCCGCCAGCCCCAGCACCGTGCTGGTGCTGGGCGAGACCGGCACCGGCAAGGAGCTGGTGGCACGAACCCTCCACGCCCTCAGCCCGCGCAACCGCGGCCCGTTTGTCGCGGTCAACTGCGGCGCCCTGCCCGAAACCCTGCTGGAGTCGGAACTGTTCGGCTACAAGGCCGGCGCCTTCACCGGCGCCCAGCACGACAAGCCCGGGCGCTTCGCCATGGCGCACGGCGGCACGCTGTTCCTCGACGAGATCGCCGAGATCAGCCCGGCACTGCAGGTCAAGCTGCTGCGCGTGCTGCAGGAGCGTTCTTACGAGCCGCTGGGGGCGACCCGCTCTGAAACGGCCGATGCGCGGATCATCGTGGCCACCAACCGCGACCTGGCCGAGCGCACGCGCACGGGCGCTTTCCGCGAGGACCTTTACTACCGGGTGAACGTCGTGCGCGTCGAGCTGCCGCCACTGCGCCGGCGCAAGGAGGACATCC
>DCVK01000043.1 GCA_002335385.1 Candidatus Aminicenantes bacterium UBA2190
ATTCCTCGTAGAGGTTGACCACGACCTCGGTGTCGCTCTGGGTGCGGAAGCAACGACCGCGTCCCTCCAGTTCCCGGCGCAGCTCGGGGAAATTGTACACCTCGCCGTTGTAGGCGATCCACGAGTCACCCGTGCTGGAGGAGAGCGGCTGATGGCCGGTGTTCAGATCGATGATGCTCAGGCGGCGGGCGGCGAGCCCCACGCCGTCGGCAAAATAATAGCCCTCGTCATCGGGGCCGCGGTGAACAATGCGGTCGTTCATCCGCTTCAGGGTCCCGGCATCGGCTTGCTGCTGCAGTTGGAAAAAACCGCATATCCCGCACATGGCTGATTCTTCTTTACTGGCCGCCCGGCCCGGCCGTCGGACCGCTCATCGGCGGCACCTCCCGCTTGCGGCGAAAGCGGGAAGCGTATATTGCGAACGCGCTGGTCGCCTCCCGGGGCTGGATCGGGTGATCCTTCGGGCGCCGGCGAACCTTACTGGAAGCTCTTTACCGCGTCGTTTTCGTTTTCGTAGGTCTCGAAGACCGTGATCAGTTTGGTGACCATCATCAGGTCCTTGACCTTGTTGGACAGGTTGGCGATCTTGACCGCGCCGCCTTCTTTTTTCAGGGTGGTGTAGGAGCGGACGACCTCGCCCAGGCCGGTGGAATCCAGGTAGGGGACATCGGCGAAATTCAGGACCAGGTGCTTCTCGTTGGCCTTGATGGACTCATTGATCGACTGCCGGAGCTCGTCAATGCCGTCGCCGAAAAGGATTTTCCCCTTGAGATCAAGGATGGTGACATCACCGCTTCTTCTTTTTTCTATCTTCATTTTATTCTCCTTGTGCAGCCACGAATATATTCTATAGCACAGCGCAAGAAAATTTTCAACTTTTTTTGGGCATGACCGGAAAAATCAAGGGACTCTGACCAGCTCGTACTCCGGGTTGCCGAAGCCGATCTCGCGGGCATGTTCGATCTGGACCCGATGGGGAATGTCGTACGCCAGTGCGGTAAGTGGCCTGCCGGCCTCTTGTTCCACCAGGTCCAGGGAGGCGGCGTCCAGGGCGACGGGATCGCCGGCGATGAGGATGCCGATGTCGGGGACGATCTTGCGGTAGCCTGACATGCAGTCGCAATCCTTGCTGATGCGGGTCAAGAAATTGATGTAGGCGGCCTTTTCCCCCTTGGCGACGGCCACGCCGCAGGCGTGCTCGGCGATCTTGCGCTGCAGCTGCTCGTAGGTCGCCGACCAGTTGTAGCCGATGGCGTCGAAGCGGCAGACCGTGAGGCACTGGGCGCAGCCGATGCAGGCCGACTTGTCGATACGGGCCACCTGATCCGCCAGTGTGATGGCCTGGGCCGGGCACCAGGTCAGGCAGGCGCCGCAGCCGGTGCACTTTTTTTTCTTCACCGAGGGGGTGGCGGTCGAATGCTGCTCGAGCTTGCCGCGGCGGCTGGCGCAGCCCATGCCCATGTTCTTCAGCGCCGCGCCGAAGCCGGAGGCCAGATGGCCGGTAAAATGGGAGACCACGATCAGGGACTGGGCCTTGATGATCAGCGAAGCGATCTTGACCTTGCGGTAGATCTTCCCCGGGATCGCCACCTCCAGCTCCTCGTCGCCGGTCAGGCCGTCGGCCATGATCAGGGGCAGGCCGGTGTTTTCGAAGCCGAAGCCGTGGCGCTGGGCCAGCTCGATGTGGCTGACGGCCTGGTTGCGCATGCCGCTGTAGAGGGTGGCCGTGTCGGTCAGGAATGGCAGGGCGTGCTTCTTTTTTACCAGGCGGCCCATCATCTTGAAGTGCAGGGGGCGCACGAACCCCTCCGTCCCTTTTTCCCCGAAATGGGTCTTGAATGCCACCATGTCCCGGGCTTGGACAAAGGAAAAGAGGTCATGATCGACGATGAAGGACTCCAGTTTCCTGGCGATCTCCTCGTCCGCTTCGTTGTCGGCAACAGGGATGAAATGGACCTTTTCTTTCATGTCCGTCCTCACGCCGTGCAGGAATCGGCGCAAAAAATTCAACGATATCGGCGATATACGAGATATCCGCCTGGGGCCGCCGCCTGCCGGCAGCGGCCGCCAGGCAGAATGCTACCATCCCGGAAGGAAAAGTCAACCGCTCACCCGGTCATGTCGTGGCGCCGGCTGGGCCGGCCCGGGGAAAATCGATTAAGATGCTCCATAATGCTTGACTTTTCATTTTCCACATGTTACATTTTTCAGGAACAGGAGGTCAACATGAATAAAAAGTACCTGGCCGAAGACATCGCCAAGAGGATCTCCATAAAAAAGTACGAAGCCTACAACTTCATCGACCTGTTCATCGAAGTCGCCCTGGACAATCTTGGCAAGGGGCGCAAACTCGTCCTTTCCAAGTTCGGAACCCTGATCATCAAGAAAAAAAATAAAAAAAGGGTCATCAATCCCATCAACCGCGAGCCGATGATCATTCCGCCCACCAAGATCGTGAAGTTCATTCCCTCGGAAAGCCTCAAGAAGAGATTCGAGGGAAATGGCTGACTTCAGTGAAGAGCAGCTAAAAAGAATCTCGTTTCACCTGCTGACTTTCAAAAATCCCAAGGCGCGCCAGCATGTCCTGCGCCACCATGTCGAGATCTCCGATTTTTTCCGCCTAGAGCAGCGGCAGCTCGAGGTGACCGGTCTTTTCCCGGAAGAGATCAAGGCGGTGCGCGAGCGCAACTGGGCCGCGGCGGAGAGGGAAACGGCCCGCCTGAAAAAGAACGGCATTGAGATCGTCTTCAACGGCGGCGAGGACTATCCGCCGCTCCTGGCCGAGATCTACGATCCGCCCGATCTTCTGTACGTCATGGGCGACCGCAAGCTGCTTGCCAAGGAGAAACTGGCCGTGGTCGGCTCCCGGCGCGGCGGCGCCTACGGGCAGGCGGCGCTCAACCGCGTCCTGCCGCCGTGCTGCCGGGCCGGCATGGTCATCGTCTCGGGGATGGCGTTCGGCATCGACTCCATGGCCCATCGCCTGGCCCTGCGCGAGAACGGCGGCACCATCGGCGTCAACCCCGGCGGGCTGCTGCATTTGAGCCCCCCGGGCAATTCCGCCCTGATCCGCAGGATCGTCGAGCGCGGTGCCGTCATCAGCGAATTCCCCCTGGACGTGACGCCCCGGCCCTTCCTGTTCCCGGTGCGCAACCGCATCATCTCCGGGATCTCGCGCGCGGTGCTGGTGGTGGAGGCCGCCATGCGTAGCGGCTCGCTGATCACCGCCCGCCTGGCCCTGGACCAGGACCGCGAGGTCCTGGCTGTCCCGGGCAACATCGACTCGCCGCTCAGCCAGGGGACGAACTACCTGCTGCAGCAGGGCGCCAAGCCGGTCACCGCCGCCGCCGACATCCTGGAGGAGTTCGGGCTGGCGGCCCCGGCGATCGAGCGGTCGCTGGCCACCCTGAGCGCGAAAGAAAAGAAATTACTTGACTTGTGCGGCGAAAATGAGGTAAAAGATATCGATTTTCTGGTAGAAAAACTGGAGTTGTCGGCCGCCGAAGCCATTTCGCTGCTCATGGGCCTGGTGCTGAAGAACCTGATCGTCGAGGAGGCAGGCGGCTACCGAAGGACATTTCATGGCTAAAAAAACATTGGTCATCGTCGAATCGCCCGCCAAGTCGCACACGATCTCCAAGTACCTCGGGGATGAATTCCTGATCAGCTCGTCGATGGGGCACGTCCGTGACCTGCCGGCGGCCGTCCTGGGCATCGACCTGAAAAACAACTACCGGCCTCATTACGAGAACCTGCCCGGCAAGGCGCTCCTGATCAAGGAGCTGCGCCGCCAGGCCCGCGGCGCCGAGGGCATCCTGCTGGCCTCCGACCCCGACCGCGAGGGGGAGGCCATCGCCTTCCACCTGCAGCAGATCCTCCAGCCCGACAACCCGCGCATCCTGCGCATACTGTTCAATGAGATCACGCGCGCCGCAGTGCTGGATGCAGTGAAAAGCCCGCGGGCCATCGACGCCCACAAGGTCGACTCGCAGCAGATGCGCCGCCTGCTGGACCGCCTCGCCGGCTACAAGATCAGCCCGGTGCTGCAGCGCAAGATCGGCGGGCCGCTCTCGGCCGGGCGCGTCCAGTCCATCGCCCTGAAGCTGATCGTGGAGCGGGAAAAGGAGGTCCGCGCCTTCGTCGCCACGGAGTACTGGACCGTTGCCGTGGAGCTGCTGGGCTCGCGCAAACCCTCATTCATCGCCAAACTCGAGAAGCACAAGGGCAAGGTGTTGTCGATCCCCGACCGGGAAAGCTGCGGCGCCGTCCTCTCCGAGCTGCAGGGTCATGACTATGTCCTGGAGCACATCCGGAAGAAATCGCGGAAGCGCAAGGCGCCGCCGCCGCTGATCACTTCCACCCTGCAGCAGGAGGCGTTCCGCCGCTTCAAGTTCCCGGTGAAGAAGACCATGCAGCTGGCCCAGCAGTTGTACGAGGGGCTGGCCGTCGATGGCGGGGAAGCCACCGGCCTGATCACCTACATGCGCACCGACTCTTTCCGCGTGTCCGACCAGGCCCGCGACCAGGCCCGCGAGCATATCGCCGCGACGCTGGGCAAGGAGTACTGCCCGGCCGCGCCCAATGTCTTCAAGCGCAAGTCCAAGATCCAGGACGCCCACGAGTGCATTCGACCGACCTCCCCCTTCCATTCCCCCGGCGACATCAAAAGCGACCTGAACCCCGGCCAGCTCAAGGTCTACCAGCTCATCTGGGAGCGTTTCTTCGCGTCGCAGATGGCCGATGCCGAGATCGAGGAGACGCAATTCGAAGTCAAGAACGGGGACTACCTGTTCATCAGCAAGGGCGAGGTCGTGAAGTTCAAGGGTTTCCTGGCCATGTTGAAGACCGATGGCGAACAGGCGGTCCTGCCCCAGCTGCAGGAGAAGGAGATCCTGCAGCTGCTCAAGACCGACGACAAACAGAATTTCACCAAGCCTCCGCCCCGCTACAGCGAAGCTTCGCTGGTCAAGGTGCTCGAGGAAAAGGGCATCGGCCGCCCCTCGACCTACGCCAAGATCATCGAGACGCTCAACAAGCGGGAATATGTCTTCAGCGAGGAGAAGAGGTTCATCCCCACCGACCTGGGCATCCGCGTGGTCGACTACCTGGAGGAGAACTTCCGCGACATCATGAACTACAATTTCACCGCCGACCTGGAAAAGGAACTGGACCTGGTCGCCGAGGGCAAGCTCGATTGGGTGGCCGGTATCGACCGCTTTTACAAAAAGCTGGCCCTCGACCTGGAAAAGGTCAAGGACGGCAAGAAGGTGGAGCTGCTCACCGGCGACAAGTGCCCCGACTGCGGCGGCGATCTGGTGAAAAAATATTCCCTGCGCACGCGGGGCTGGTTCGTGGGCTGCTCCAACTACCCGCGCTGCAGCTATACCGCGCGGGCGGCCCTGAACAACGAGAAGATATCCAAGGACGAGATCATGGAGACGCCGTGCCCCAAGTGCGGCAAGCCCCTGGTCAAGCGCTATTCACCCAAGACGCGGCAGTACTTCGTGGGCTGTTCGGGATACCCCGCCTGCAAGCATATCGAGAGCAATGCCGAGGAGCTGGGCGTCTGCCCGCAGTGCGGCAAACCGCTGACCAAGAGGTTCTCGCGCAAGACCCGCCGCTATTTCGTCGGCTGCACCGGCTACCCCGAGTGCAAGTTCATCCAGAAAGGGTGAAAAAGAAGATCACGATCGTCGGCGGCGGGCTGGCCGGGGCCGAGGCCGCCTACCAGGCTGCCCGGAGCGGCCTGGCGGTCGACCTGCTCGAAATGCGGCCGCTGGTGATGACCGAGGCCCACCAAAGCGGGCTGCTGGCCGAGATGGTCTGCTCCAACTCCCTGGGCTCCGAAGAGGTCACATCGGCCTCGGGGCTGCTGAAGCGCGAGCTGCTCCGGCTCGGCTCCTTCTTTTTGGGTCATGCCCAGCGGTCCAGGGTGCCGGCGGGGAGCAGCCTCTCGGTCGACCGCCTGCGCCTGGCGGCCGACCTGACCCGCGAGTTGCAGGGCCTGCCCGGAGTGCGCCTCATCCGGGGTGAGGTGCGGGAGGTCCCCGGCGGCGACGGGCCGCTGGTCGTTGCCAGCGGGCCGTTGACCAGCCCGGCGTTCGCCCAGGCCCTCTCCGGACTGACGCTGCGCAAGCACCTCTATTTTTTCGACGCCACCTGCCCGTTGCTGCGTGCCGAGAGCATTGACTTTGCCCCGCTGTTCGCGGCCTCGCGCTATGATAAAGGGGAAGCCGACTTCTGGAACATCCCCCTGGACAAGGAGCAATACGAGGCGTTCGTCGGCGCCGTCGTGCGCGGCGAGACCGCGGAGGTCCACGACTTCGAGAAGCGGGTCTTTTTCGATGCCTGCCTGCCGCTGGAGGAGATCGCCCGCAGCGGCCCGCAGTCGCTGGCCTTCGGTCCGCTGAAGCCGGTCGGCCTGGTTGATCCCCGCACCGGGGCGAGGCCGTTCGCCGTCGTGCAGCTCCGCCAGGACGATCTGCAGAAAAACTTCTACCAGCTGGTCGGGTTCCAGACGCGCCTGAAGCACGGAGAGCAGCAGCGCATCTTCCGCACCCTGCCCGGTCTGCAGCGCGCCGAATTCGAGCGCTTCGGCCGCATGCACCGCAACACCTACATCAACGCCCCGCTGATCATCAACCGCTTCTCCCAATGCAAACAGGACGGCCGCGTCTATTTCGCCGGCCAGATTTCCGGAGTGGAGGGCTACGTGGAATCGGTCGCCTCGGGGCTGCTCTGCGGGCTCTTTGCCGCCCGAGACGCTCTGGGCCTGGAGCGCCCCGAGCTGCCCCGCGAGACGGCCGTCGGCGCGCTGCTTGCCTATGTCGCCGGCGCCGACTGGCGCGATTTCCGCCCCAGCAAGTTCACGTTCGGCCTGCTCCCCGACGCCGGGGTGGAGGTCCGCGACAAGAAAAGGAAAAAGGAACTGAAGGCCGAGAAGGCCGGCCTGGCGCTGGACCAATGGATCAGGGAATCGGGGATCTGAAAAAGTATATCGCCTACCTGCGCGATATCAAGAAGTTCTCCCCCCACACCATCAAGGCCTATGGCATCGACATCCGCCAGTTCCTCGAGTATTTTTCGCAGCAGCGCCTGGAGCCGACCAGGGCCAATGTCCGCGCCTTCATCGCCCACATCTTCGCCCGCAGCCGGAACAAGGCCACCACGGCCCGCAAGATCTACGCCGTGCGCTCGTTCTACGGCTTCCTGGTCCGGAGCGGCGCCCTGGCGCACAACCCGCTCGAGGGCCTGAGCTCGCCGAAGCAGGAGCGCCGCATCCCGCGCATCCTGACCGAGGGCGAGCTGCAGGAGTTCCTCGACGCTCTTCCCGAGGAAAATTTCCTGCAGCTGCGCAACAAGGCCCTGTTCGAGTTCCTTTATGCCACCGGGCTGCGCGTGTCGGAGCTGACCGGCCTGCGCGCCGGCGACATTCATCTCCGCGACCGGCTGTTGCGCGTCCTGGGCAAGGGCAGGAAGGAGCGCATCGTCCCTTTCCATGAACAGGCCGCCGCCGTCATGGGCCGCTACCTGCGGTGTCTGCGGGCGGAGTTCCCCGCGTGCGGCGACCGGGTCTTCGTCAATCACCGCGGCGGCAGCCTTACCCCGCGCTCGGTCGAGCGCATCCTGAAGGCGGCCTACCACGGCCTGTCCCGCTCCCAGCCGCACGTCCACCCGCACCTGTTGCGCCACTCGTTCGCCACCCACCTGCTGCAGCGCGGGGCGAACCTGCGCGCCATCCAGGAGCTGCTCGGCCACTCCAGCCTGGCCACGACCGAGAAATACACCAGCCTGAACCTCTCCGACCTGATGCGGACCTATAGAAAATTTCATCCGCGAGACGGAGCCGGGCATGAATAAAAAAAATCTTTTTTTCCTGTTCAAGCTTGTTTTCGGGATCGGGCTGCTCCTGTATCTGGCGCTGGTCATCGCCCGGCCTCGGGAGATCGCCGCGGTCATCGCCGCCGCTTCCTGGCCGCTGCTGCTGCTGGCCTTCGCCCTGCACGCCTTCGGCTTCCTCTTCTCGGCCAAGCGCTGGAAGCTGATCCTCGACCAGCAGGGGGCCGGTTTCAGCCACGGGCAGCTGCTGCGCTCGCTGCTGGTCGGCTCCTTCTTCAACCTCTTCCTGCCCACGCGCTTCGGCGGCGACATCGTCCGCGTCAGCGACACGCGGCGCATCGGCAGCGGCGTGACCGGGTCGCTGGCGGTGGTGGTCTACGAGCGCATGAGCGGCATCGTGGCCCTGCTGGTCTTCGCCCTGCTCTCGTCGCTGCTGAAGATCGGCTTCATGCGCGAGATGCCCATTCTCTATGTATCGCTACTGGTCAGCCTGTCGGGCGTGTTGCTGCTGTTGCTGGCCTGGAAGAAGCTGCCGCGCGGCTTCCTGGCCCGGCGCCCCTGCCGCCGGCCCTGGGCGCGCAAGCTGCTGGACAGGCTGGACGCCTTTCACGGCATCATTCTTGACTTCATCAGCCACCGCACCCTGTCGGGGAAGGTCTTTTTCTGGGCCTTGCTGCTGCAGTTCAACGTCGTGCTGCACTATTTTCTGATCGGGCAGGCGTTGGGGCTGGCGCGCATCCCGCTGCTGGATTACTTCTTCTCCATCCCGATCATGCTGTTCGTCCTTTCGTTCCCGATCTCGATCAACGGCTTGGGCGTCCGCGACCTGTTCCTCGTGCAGCTCTTTGTGTATTACGGCTATCCGGCCGAGTTCGCTCTTGCCTTTTCGCTGCTCGACCTGGCGTTCAACGTGGTGCTGGGGATCATCGGCGGCTCGATCTACATCCTCCGCGGCAAATGAGCAGGAAGAGAAAGCTCCTGCCGCTGGTGGCCGCCCTGCTGCTGCTGTTCGCCACCAGCCAGGAGAAGCTGCGCGAGATCCAGATCAAGATCGACGAGGTCCAGGCCCGGCTGGAGGCCAGCAGGAAGGACAAGTCCTCCCTGCTCAACGACATCTATGCCCTGGAGCTGCAGGCGGAGGCGGCGATCATCGAGATGAACAAGACCAACCTGCTCCTGGCCGACGCCCAGGCGAAGGTCGAACGCAAGCAGAGAGAGGAGGAGGCGCTGCGCGTCCGCATCCGCAGCTCGCAGGACAAGGTGCGACGCATCCTGCGCGTCCTGTACAAGATGGGTGAGCTGGGCTACGTCAAGCTCTTCCTCAACATCAGCAGCGTCGACCAGTTGTTCCGCAACTACCGGCTGATCGTCGCGCTGATGGATGACAAGGTCGAGGAGATCCGCCAGATCCGCCAGGGCATCGTCACCCTGCAGCGGCTGCAGGCCGAACTGCGGAGGCAAGTGGCGCGCCTGGCCGGCCTCAAGGCGGAGAAAGCCGGCAAGCTGGCGCGGTTGCAGGGCTGGAAACGGGACAAGCTGGACATGATCGCCAAGATCAACCGCCAGCGCGACCTCAATTCCCGCCTGCTGGAGGAATTGAGGACCGAGAGCGAGAACCTGACCCGCGTCCTGGACCGGAAGACCGTTGCCGCCGCCCCCGATGCCGCCGACCTGGGGCCGCTGAGGGGCAAGCTCGCCTGGCCGCTGCAGGGGGCGGTCATTTCCGGATTCGGCAAGAAGAAGAGCGCCAAGTTCAACACCTATACCATGAACAACGGCATCGAGATCAAGCCCGAGAGCTCCGACGAGATCCGCGCCGTCGGGGGGGGCGAGGTCATCTTCGGCGATTATTTCAAAGGCTACGGCAACCTGATCATCCTGCAGCACGCCAACAATTTCCATACCCTGTACGGCCACTGCGAGCGCTTCCTGAAGATGCCGGGCGACCGGGTGGCCGGCGGCGAGGTCATCGCCCTGGCCGGTTCATCGGGCTCGCTGTACGGCAAGGCTCTGTATTTCGAGATTCGCCAGAGCCTGAAGCCCCTCGATCCCTTGCTGTGGCTGGGCAAAAAATGATAGAATCTGCCATTCCGCAATGAAAAAATTGAAAGCGCAGCGAAAAAAGACCACCGACTCCGGCCGCAGGGCCGCCGCCCTCTCCTTCATCGCTTTCGGTTTCATCGCCCTGGCCATCGTGGTCGCCCTTGAGTTCCTGGACCACAAGGCGGGGAAACACTCGTTCATTTTCAGCCAGGTGATCCGCCTGGGACGGCAGGGGGAGGCCGGGCAACGCTTCCAGAGCGACCTGGCCGCGCTGCTGGCCGGGCGCGGCATCGCCCACGACTTCGTACGCGACCGCGACGGGATCGCCCACCTGAAGGTCGACCTGGCCGAACCCCTTTTCGCACCGCTCTCCCGCGACCTGCGGCAACTGGTCGAGCGCCACGGCGGCGTCCACCTGCTGAGCGAGGTCCAGGGCATGAAGGAACAAGTCGTCTATCTCTATCAGGTCCGCTTCGCCGGGCGGCTGACCCATGTCGTCCTGATCAGCAAGAGAATGTTGGCGCCGGCGGCCGCCCCGCCCGCTGCCAAAACCAAGCCGCTGCTGAAAACCGTCCGGCCGCGCCTGGCCATCGTCATCGACGATATCGGCTATGCCGATCTCGTTTCCGACCGGCTGCACGAGCTGGGCATCCCCGTTACCGGGGCCGTCATCCCCGCCGCGCCCTTCGCGCGCAGCGAGGCGCGGCGGCTCCATGAACTCGGGCTGGAGGAGATCATCCACCTGCCCATGCAGCCCAAGGACCCGGCCAACCACCACCCGCGCGACCAATTCGTCCTGACCGATTCGAGCGCTGCCGAGATCGGGGCGCTGCTCGATGCCGCCATGGCCGCGATCCCTTTCGCCCGCGGGCTGAACAACCACATGGGCTCGCGGCTCACCTCCGACCCCCAGGCCGCGCGGCGCCTGCTGGAGCAGGTCAAGGAGCGGGGATTGTTCTTCGTCGATTCCAAGACGGCGCCGACCACCGTCGCCTTTTCCCTGGCCCGGCAGCTGGGCATGAAGACCGTCCTGCGCGACGTATTCCTCGACGACGTGCAGACCTACGAGCACACCTTCGCCCAGATCCGCCGCCTGGTCGACCTTGCCCGCCAAAACGGCAAGGCGCTGGCCATCGGCCACCCCTTCCCCTCCACCCTGGCCGCCCTGCGCGACGCCGTCCCCTGGCTCAAGCGGCAGAAGGTCGAGATCGTGCCGGTCTCGCAGATCCTGGAATAGACCAAGAACCTTCGTGACGCATAACCCGTGACGCGTGACTAGTAACAGCATGAGATTGATCTGATGTGATTCGTAACTCGAAACAGCAAGAGGTCGATCTATTGCGTTATCCGAATGAACAAGATCTCTTTCTGTTCTCTGGCTACCACGATCACCATCACCCCCACGGATAGCTCGCTGAGCTTCTTGCTGACACTGACACTGTCACTGTCGGATCGTTTTGTTTCCCGCTACCATCCGCACGATCACTAACACTATTCCTGTCACTGCGCTATAATGGATTCAGCGCAATGAAGATCATCTGGAAATACCTGAAGCCGTTCCGCGGCTGGCTGGCGCTGGCCATGGGGCTGGCGGCCCTGGCCCAGGTGCTGGGGCTGTTCGACCCGATCATCTTCGGCAAGATCATCGACCAGTTCGCCGTCAACCCCGGGGGGCGCGGCGAGGCGGAACTGATCCACGGTGCCTTGAAATGGCTGGCCCTGGCCGTGGCCGTCGGCACCGGCGCCAGGGTGTTCCATGCCCTCACCGACTACGTCACCCGGCTGATCGTGCAGAAATTCGGCTTGGCCGTCTTCGACGCCGGGCTGCGCCAGACCCTGCGCCTGCCCTACCATGAGTTTGAGGAGACCAGCAGCGGGCATGTCCTTTCCGTGCTGACCAAGGTCCGGCACGACAATGAGCGCTTCATCAGTTCTTTCATCAGCGTCCTGTTCTCCTCGCTGGTCGGCGTCGTCTTCGTGGTCTGGTATGCGATCACCATGCACTGGGCGCTGGTTCCGGTCTTCCTCGTCGGCGTGGTGGTCCTGGGCGGCCTGACCGGGCTGCTCAGCCGCAGGATCAAGACCATCCAGCGCGCCGTCGTCAGCGAAACCAACAAGATGAGCGGCGCCATCACCGAATCGCTGCGCAATATCGAGCTGGTCAAGAGCCTGGGGCTGACCTATCCCGAGATCCGGCGGCTGAAGGGATTCACCCGGCGCATCTTCGGCCTGGAGATGCAGAAGGTCAAGCGCGTGCGCACGCTGGCCTTCCTGCAGGGCGCGGCGCTGCTGCTGCTGAAGGAATCCATCCTCTTCGTCCTGCTGTGGCTGATCTTCCGCGACATGCTGTCGCCGGGAGAGCTGATTTCCATGCAGTTCATTTCCACGCGCATCATCTTCCCCCTGCAGGACCTGGGGAACATCATCCTCTCCTACCGCGAGGCGCAGGCCTCCCTGCAGCTGTTCGACGAACTCATGCGCAAGCAGCCGGAGGAACGGCCGGCGGAGCCGGTGGAAGTGGGCGAGATCGAGTCCCTGCGCTTTGACCGCGTCAGTTTCCGCTACAAGAGCGGCCGGCAGGACGCGATCGCCGGGCTGTCGTTCACGGCGCGCCGCGGCGAGACCGTCGCCTTCGTCGGGCCCTCGGGATCGGGCAAATCGACGCTGGTCAAGCTGCTGGTGGGGCTGTACGCCCCCACGCAAGGCATGATCTATTACGACGACATCCCGGCCAGGGACATCCGCCTGAACCGCCTGCGCCGCCAGCTGGGCTTCGTCACCCAGGAAACACAGCTCTTCTCGGGCACCATCCGCGAGAACATGCTCTTCGTCAAGCCCGACGCCAGCGACGAGGAGATCCACGCGGCTCTGGAACTGGCCGCCGCCGACAAGATGGTCGCGGAGACAGGCCAGGGACTTGACGCACTGCTCGGCGAGGGGGGGAGGAAGGTGTCGGGAGGGGAGAAGCAGCGGCTGGCCATCGCCCGCGCCCTGCTGCGCCGCCCGCGCCTCCTCATTTTCGACGAGGCCACGTCGTCGCTCGACTCGCTCACCGAGGAGGAGATCGCCCAAACCCTGCGGGAGATCTCCGCGGCCCAGCGCCAGATCACCGTCATGATCGCCCACCGCCTCTCCACGGTCATGCACTCCGACCGCATCTTCGTGTTGGAGAAGGGGCGGGTCGTCGAGGAGGGGCCGCACGCGACGCTGGTGAAAAAGAAAGGCTTGTACTTCGCCATGTGGCGCCAGCAGATCGGCGAGCGGCCGCTGGCGGCTTACCAGCGACAGATAGACATTAAGAAGAGCTCTTAGTGTCAGTGACAGTGTCAGGGTCAGCAAGAAACTTGGCGAACTGCCAGTGTTAGTGATCGTGGCAGTGTTAGCAGAAGGCCTAATGAGCCAGAGGGATAGTGATAGTGGTAGCGGCAGCCGGAGATCGGAAAGAGCTCTTGTTCTTTCGCATAACGCAATAGATCATGGATCATGGAACGTGGAACATGGAACGTGGAACGTGGAACATGGAACATGAAACCTTTACATTCCGGCGTACTTCAGTTGCTGACAGGCTCGGTTTTATTGGGCTGCGCTGCCCTAATTGGCGTATGATAATCTTTGAATAACAGGAGGTCCCATGACAGCGCATCAGATCGATTATAAGATCTACGGCGACGACATGCAGGTGGTGGAGATCGAGCTGGACCGCGGCGAGACGGTGGTGGCCGAAGCCGGGGTGATGAACTGGATGGAGGACGGCATCACCTTCGAGACCAAGCTGGGTGATGGGTCAAAGCCGGAGGCGGGCTTGATGGACAAGCTGCTGTCGGCCGCCAAGCGCACCATCGGCGGCGAGTCGGTCTTCATGACCCACTTCACCAACGGCGCCGGCACCATGAAGCGCGTGGCCTTCGCCGCCCCCTACCCGGGCAAGATCATCCCCATCGACCTGGCCCGGCACGGCGGCGAGCTGCTCTGCCAGAAGGACGCCTTCCTGTGCGCCGCCCTGGGCACCGGCATCTCCATCGCCTTCACCAAGCGCTTCGGCGCCGGGCTGTTCGGCGGCGAGGGCTTCATTCTGCAGCGCCTGCAGGGCGACGGCCTGGCCTTCGTCCATTCGGGCGGCACGGTCATCGAGAAGGAGCTGCGGGGAGAGACCATCCGCGTCGACACCGGCTGCCTCGTCGCCTTCTCGCCGGCGCTCGATTACGATATCGAGATGGCGGGAAACCTCAAGTCGATGTTCTTCGGCGGCGAGGGGCTCTTCCTGGCCACGCTGAAGGGCAGCGGCAAGCTCTACCTGCAGACCCTCCCCTTCTCGCGCCTGGCCGACCGCATCATCCGCGCTTCCAAGATCGGCATGGGGCGGCAGAAGGAGGAAGGCTCGCTGCTGGGCGCGCTGGGCAAGGCGATCGGCGGGAAATAAGGCGCCCGGCGCCGCCGGCTGCCGACGAGCGGCGATGCGCCCGGGGGAAGTTGACAAGAAGGCTTTTTGATACTAAAATTGATTCTTTCCACAAGGAGGAAGACATGTCACTGACGATTAACGATACCTGCATCAGCTGCGGCGCCTGCGAAGCGGTCTGCCCGGTACAGGCCATCTCCCAGGGCGACCAGTACTACGTGATCGACGCCAGCGTCTGCGTCGAGTGCAAGGGCCACTTCGACGAGCCGCAGTGCGCCTCGGTGTGCCCCACCGACTCCTGCGTCAAGCTGTAAGCACGGCATTTTCCGCGTTCTCCGCCGCCCGCCTTTCCAGCCCGGTGGCGTTTTTTCGTTGACCGGATCGATGGGCCTGGCATGACTGCCCAAAAATTTCGCCGGGTCGGCGTTCCCGGCCTGCTCTTCGCTCTGACCCTGCTTTTCACCATGATCATCGGGGTGCAGTACCATGTCAGCTTCCACGATGTGAGCCTTCCCGCCGGCCAGGGGTTCTGGGAATTCCTCTGGCGGCGACCGGCGGCCTGGCTGTGGGGGCTCTCCTATTCCCTGCCGCTGCTGGGCATCCTGCTGGTTCATGAAATGGGGCACTTTCTCGCCTGCCGCCGCCACGGCATCGAGGCCACCCTGCCCCATTTCCTGCCCGCCCCGACCCTGATCGGCACCTTCGGCGCCTTCATCAAGATCCGTTCCCCATTCTCCTCGAAAAAGGCCCTCTTCGATGTCGGGCTGGCCGGGCCGCTGGCCGGCTTCCTGGCCGCCCTGCCCGTCATTGCCCTGGGGATCTCGCGCTCGCGCCTGGTCGAGCAGGGAATGCTGGAAGGCGGCCTGACCCTGGGCGAGCCGCTGCTCTTCACGCTGCTGGTCCGCTTTTTTATCGGCGAGGTGCCGGCCGGACGCGAGCTGCTGGTCCATCCCATGGCCTTTGCCGGCTGGTTCGGCCTGCTGGCCACCGCCTTCAATCTCTTCCCCATCGGCCAGCTCGACGGCGGCCACATCCTCTATTCCCTGCTGGGCAGGAAAAAAGCCTTTTATGCCGGGATCGCCGCGGTCCTGGTCCTGCTCCTGCTGGGCGTCGTCTTCTGGCAGGGCTGGCTGCTGTGGGCGCTGCTGGCCACCCTGATCGGCCTGCGCCATCCGCCGATCTTCGAGGAGGAGCGCCTTGACCCCGGGCGCAGGGCGCTGGCCTTCGCCGCCCTGCTGGTCTTCATCTTTTCCTTCACCCCCGCCCCCCTGGCCGTCGCGCCTTGAGTCGCGGCTGGTTTGAAAAATCGTCCGGGCTTGTGCTATGATTTCCGGATGAAAAGGGTTTTCGACCGCTACATCCTGAAGGAGATCGCTTCCCCGTTCGCCATCGGGCTCTTGGTCTACACCTTCACCCTGCTGATCAACCAGATCCTCATCCTCTCCAAGACACTGATCTCCAAGGGGGCGACGGCGGGGACCATCTTCAAGATCCTCCTCTACCTGCTGCCCGACCTGCTCTCCTTCACCATCCCCATGGCTACGCTGATGGGGGTGCTGGCCGGCATGAGCCGCCTGAGCTCCGATTCCGAGATCATCGCCCTGCGCACCATGGGGGTGCGCAACCGCCAGCTGCTGCGGCCGGTGTTGCTGTTTTCCCTGGGCACCTGGCTCCTCTCCTCCTGGCTGATCATGTACCTGGCGCCGGAGGCCAACTACCGCTTCAACAAGCTCTACACGGGGGTCGCCCTGTCGCAGACGATTTCGGGGATCAAGCCGGGCGTTTTTTACCAGGGGCTGCCTTTCTACAGCCTCCATTTCTCCGATCAGGAACGCAACGGCGACTGGCGCAACGTTTTTCTCTATTCCATGAAGAAACCGGAAGAGGACACCCTGGTCCTCGCGCGCCGGGGGCGCTTCATTTACCGACAGGAGCAGAAGGAGAATTTCATCGTCCTCAACGACGGCGTGGTGCACTCCTTCAAGAAGAACGATCCCGGGAAGTATTCGCTGACCTTTTTCGCGCAGAAGACCGAAACGGTCAGCAATTCGCTCACCTTCCGCCAGTCGCGGCGCAGCACCCAGCTGATCTTTCCCGAGCTGGTGCGGCGCATGCGCGCTCATCCCGGCGACGTGCTGCTGAGCCTGGAGTTCCACAAGAAGTTCGCCCTGCCGCTGGCCTGTCTGGCCCTGGGCTTTTTAGGCATGTCGCTGGGCATCTCCACGCGCAAGGGCGGCAAGACCAGCGGCTTCGTCATCTCGCTGGGCATCATCTTCATCTATTACGTGCTGATGACCGCCGGCCGCAACCTGATCGTCAAGCGCATCGTCTCGCCGTTCTGGGGCTCGTGGGCGCCGACCCTGTTCCTGGTCGTCCTGGGCATCTGGCTCTACCGCTTCTCCTCCCTGGAGAAGACGATCCACTGGGACAGGCTGCTCTTCTTCCATCCGTTGCGGCGCCGGGCGCCGCTCGCCGCCGGTGCGGAAGCGGCGCCGGCCTCGGCCCCGTCATGGCTTTCCAGGCTCATCCCGGTCAAGATACTCGACCGCTACGTGCTGCGGCGCTTGCTGCTGATCTTTTCCCTGGTGTTCTCCTCCCTGCTGCTGGTCTTCTACATCATCAATATCCTGGAGCTGATCGACAACCTCATCGAGAACCGGGTGCCGTTCATCTATGTCCTGAAGTACGACTTCTACGCCACCCCGGAGATCGCCACCATCATCCTGCCCATCGCCATCCTGACCGCCGTGCTGCTCACTTTTTCCCTGATGAGCAAGAACAACGAGGTGGTCGCCGTCCAGGTCAGCGGTATCAGCCTGCCGCGCCTGGCCCTGCCGGCCCTGTTCCTGGGCCTGGGCATCTCGCTGGCCGTATTTTTCGTCCAGGAGAACGTCCTGCCCGAGGCCAACCGCCGCTCGGCGCGCATGCTGGACGTGATCCACAACCGCCAGTCGGCGGCCGACGTGGAATTCGCCCGCAACTGGGTGCTGGGCCGCGACAACCGCGTCTATTTCTACGATTTTTACGAGAAGCGCCGCCGGCGCTTCGTCCATTTCAACATCATCGACCTGGATGGGGGATCCCGCCTGCGGCGGCGATTGTCGGCCCGCAGCGCCACCTGGCAGGGGGAGCGGACGCTGCTGCTGCGCGACGGCTTCAGCCGGGAGTTCCGCGGCCAGCTGCCGGCGGCCATGCGCCCGTTCCGCAAGCTGCGGCTGGATGTCGCCGAGAACCAGAAGTTCTTCACGGAAAAGGTGCGCTTCACCGGGGCCATGAACAGCAGCGAGCTGCGGGACTACATCCGCTACCTGGAAGCGAAGCGCAGCGATCCGCTGCGCTACCGCGCCCAGCTCTACAACAACTACGCCTTCCCCTTCTCCTCGCTGGTCATGGTCTTCATCGCCATCCCCTTCTCCTTCCTGATGGGCAACCGCGGCGCCCTGTTCGGCATCGGCATCGCCGTCGGCGTCTCCATGATCTACTGGGGGGCGCTGGGAATATTCAGCGCCCTCGGCACCACCGGCTCCATCTCGCCGCTGCTGGCCGCCTTCGCGCCGCTGGTCCTCTTCTCGCTGGTCTCCCTCTTCCTGTTCTTCAAGATCAGGACATGAGCGCCCGTTTCCGCGGCGGAACGCGGGCCGGAGTTCCCAAGCGCCGGGGATTGTGGTAGAATTCAGTATCAGAAAGCCCGGATCCCCCCAAATACCGAGGTGAAGCATGGAGAAGGAAGAAGCCAAGGCCAACCAGGACGCCCTGGAGCGGCGCGCCAGGAAGAAGCCGTCACCCAAGCAGAACAAGCTGACCCTGGTACCCCTGTACTGCAAGGGCTGCGGCCTGTGCGTGGAGGTCTGCCCCACCGGCACCCTGCAGCTCTACGACGACCCCAAGAACAAGTTCGGCACGTCGGTGAAGATCGACGCCCAGGAATACTGCATCGGCTGCAAGATGTGCGAGCTGCAGTGCCCGGATTTCGCCATATTCGTCAACTACGAGGAAGGGAAGAAGGAAGGTGGCAAATGAGCCAGCGCAAGGTACTGCAGGGCAACATCATCGTGGCCAAGGCGGCGCTGGCGGCCGGCTGCGATTTCTTCGCCGGCTACCCCATCACCCCCTCCTCGGAGATCGCCCAGTACATGTCCAAGGAGATGCCCAAGATGGAGCGCACCTTCATCCAGATGGAGGATGAGATCGCATCGCTGGGCGCCTGCATCGGCGCGTCGCTGGCCGGCAGGAAGACCCTGACCGCGACCTCCGGCCCGGGCTTCTCGCTGATGCAGGAGCACGTCGGCATGGCGGTCATGGCCGAGGTGCCGGTGGTGATCGTCAACGTCATGCGCGGCGGACCCTCGACCGGCATGCCCACCAAGCCGGCCCAGGCCGACATGATGCAGGCGCGCTGGGGCACCCACGGCGACCATCCCATCATCGCCCTCTACCCGGCTTTTTCCGACGAGATCTTCAGCGAGACCGTGCGCGCCTTCAACCTGGCCGAAAAATACTGGAACCCGGTGATCCTGCTCCTGGACGAGGTCCTGGGCAAGGCGCACATGGACGTGGAGATCCCCGAGCCCGGCAGCTACGAGGTGTACTGGGAAAAGACCCACGAGATCAAGGACCTGAACATCTACGACCGCAATCTCGGCGAGAACCCGCCGCGCATCGACTTCTTCCACGGCTACCCGATCCATATCGACAGCCTGGAGCACGATGCTCACGGCTGGCCGTCGTTCGACGCCAAGACGGTCGACAAGATGCAGAAGCTGCGCATGCAGAAGATTTACCAGAACCTGGACGACATCATCCGCTACAAGGAATACTTCATGGACGACGCCGAAGTCATGGTCTTCAGCTTCGGCATCTCGGCGCGCAGCGCCCTGGCCGCGGTGAAGACGGCCCGCGAACAGGGCATCAAGGCCGGGCTGTTCCAGGCCCTGACCATCTGGCCCTTCCCGCGCGCCGCCCTGCAGGAGCGCTTCAAGAAGACCAGGAAGGTGCTGACCGTGGAGATGAACATGGGGCAGATGAAGTACGAGGTGGAGCGCGTCGCCCCCTGCGGCGTGGAGAAGCAGACGCTGCTGCGCGCCAACGGCATGCCCTTCGCCCCGGCCGAGGTCCTGGACGCCATCAAGGAGTTCGCCAAATGAGAGACTACGAAAAATACATCCGCTACCGCACGTTTCCCACGCCCTGGTGCCCCGGCTGCGGTGACGGCGTCATCCTCAAGTCGATCGCCATGGCCTTCGCCGAGCTGAACCTCGACCCCGACGACATCGTCGTGATCGCCGGCATCGGCTGCTCCGGCCGCATGCCCACCTACTTCAACACCAACACCCTGCACACCACCCACGGCCGCGCCCTGACCTTCGCCACCGGCATCAAGCTGGCCAAGCCCGAGAAGCTGGTGGTGGTCATCTCCGGCGACGGCGACGCCACGGCCATCGGCGGCAACCACCTGATCCACGCCGCGCGGCGCAACATCGGCATCAAGATGATCCTGATCAACAACGGCATCTACGGCATGACCGGCGGCCAGGTGTCGCCGCTGACGCCGCCCTCCTTCTTCACCGAGACCACGCCCTACGGCAACATCGAGCCGCATTTCAACGTGCGCAAGCTGCTGACCGCGGCCGAGGCCACCTTCGTGGCCCGCGAGACGGTCAACCGCCTGATGCAGCTTAAGCAGGTGATCAAGAAGTCCTTCCAGCACAAGGGCTTCTCGGTGGTGGAAGTGATGAGCAACTGCCACGTCAACCTGGGCCGGCGCAACAAGATGAAGAGCCCGCTGGTGATGACCAAGTACATTCGCGACATCACCATGAACATGCCCGACTTCGAAAAGCTCTCCCCCGCGGAGCAGGCGTCGAAGTACCCGCTGGGAGTCTTCGTCCAGAACAGCGAGCGGCTGGAATACACCGACCTCTACTACAACCACATCGTTCCCGCGGCCCAGCAGACGGGCGCCAAGGGGGAAAAATGAAGAAGTACGAGATACGCTACGGCGCCGTCGGCGGCCAGGGCATCATCACCGCCGGCGCGCTGCTGGTGGACATCGCCGTGGAGATGGAGGACAAGTTCGCCATCGAAAGCCCCACCTACACCGCCGCCGTGCGCGGCGGCCCGACCAAGGTCGACGTCATCATCGCCGACGAGAAGATCGACTTCCCGCACGCCACGGCCATCGACTTTTTCCTCTGCACCGACCAGCGGCCCTACGACATCTACAAGCAGTCCCTCAAGGACGACGCCATCGTGGTCCTCGACTCGCACCTGGTGCGCGAGCTCGGCGACACCCGGCACTGGAAGGTCTACCAGGTGCCCATCATCAACGAGACCAAGGTGGGGGCGGGCAACGTGGTGCTGACCTCGGTGGTCAGCCTGGCCGTCACCCAGAAGCTGACCAACATCATCACCTACGAGCACATGCTGGCGCACATCAAGCACTGGGCCCCCAAGGGCACGGTGGACATGAACATCAAGGCCATCGAGGTCGGGATGAACCTGATCAAGTAGGATGGCTTTCCCCGCCGTAGCCGAACAACTCGACCTGCTCAGGAAGGGGGCGCTGGAGGTCATCAGCGAGGAGGACCTCGAGAAGAAGCTCGCCCGCTCGCTGAAAACGGGCAAGCCCCTTCTGGTCAAGGCCGGCTTCGACCCCACCGCGCCGGACATCCACCTGGGCCACACGGTGCTCATCCGCAAGATGAAGCACTTCCAGGACCTGGGGCACACGGTCGTCTTCCTGATCGGCGACTTCACCGGCCTGATCGGTGACCCCAGCGGCCGCAACAAGACGCGGCCGCCGCTGAGCCCGGAGGAGATCGCCCGCAACGCCGAGACCTACAAGGAGCAGATCTTCAAGCTCCTGGACCCGAAAAAAACCGTGATCGACTTCAACTCGCGCTGGCTGGGCAAGCTGACGCCGGTGGAGATCATCAAGCTCACCGCCGCCTACACCGTGGCGCGCATCCTGGAGCGTGACGACTTTTCCAAGCGCTACAAGAACGGCGAGCCCATCTCGGTGCACGAGCTGCTCTACCCGCTGATGCAGGGCTACGACTCGGTGGCGCTGCGCGCCGACGTCGAGCTGGGCGGCAGCGACCAGAAGTTCAACCTGCTGGTCGGCCGCGAGCTGCAGCGCGACTACGGCCAGGAGCCGCAGGTGATCGTCACCATGCCCCTGCTCGAGGGGCTGGACGGCGTGCAGAAGATGAGCAAGAGCCTGGGTAACACCATCGGCATCCATGACAGCCCGTCCGAGATGTTCGGCAAGGTGATGTCGGTGAGCGACGAGCTGATGTTCCGCTACTACGACCTGCTGACCGACACGCCGGCAAAGGAGATCGCCCGCCTCAAGCAGGAGATCGCCGCCGGAAAACTCAACCCCATGGCGGTCAAGATCGGTCTGGCCAAGTCCGTCATCGCCGACTTCCACTCCCGGGACGCGGCCGAGGCGGCCGAGGCCGAGTTCATCAAGGTCTTCCGCAACAAGGAGACCCCGGACGACGCGGAGGTCCTGGCCCTGGAAGGGGACGAGCCGCTGGTCGATTTCCTCGTGCGCCACAAGGTCCTCTCTTCCCGCGGCGAGGTCAAGCGCGTCCACGCCCAGGGCGGCATCTACCTGGACAACCAGCGCCCCGCCGAGATCACTTTCACCCTGCAAAAAGGCCGCTCCTATTTATTGAAGGTAGGAAAGAGAAAATTCTTCAGAATTGAGCCGGTTCTTTAGGCCGCCGCCCGGGGGCCGGCTAGAGCGTCGCCAATGCTTTCTTGGCTTCCCGGCTGACGCGCACGTGGGGGTCCTTCGTCAGCTTGAGCAGGGAGTCCCTTACCTGCTCGCGATCGAGCTTGGACAGGGCGAAAAGCAGTTGCAGCCGCACCTCGACGTTGGGATCGGCCAGCAGCTCGTCGGCCTTGCCCAGCAGCAGGCGGCTGCGGCGGTTGCCCAGGATCTCGACGATGGCCGCCCGCGTGAACCAGATGGAATGGGACAGCTGGGCCAGCAGCTTGCCCTCGTCCAGCTGCGGGCGCCCCGAGAGCTCCTTGACCACCAGCTCGCGGACGCGGATGTTGTCCTCGGCCAGGAACGAAAGCAGCAGGTCCTCTCCGGCCTGGCCCGTCTCGCTGACGATCAGCTTCACCGTCTGCAGCTTCTTCTCGTTGTTCTGCCTCTTGACCATCTCGCGCATGGGGACGAAGACCATGTCGCCTTCCCGATCGCTCAGCGCTTTCTTGCAGGCCATGGTCACCGAGCTGTCGGGGTGCTCCAGGAAGCGCTTATAGAACATGCGGTCGCGGAATTTCAATTCACGCAGGATCTTGAGGGCGCTGGCCAGGCATTTCGAGGGGCAGCGGCCGCAGAGGGCGAGTTCCTTGAGGAACTCAATGCGCTTTTCGCGCTCCAAAGCGGAAAACTCCTCGTCCTTGAGGTACTTCACCTGCCCGGCAGGGGAGAGCTTGAGGAATTCCTCGATCATGGCGCTCCTAGAGGTTTTCGAGAAGATGGCCCATCTTCTCCTTCTTGGTCCGCATGTAGCCCAGGTTATCCTTGCCGGGCTCGATCTCCAGCGGCACGCGCTCGACGATCTCCAGCCCGTAGCCGGCCAGGGCGATGTACTTGGCGGGGTTGTTGGTGATCAGCCGCAGCTTCTTCAGCCCCAGGTGGCGCAGGATCTGCGCCCCGATGCCGTAGTCGCGCTGGTCGGCCTTGAAGCCCAGCTGGATGTTGGCCTGGATGGTGTCCAGCCCCTCCTCCTGCAGCTTGTAGGCCTTGATCTTGCTGGTCAGGCCGATGCCGCGCCCCTCCTGGTTCAGCAGGTAGAGCAGCACGCCGCGCTGCTCGCGGCTGATCAGTTTCATGGCCGCCTGCAGCTGCGGGCCGCAGTCGCAGCGCAGCGAGCCGAAGGTGTCGCCGGTCAGGCACTGCGAGTGGACGCGGGCCAGGACCGGTTCGTCGCCGCCCAGGTCGCCCTGGGTCAGGGCGATGTGCGTCTCCTGCTGGATGCGGTCGACAAAGGCCTTGATGGTGAAATCGCCCCAGCGCGTGGGCAGGTCGGCCTCGGAGACCATCTCCACCAAAGAATCGGTCTGCACGCGGTACTTGATGATCTCCTCGATGGTGATGACCGGGATGCCGAAGCGGGCGGAGAACTTCTCCAGGTCCGGCATGCGCGCCATGGTGCCGTCTTCCTTCATGATCTCGCAGATGACGCCGGCGGGAGTGAGGCCGGCGATGCGCGCCAGGTCGACCGAGGCCTCGGTCTGGCCGGTGCGCACCAGCACGCCGCCGTCCCGGGCGCGCAGGGGGAAGATATGTCCGGGCCGGGAGAGGTCATGCGGCCGGGCCTGGGGGTCGATGAGGCACTTGATGGTCTCGGCGCGGTCGAAGGCCGAGATGCCGGTGGTGGTGTTGCGCTTGGCGTCGACCGACACGGTGAACGGCGTCTGGAAATGGGAGGTGTTGTCGTGGACCATCAGCTGCAGGTCGAGCTCGTCGCTGCGCTTCTCGGTCAGCGAGGCGCAGATCAGCCCCCGCGCCTCCCTGGCCATGAAGTTGATGCACTCCGGCGTGACCTTCTCGGCGGCGATCATCAGGTCGCCCTCGTTCTCGCGGTTCTCATCATCGACGATGATGATCATCCTGCCCTGCTGGAGGGCTTTCACGGCTTCCGGGACGGTTATGGTCATTTATCGGGTCCTGTCAAATGCAGATTTCCATTCAAAACGGCTTGGCCGGCTTCCCAGGCGATCCAGCTTTGATTTTTCATGGGTGGCCTCATTATAGGGCAAATAAAAAGGCAAGGCAAGGAGTGGTTGATTATATCCCGTTGAAACCTTAAAATCACAGCCATGGCGCGAATGAAAATTGCCCTGGGATTGCTGTGGCTGTGCCTGGCGCTGGCCGGACAGCAGGTGGAAGACCTGGGGCTCAGCCCCGAGCAAATGGAAGACAAGCTGCTCCTGCTGGTCAACCGGGAAAGGAGCGGCCATGGATTGTCCGAGTTGCGCTTCGATCCGCTGCTGCGCGCCATGGCCCGGGCCCACTGCCAAAAAATGATCGTTGAAAACAGGCTCGGCCATGATTTTCCCGGTTATGAAGGATTGGACGCGCGCGCGGCCGGGGCCGGCGTGTATTTCAGCAAGATCGGCGAGAACGTGGCCAAAAGCGAGACCTTCGTCGTCCGTTTTTTTCATGAGGCGCTGCTGGCCAGCCCGGAGCACCGGGAAAACATCCTGGACGGGGAGTTCACCCACCTGGGGGTCGGGATCGAAAAATCCGGGGCCACCTATTTCGTCACCCAGGAATTCGGGACTCTTTTCGAACCCCTTGCCCGGGAGGAAGCGGAACGAGAAATGGCAAGAAAGCTCAGCATCCGCTTCAACGGCAGGAGGGTCATGCCGGAGAGCACTGCGGACGAGATGCGGGAATTCTGCCGGCGCTCAGCGGCGCTGTTCCTGCAGGGGCAGCCTCAGCCGGCGATCCCGGAATCCTATGGGTCGGCCGCCATGCTCAACCTGAATTTCACCGACCTGGATGCCGGCATGCTCAGGATACTCGGGGAATTACAGGGGATGCGGCTGCTCCATTGGTCGGTGGGGATGACGTTCGGGCGCACGGCCCGCAACCCCGGCGGCACCTATGCCCTGTCCCTGCTGCTCTTTCCCGACCTGCGCGAAGCCCCGGGCATGTCCGGCGCCATGGACGCCTTCGTCTTCAGGGCCCTGAATGCCACCCGCGGCACGGCAGCGGACTCCCGCCTGGCCGGGCTGGCGGCTGAGATCACCCGGGCATTTTACCGCTCGCCCGGCGATGTCCCGCACGGCAAAGCCGACTACAGCTTTTTTTCGGTGTACCAGGCCAACGCCCTGCAAGCGGTTCCCGAGGATATTGCGAAAATGATCGCCGGCAACGCCAATATCCGCTCCCTCGGCATCGATGTTTTTTACCCCCTGGCCGAGGGGCTGCCGGGGAACTATTTCGTCGTGGCCATCCTGGGCAACAAAAAATTGGGGAAATAGTCCGCGATTGCCAGGGCAGAATTAATTGTTTACTTCAAAGAGCGGATGGGAAGGACTTATAATGACTTGTCAAAATAAAGCAGAATCGAGTTATTAATAAACTATGTAAAATTGAAGCGAGAGTACTATTTGTGTTTCTGAAAATTAAAAAGGTACTTGCCTATCAAATCCAGCTCGATGTTGACGCGCTCGCCGACGCGCAGCAGGCGCAGGTTGGTGGTGGCCAGGGTCTGGGGGATGAGTTCCACGGCGAACCAGGAAGCAGAGACTTCGGCCACGGTCAGGCTGACGCCGTTCAATGCTACCGAACCGCGGGCGACGATGAACTTGCGCCATTCGCGCTCGCGGAAGGTGAAGGTAAAGCGCGAGTTGCCGTCGCTCTTGTTGAGCGAGCGCAGGCGCACGGTGCCGTCGATGTGGCCGCTGACCATGTGCCCGCCGAGGGGGTCGCTCAGGGTGAGCGGCAGCTCGATGTTGAGCGCCGAACCGACGGGGCGGTCCTGAAAATTGGCCAGCTTCAGGGTGGGCGCGGCCAGGTTGAAGCGCAGCAGGTCCTTCTTGCGCTCGATCACGGTCAGGCAGACGCCGTCGACGGCCACGGAATCGCCGACGGACAGGGGCTTTTTCAGCGCGGCGCGCAGGGTCAGGACCGGGCGGTTCTTCTTCTCCAGAGCGACCAGGGTGGCGCTGGCGCTGATCAATCCGGTGAACATCGGCGATACCCCCTCATGATGGAGCCGCTGGCGAAATGGCTCCAATGGCAATCGGCCAGTTGCGGCGCCTGGGCCAGGTCCTCGATGCCCGAGCAGAAGGGCTGGACCGCGTCCCGGCCGCCGACGAGCCTGCCGGAATGGAAAAGGACCAGCTCGTCAAACAAGCCCTGGCGGACGAATGAATCGATCACCCGTCCGCCCCCTTCCACCAGCAGCGAGGCGATGCCCATTTCCGCGAGCCGGCCCAGCACGGCCGGCAGGCTGAGGCCCTGGTCATCGGCGGGAACGAAGAAGTGCCGGGCGGTCCTTTTCTTCCGCTCGCCGGCGTCCAGCGAGCTGAAGATCACCAGCGGCGATCGTTCCTGGTCCTTGAAGATGTTGAGGTCATGGGGCAGGGAGTTGCCGGAATCGAGGACCACGCGCAGCAGCTGTTTCCCGCCCCAGCCCGGCTCGCGCAGGGTCAGGTGCGGGTCGTCGGCGAGAATGGTGTTGCGGCCGGCCAGGATGGCCGAGAATTCGCCGCGCAGGCCGTGGGCGCAGCGGCGCAGCTCCGGCGAGGTGATCCAGCGCGAGCGGCCCGCCTTGTCGGTCATCTTGCCGTCCAGGGACAGGCCGGCATGGATGGCCACGTAGGGCAGGCCCGTGCGCATGAACGTGAGGTAATGGCGGTTGCTGCGCTCGGCCTGCTCCCGGCAGAGGCCGACGCGGGTTTCGATGCCGGCGGCCTGCAGCCTGGCGAATCCCGAGCCGTTGACCAGCGGGTTGGGGTCGGCCATGGCCGCGACCACCCGCCTGATTTTCCTGGCGATGATCAGGTCGACGCAGGGGGGGGTCTTGCCGAAGTGGCCGCAGGGCTCCAGGGTCAGGTAGAGCGTGGCTCCGGCAACGGCCAGGTCCTCCAGGGCCATGCACTCGGCGTGCGGCGCCCCGAAACAACGGTGAAAACCGGTGGCCAGCAGCCGCCCGTCCTTGACCGCCACGGCGCCGACCATGGGGTTGGGCTCAGTGAGGCCCAGGCCGCGCCGGCTCAGCCGCAGGGCGATCTTCATGAATCTCAGGTCGTCGGCCTGCGGTCCGGCGCTGCGCCTTTTCGTGCCGCTCATCGCCCCAGCAGCGATCCCACGAACTCGCCGGCGGAAAATTCCCACAGGTCGGCCTGCGTCTCCCCGGCGGCGACGAAAAAGACCGGCAGCTTCATCTGCGCGGCGATGCTGACGATCGTGCCGCCCTTGGCCGTGCCGTCCAGCTTGGCCAGGACCAGGCCGTTGATCCCCGAAAATTCCCGGAACTTCTCCGCCTGCACCAGGGCGTTCTGTCCGGTGGAGGCGTCCAGGACCAGCCAGGTCTCCGCCGGCTGCCCGGGGGCGATCTTGCCGATGATGCGCGTGAGCTTTTCCAGCTCGCGCATCAGGTTTTCCTTGCTCTGCATGCGGCCGGCGGTGTCGATGACCAGCAGGTCGAAATCGCGGGTCTGCCAGGACTGCATGGCGTTGAAAACGACCGAGCCGGGATCGGCGCCGCGCTCGCCGCCGACGACCGGGATGCCCAGCCTTTCCCCCCACAGGGAGAGCTGGGTGGAGCCGGCGGCGCGGAAGGTGTCGGCGGCGGCCAGCAGGACGCGGCGGCCCTGCTCCTGGAAATAGCGGGCCAGTTTGGCGGCGCTGGTGGTCTTGCCGCTGCCGTTGACCCCGACCAGCAGCAGGACGCCCTTCTCGGGACCAGCCAGGGGGCGGCGCGGCGCGGGAAAGAGGGCCAGGAGTTCGCGGCGCAGGATTTCGACGCATTCCTCCATGGCGTCCCCGCCCCCGGCTTTCCTGGCGACGGCGCGGGTGAGGCGCTCGACCACCGGCAGGGCGATGTCGGCCAGGAGCAGCTGCTCCTCCAGCTCGGCCAGCGCCTCCTCCCGGCTTCTGCCGGGGGCGAAAAGCGCCGCCAGCTTGTCCTGAAACTTGCCGCGGAACAGATCCTTGAGCGCCATGGCCGCATTATAGCGGATGCGCCGGCCCATTACAAACTACGCATCGCCATGTACGCAGCGCTATGCCGAGCCGAAACTCAACGAGGCATCCGGCGCTGCCACCCCGCGAAGCGCGGGGCCTAGAAGAATCCCACCACCATGCCGACCAGGCCGGCGATGATGTTGGTCCAGATGTCGTTGGCGTCGATCACCCGGCCACGGATGAATACCTGGATCAGCTCGAAGGCGAAGGCGGAGATGAAGAGGATGAAGAAGGGGATCGGGGACGACGCCCTCCTGTTCTCCTTGAACAGCAGGACGCCCAGGATGAAAAACTCGGCGATATGCAGAAAATTGGAAAAGAAGGCCTGGTTGAGGAAGATGCGGCGCTGGAACAGGAAATAGAAGACGATGGCGGCCGCCAGCAGGATGGCGGCGTTGTCCAGCGCCTTGCCGCCGACGGCGGCCTTGAAGAACGCCAGGGCAAAAAATGCCGCCAGGATCGCGAGCAGGACGTAATTGATGAAATTGAAGCCGCGGACCTGCACGAACATGTTCTTGATCTGCAGGTGGAACGGCGAGCTGACCAGCAGCAGGAAAATATAGAACAGCGAGAACCTGAATTTTTTCAACCGGGCTCTTTGTCTTTTTCTTTCAGCGCCGGCGCCGTCTTTTCCATGATCTTGGCCTTGACTTCGGCGAACAGGGTGCGGTTCTCCTCGAACAGCTTGCGCACGGCTTCCTTGCCCTGGCCGAGGCGGTTGTCGTTGTAGGAGTACCAGGCGCCGGTCTTGTTGATGATGCCGTACATCACGCCCAGTTCGACCAGATCGCTCTCCTTGGAAAAGCCCTTGCCGTAGTACAGGTCGACCTCGACGTCCTTGAACGGCGGGGCCATCTTGTTCTTGACGATCTTGATGCGCACGCGGCTGCCGACGATGTCGGTGCCCTCCTTGATGGCCATGATGCGCTTGACCTCGATGCGCATCGAGCTGTAGAACTTCAGCGCCCGGCCGCCGGTGGTGACCTCGGGATTGCCGACGAACATGCCGATCTTTTCGCGCAGCTGGTTGAGAAAGATGAAGGTGGTCTTGGAGCGCGCGACGANNTGCGCAGCGCCTGGCTCATCAGCCGCGCCTGCAGCCCCATGTGGCTGTCGCCCATGTCGCCCTCCAGCTCGGCCTTGGGGACAAGCGCCGCCACCGAGTCCACGACGATGATGTCGACACCGCCCGAACGCACCAGGATCTCGGCGATCTCCAGCGCCTGCTCGCCCCAATCGGGCTGGGCGATGTACAGCTCATCGATGTTCACGCCGAGCTTCTGGGCGTACAGCGGATCGAGGGCATGCTCGGCGTCGATAAAGGCGGCATAGCCCCCGGTTTTCTGCGCTTCGGCAATGGCATGCAGGGCCAGCGTCGTCTTGCCCGAGCCTTCCGGCCCGTAGATCTCGATGACGCGGCCGCGCGGGAAACCGCCGATGCCGGAAATGATATCGAGGGCGATGGATCCCGAGGAGATGGCGGGGATCTGCACCACCTCTTTGCCGCCCAGTTTCATGATCGATCCCTTGCCGAACTGCTTTTCGATCTGCGATACGGCGTTGTTCAGTGCGGTCGTCTTGTTAGCGCTTTCAGCCATTGGGTCCTCCTCAGGAACTAGAGCGTATTGTATCAGGATTAGCGGTCCAGGGAAATACCTGGATTTGAATGAAAAATGAAATGTGAAAAGTGAAATGTGAAAAGTGAAAAGTGTCTGGAAGGAAGCAAGGAGAAAGGAGGGCTCCAAAAAAAGTCACTATTTGACTTTTCACGATTAACTTTTCACTTGTCACTGCTGGATGATAAAAGGGTTATTTTAAGCCCTTTTTTTGAGAATAATTTGAAATGCTGATCCATGGTAAGGATCTCCTCACATCCGGCTTCGACCAGGGAGCTGAGAATGATGGCGTCAAAAGCGGGCATGCCGGTGCCATGAACGATCTGTCCCGCCTTCTGGGCGACGGAGGCGGTCACGGGCACTGTTTCGACGGCCTTGGCGATATCCTCCAGCAGGGTCGGCCAGGCCCGCATGTCACCCTTGAGCAGCTTCTCCCTCAATTCATAGAAGCAGAGCGCGGAAGTGAGCAGTTCCCGGCGCTCCCATGCTTCCGCCGCCAGCGGGTCGCCGGCCGCCAGGGCGTAGAAAAAGCTGGTGTCAATCCCGGTCAGCATCGGCCGCCGTCCTCTCCAGGTGGAACTGCTGCCAATCGGCGGGATCGACCGCTTTGCGGATGAGGGTCATGACCCGCCTCCTGGCCACGGCCGTCTCCGCGGTTTCGAGAAAAGCCTCCACGGCGCGGCTGATGATGCGGGAGATCGGGATGTCGCCGGCTTTGGCCCGGGCGCGGACAGCGTCCAGCACCTCTTTTTTCAAGTAAAAGCTCACTGCCGGCATAGTGCCCTCCAGTTATATAGTATCATGATATGATAAGATATTCAACAAAAAAAGTTCAAAGCCTAAGGATCTTGGTTTACGGTAGACGGTGCACGGTTAACGGTAGGAAAAGAAGCAATTGTAAGAACTAAAATTCCAAATTCCAAGCACCAGGCACCCAACAAGCACCAAATTCCGATGACCCAATCCCCTGGCGGGGACTTTGACCCAAACAAAGAAAAGAAACTGAAAGGGCTTTCGTTTCGGACATTGGAATTTGGTGCTTGGAATTTGGTGCTTATTTCTTCACCGTAAACCGTCTACCGTGAACCGTATACCGATCTATTTTCCCAGGTACTCGATCTTGTCGAACTCCTCGTCCTGCTTGTGGTAGGTCTCGATCAGCTCCTTCAGCGAATTGAGAAGGTGGATGATGTCGCTCTCGATCTCCTTGCGCTTGAACTGCAGGTTCTTGATCTCCTCGCGGATGGCCGACTGCCGCTGCATGGCGTGCTGGATGATCTCCTCGGACTTGATCTCGGCATCCTTGGTGATCAGCTCGGCTTCCTTGTGCGAGTTGGCCTTGATCTCGCTGGAGAACTTCTGGGCGGCGATCAGGGTGTCGCGCAGCAGCTCTTCCTTTCTCTCCAGCTTGGCCAGGCTCTCGCGCAGCCGCTCCATGCCGCCCTTGAGCTCCTCCTTCTCGCGGATCTCGTCCTCCAGGGTTTCGGCGACCTGCTGCAGGAAGTTCTTGACCTCGCTGGCATCGAGCCCCTTGAACTTGGTGGAGAACGTCTGGCTCAGGATCTCCTGTGGCGTCAGCTTCATGCTCCCTCCTTGCCGGTCATTTGCGCCGGCCGAAAAGGGCCGTGCCGATGCGGAGCAGCGTGGCCCCTTCCTCCACGGCCACTTCGAAGTCGTGGCTCATGCCCATGGAAAGATGGCGGACCGGCATGTTGGCCACGGCCTGGCGCTGGATCTCGTCGCGCAGCGCGCGCAGGCGGGCGAAATGTGGCCGCACCTTCTCCGTATCCTCGAAATAGGGCGGGATGGCCATCAGGCCGGCGACGTTCACCTTGCCGAGGCCGGCAATATAGGAAATGGCCCGTTTCAGCCCCTCAACGGAAAACCCTGTCTTGCTGCTTTCCTCGGCGATGTTGACTTCGATGAAAACCTCAACCGGCTGGTCGACCCGCTTGTGGATGTGCTCCAGGGCCTTCACGCCGTCGACCGACTCGATCAGGTGAAACGTGTTCAGTATGCGGTTGATCTTGTTCTTCTGCAGGGTGCCGATGAAGTGCCATTCAATCCCTTTTTCCGGGAAGTGGCGCAGGTGCGCCTCGGCCTCCTGGAGCTTGTTCTCTCCCAGCAGCCGGACGCCCAGGTCGAGCACCCGGCGGATCCTCTCCGGCCCCTGGTCCTTGCATACGGCCATGAGGCGTACCTGGGCCAGGTCGCGCCCGGAGCGCCGGCAGGCCGCCGCGATTTTTTCCCGGATCAGGTCAAGGTTTTCAGCGATCGCCATGTTCCTCCAGCGCCTGCCGCCGGTGCAGATAGTTCTTATAGAAGCCCCAGATGGCGAACAGGGCGCAGACGGCCATGCCGTGGCGGCCGATATATTTGGACCAGAAGAAAAAAATGAACAGGAACAGCATGAAAGCGATGATGGCCAATCCCTGCATGCCGCGCCCCTTCCTGGGGTTCCTCAGGATCAGGGTATCCTTTTCGTCGACGGGGCCGCCGCAGTTCAGGCAGATCTTGTATCCCGCGTCCAACTCCTGGACATGTCCGCATTTCGTGCACTGGACGTTCGTCTTGCCTTCCGGCTTCGGCGGCGGATGCGGTTCCGCCGGGCGTTCGTTGCCGCTCATGTCCTGATTATACAATAGCGGCCTGAATTTTGGCAAACCGGCCGCCCGGGGGAACCCTGCGGTTCATTTGCCGTCCAGGGCCAGACGGAAGCCCAGAATGTTCAGCGTGCTCTCGGGCTTCTCGCTGCTGCGGTTGGCGGAGCGCACCAGGTCGGCGCCGTTGGCCCAGGAACCGCCGCGCACGGACCGCTCTGATCCGGTCACCGGCCCCTGGGGTGCCGCATGCGGGGAGTTCTGGTAAAAGCCGGGGTCGTACCAGTCCTGCACCCATTCCCAGACATTGCCGGCCATATCGAGGATGCCGTAGGGTGACGCGCCCTTGGGATAGGAGCCGACGGGGCGGGTCATCATGTGGTCCTTGTTGAAATTGGCCAGGCTGGAATCCGGGGGCTGGCTGCCCCAGGGATAGCGGTGGCGGGCCGCTTTTTCCCATTCGGCCTCGCTGGGCAGGCGGAAGCGGAGTCCGGTCTGTTCCTCCAGCCAGGCGCAGTATGCCGCGGCGTCGTGCCAGGAAACATAGATGACCGGTCGGGTGCCCCGCCCCCAGCCCTCGTCGGCGACCCGGGGGCGGCGGGTTTCGCTGCAGAAGCGGTCGTACTGCTCGAAGGTCACTTCGGTTTTGCCGAACCAGTACCCCTCCAGGAACAGCTTGTAGGCCGGATGCTCGTCGGCGTCGCCCTCGCGGGCCGGGGAACCGATGGTCGCCTCCCCCTCCGGGATGTAGACCATGGAAATATTGCCGTGGAAAAGGGCTTCCCAGAAGCCCTTTTCGTTGCGTCCCATGTTCTCGGCCTTGCCGCTGACCTTCTGCAGGAACGGCTCGGAAGACGCCTCTGGCTGGGCGGGCGCGGCGGGCTTGCCGTCATCCGCCGGCGCTTCGACCTGGGGTTCGGCCGGCTCCCCGACCCGGGCCTTAGTTCCCGGGGCGGCCGGCTTGGCCAGCAGGGAGTCGATCTGGGATCGGATGTCCTGCAGCTCGTCGGCCTTCTCCTCGAGGATCGCCGCCAGACCCTGCGGGTACTCGCGCTCCATCACGAGCAGGCGCCCGCGCACGTCCTCCCGGCCCTCGGGGTACAGGCGCAGTGCTTCGACCAGGTAGAGGAAAGCGAATTTGATGTCGCTCTTTTCATAATTGGCATCGGCCTTTTTCAAATAATCATTGAACTTCGCGGCGCGCTCGGCAGTGGCGATCGCTTTCCTGGCCTCGCTGCATTTCTCTCTCGCCACCAGATTGCCCGGCTCCAACTCCAGCGCTTTTTCGTAGTGCGCCAGAGCGGATATGGCGTCGCCGGCGTCGGAGGCCTTGTCGCCCTGGTCCAGGTGCCAGTCGGCGTTATGCTCCGCGGGGGCGGGACCGGCCGGGCCGGCCGCCGGCTGCAGTTCTTTTTCAAAGACGACATAGCGGGCGTCATCGGGATCCAGTCCCTTGCCGATCTCCATGGCCGCCTCGGCGGTGCGGGCGAAGACCTTGCTGACGGTGAAATTGCCGATATTGACCGTGTATTCTCCGCCCGGCTCCCTGTACAAGGCCTTGACGATCCCCTTCATTTCGAGCTCGACCCCGTCCATGGCGCCGCGGTCGATGGTCAGGATCAGGCCGTTGCGGCCGGTGACGTTGGCGATGGTCTCGGCCGGCAATATCAGGGACGTAAGAACCGCCAGGGAAAAGATGATGGCTGCCTTTTTCATTTTGAACTCCTGCTCTATGGAGCATTCAAGCATATTTTTCAGGGGATTTCAATAAATCGTGCGGCTTTTCGCCGGGCGGGCTTTGCCGCCGGCGGTTTCTCTGCTAAAATGAAAAAAGACCGCCGGTCGCCGCAAGCGGCGGCGGATCAAGGAGAATGCCCCCATGACGCAGAAGCAATGGAACAGTCCGCCGCCGCTGGGGATCGACGCCCGGCGCACGTACCGGGCGCGCATCGAGACGGAGCGCGGCACGATCACCATCGACCTGTATGCGCAGCATGCGCCGCGGACGGTCAATAACTTCGTTTTCCTGGCTCGCGCGGGCTTTTACGACGGCGTCGCCTTCCATCGCGTCATCGCCAACTTCATGATCCAGGGCGGGGACCCGACGGGGAGCGGCCGCGGCGGCCCGGGCTACCGCTTCGCCGACGAAACGCGGGGCAATCCCCTGAGGCATGAGACCGGATCGCTCTCGATGGCCAACGCCGGCCCCGACACCAACGGCAGCCAGTTCTTCATCACCCATGCGCCGCAGCCCCACCTCGACGGCAAGCACACCGTCTTCGGCAAGGTGGTCGCGGGTCAGGAGGTGGTCGACGCCATGCGCCAGGGGGACCGCATGCAGCAAGTGGTGATCGAGGAAGGCCAGGCCTAGCCGCTGCTGCTTCGCCGGCGGCCGGAACGATTTGCAAAACGGACCGCCGGCGGGTATGATGGAGCCATGATCGAACGTCCGGCCAAGGAAGAGTATTACCTGAACATCGCCCAGGTGGTCTCGCAGCGCTCCACCTGCCTCAAGGTACTCATCGGCGCCATCATCGTCAAGGAGGACCAGATCATCGCCGCCGGCTACGTCGGGGCGCCGCGGCACACGCGCAGCTCGCTCGACCACGGCTTCTGCCTGCGCCGCAAGCTGCACATTCCCTCCGGCACCCAGTACGAGCTGTGCCGCTCGGTCCATGCCGAGCAGAACGCCATCATCAACGCCGCCCGCGCCGGGGTCAGCCTGCTCGGGGGCGACATGTACGTCTTCGGCGAGGATCGCGAGACGGGCCAGGCCATCTTCGCCTTCCCCTGCTTCATATGCAAGAAGATGATCATCAATGCCGGACTGAAGCGCGTCGTGGTCGCCCACCCCGGCGGCGAGCGCCGCCGCATCTTCCTGGTGGAGGATTGGGCGCGCGAGTGGCGGGAGCAGGATATTCTGGAGGACAGCGTGCGCTACGGCCGGGTGGAATAGGGTGGCGACGCGGAAGCTCTGCATCGGCCTGACCGGGCGCATGGCCTCGGGCAAGGGCGAGGTGGCGCGCATCCTACAGGGTAGCGGGTTTTCCTACATATCCCTTTCCGATATCGTCCGCCGCGAAGCGGCCCGCGCGGGCGGCGCGGTCAGCCGCGCGCGCATGCAGGACATCGGCAACCGCCTGCGTGCCGAGGGCGGCGCCGGCGTGCTCGGCCGCATGGTGCGCGAGGCGGTCGAGGCCGCCGCCGGGAGGCATTGGGTGATCGATGGCATCCGCAATCCCGCCGAAGTGCTGGAACTGAGACGGATCGCCGGTTTTTTCCTGGTCGGCATCGAGTGTTCCGTCTCGACCATCCTGGCGCGGATGAAGGCGCGGGGCCGCGCCAGCGACGCCGTCGCCGAACAGGAACTGCGCGCGGCCCTGGATCGCGAATGGGGCCTGGGAGAGCCTGCGGGCGGGCAGCAGGTGGGACCGACGCTGGCCCTGGCCGATTTCTCCATCGACAACAACGGCACGCTGGCGGAGTTGCGGGAGCACCTGGCCGGGGTTTTGGAAAAAATAGGAGCTGGGCATGAATAAGAAAAGCATGGCGGTCTATCCCGGTTCGTACGACCCGCTGACCAACGGCCATATCGATATCATCCAGCGCGGCCTGAAGTTATTCGACAAGATCATCGTGGCGGTCCTGAAAAATCCGGACAAGACCTATCTCTTCGACCTGGACGAACGATGTCACATGCTGCGGGAAGCGTTCCCGGACCCGGCAAGGATCGAGGTCGATCACTTCGAGGGCCTGCTGGTCGATTTTGTCAAGCGCCGTGACGTCACGACCATCGTCCGGGGCCTGCGGGCCATCTCCGACTTCGAGATCGAGTTCCAGATGGCGCTGATGAACCGCAAGATCGAGCCGCGCATCGAGACGATCTTCCTGGTGCCGTCCGAATCCTATTCCTTTCTCAGCTCGAAACTGGTCAAGGAGATCTACATGCTGGGCGGCGAGGTGGGTTCCATGGTGCCGGACGTCGTCGACCGCATGCTCAAGGAGAAATTCCGCCGCCGGCCATGATGTGCTTCCGGTGACGCGGGTGCTCGGCAAGGAAAATGCATAGGATGGCGGAGATGCTGAAAAAACGGCTGGGGTTTTGGGCAAGGGGGGGGGATCCCAAGGCGGCGGAGGCTGTGAGCCCACCCCTGCCTCCTGGCCCGGGAGACCGCTCCTTCCCCGATCAGGAATATCTCGATCCCGCGCGTTATGGCGAAAAGTGGCAGGAATGGTTTGGCCACCGCAGCGAAGGTTATTTTGCCATGCACCGGCGACGGTACTATGAACTGTTCAACGCCTTGGCCTGTTTCTACCGGGAGATGAAACAGGATGCGCGTGTCCTGGAGCTGGGGGTTTCCGAGTTCCTCCTTTTCTACAAGTTATTTTTCCCGGGGATCCGGCTGGTTACAGCGGACCGCCCCCTGGCGCAGCACGGGTTCGCGGCCTCCTTCTGCCTGGAAAAGGGGGGAGCGGAACGTCATTACGAGATCGACCTGAACCGCGAGGAGCTGACGCCCGCGTTCGGCTCGCCGCCGCTGGGGCGGTTCGACTATGTCGTCTGCACCGAGGTGCTGGAGCACTTGATCGTCAACCCGGTGGAATTTTTAAAGAGCCTGCTGTCGCTGCTGTCCCCCGGCGGCCGCTTGTACCTTACCACGCCCAATTTCTTTCGCCACGAGAACCTGGAGAAAATTTCCCGGGGCGTCAACCCCCTGATGATCTATCCGCCGCGGGGGGGGAACATGGATGCCCACCATCATTTCCGGGAATTCGCCATGGCGGAATTGCTTGCCTTTGCCGTTGAGGCCGGAGGAAAAGCGATTTTTCACTGCCATTCCGGCTGCTGGGACCCGGAAGAACCCGGAGCACCCGGCTTCATCGCACAACCCGAGCGGCGCTCCAACCTGGTGCTGGTCATCGAAACGGGCCGGCGCTAGCGATCCCCCGCGCTCCGCTATTTCAGGAACGGCAGCAGGCTCTGCCAGCCCTTGGGCAGGGTCTTGGCGATGTCGTTGAGCACGACGAAGGCCATCAGGGCGAGCAGAAAGGCGAAACCGGCATAGAGCAGGATGTTCTTCAGCCTCTGGTTCAGGTCGCGGCGGATGGCCGCCTCGATGATGAAGATCAGCAGATGGCCGCCGTCGAGCCCCGGGATGGGGAAGAGGTTGACGATCCCCAGCTGCAGCGAGATGAAGGCGATGAGCATGAAGAAATTGGCGAATCCGCTCTCCAGCGCCTGCTGCGAGACGCGGGCGATCTCGATGGGGCCGGAAAAGCTCCTGACCGACATCTTGCGCTGGGCGATCTTGCGGAAGGCGTCGAAGGTCAGGCGGATCAGGCGGCCGGCCTCCTGGAAACTGTTCTTGACCGCGGCGGCCAGTCCGTACTGGATGCGGGTGGTGGCGATCCTGACGTTGAAGCCGATGAGCCCGATGCCGTTCTCGGCCACCGGCGTGAGCCGGGCGGAGAGCGATCGCCCGTCGCGCTGAACATCCAGCTGCAGCTCTTTTCCCGGCGCGGCGTGGATGATGTCGGCCAGTTCGAAGTAGGTGGCCACCGGGCGGCCGTCGACGGCAATGATGCGGTCTCCGGGCCGCAGCCCCGCCTTGGCCGCGGGATAACCCGGGGCGACGCGGTCGATCTCGGCCGGCAGCGGCCAGTAGAATCCCGCGTAGCCGATCTCGTAACGCGAACTGGAACCCACGCTGAGTTGCGTTGTCCGCGCGGCGCCGTCGCGCAGAAAATCAAGGCTCAGGCTCTCCTTGGGGTTGGTGCCGATGGTGATCTCCACCTCCTTCCAGGTGGGGGTCTTCCTGCCGTTGATGGCCAGCAGCAGGTCTCCCGGCTGCAACCCCGCCTTCTCGGCCGGCGAGCCCTTCGCAATGTAGCCGATGGCCGGCTTGTCCAGCTTGTAGGAATCGATCTCCACGCCGCTCATGTTGACGCCGGTGATCAGCAGCAGCGCCAGCACCAGGTTCATCAGCGGCCCCATCAGCAGGGTGAATATCTTTTGCGCCCGGTTCTTGGCCATGAACTGGTCGGGGGCCGCGTGGGCGGGGTCGAAGTCCTCCTCGCCGGCCATGCGCACGTAGCCGCCGATGGGCACCAGGCTGACGCGGAAGTCGGTGTCGCCGATCTTCCGGCCGAACAGCCGCTTGCCGAAACCGAAGGAGAATACCTCGACGCGGATCTTCATCAGCCGGGCGGCGGCATAATGGCCCAGCTCATGGACCAGGACGATGATGCCCAGCACGACCAGGAAGGTCAGGAACTGGTAGATGATGTTCATTGGCTTACCTCTTTTTCGATGTGGGCGATCGTGCGCCTGCGGGTGACGGCGATGGTCTCCAGGACGTCTTCCAGGCTTCGCAGGGTTCGGGGCTCCATCCGCTCCAGCATGCGCTCAACGACGGAGAAGATGGCGGTGAAGCCGATGCGGCCGGACAGGAAATAGTCCACCGCGACCTCGTTGGCCGTGTTGAAGACGGCCCCGGCGTTCTGCCCCTGGCGCAGCACGGAATAGGCCAGCGGGATGGAGGGAAAACGGCGCGGGTCGACGGCGAAGAAATCCAGCCGCTGCAGCGCCGGCAGGTCGAGGCGGGGACAGGCGCCGGCAACGCGCTCCGGATGGGTCAGCGAGTAGAGGATGGGCAGCCTCATGTCGGGGACGGCGAGTTGGGCCAGGACCGACGCGTCGATGAACTCCACCAGGGAGTGGACCACGCTCTGCGGATGGATGACGACGTCGATCTGCTCAGGCTGCAGGTGAAAAAGGTGGCGGGTTTCGATGATCTCCAGCGCCTTGTTCATCAGCGTGGCCGAGTCGATGGTGATCTTGCGGCCCATGGACCAGGTAGGATGGGCCAGGGCCTCCTTCACGGTGATCGTGGCCAGATCCAGCTCGCTGTTCTTGAAAAAAGGCCCGCCCGAGGCGGTTAGGATGACGCGGTGCACGTGGCGGGACGGGCCCTGCAGGCATTGGAATATGGCGCTCTGCTCGCTGTCGATGGGGACGATCTCAGTGCCGTAGGCCGCTGCCTCGCGGCAAATGAGCTCGCCGGCCGCCACCAGGGTTTCCTTGTTGGCCAGGCACAGCCTGCGCTTCAGGCGGATCGCCTGGAAAGCGGCTGCCATGCCGTCGGTGCCGTTGATGGCCGCCACGACGCAATCGCAGCCGGGGAGGGAAACGAGCTCCTCCAGCCCGGCGGCGCCATGGAGGACATGGAGGCGGGGGAAGCGCTCCCGCAGCTCGCGGGCGGCCTTCTCTCCCTTGACGCTGACGGCCGGGGGGGCGAACTCCGCGATCTGCTGCTCCAGCAGCCGGGTATTGTCGCCGGCCGCCAGGCCGAGGAGGCGGAAGCGCTCGCGGTTTTCCCTGAGGACGGCCATGGTGCTGCGCCCGACCGAGCCGGTGCAGCCCAAGACCACGATGCTCTTTACCATTCGCCAGCCACCGGGACGATGATCGCCGTCGACGCCATGCGCTCAGTTCCAGAAGCAGCGGACCACAAAGAACAGCAGCGGGGCGCAGAATATATAGCTGTCGACGCGATCCAGGACGCCGCCGTGGCCGGGGAGCAGGGTGCCGGAGTCCTTTCGGCCGGCGGCACGCTTGAACAGTGATTCCACCGGATCGGACAACTGCGAGAAAAGCCCGATCAGGGCGGCGCTGGCCACGGCCGGCGGCACGGCCACCGGCAGCGGGAACAGCAGCAGCGACAGCCAGCCGCTGAGCCCCGCCGTCAGCACGGCGGCGACCAGCCCCTCGAGCGATTTTTTCGGCGAGGCGACCGGATAGATCTTGTGCCGGCCGATGGCGCTGCCGACGAAGTAGGCGCCCGAATCGCCGATGGCGATGACCAGGATCATGAAAAAAAGATAGTTGGGTCCCAGTTTTTTCAGTTCCAGCATGAAAAACAGCGGGAAGTAGATGTACATCACGGCCAGCGCCAGGATGCCCCAGTCGCGGGCGAAGGAGTCGAGGCGATCCTTCGATGACGTGGTGAACAGGAAATAAAGCCCGTCGGCCAGCAGGCAGCCGACCAGTGCCAGTCCGATGCTGAACCGGGGAACGGTGAACGCCAGCGCGATGAGCAGGCCGTTGCCGAAGGCCAGCGGCCACACGTGCCGGCTGGGCCGGGTCAGGCGCAGCAGCTCCCAGGCCGCCAGGCTGACCAGGAGGAAAAGCAGGGCGGCGAACCAGGGAACGGGCAGGAAGCGGATCGCCGCATAGGCGAATACGATCAGCACGACGGTGGTGGGCAGGCGCCGCCCCAGGTCTTTCATATGTTGCCGAATCTCCTTTCCCGGCCCTGGTAATCGATGACGGCCCGGAACAGTTCCCCGGCCCGGAAGTCGGGCCACAGGGTGGGGGTGAAATACAGCTCGCTGTAGGCGATCTGGAAGAGGAGGAAATTGGATATGCGCTGTTCCCCCGAGGTGCGGATCAGCAGGTCGGGATCGGGGCAGCCCGCCGTGTAGAGGTGGCGGGCGAACGTATCCTCGTCAATCCTGGCGGCGGGGATGCCGGCGGAGACGATCAAGCGCGCGGCGCGCAGGATCTCCTGGCGCGAGCCGTAGTTGAGCGCCAGGTTGACCTGCATGCGCCGGTGCGGACGCGAGTTCTCTTCCGACTCGAGCAGTTTCTTCTTCAGCTTGCCGGGCAGCCGCTCCAGGTCGCCGATGATCTTCAGGCGGATATCGTTCTCCGTCAACAGGTCCTGGCGGTCCAGCAGGTTCTCATAGAGCATGTCCATGAGGAACTGCACCTCTCCGGCCGGCCGCTTCCAGTTCTCGCTGGAGAACGTGAACAGGGTCAGGAAACGTATGCCCAGGCGGGCGGCGGCCTCGGTCACTTCGCGCGCCGCCTCGGCCCCGGCGTTGTGTCCGGCGTTCCGCTCCAGGCCGCGCTGCCGCGCCCAGCGGCCGTTGCCGTCCATGGTGATCGCCACGTGGAGTGGCAGGCGCTCCTTGTCGATGCGCTCGATCAGTTTGCGTTCTTCGCTTCCGGCGGGATAGGGGGCCAGGGCCTGGTCTTCCATTGAAGAATTATATTTTTTCCCCGCCTTTTTGTCAAATGAACGGCCGCCGCTGCCGGGTTCCTGACATTGAAATCGGGCCGCTGCTGGTATATAATGGCGTCCAATGAATAAAAAGTGGGTTGTTCTGGTCATGGCAGCGGTTTTTTTGGGCCAATGCAAAAAAAATCCCGCCGACGCGAGGGATCAGGCCCCGGGCGAAACCGCCGCGGCCCTGGAGCAGAAGGTCATCCTGACCATCGGCGACGTCCCCCGGACCAATCATGACCTGAAGAACTTCATCCGCCTGCAATATAACGATATTTTTGAGAAAAAGGACAACGACAAGCTCCTGTCGCGCCTGTTCGATGTGTTCAGCGAGCAGCAGGTCATCCTGTTCAAGGCCCAGCAGGAGGGCGTCGAGGTGGGCGACGAGGAGGTCGACACTTTCCTGGCCGAGGCCCGGTCGCGGGGACAAGCCCCTGACCTCGACCGCGAGATGGTGCGCAACACCCTGAAGGTGCAGAAGTTTCTGCTGGCCGCGGCCTACCGGGAGATCGACGTGCCCGATGCCGAGGTCGCCGCCTACTACGAGGGGCATCTGGACGACTACCAGAAGAACGAGGAGATCGAGCTGCACCAGATCATGGTCGATGATCGCGAAAAGCTGCTGCAGATCCGCTCCGAACTGATCCGCCAGCCGGCGCGCTTCGAGGCGATCGCCCGCGGCGAATCGATCGCGCCCGAAGCGGGCAAGGGCGGCCTCATGGGCTTCTTCGAGAAGGGGACGCTGCCCCAGGAGATGGAGGAAGTGGTCTTCTCCCTGAAGGAAAACGAGATCAGCCCCATTGTCGAGTCGCCCTATGGCTTCCACCTCTTCAAGGTCACGCGCCGGCGCCGGTCGCGCATGCAGCCGCTGGCGTCTGCCAGGGACGAGATCAAGAGCAAGCTGCTCTCGGCCAAGCTGACCGCCGCCTATGGCGAATTCCTTCAGGAGCTGAAGGCCGAGATCCCGGTGCGCGCCCATTACGAGAACCTCTATTTTTCCTATAAGAATCCCGAATCCGGAGCGAACGACAATGAAAACAAAAACCTTCCTGGCAGCGATCCTCCTGCTGACGGCTAGCGCCTTCTTTCTCGCCGCCGACGTCGTCGAGGAGATCTACGCGGTGGTCAACGACGAGGCGATCACCGGCAGCGAGCTGAAGAAATTCGAAGCGGACATGGTCCGCTCCCTGCGCATGGAGTTGGAGGGCGAGAACCTGGAGCAGGCCGTGGCCGAGTTCAAGAAGGATCTGCTGGAAAAGTTCATCGAGCAGAAGCTGCTGCTGTCCAAGGTCAAGGAAAAGAACTACGATGTCGATGCCGACGTGGAGGCGATCATTCAGGAGATCAAGAAACAGAACAATATTCCTTCCGATGAGGATCTGAAAGCCGCCCTGTCGCGCGAGGGGATCGAGTTCGCCGCCTGGAAGGACGTGCTGCGCGAGCAGCGCCGGCAACAGAGGCTGGTCGCCGAAGAGGTGGGCTCCAAGATCAAGATCGACAACCCGCAGATCATGGAATATTACCGCATGAACGCGGCGCAGTTCACGGTTCCGGCGGAGTTCACGCTGAACTGCATCTACCTGAGCCGAAGCGACGACGGCGCCCGGACGCAGGAGAAAATGGACCAGGTCCTGGCGGAATTGCAGCCCGGCCAATTCGCCGAGGTGGCCAGGAAATATTCCGAGCTCCCCGGCGTCGAGGAAAGCATCGCCCTGGGCCGGTTCAAGAAAGGAGAGCTGGACCCGAAGCTGGAAGAAGCGGCGCTGCAGCTGAAAAAGGACGAAACTTCGGGATGGATCGAGATCGAGAACGGCTGGTATATCATCCAGCTGGCCGAGTTCACTCCCGAGAAGCTGCGCGAGGTCAGGGAGGTCCGCGAAGAGATCATCATGACGCTGCGCGAGGCGGAGCAGCAGGTCAAGCTGAAGCAATATGTCGATCAACTGAAAAAGGAAAGCTATATCAAGATATTGAAGGAATACAGGTAGTTTCGCCGGGATTGGCCGCCGGCTTCCGGGCGGCCGTGAATTCAGCAGGGGATGCCGGCGGCGGCGATGACCTTTTTCTGCAGGGCGATGATCTCGCGGTTCTTCTCGATCCCCAGTTCGACGGCCCGCTGGAAGAGCGCCTGGGAAAGAGGTTCACCCTCGCAGAAGGATTGCACCTCGATCAGGGCGCCGGAGGCGGCGGACACGACGTTGATGTCGCTGTCGCTGCGCGAATCCTCCTCGTAGTCCAGGTCGGCCAGGAGCTCGCCGTCCTTGACGCCGACGGATACCGCGGCGATGAGGCGGAAGAGGGGGAAATCGGCGATCACCTGCTCGTAGACCAGGTGCTTCAGCGCCAGCACCAGGGCCAGGAAGGAGGCGTTGAGCGAGGCGCAGCGGGTGCCGCCGTCGGCCTGGATGACGTCGGCGTCCAGCGTGATCGTCCTTTCGCCCAGGGCGCGGGGATCGAGCACCGTGCGCAGGGCGCGGCCGATGAAGCGCTGGATCTCGCCGCTGCGGTTGTTGATCTTGCCCCGTTCGCGGGCGATGCGCTGGTGGCCCGATGAGCCGGGCAGCATGGCGTACTCGGCCGTGATCCAGCCCCGGCTGCTGCGCTTCAGGAACTGCGGCACCCGGTCCTCTATGGTCGCCGTGGCCACCACCCGGGTATGCCCCTGCTCGCAAAGCACGGAGCCGGGGACGTTGCGCACGTAGCCGGGGATGAAAACGATGGGGCGCAGCTCGTCGCCCGGGCGGTCATTGGCTCTCATGGGGGTCTCCTTGGGGACGGGTCTTCCAGCGGTCGTGAAACCAGAACCATTGCTCGGGGAATCTCCGCACCTGCTCCTCGATGCGCCGGGTCAGTTCCTGGGTCAGCCCGGTCACGGCGTCGGGCCGGGCGGGGTCGCCTAGGAAATCCACCTCGGGCAGGATCTCGAAGACGATCGCTTCCCCCTCATAGTGCAAGAAGGCCGGCACCACCGGGATGTTCTTTTTCAGGTACAGCTGGGCCACGGTGGTGATGGTCGCCGCCGGGCTGGCGAAAAAATCGACGAAGACCCCCTCGCGCGGCACCGTGTTCTGATCGATGAGCAGGAACACGATGCCGTTGGCGGCCAGGCGCTTGAGGATGGTGCGCAGCGACCCGTGCTTGTAGATCACCTGCGAGCCCATGGCCGTGCGGAACTCGCGCACCTTGTTCTCGATCAGGAGGTTGTCCATGGGCCGGGCGACGCTGTGGATCTCCCGTCCCAGCCGTTGGCTCATGATCAGGGGAATCCACTCCCAGTTGCCGAAATGGGCGGAAAAAACAATGACGCCGCGGCCCTTTTCCAGCGCCTGCCGCAACAACTCGAGGTGCTCGACCCGCGTGCGCTCCAGGATGGAGCGCGGCTCCCGGCGGGCGAAAACGCGGGCGATCTCCACGAATATGCGGCCGAAATGGGCATAGACGTTTTTTTTCAGCTCGGCGCGCCCGGCCGGGGACATGGCCGGGAATGCCAGGGCCAGGTTGCGCGAGATCAGCCGCGAGTGCCGGGGACTGCCCTTTTTCAAAAAAAAAACCAGGATTCGCCGCTGCAGGCCCAGCGCCCAGGCGGGGGAATGTTTGACCAGGGCGAGCACGCCTGAAAACAGCGCGTGTTCCAGGCGGATCTTACAGGAGCCCTTTTCTTTTCGCATGTTCGATGACAGCGGGGATGAAGCCGTCGGGCAATTGTATCTCATTCCGCGCGTATAATAAAGGGAGTTCCTGAAGGCCGTCCCGCCGCGCTCCGCCACGGTCCCCGTCGCTGGGGACGGGGGCGAGGACCGCCCTGATCTTGTGGAAATCCTTCTCGGTGCAGACCATCCAGGCGGCGCCATTCTCCTTTCTCAGCGCTTCCAGAGCGTTCAGATCCTCGCGAGTGAATGCGTGGTGGTCGGCAAAGGAGCGGAAGGCGGCCAGGTGGAAGCGCTTCATGTCGCGGGCGAAGCGGTCGTTGTCGCCCAGGGCCGAAAAGGCGACCAGAGGGGCGTCGTCGATCTCCACCGGCCGGCCGTTGGCGTCCAAAAAACCGGTGATGGCGAAGTCATAGCCGGCGCCCCCGGGCCCGGCCGCGCAGCCGGCCCCGCGATACTGCAGCACGCGGTCGGCACGCCGGGCGAGGAAGCGGAAATGGCGCAGGTAAAAATAGGGATGGGAGGGGTTGACCAGCATGATGCTGAAATCCTTGCGGATATGGCTGGATTGAAAACCGTCGTCCAGGACCAGGATGCGCATGCCCGCCTCTGTCGCCGCAGCGATGGAGCGCAGGCGGTCGCGGCCGATGAACACCTCCTGGTTCGGGAAGCGGGTTTTCAGCATCAGCGCCTCGTCCCCCACGTCCCGGAAGGAATGGCCGGCCTGCACGCGGATCCCGCTTTTTTCGTGGCGCGAACGATAGCCGCGGCTGATAAGGGCGAAACGGGCGCCCTCTGCCTCCAGGGCCCCGCCGATGGCCATGACCAGCGGCGTTTTCCCGGCGCCGCCGAACGAAAGGCTGTCCACCGAGATTATGAACAGGTGCGGAAAAGAACGGGAGCGCAGCGCCTTGATGCGCAGGTTGAGGCAGGAGAAGGCTTTGAAAAGCAGCGAGAGCGGGTCCAGGAGAAACCGGCTCAGGCGAGATAGCGCTCGATCTGTTCCAGGCTGCATGCCAGTGAACCTCTTCTGCCGTCGACCGCCTTGCGGGCGATGGCGCCTGTGCGCTCGCTGTCGAGGCCGGGAAAGGCCGCGAGGAACTCCCGCCACTCCCGGCTGTCGTTGACCGGGCGGTAGGCCCCGCCTTCTTTCAGCTCGCGGCCGATATCGGGGAAATTGTTGAAATAGGGGCCGCCGACGATCGTTTTGCCCAGGGCGGCGGGCTCGTAGAGGTTGTGGCCGCCGGTGCGGGAGTCGAACGTGCCGCCCATAAAGACGATGTCGGCGATGCTCATGATGGGCAGCAGAAAGCCCATGCGGTCGTAGACCAGGGCCTGGAGACCGGCGTCCGCCGCCTGCTGACGGCTGAACAGGGCCTGGGGGATGCCGAGGCGCTGCAGGCGGGCGGCGATGGCGGGGGCGCGCTGAACGTGGCGCGGGACAATGATAAAAAAGAAATCGTTGCCCTGGGCGGGGATGGCCGGCATGAACACCTCTTCGTCCAGCGGGTGGCTGCTGGCCAGGACCACGATCATCCTGGGCGGTCCCGCCAGGCGCAGGTGGGCGCGGACCTCTTCCGGGGGCGGCAGCTGGCGCGCGCTGCTGACGGCCTCGTCGGCCTTGATGTTGCCGCAGACCGTGATCTTCCCGGCGGGAATATGCAGGCGCAGGAAGCGCTGGCGGTAGATCTCGTTCTGCACCAGGAAGCCGTCGACGCCGCGGAAAAAAGGCCGCAGGACGGGGCGAAAAAAGCGATAGCGTCGGAAGGCTTTTTCCGAGACGCGGCCGTTGATCAGCAGCATGGGGACGCGGCGGCGGCGCAGCAGCGAGATCCAGTTGGGCCAGACCTCCAGCTCGTTGAAGATGACCAGCCGCGGGCGGATGCGGTCGATGAAGCGGCGCACGACGAAGGAGAGATCGAGCGGCGACAGGATCACCGCCAGCCCCGGATACTCCCGGCGCGCGAATTCAAATCCGGCCGGGGTGGTGACCGACAGGACGATGCGCCGGTCCGGCCGCTCCAGGGCGGCGACCAGGGAGCGCAGGCTGCGCACCTCGCCGACGGATACGGCGTGGATCCAGACCGCTTGCCCCGCGGCCGGCTCCAGCTGCGGCCGCAGCCGGCCGCGCAGCAGGCGGCGCTGGGATGGTTTCAGGAATCGGGCGGCCCAGAAAGGCCAGGTGAGCAGAAGCAGCAGGAAGTAGAGGAGATCGAGGATGAGCATATTTCATTATAGCACAGCCCATCCCGGGAATCACTTGTCCGCGAGCCTGCTTCGCCGGTTCCCGGTGCTGAACATGACGAAGCGGGCGGCTCTTTTTCCAGCCTGGAATTATCCCTGTCAGTTTCCGGTGACGATCCTGTTCTCCAGCTCGGACAGCGACGCTTGGATCTGTTCCGCTGTCAGCAACCGGCCGGCAAAAATCACCGCCGTGATCCTTCTTGTGTTGGCGATGTCGTGCAGCGGATCGGCAGCCAGCAGGAGCAGGTCCGCGCACTTGCCGGTTTCCACCGTGCCCAGGTCGGAGCTACGCCCCATGAATCGCGCAGGATGGATGGTCGCGGCCTGCAACGCCTGCAGGGGGGTCAAGCCGGCCGCGACCAGCAAGCGCAGCTCCTCATGCAGGGAAAAGCCGGGCACGCAATTGACATATGGCGTGTCGGTGCCGGCCAGCAAGGGCACCCCCAATCGTTGCAGGCGCAGGACAATCCGTTTGGCCCGGCTCAGCCAGCCTGCAAAGTATTGCCGTTCCCTCCGGGTCCTGGCCGGGTCCTGATCGGGCAATTGCCAGCCGAAGAAGTTCCGGAGGAGCGGGGACACATATTTGCTTTCCGGGTAGGGACTACTGTTTCCCGGTTCACGCTGAAGGAGCAATCCATGAAAGACCTGCAGGGTGGGAACCTGCCAAACCATTCGTTCTTTCATGGCGGCAAACAGTTCTTCCGCCCGGGATTCATCGTAGTCCTCGAGCATCGTACTGAAAGCGGGGCTGTCAATGAGCGCCTGCGTATCGCCGGCATCTTGCAGGGCTTCCAGTTCGGAGCAGCGCCTGGACGCAGCGGGCAGGATCCCATCCAAGTGCTCGATGCAGCGCTGTCCCGAACGGATGGCTTCCTGGATGCTCACCAGAAGCGGCACATGGCCGTCGAATGGGATGCCCAGCTTGTTGGCGGTTTCGCCGATCGCCCGATACGCATCCCTGGGCAAAAACGTGTACACCTTTAAAAACTCCGCGCCCTGTTCTTTCATCTCGGCCGCAATGCGCTTGCCGGCCTCGGCATCGGCCACGGCGATCGAGCCCGGCCAAGCGGGCTTGGGACCATCGAGGATCGGGCTGCCGGCATACACCCTGGGACCGGGGATCTGGCCGGCGGCGATTTTTTCCTGTAACGTCCGCCATTCGCCGGGCATTATGGTCCCGCCCATGTAGCGGATGCCGGTCACTCCGTTGGCCAGGAACAGGGGGAAATAGAGCATTGGTTCGCCGATGATATGCATGTGCATATCCCAGAGACCCGGCAGCAGAAATTGCCCCCGGCCGTCGACGAGCGAATAATCCGCGGGTACCGTTGCCGCAGAGCTGGCGGCGATTTTTTCTATGCGGCCATCCTTGATCAGCACGGTCATGTTCGGCAGCTTCCGGCCGTTGGCGACATCGATGATGGTCACGTTGGCAATGGCCAAAGGTGAGCTGCCGCAAGGGCTGGAAGTGGCCGTCGCCGCCTGGGGCGGGGCCAGCTCTGCCAATGCCGCCAACTCTCTTTTTGCCGCCGCGTGACCGGGATCCAGCGCGAGGGCCTTCTGGAATTCGCTCCGGGCCTTGGCAGGGTCTTCCCGCTTTTTATAAAGCAATCCCAGGTAGAATCTGCCTTCGGCGTTTCGTTCATCCAGCTCCACTACCTTGGTCAGGTCAATCAGGGCGTTTCCCAAGCTTCCGAACGGCGGCGGAGCCATCAAATTGGCAATGCCGCGGCCCAGCCGTCCGGTTATATTTTCGGGATCAAGCTGAATGGCCCGTTCAAAGGCGGCGAAGGCAGCCATCCCATATTCGGCCATCTTCATCATGTCCGTGGCTTTGTTGGACATGGCCCCCAAAATATTGCCGTGCCAGGCGTGGTACTCGGCGTTTTCAGGATCGGCCTGCAGCAATTTCTGGACCAGGTCCAGGGCCTCGTTGGCTTGCTCCTGCCGCAACAGGTGCTGAATTTCCGCCAGGCTTGCGGATGATCTTTCTTCACCGGCCAGGGCGTTGGCGGCAGCAAAGACAATGATGAGGAGAGCCAGCCCGTTGATCAGGTTTTTTTTCATGTTTTCTCCTTGACCCCGTCTTTTCTTTCACTGTTTTCCCATTCGGAGCATTTTCGCAGGCTATCCTTGCACCAGCGCACGGTGGCGGTCAGAGACTTTTTCCCGTAAGCGATCGTCAGCCTGAAATGGAAATCCGTCAAGTTCCGCCGGCCATTGCTTCTTTGCGCCAGCATCTTTTCAACTGTGGTCAATACGGCCAAGGCCTGTCGGCTGTCGGCTAATTCCTGTTCAATGTGCATTTGCGTCAGGAGCAAATCCGCCTGGCCACCGAAAAATATCTTCAGCAGGGTCTCGCTGCGGATGATATTGGTCTTTGCAGGCTGCGCCAGCCAGGTTTTTATCGTGTTCCGCCCTTTTGCAGTCGGCGCATAGCTGGTTTTGCTGGCGGCGCCTCTTCTTTCGCTCTGCTGGACGACGGCCAAGCCTTCACGGGTCAGTTTTTTCAAGGTCGGATAGATCTGGCCGTAACTTTCGCTCCAGAACATGCCGGTCGATTGCGCGATCGTTTTTTTTATGTCATAGCCGGTCATGGGCTTGTGGCACAAGAGCCCGAGCACCGCCATTTTGCTGTTATCGCTTTTTTTCATTTGCCGCACTTCCGCTATAGTATCTATTAGATATAGTAATACAATTTATCTGATCTGTCAACCATTAAGACTCATTTCGGGAAAGGGGATTCGTCTGCCCGGCCGGATCACGGCCGTTGACTCGGCTTTTGCGGTCGCATACAATGCGGCCATGGCAGACAGAATCAAGGCCGTGGTGCTCGCCGCCGGCAAGTCGACGCGCATGAAGTCGGACATCTCCAAGGTGCTGCACCCCATCCTGGGCAAGGAGATCATCCGCTACCTGCTGGACAGCCTGGCCGGCTGCGGCCTGAAGGCGGAGGACATCGTCGTGGTCGTGGGCGAAAACCAGCCCGAGATCGAGAAAGCTCTCGGCGGCGGCTTCGTCTATGCGCGCCAGCATGAGCCGCTGGGGACCGCCCATGCCCTGCTCAGCGCTTCCGCGCAGGTCGCCGGCCATGAAGGCGGCCTGCTGGTGCTGGTCGGCGACAACCCCTACGTCACCGCCGCCGAGCTGCGCCGGCTGATCGACAACCATCGCCAGCATCAAGCCAGTTGCACCTTCATCAGCGCGGTCTTCGCCGGCGACATCCCCCCCTTCGGCCGGATCGTCCGCGACGGGCAGGCTCGGGTCGAGCGCATCGTCGAGGAAAAGGATGCCAGCCCCGAAGAGCGGCGCATCCGCGAGGTGAACGCCTCGATCTATCTTTTTGACAACCCGGTCGTTTTCCCCCTGCTGTCGAGTATCGGCAACGGCAATGCCAAGAAGGAATACTACCTGACCGACATCATCGCCATCCTGCGCCGCCGGGGCCTGGGCGTTGAGGCGGTCCAGGCCGGTGACAGCGACATCGCCATCGGCATCAACGACCGCCACGACCTGCAGCTGGCGCAGGCGAAGTTCAACCGACGCCACCAGCAGCAGCTGCTCGAGAACGGGGTGACCATCCTGCAGCCCGAGACCGTGACCATCGAGCACGACGTGCAGGTCGGGCGCGACAGCGTGATCTATCCCTGCACCTACCTCGGCGCCGGCACGCGCATCGGCTGTCATTGCTCCATCGGCCCCTTCGCCTGCCTGATGAACGCCCGCGTCCCCGACGGCGGAAAGCGCGAATTCGTCAAGGAACAGGGCTGAAGCCTTCCCGTGCCGCGATTGACTTTTTAATAAATTGAAATATAATGGGGTCAACCCTGTTTCGTAGGAGCATTGATGATCAGAAAGTTGATCAAGCCGAATTTCAAAGAGATAAAACAGAAGTCCAACCAGGAAAACAAGCGCAAGCCGCCGCCGCCCTACAAGACCCACGCCGAGAATTATTATTATATCAAGCAGATGAACAACCGGACCCAGCTGGTCTTCGAGCTGATGACCGGCGAGACGCTCAAGGGGATGCTCGACTGGTACGATGAAAAGTGCCTGAAGGTCAAGAAGCTCGACGGCGGCACCTTGATCGTGTTCAAATCCCACATCAAGTACATCTATAAAAACCCCGACTTTGCCGAACCCCAGCGCGAAGAATCCGGACCCGGCAAATAGGGTCATTGCCGTTACCCTGGGCGACCCCCAAGGGATCGGGCCCGAGGTCATCGCCAAGAGCCTGGCCCTGGCCGCTCCGTCCGCTTCGCTGCTGGTCGTCGGCAGCAGCCGCCATTTCCCCCCGGGCGGCCTGCGCCTGCTCCACGATGCCTGCGAGATCCACCGCGGCGAAACGGCATTTCTGGAGGTGGCGGACGAAACGGGCGCGGGGGATCCCTCGTTCCGCTGGGTCAGGACGGCGGTGGATCTGGCCCGGAAAGGCAAGGTCCAGGCCGTGGTCACGGCCCCGGTGAGCAAGGACAAGTGGCTGGCCAGCGGTCTGCCCTATCGCGGGCACACCGATTATTTCGCAACCCTTGCACCGGCGCCGGCCATGTTCTTCTGGTCGCCCGGGCTGAAGGTGGCCCTCTTTACTCACCACATCCCCCTGCGCGATGTATTTGCCCGCCTGGAGCGCGGCGCGATCAAGGTTTTTGTTCGCCAGGTCGCCGGCGAACTGCAGCGGCTGTTCGGGCAGGAGTTCACCTATTTTTTCAGCGGCCTGAATCCCCATGCCGGGGAGAGCGGCCGCCTCGGGCGCGAAGAGATCGAGGTGCTTCTCCCCGCCATCGGCGATCTGCGGGATGAGATCCGGGTGGCCGGGCTCTTCCCGCCCGATGTCGTCTTCAGCAAAGCCCGCTCCGTGAAGGGCGCGGTGGTCATCGCCTGGAGCCACGACCAGGGGCTGATCCCCTTCAAGCTGCTGCATGGCGGCGACGGGGTGCAGCTGACCCTCGGGCTGCCGTTCATCCGCACATCGCCCGTTCACGGGACGGCTTTCGACATCGCCGGCAAGGGGATCGCCGATCCCTCCAGCATGCTGGCCGCCATCCGCCTGGCCGAATCACTGCTGCGCTGAGCTGCCTGCCGGGGAACTTCAGTCCCGTTCCTTCCCCTTTTTCCCTTCTTCCTCGGCCCGGATCTTCTCCTGGATCCGGCGCAGCTCCTCCTGGATCATCCGCAGCTCCTCGGCGATTTTTTTGCCGGCCTCATCCGTCAGCCTGTTCGTTTCAGCCTGCAGCCGCTTCAGCTCGATGGTCAGATCCCGGCTTTCCTCCCTGGCCTTTTTCAGGGAGTGCTGTTTTTCCTTTTGCAGCTCGGTCAATGCTTTTTCCTTGGCCAGCTTCAGCTTGCGGATCTCGTCCTGGAGCATGACCTTGGCCTCGTCGCTGATGTGGCCCTTCAGGTTTTCCATTTTCTGCGTGAAGCCGCGGACGTCCCATACCCGCTTTTCGCTCTTGTCCGGGACCAGGGAGAATTTCCGCGGTTGGCCGTCGCGGTAGACGGAGAGGAGCACGGCCTCCTTGTCCTGCAAGGCGTCGAGGGCCCGGCGCAGGTCGGCCGCGCTGCGCAAGGGGCTGTCATTGGCCCGGACGATGACATCCCCGGCCTTCAGCCCGCCCTTGCCGGCGGCAGAGCCCTCAACGATGCGGGAGACCAGCAGGCCGTATCCCTCCCTGACCGCGAATTTCTCTCCCAGGTCGGCGGTGATGTCGATGACGTCGACGCCCAGCTGCCGGGAGCCGCTGAACTCGATGACGTAGTTCCGCACCTTGGGCAGGGCCGAATCCAGATCGGCGAGTTCGGGCAATTCGCCGAGTCGCTCGAACCATTCGGGAAGGTCGGGAATTTCCGGGATGGTGATGGGCCGCGGCGGCTCCGGGGGAACGATCCGGCCCCGCTCGCCGAGCACCACGTCCAGCCGCAGCGCCTGGTTGCCCCGGCTGACCGTGACGTCGACCTTGTCGCCGGCAAAGCGGAACGCCAGCGCGGAGACGATGTCATGCCAGTTGGCGACCGGCTTGCCGGCGAGCTTCACGAGGCGGTCGCCGCCGGCGATGCCGGCCTTGGCCGCCGGAGATCCCGGGGAGGTTTCCTGGACCAGGTTCGTATCCTCGCTGAAGACGATCCCCAGCCAGCCCGGAACGATCTTGCCGGTGCTCTTCAGCTTTTCGGCCAGGCGCCGCACCGGCGCGATGGGGATGGCGTAGCAGAGGCTGTCGCCGCGGCTGCGGTCGCCTCTGACCACGATGGACGCCGATTGGTCCTTGAAGGTCAGATCGGGGCTGAAGGAAAAGCCGACGCTGCCGCGGATGATGCCCAGCAGTTCGCCGTTCTTGTTGACCACGGCCCCGCCGGCCGCGCCGGGGGCGACCGGGGCGTTCAGGATCAGCTCGTTTTCGCCGAGCCTGCTGACGATGCCCTGGGAGATGGCCGGGAATTTCTCGTAGAACAGGCCGACCAGCGCCACCCAGTTGCCGACCTCGGCCGGCCCGGCCAGCGGCAGGGTCGGCAGCTTCCTTTTGTCGAGGCGCAGCAGGGTCAGCCCGGAACGGTCATCCTGGCCGGCGACTCGGGCCGTGATCAGCTCGCCCTTGGTGGTCTCCACCGCCAGCTTCGCGAACGGGCGCTTGGTGACCAGCGCCGAGGTGATGACCAGCCCGTCCTCCAGGGCGATGCCGCTGGCGACGTATTTCCTGCCGTTCTCGGCGATGACCTTCACCAGGGAGGGGGCGACTTTCTCGAGGATGGCACGGATCTGGTTCTCGATGTTGTCAATGGAATCATCTGAACGGCCATGTTCTTCCCCCCGGGGCACGGCGTGCAGCTCTGGAGCGTACCAGAGCAGCACCAGGATCAGTATAATGAACAGTATTTTTTTCATGGTCTTCTCCTAGATCTGGTTCCGGGACGCCTGCGGCGTTTCGGCCCCGCTGCCCAGCGCCACCGGCTGCAGGGTATAGCGCGTGAGGCTGTCGGAGGTTGAAAAGAACAACTCTTCACTCAGCGGGATCTCCACCTTGTCCGCGGCCGTGAGCGGACCGCGGGCGGCAGCCGGGCGGAAAGGCTGGAACACGGCCAGTAGCAGCACGGTCGCGGCAGCGGTGGCGGCCGCCAGGCCGAGACCGGCCTTGCGCTGCCGCTTCCTCCTGTGGATCTTGGCAAAGACCCGCGCCTCGAAATCACCGCCGGGCCCGTCCTCTGCGTCACCCGCCGTAAAAATTAACTGCCAATCATGCATGAGATGCTCCTTCCATGTCGAGGCATTGCTTCTTCAAGTGGTCCTTGCCCCGAAAAACCATGGATTTGACCGTGCCGATGGGCTTGTTCAGCGCGCGTGCGATCTCCTCGAAGGAAAAATTGTCCATCTCCTTCATGACCAGCGGCACGCGCCATTTTTCCGGGACCATGGCCAGCAACTGTTCGGCCAGCAGCTTGCCCTCGATATCGGGGTTGTAGGATGCCTGCCCCTCGTTCAGATCGGAAAGGGAAAAAACCCGCCGGATGCGCTTTTTGCGGAACTCGCTGCGGGCCAGGTTGGTGGCGATGGTGTAGATCCAGGCCTTGGCGGCCTGGGCATTGTCGCATTTCAGCGTGTGGGCCTTGAAATAGACCTTGACGAATGTGTCCTGCGTCAGCTCCTCCGCCGCCTGCCGGTCGCCCAGCAGCAGGCTCAGGTAATGGAATATCGGTTTCTTGTACATGGCCATCACTTCTTTGAAAGCGGCTTCATTTCCCTCTTTGAGCTTGGCGATCAGGTCATCCATTTCTGTTCATTAAGATGCCTTTGAGGCGGGAAAAGTTGCACGGTGTGCGGAAAACGGCGGGTTCCGGAAAAACGAAGAGGCCGGTTTGCCTGCATAATTCCTTCCATCTTTCTTGCAAAGGGAGAGATGGTTAATGATAGAGATGAAATCATTATCATGCAAGGTTTTCGGATTTCAACTTTTTTGGATCCGGCGCCGGGATTACTTTCCGGCCTTTGGCGGGGATGGCGCGGCGGCGATGTCCTCCATCCTCGCGGGGAGCTTGGCAAGCGCCTCGCGCTGGACCTGGTAGGAGTAGGGCAGAGAGGGGTCGCGAACGACCACCGTCTCCCCTGCGGCGGCGGCGAATTCCAATACGGTCTCGCTGCGCCGTTCAGGATCGACCTGGTCCTCGGTCCGGATGATGACGCGCGCCGCAACGGCGGGCAAGGCTCCGGGCTCGTCGATGAAACCCGTGGCCTCGAGGTCGGCCAGGACGGTCAGCAGGGAATTGACCTTTTCCCCGTCGGGCTTTTTCCCGGGTTGCGGCGGCAGGAAATCCCAGTCCCCGGCCTCGTCCTTGCGCAGCGCGACGCGGAACGCCCCTTTTTGGAAGGAGATTTCGCGGGCGTCGTAGGCGAAGAAGCGGGCCACCTTATTCTCGCGCCAGGCGGCGGCGTCGGGAACGAATTTCCCCGTGAAGTCCCCGGAGATGCCGCAAACCTCGCTGGAGCCGTCAGCGCGGGCATAATACGACTCGCCCTGTCGCCCGACCGTGATTCGCCGCGGTCCCGAGAGCGTGAGGAACTCGGCCGTCAGCAGCGGCCTGTCCAGACCGAAAGCGGCCTGTTCCCCGGCGTCCCCTGCCGGGGCGAACGACGTGGCCTCCAGCTGGGAGGCGGCCGAGAGGAGTTCGCTGATCCGCGATTCCCTGACCAGCGAATAGAAGGGCTTTTCCAGGAACCAGCGCTCATCCTTTTTCGCCAGGGAGACGGCGGCATCCCCGGTGCGGTATTGCAGGGAGGTGACGGCCATGGGGTCGAGGGCGAAGAATTTCTTGTCGCGGAAGGCCAGCAGCCCTTTTTCCAGGTCCTGGCGCTTGTAGGCGGCGAGGGTGACCACCCGGCCGTCGCCTGCCAGCCTGGCGTAGGAGGAGCCGTCGAGAGTGTTCTTGACGCCCAGGACAACGGTAGCCGCCGGCTGGCCCTTGCTGAAGAGCTTCAGCTCGATCTCCGGCGTGTCGAGCCCGAACACCTTGAGGTCGCCGGCGTCTTCGGCCACCAGCCGGTCGTACTGCAGGCGCGAGAAATTATCCAGGATGCTTTCCAGCGCCACCTTGTCGGCCTTGGCCGCCAGCGGCTTTTCTATCTGCCACAGCGGGTCGCGGCGTGAAAAGATGAAATCGCCCTCCGGATTGCGCAACTCGATCCGGTCGATCGTGCCGGCGGTGATATCGAGCAGTATCCCCGCGGATGCCTTTTGCCCCTTTTCTTTTCGATCGATGTAGACGATGGCCACGGCCAGGACGGCCAGCAGGAGCGCCAAGGCGAGAATCTTCTTCCAGTTCACAGCTTCCTCCGGTAGAGCCAGACGCCGATGCCGGCGGCGAACACCAGCAGCGGCAGGATGAACAGGGTGTAGAAAAAGACCAGGCGGCCGGCGCTGCGGGTCAGGCTGACGGTCCTGGGAGCGGTGACCTTGGGGGCGATGGCGACCAGGTCCTTTTCCTCGGCCAGCCAGGAGACGGCGTTGTTGAAAAAATTGCCGTTGGCCTGGAAAAAGTAATACTTGTTCAGGGCGAAGTCGGAGTCGCCGACGACCACGAGTCGAGATTTTTTATCGCCCTCACCGGCGATTTCGCCGGCGGCCGCGATATCGATGGGGCCGCTTTTATCCTCCGGGTTTTTGGTGATCGTCTCGGTCTTGACCTCGACCTCGTAATTGGTCTCGCCCCAGGAATTGGGGCTGGTGGCGGCAAGGAAGTCCACGCTGACCCCGGCCGGGATCGGGGAAAGGCGGGACAGGCCGCGGGCCAGGGGAAACATGGTGGCGTAGCCGAAACCCTTGGTGATGGCGTGCTCGGGATACTTGGCCACCACGGGCATGAAATAGTTTCCGCCCATGAACTGGGAGAGGGGGTCGGCATCGACCACGACGTGGTCTTCGAGGCTCAGGCCGTACCTGGCCAGCAGGGGCTTCAACTCGGCGCCCTGGCCGGGGTCAAGGAGCAGCAGCAGGCGCCCCTGCTCCTTTTCGACGTATTCGCCCAGCAGGAAGAGCTCTTTTTCCAGGAGCGGCTTTTGCGGTCCGGCGACGATCACGGCCGCGGCATCCCTGGGCACCGCCGTCTCCTGGAAAAGGATCAGGTCCTTCACCTGGAAGGACAGTTTCTCCAGCCCGGCCCGGGCCTCGGAATACCCGGTCTCGCCGCTGTCGCCGCTGCCGGGTTCACCGTGCCCCTGGAGGAGATAGACCGTCTTTTCCCCCCGGCGCGACACGTTGATGATGGCGTTGGTGATGGCCTCCTCCGAGACCTCCTCGCTGCGCGTGCTCTTGCCTTCGTATTCGAATACCATCGTGCCGTCGGTCTTGATCTCGTATTGCTTGACCAGCTCGGGCTTCAGGTAGGGATCGATGAACGTCGCCCGGACGCGGCCGCTGTGGAAGCGGTAGATCTCAAGCAGGGCGCGCAGGCGCTCCAGGCCGCTGTTGCCTTTGCTGAAAAAGGCCTTGATGTCCAGGTCCTTCTTCAGCCCGCGCACGACCTGCACCGACTGGTTGGCGAGGGAGTGCGCCCTGCCGGCGCTGAGGTCGACGCGCGTATGCAGTTTGACGCCCAGGTAGTTGACCGCGGCGACGATGGCCACGATCAGCAGGACCACCACCGCCAGGTTGGAGGCGAAAATGAAGTTCAGGCGGGAATTCTTCGTCTTGAAGCGCGCGAGGTTGACGGCGAAATGCAGCGCCAGCCCGGCCACGCCCAGGAGCAGCAGCGCCAGCCCGGCCCGGCCCAGGAAGGCGGCCAGCCCGTAGCTGAGCCACAGGGCCGCGCCGGCCAGAACCAGCAGCAGGGAAAGGTAGTTGCCGTAGAGCAGGAGCCTCTTCATGGTCACCTCCATTTCCTGAATTCGAACACCGCGCGCGTCAAATAGAGTCCGAGAAAGACGAACGACAGGAAGTAGACGATGTCCTGGGTGTCGATGACGCCGCTGACCATGTTCTTGAAATGGGAGAAGAACGACAGGTAGGCCAGGACCGGCCGCCAGGCGCCGCCCCCCCCCTCGCCGATCCAGGAGAGCACCCAGATCAGCAGGATGGCCGAGAAGGAGATGGCGGCGGCGATGACCTGGTTCTCGGTCAGCGCCGAGGCGAAAAGCCCGATGGCGATGAAGACGGCGCCGAGCAGGAACAGTCCCAGGTAGGCGGTCAGCAGCGGCGCCGGGTCGGGATTGCCGTGGATGAAGACAAAGACGGCGTAGGTGGCGGTCAGCAGCAGGATGCCGCTGTAGACGATCAGCGCCGCCAGGTATTTGCCGAGGATGATAGAAGAAAGACGCACTGGCGAGGTCAGCAGCAGCTCCTCGGTGCGCATCTTTTTCTCGTCGGCGAACAGGCGCATGGTCAGCAGGGGCAGCAGGAACATCAGCACGATGGTCACATTGCTGAAGAACGGCTGGAAGAGCATCTGGTTGATGTTGATGTACTCGGCGGGGTATCCGGACTGCATCATGCGCATGGTCTGCTCGTTGGCCCAGGCCAGGATGTTGTAGAAGAAAAAGCCGCTGACCAGCAGGAAGAACGCGGTCAGGATATAGGCGATCGGCGAATACAGGTAGGACTTCAGCTCCTTCTTGGCGATGGTCCAGACGCTTCTCATGACGCCCTCCCTTCTTCACCCAGGATGGCCTTCATGTACAGGGCCTCGAGCCCGGCCTTGATCTCGCGGATCTTGACGTCCTTTTCCACCAGGCAGGAAATGATCGGGTTGAAGTCGTCCGGCGGCTCCTTGAATTCCAGCTTCAGCGCCGTGCCGGCGCAATGGGCTTCGCTGACGGCGGGGAAAGCCAGCCGCAACGCGGCGCAGATGCCGTCCGCGATGGGGGCGCCGGCGACGATCTCCAGGCTCTTTCCCCACTCCTCGCGGGTCAGGGTGGCCATCAGCCGCCCCTCCTTGATGATCACCGCCCCGTCGCATACCTGGGTGATCTCGGCCAGGATATGCGAGGAGAGGATGACGGTGGCGCTGGAGCGGAACCCGCGGATCATCTCGCGGATCTCGATGATCTGTGCCGGGTCGAGACCGATGGTCGGCTCGTCGAGGATGAGTACTTCGGGCTCGTGGATGATGGCCTGGGCGATGCCCAGGCGCTGGCGGAAGCCGCGGGAGATGTTGCGCGTCAGCCGGCCGTAGACGGCCTGCAGGCAGGTCCTCTCCACGACGCGCTCGACGGCGCCGGCGATCTTTTTCCGCTCCAGGCCGTTCAGTTCGGCGACGAAGCGCAGGTACTCCCTGACGGTCAGCTCGCCGTACACCGGCACGACCTCGGGCAGGTAGCCCACCAGCTTCTGGATCGCGCGCGGGTCCTCGCCCACGTCGATGCCGCTGATGAGCGCCCGCCCCTCATTGGGCGGCAGGTAGCCGGTCAGGATGCGCATGGTGGTGGTTTTTCCGGCGCCGTTGGGGCCGAGGAAACCCCAGATCTTCCCCTTCTCCACGGCGAAGGAGATGTCGTCGACCGCCAGGGTGTCGGCGAACTTCTTGGTAAGACGTTCGACTTGGATCATCTGACCTCCTTACATTCGTTCGGGTACTTCGATTCCCAGGAGGGACAGGATGGCTTCGATCTTGTGCTTGAAGAGCAGGACCAGGCCAAGACGCAGGGAGCGCAGGATGGGGTCCGGCTCGGCCAGTACCGGAAAGAGGTGGTAGTAATGGTTGAATTTCTGGCACAGGCCGTAGGCGTAGGTTGCCAGCGAGGACAGCTCGTGGTTCTGCAGGGCGAATTCCACCTGGACCTCCAGCAGCGACAGGTGCAGAACCAATTCCCAGTACAGCTCCCTTTCCCCTTCGGGGAGGGGCGCCAGGCCGGCGGCGCCGGCGGCCGCGTCCATGTCGGCGGCGGCGGCTTTTTTCAGGATGCTGTTCAGGCGCACCACGGCATATTGCAGGTAAGGGCCGCTGTCGCCCTCGAAATTCAGCGCTTCCTTGAAGTCGAAGGCGATCACGGTGTTGAGGTTGAACTTGACCATGAAATAGCGCAGCGCGGCCACGGCGATCACGCGGGACAGTTTGCGGGCATCGGCTTCGGGCAGTTCCGGGTTGCGGGCGCCGACCTCGCGCAGCGACTTCTTCTCCAGCATGGCGATCAGGTCATCGGCCTTCACCGCCCGTCCCTTGCGCCCGGAGACTTCGATATAGGGCTTGCTCTCCTCGCCCGGCTCCAGCGTCAGTCCCATTTCACGGACGCAGGCCGGGGTCAGGGCCACCATCTCGTAGGAGAAGTGGACGAAGTTGGCTCCGGCCTCGGGATGGCCCAACTGGACCAGCACCTGGGCGATCAGGTTCTGCAGGTAGGATTGGCGCACGTCGATGACGTTGTAGATCCGCTGTCCCTTGCCGAAACTGCGGGCGGGGGGAGCGCCGAACGGCGCCGACGAGGTCATGACGATGGGCCGGCCGTCGGGATAGATGTGGAAGGGCCGGTAATGAAAGTCCCGTCCCAGCAGGTCGAATTTCCAGAGATTGTAGGCGATGTCCTTGCCGACATAGGTGATGGTGCCGTTGGAGCGGACGATGATCTTCTCGATCTTTTCCCGGTCATAATGGATGACCAGGCAGCCCTGCTTCTCCGGGTCGGAGGAGGGAACCATCACGCCGCGGCCGGCCAGCTCGGCGGCGGCGGCCTTGAAGAAATCGAGAGCGATGACGTCACTCTCCCTGGCCAGCAGGTCGTAGTGAATGCCCAGGCGCTCCATGGTGCGGACATGGTCGAGCAGGACCTGCTCGGCGACATGCCGGCATGTCCCGTACTCGGGTTCGGTCTTTTCCTCGATCTTCTTGTGCACTTCCCGGCGCTGGGCGGCCAGGGCCTCGTCGTCGGCGAACAGCCGGTTGACCTCGGCGTAGAGCTCCCAGAGATAGGCGGCCAGGTCGGGGATGCGCCGGATGGCTTCCAGGTCCATCCTGCGATAATGAAGCAGCCCCCAGACCACATCGGCCACCTGGATGCCGGTGTCGTCGATGTAGTTCTGCACCTCGACCTCGTAGCCCAGGAAGCGGCAGCAGCGGGCCAGGGTGTCGCCCAGGCAGGAGTTGCGCAAATGGCCGATATGGGCCGACTTGTTCGGGTTGATGCTGGTGTGCTCGACGATGACCTTTTCCCTGCGTGCCGGCGCTGTCCACGCCTCGGCCAGGCTCCGCCGCTGTGCCAGGAAGAAGTCGTCACGATGCAGGAAGAAGTTGAGGAAGCCGCCGCCGGCGACCCGCACCTCGGCGACCGCCGCCAGTTTCCCCTGCAGCCTGGCGGCGATATCTCCGGCCAGAACGAAGGGCTTGCTTCCCGTCTTTTTGGCCAGGGTGAAGGCGAGAGTGGTCGACAGGTCGCCGAATTTCCGCTCGGCGGGGAGGGAAAAGGAAATGTCCACTCCGGACAGGTCATGGGAGTCCTGCAGCAGCGCGGCGATCTCTTTTTTGAGCTTGTCCTGCAGGGACTTCATGAGGCGACAGCGGCGATCCTGTTCTTGCTGATGTTCATTGTCCCGGATTATATAATAGCCGGGCCGGCAGGTCAACCCGAAACACTGTTCTTGAAAGGCTCTGTGGGGCTCGGCCGGCGCGGGATCAGGAGAGGATGGCCTTCTCCTTTTCCAGGATGACGGCGAGGGCCTCGGCCTCGTCGCGGGCGCCCTGGAGGGCGGAGCTGAGGTCGCTGCCGGCGGTGAGGCGGGCGAGATGGGCCAGTGTCTTCAGGTGCAGCCCGATATCGCGGTCATCGCTCATGATCAGGAAGACCACGTGCACGGGCTTGCCGTCCGGGGCCGAAAAATCGATGCCCCGGCGCACGAGGGCCATGGCCAGGAAGAACTCGGAGAACTCGTCGGAAAAGATGTGCGGCGTGGCCACGCCGCGGCCGATCCCCGTCGATTGCACGCTTTCGCGCTTGACGAACAGGCGCTTCACCTTGCGGGCATCGGCGATGACTCCCTTTTCCTTGAGAAAATGGGCGAAATCGCCGTACAAGTGGCCGGTGTCCTTGCATGTATCGCAAAGGTAAACGTTTTCCTGTTTCAGGTAGTTGGCCAGTTTCATCGTAGGCTCCTTCGGGTGTCGTCGGGGCTGGCGAACGTCCGGTCGGGGCCGGCGCAGGCGAGGATCGCGCCCCCGGCATCGGGCTTTTCCAGGCGCAGCCGCGTCCCCCAGGGATCAATGAGCAGGTCGGAAGCGGGAAGGTATCCGGGAACGAGCTCGGCCAGGTCGCCGGGACAGGCGCCGCGGTCGGCGCGATAGGCGTCGAGGGCCGCTTCCACCTGCTGCAGCTGCGCCGGCAGCACGGCGAGCTTGGCCTTGTCCAGCATGGCTCCCGACTCCCCCAGCGGAGCAGTCTGCCGGCTTTTGCCCAGGCGCAGCGCGAGCACGACGGCAAGGGCAACCAGCAGGAGCAGGAGGAAATAGCGCATGGACCCATTCTATGCAAGTGAAAAAAAAATTACAAGCGAAAAAACGTCGGCCTTTGCCGCCGCCTCAGCCCCGGCAGGGCGCCCGGAATGCCCCGCGTCTCGGGTCGATCTCCTGGCAGAGAAAACCCGCTTCTCCGGATCTGGCGCGCCGGACAATGGCTGTGATCCTGCCGCCGGCGCTGCGATCGATGACCAGGCGGAGGCGGGTGGCGGCAAACGAGCTCAGCATCTCATAATCGTTGCTGCTGTCACCGGCAACCAGTGCCGGTTCGCGGTCGAGGCGGGAGCGGAGGTTGAGCACTTTGCCCGCGCCGAGGTTGGGCCGCAAGCCCGGCTTCAGCGCGCCCGCGAAACGCCTGCCGGCCACGGCCAGTTCCATGCCGATGACCTGCCGGCAGGGGAAGGCGGTCACGGCGATCATCTTTTCCACCAGCCGCCGGTTGCTGGCTGTGGAGACCACGACCCTGCCGCCGCGCTGCTGCCAGCAGGCAGCCAGCTCTTTCATTTCCGGATAAAGGCGGATGCCGCCGATCCAGTCGTAGCGCCAGCGCCCCTGCGGATCACTCATGGCCCGGCGGCGGAGGGGTTCCTTCAATGCCCGGACGACGACCTCTTCGGCCAGCCGGTCGAACTCGGGTAGGGACAAGCCCCGCAGCAGCGTATTCACCCAGGGATAGGCGAAATCGCAGCCGATGCCCGGCGTCTCTTCCAGCGCCCGGTTCAGGGCCAGCAGTCCCGAGGTGAAGACGCGATAGCTCTCGTCCCTTCCGGCGAGTGAAGTTCTCGTCTTCAGGCGTTCATAAGCCGCAAAGACCGCTTTTTTCATTTTTTTCAGGGAAAATGGCTTGCCCTTGAGCAGAACATGGCGAACGCCGTCGATAACGTCGGGAATCATGGCGGCCATGGCCTTGGCCTCAATGCGGAACTCCAGGCCGAACGTCATGCGCCGCAGCAGCGCCTCGCCGATGTCGTTGAAGGCGCAGGTGTTGTCCCAGTCGAGGACCGCGATCTCCCCCGGCCGCACCCCGGCCAGCATTTCGTTCAGCGCCTTGTAATTCCTCTCGCTCCAGTTCCGCCGCTTCAACTTCATGCCGCCAGTGTAGCGGATGAAGGCCGGTTTGGCAATTCTTCCTATTCCGCCCCGCCCCCGGACGCTCCCCAGGGATAGTCGGTGCGCGGCCGGCAGTAGGCGCCGGAGGTCCCGGCAGCGAGCCGTACCGAAAATTGCAGCGGCTCGCCGTCCCTGATGTACGGTTCATGGACCTGGATAAAGTATTCGGCGGCCGGAAGGTCTTCGATCAGCATGTCCAGATCGAAAAGGCACAGGCAGTGACAGCCGGCGGCGGCCTCCCTCTCCGTGATGGTGATCACATTCCCGGCCACGCGGATTTCGGCGCCGATGTCGCCCGGGCAGCAGTTGAACCCGGCATTGACGTGCTTCAATTCCAGCTTCCGGCCGTCATAGCGGTATTCGATGCAACCCTGATCGCTGCCGCGGGTGGTCCCCGGCGTGCCGGCGGCCGGCCAGTTCTTGCAGTCCCCGTACCGCAGCAGGGTGCCCACGGGCCCCGCCTCGCCTTCCTCGCTGCTTTTGCAGCCGGCTGTGATCATGGCCAGGGTGGCCAGCAGCAGGGCGATGCCGGAAATGGTCATTCTTCTTTTCATGGGAAAACCCTCCCTGAATGCCCGATTTTCATGGTCATTCCCACTGATAGGCAAGCATAATCATTGCCAGGATTTCCCCATTGATTTGTCGGGAAAACGGACATTTGCTCCTGCGGCTGTCCGCAAAACAGGGCGGGAAAGACCGGCATGCTTTCACGACAGGCCTCCAGGCGGTCAGTTCCCGGGATCAGCTGAGGAATATCCTCTCCAGCTCGGAGGCGGGCAACTGTTTCCTGGCTGAAATCTTGCGGTCTTCTCCGGAAACGCTGGTTTGGATGCAGGCGGCGGCCTGGGCGCAGCCGTTATTGCCGTCGGCGGCATAACCCTGGCACACGCGCAGCACGTCGGGCGAGATCTCGTCGATCAGGACGATGCGGCCGTCGCCTCCCTGCAGACGGCCGAGCTCGATCTTGCCGTCGATGACATGCAGCCCGCGTGCGGCGAACTCCTCGTAGATGACCGCGGCGATGTCCTTGACGAATTTCTTGACATAGGAGATCTCTTCCTCGCTCATCACTCCGGCGCCGGCCAGCGACTCGAAGGTGATGAGCTTGTCGGTCTTGCCCTTGGTCCAGGCCTCGACCACCCGCGGCAGGTCCAGGCAGGGCCGGACGAAGGGGTAGCGGCGCCAGAAGCTGCCCATGGCGCTGTTGCGCCAGGTCCACTCCAGGTTCAGCAGCGGTGCCGAGCCGGCGAACTCCGGCGCCTGCTCGGGCATGCTGATCGGCGTGGCCGGCTCGACGACCATGGCGTTGTCGCCGACGGTGGCGATATAGTGGCTGGGGACATTTTTCACCGCCAACAGCCGGAAAAAATAGGTGGCGAACCTGCAGGCGATGGCCCCCTTGCCCGGGATCTCGCCCACGACATTGTCGTAGCCGGGGTCGAATACGGGCCGGTTGTCCCTGTCCAGGTAGCCGGTGCCGCGGTCGGTGAAGATGAACGCGTATTTGCCCTTGTATTCCCCGTCGGGGATGCGGTAGATGTCCTTCGATTTTCCCGAGTAAACGAAATTCTCTTCCCTGAGCACGCGATCCAGTTCCATCGTTCGACCTCCTGAGTTTTTTCAATCATCCCTGTTTCCGTTGAAAAATGCAACTCCTTTCCTAATGCTCGGCCATTTTGTATAATAACCCCTTGTCATGTGACCTCACAGGGAGGCTCAATGTGTTTCACTGAAGTTCCGCCGGTCTATTCGGCTGTCGGTTAAGTTGCCCGCGTTCAAGGTCAAGGTCAGCCGCAAGATCTTCGTCTCCCAGGAGTCCGGCTTCGGCGTCTTCCTGGTGCGGGTGGAGGGGACGCGCGAAAGCCGGGTCATCGTCGGCAACCTCCATGCGCTGAGCGTCGGTGATTCCCTGGAGATCGAAGGCGAGGAGTCTGAGCACCCGCGCTTCGGCCGGCAGATCAAGGTCAGCCGCTTCGAGTTCATCAAGCCCCAGGACGGCGAGGGCATCGCCCGCTACCTTGCTTCCGGCCGCTTCAAGGGCATCGGCAAGAAGACCGCCCAGAGGATCGTCGACCAGTTCGGCCCGGCGACCTTCGATGTCCTGGAGAACGCCCCCGAGCGGCTGCGCGAGGTGGCGGGTCTGAAGAAGTCGGTCATCGAAACCATCCGCGAGAGCGTGCGCGGCAGCCGGGCCCTGCGCGACCTGACCGTGCGCCTGACCCCCTTCGGTGTCGGCCAGGAGACGGTCTACCGCATCCACCGCGAGTTCGGCGACCTGGCGCCGGCCATGGTCGAGGGTGACCCCTACCTGTTGATCGAGCGCGTGCGCGGGGTGGGCTTCAAGGTCGCCGACACCATCGCCCGCGCCCTGGGCATCGCCAGGACCGACCCGCAGCGGGTGCGGGCGGGGATCCTTTTCGTCCTGCAGCAGGCGGAGTTCCAGCGCGGCGACCTCCATATCCCCCGCGACGAACTGCTGCAGAAATGCTCCTGGCTGCTGGACATTGACGACTGCGACGTGTTGGCCGTCCTGGAGAAGCTGATCGAGCGCGGCGAGCTGAGCCTGGCCGAGCTGCCCGAGCCCTGCGTCCTCACCCCGCAGAACGAGATGATCGAGAAGGCCGCGGCGCTGCGCCTGCACCGCCTCGCCCGGGAGAGCGGCGCCGTCGCGGCGCCGGCGGTCGACTTCGCCGCCGTCTTCGAGAAGCTCGCCCTGGAGCTCAGCGAGGAGCAGAAGCAGGCGGTGCTGGCCGCGGTGCACAACCGGCTGACCGTCATCACCGGCGGCCCGGGCACGGGCAAAACGACGATCATCCGGGCCATCATCGAGATCCTCCGGGCCAACGGCCGCCCGATCCTGGTCGCCGCCCCCACCGGCCGCGCGGCCAAGCGCATCGAGGAGAGCGCCTGCTGCCATGCCTCGACCATCCACCGTCTGCTGAAGTTCAACCCCGAGACGGGGCAGTTCGTGCACAACGCCCAGAATCCCCTGCCGGCCGGGGCCGTCATCGTCGACGAGTTTTCCATGGTCGACTCGTTCATCCTGTTCTCGCTGCTGCAGGCGCTCTCCGACGACACCCAGCTGATCGTCATCGGCGACAAGGACCAGTTGCCCTCGGTCGGCCCGGGCAACGTCCTGCGCGACATGATCCAGAGCGGTTTTTTCCACACCATCTACCTGAAGCGCAACTTCCGCCAGGACCGGGGCAGCCTGATCGTGGAGAACGCCTGCCGCGTCAACGGCGGCGAACCCCTCGTGTTCCCCAAGCCCGACCCCGACGCCGATTTCATCTTCCTGCCGGTGCGCGAGGAGGCCCAGGTCCTGGAGAAGGTGGAGCGCATCCTGCGCCGCTACCAGGAGGACTACCCGTTCAACTCCGCCGCCCTGCAGGTGCTGGTGCCCATGTACCGCGGTGATGCCGGCATCGATCGCATCAACCAGATGGTGCAGGAAAAATTCAACCCCGAACCTTTCCTGCTGCGCCGGGAAAAAGCCGCCTTCAAGCGCCTGGACAAGGTCATGCAGACCCGCAACGACTATGACAAGGGCGTATTCAACGGCGACCTGGGGATCGTCGAGGACTACCAGGCCGCCGACAAACTGCTGCTGGTCAACTTCGACGGCTGGACCGTCGAGTACGCCGCCGACGAGCTGGACGCGCTGACCCTCTCCTACGCCGTCTCGGTCCACAAGTCTCAAGGGTCTGAGTACGACATCGTGGTCCTGTGCCTCCTGCCCTCCCACGCGCGCATGCTCAGCCGCGAGCTGTTTTACACGGCCATCACCCGGGCGCGCCGGAAGCTGCTTTTGCTGTCGGACGAGGCGACCGTCGCGCGCGCCGTGGCCAACTCGCAGCCGGTGCGCCGCCGCACCCTGCTGACCCTGCGCCTGCGCGAGGCCTTCGCGACGAACCCCCCCCTCAGCGGGGACCCCGTCGGGGCGGGGCGGGGCGGCCTTCAGGGCCCGCAGCGGGGGCCTTCAGGGCCTGTGGTATAATCCCGGCCATGGAAGACCGCGCTCCCACCCCCATGCTGCGCCAGTACCAGGAGATCAAGCGGAGTTATCCCGATGCCATCCTGTTCTTCCGCCTGGGCGACTTCTACGAGATGTTCTTTGACGACGCGCGCATCGCCGCTCCCATCCTGGAGGTGGTGCTGACCTCGCGCAACAAGAGCAAGGAGGGGGCGGTGCCGCTCTGCGGCGTGCCGCACCACGCCTGGGAGAACTACGCCGCCAAGCTCCTGCGCAAGGGCTTCAAGGTGGCCATCTGCGAGCAGGTGGAGGACCCGGCCCTGGCCAAGGGCCTCGTGCGCCGCGAGGTTACCCACATCCTGACGCCGGCCACCGCCCTGGAGGTGGAGGCGCTCGATGCCGGGCTGAACAACTTCATCGTCGCCGTGGGCAGCGACGGCGGCGCGCTGGCCTTGGCCTCCCTGGACCTGGCGGTGGCTGATTTCGATGTCCGGTCCTTCGCCGCCGGCAACGACGAGGCGCTGTTTAACGAGCTTTACCGCAAGCTTCCCAAGGAGATCGTCATCGCCCGGGGCTTCGAGAGGGAATTCGCCCTTTTCGTCAAGCGCTTCCCCGAGTTCGCCGGCATCCTGGTGACCGTTTACGAGGATGCCGAGTTCGGCGCGGCCGACTGCACCGCGGTCCTGAAGGGACAGTTCGGCCTGGAAAGCATCGAGGGCCTTGGCCTGGCGGGCCATCCCGCCGCCGTCGCCGCCGCCGGCGTACTGATCAAGTACTTGCGCTCGATCCGCCCGGGTTCCCTGCCCCATGTCGGCGCTCCGCGCTTCAGCGCCAGCGAGGAGCACCTGGTGCTGGACGCCGTCTCGTTCCGCAACCTGGAGGTGCTGGCCAACCTCAAGACCGGTACCGTCTCCGGCTCGCTGTTCGATGTCGTGGACATGACCGTCACGCCCATGGGCCGGCGCCTGCTCAAGAAGTGGCTCTCCTACCCCCTGCTCGACAAGGGTGGCATCGAGCAGCGTCTGGACGGCGTCGAGGAGTTCGCACAGAACCTGATCGGCCGCAGCGAGGTGCGCAAGAAGCTGAAGCATTTCGCCGACCTGGCGAGGCTGAACTCCCGGATCGCGCTGAACATCGCCCTGCCCCAGCACCTGCTCAGCCTGCGCGACACCCTGGCGCGCATCCCCGATGTGCAGGGCGACATCCAAAACATGAAGGCCGGGATGGTCCGTGAAGCCTGCGCCGGACTGCAGCCGCTTCCCGAGGTCGTCGCCCTGGTGGAGCGGGCCATCGCCGCGGAGCCGGCCATCACCATCAGCGAGGGCCAGATCATCCGGCCGGGCTACCACCGCGAACTGGACGAACTGCGCGCCATCAGCCGCAACGCCAAGGAGATCGTGGCCGCCATGGAGAAGGACGAGAAGGCCGCCACCGGCATACCCTCGCTGAAGATCAAGTACAACAAGGTCTTCGGCTACTTCATCGAGGTCACCAACCCTCACCTGCACCTGGTGCCGGAACGCTATACGCGCAAGCAGACACTGGTCAGCGCCGAGCGCTTCCTGACCGTCGAGCTGCAGGAGCTCGAGGATAAGATCCTCAAGGCCGAGGAGCGGATCGTGGCCATCGAGAAGAAGCTCTACCTCGAGGTGCTGGCCGAGATCCAGCGCTTCTCCCCGCAGCTGAACGGCAACGCCGACCAGGTCGCCCTGCTCGACGTGCTGGCCGCCGGCGCCGAGCTCGCCCAGCGCCGCGGCTACGTGCGCCCGGAGATCCATGAAGGCGTTGCCATCCGCATCCAGGAGGGGCGCCACCCGGTGGTCGAGGCCGCCTCCGGCCGCGGCTTCATCCCCAACGACCTGAGCGTCTCCGCGGACGGCGAGCAGGTGCTGCTCATCACCGGCCCCAACATGGGGGGCAAGTCGACCTACCTGCGCCAGAACGCCCTGATCGTCATCCTGGCCCAGGCCGGCCTCTTCGTCCCCGCCGCCCGGGCGCAGATCGGCGTGTGCGACCGCATCTTCACCCGCATCGGCGCCTCCGACTCCCTGCTGGAGGGCAAGTCCACGTTCCTGGTCGAGATGATCGAGACGGCCATCATCCTGAACAACGCCGGGCCGCGGTCGCTGATCCTGCTCGACGAGATCGGCCGCGGCACCTCCACCTACGACGGCCTCTCCATCGCCTGGGCCGTGGTCGAGTTTCTGCACGCCCTGAAAGCGAGGCCGCGCGTGCTGTTCGCCACCCACTACCACGAGCTGACCGAGCTGGCCGCCATCCTGGAGCGCGTGGGCAACTACCACATCGCGGTCAAGGAGTGGCAGGACAACGTCATCTTCCTGCACAAGATCATGCCCGGCCCCACCGACCAGAGCTTCGGCATCCACGTGGCCAAGATCGCCGGCATCCCGCGCCCGGTCATCGAGCGGGCCAAGGACATCCTGCTCAACCTGGAGAAGAAGGAGCTGAACCGCCTGGTCAAGGAGCGCATCACCGGCCGCATCCAGAAGGCGCCGATCAGCAGCGCCGCCCTGTTCCCCGAGGACATGGAGCTGAGGGTCTGGGACGAGATCCGCGAAAAGCTGAAAGAGATCGACATCGAGCGCCTGACGCCGCTGGAGGCGCTGAACCTCCTGCAGTCCCTGAAAAGCAAGAGCGACAAGTTCCAGTAGCCGGCCCGCAGGGCCCGCTTTTTTTTTCGCCCGGGATATACTATAATGATGCGTTGCCGGGCTGGAAAATCCGTTGCCGCCGTCCTTTACCCTGAACGGTCCCCATGCCCGGTACAGGGAGATGCGCCCCATGCCGCCAGTGAACGCCCAATCGCCAGCAGACAAGCCCGTCGTCCTGGTCACCGGCATTGCGGGCTTCATCGGCTTTCATCTCGCCAGGCGGCTCCTGGCCGAGGGGCACCCGGTCGTCGGCGTCGACAACCTCAACGATTACTATGACGTCGGGTTGAAGCTGGCCCGCCTGCGCCAGCTGGGCTTTGCGGCCACCGACGTGGAAGTGCTTCCCGGGCTGGCTCATGCCCGGCTTGCGGCGCCGGGGCTGGTGTTCTGTAAGGCCGACCTGCAGGACCGGGAGCGGATGGCGGCGATCTTTGCCGGCGAAAAGCCCCAGCTGGTGGTGCACCTGGCCGCCCAGGCCGGAGTCCGTTATTCCCTGGAAAATCCCTGGTCCTACGTGGACAGCAACCTCACCGGCTTCATGAACATCCTGGAGAACTGCCGCCAGCACCCGGTGCGCCACCTGGTCTTCGCCTCCTCCTCCTCGGTCTACGGCGGCAACCAGGTTCAGCCCTTCTCGGTGAGCCACAACGTCGACCACCCCCTCTCGCTCTACGCCGCCAGCAAGAAGGCCAACGAGCTGATGGCCCACAGCTACTCCCACCTGTTCGCCATCCCGGCCACCGGCCTGCGCTTCTTTACCGTCTACGGCCCCTGGGGCCGTCCCGACATGGCGCTGTTCATCTTCACCCGCAGCATCCTCGCCGGCGAGGCCGTCGAGGTATACAATCACGGCAACATGAAGCGCGACTTCACCTATATCGACGATATCGTGGAAGGGGTGTGGCGCGTACTGAACAAGCCGCCGCGGCCCGACCCGGGTTGGGACGCGCGGCGGCCCGACCCGGCAAGCTCCTCGGCACCCTACCGCATCTTCAACATCGGCAACAATCGCCCGGTCGACCTGCTGCATTTCATCGGGCTCATCGAAAAGAGCCTGGGCCGGAAGGCGAAGAAGGTCCTGTTGCCCCTGCAGCCCGGGGATGTCGCCGAGACGAGCGCCGACATCGAGTCCTTGAGCCGTTACGTCGACTTTGCCCCGTCGATCCCCGTCGAGGACGGCGTGGCGCGCTTCATCCGCTGGTACACCGATTTCTATGGCCAGGGCTAGGAAATTTCCGGCAGAGGTACAACCATGAAGTTCAAGAAGCATGTCCTGTGCATCGGCGCCGGTTACGTGGGCGGCCCGACCATGGCGGTCATTGCCGCCAAGTGCCCCGACATCAAGGTGACCGTGGTCGACGTCAACTCCGAGCGCATCCAGGCCTGGAACAGCGACCGCCTGCCCATCTTCGAGCCAGGGCTCCTGGACGTGGTGCGCGAGGCGCGCGGCCGCAACCTGTTCTTCTCCACCGACATCGCCGCCGGCATCCGCGAGGCCGGCATCATCTTCGTCTCGGTCAATACGCCGACCAAGACCTTTGGCCACGGCGCCGGCATGGCCTCCGACCTGCAGTACTGGGAGAAGACGGCCCACGAGATCGTCGCCCATTCCGACCGTGCCAAGATCATCGTCGAAAAAAGCACGCTGCCGGTGCGCACCGCCGAGGCCATGGAGCGCATCCTGCAGGAGAACAAGAAGGGACTGCGCTTCGATGTCGTCTCCAACCCCGAGTTCCTCGCCGAGGGGACGGCGGTCAAGGACCTGCTGGAGCCCGACCGCGTCCTGGTCGGCTCGCGGCAGACTGCTGAGGGGCGCCAGGCGGCGCAGGAGATCGTCGACATCTTCGCCCGCTGGGTGCCGGTCGAGAGGATCATCACCACCAACCTGTGGTCGGCCGAGCTCTCCAAGCTGGTGGCCAATGCCTTCCTGGCCCAGCGCATCTCGTCGATCAACGCCGTATCGGCGCTGTGCGAGAAGACCGGCGCCGACGTGGGCGAGATCTCGTATGCCGTGGGCAGCGACCGCCGCATCGGCCCGCGCTTCCTCAGCGCCAGCATCGGTTTCGGCGGCTCCTGCTTCAAGAAGGACATCCTGAACCTGGTCTACATCTCCCGCAGCTACGGGCTGACCGAGGTGGCCGACTACTGGGAGGCGGTGATCCGCATCAACGAGTACCAGCAGGACCGCTTCGTGCAGACGATCATCCGCGAGATGTTCCACACCGTCGTGGGCAAGAAGATCGCCCTGCTGGGATTCGCCTTCAAGGCCGACACCGGCGACACGCGCGAGTCGCCGGGGATCCACGTGGCCCGCAAGCTCCTCGAGGAGCAGGCGATCCTGGCCATCAGCGACCCGCAGGCGCTGGACAACGCCCGCCGCGACCTGGCCTGCTTCTCCGGTGAGGTAGAGTTTGAGGCCGATCCTTATCGGGCGGCCGCCGGCGCCCAGGCGCTGGCCGTGATCACCGAGTGGCGGGATTTCCAGGCGCTCGATTACCAGAAGGTATTCGCCTCCATGTGCAAGCCGGCGTTCGTGTTCGACGGCCGCAACATCCTCGACCACCGGCGGCTCTTTGAGATCGGCTTCAACGTCTATCCCCTGGGCAAGCCGAGCCTGACCCATTTCGCGTAAGGGGCGCAGCGCCAAGGAGGGCACATGTGCGGGATCATCGGATACTGCGGGAACCGGGCGGCCAAGCCCATCCTGCTGGACGGCCTGAAGCGCCTGGAGTATCGCGGCTACGATTCGGCCGGCCTGGCCGTGGCCGACGGCACGCGGCTGAATCTCATCCGCGCCGTGGGCAAGGTCTCCGACCTGGAGAAGAAAGGGATCGAGCGGCCGCTGCCCGGACACTGCGGCATCGCCCATACCCGCTGGGCGACCCACGGCAGGCCCTCGGAAGAGAACGCCCACCCCCACGTCGATTGCGGGGAAAGGATCGCCATCGTGCACAACGGCATCATCGAGAATTACCTGGAGCTGAAGGAGGAACTGCTGGCCAAGAAACATGCCTTCCGCTCGGAGACCGACAGCGAGGTGATCGCCCACCTGGTCGAGGAGCACTTTGACGGCGACCTGGAGAAAGCGGTGCGGGCGACGGTGCAGCACCTGGAGGGGACCTTCGGCCTGGCGGTACTGCACGCTAACGCCCCGGAACAGATCGTGATCGTCCGCCGCGGCAGCCCGATCATCATCGGCGTCGGCGAGGGCGAGTATTTCGCCGCCTCCGATGCCAACGCCCTGCTGCCCTACACCCAGAAGATCATCTCGCTCAACGATGACGAGATGGCCGTGTTGCATCCGGGCGGCTACCACATCAAGAACCTGAACAACGAGTTGCTGCAGAAGGAGATCGAGATCCGCGAGGGCCGCGACGACGGGGCCGACAAGAAGGGCTTCGAGCATCACATGCTCAAGGAGATCTTCGAGCAGCCGCAGGCCATCGAGAACGCTTTCCGCGGCCGCCTCATCGAAGGCGAGGGCGTCTCCAAGCTGGGCGGCCTCGAGCCGGTCCTGGAGCGGCTGAAAAACCTGAAGAAGCTGGTCATCGTCTCCTGCGGCACCAGCTACTACGCCGGGCTCTGTGGCCGCTATATCTTCGAAAGCCTGTGCGAGCTGCACGTTGAGGTGGAGGTGGCCTCGGAATTCCGCTACCGCAAGCTGAAGATGGACGGCGACACGGCGGTCCTGGCCCTCTCGCAGTCGGGGGAAACGGCCGATACCATCGCCGCCATCCGCGAGGCCAAGCGCAAAGGGGCGCTGATCCTCGGCGTGGTCAATGTCGTGGGTTCGGCCATCGCCCAGATCACCGACGCCGGCGTCTACAACCACGCCGGCCCCGAGTTCGGCGTGGCCTCCACCAAGATCTACACTTCGCAGCTGGTGGTACTGACGCTGATGGCGCTGCTCATCGGCCGCTACCAGGGCCTTTCCTTCAGTGAAGGGAGCGCCGTCATCCAGGCCATCAAGAAGCTGCCGCGCCAGGTCAAGAAGATCCTCACCGACATCGAGCACGTCAAGAAGGTCGCCCGGGAATACTCGCATTACAAGGACTTCCTGTTCATCGGCCGCCAGCACAATTACCCCACCGCCATGGAAGGGGCGCTGAAGCTGAAGGAGATCTCCTACATCCATGCCGAGGGCTACCCCGCCGGCGAGATGAAGCACGGCCCCATCTCGCTCATTGACGAGGAATTTCCCACCGTGGCCATCGTCACCCAGGATGCCACCTTCGACAAGATGCTCAGCAACATCCAGGAGATCAAGGCGCGCAACGGCCGGGTGCTGGCCATTGCCGGCGAAAACAGCGGCCGCATCGCCGACGTCTGCGACGACGTCATCCGCGTTCCCGAGACGCTGCCCATCCTGCAGCCGGTGCTGAACATCGTGCCGCTGCAGCTCTTCGCCTATTTCATCGCCCGCGCCAAGGGCTGCGACATCGACAAGCCGCGCAACCTGGCCAAGGCGGTCACGGTGGAGTAGGGCGCGGCGGCATGAAAAAAGAGCTTAGGGGGAATACCATGAAAGGCATCGTCCTGGCCGGTGGCCACGGCACCCGGCTCCACCCCATCACCCAGGTGATGTGCAAGCAGCTGCTCCCGGTATATGACAAGCCGATGATCTATTACCCGCTGTCGACGCTGATGCTGGCCGGCATTCGCGACATCCTGGTCATCTCCACCCCGGATGACCTGCCCCGCTTCCGCTCGCTCCTGGGCGACGGCGGACAGCTGGGGGTGCGCTTCGCCTACCGGGTCCAGGAGGAGCCGCGCGGCCTGGCCGACGCCTTCCGGGTCGGTGAGGAGTTCATCGCCGGTGACCCCGTCTGCCTGGTGCTGGGCGACAACATCTTTTACGGCATGGGACTGACCGGCATGCTGCGCCAGGCCGTGAGCACGGCCGGCGCCGGAGGCGCGACCGTTTTCGGCTACGCCGTCAAGGACCCCGAGCGCTACGGCGTGGTGGAGATCGATGGCCGCGGCAGGGCCCTGTCCATCGAGGAGAAGCCCGACCGGCCGCGCTCCAACCTGGCCGTGGTCGGCCTCTATTTCTACGATCGCGACATCGTCGCCATAGCGCGGGCGCTGAAGCCGTCGGCCCGCGGCGAGCTGGAGATCACCGACGTCAACCGCGCCTACATGGAAAGGGGCACGCTGCGCGTGCAGGTGCTGGGGCGGGGCTTCGCCTGGCTCGATACCGGCACCCACGAATCGCTGGTCAACGCCACCCTCTTCATCAAGACCATCGAGGACCGCCAGGACCTCAAGATCGCCTGCCTGGAGGAGATTGCGTTCAACAACGGCTGGATCGACCAGCAGCAGCTGCGGCATCTGGCCGCTCCCCTGCAGAAGAGCGGCTACGGCAGCTACCTGCTGCGCGTGGCCGCTGAGCGTCCCTGATCCCCGCCGGCGCGATGGGACGCGAAACCGGGATCTGGCTGGTCGGCGCCGCCGGCATGCTGGGCCGGCAGCTGGCCGGCGAGTTCGCATCCCGGGGTTGGTCATTCTTCGCCAGCGACCGCGAAGTGGATATCCGCGATCCAAGGCAGCTGCAGGCCTACGCCCGGCCCCGGCCCATCGCCTGGATCGTCAACTGCGCCGCCTATACGGCGGTGGACCGCGCCGAGGATGAGCCCGAGGCGGCCTTGGCCGTCAACGCCGCGGGAGTGGAGAACCTGGCCCGCCTGGCCGGGGAGATCGGGGCCACGCTCGTCCATTTTTCCACCGACTATGTCTTTGCCGGCGATCGCGCCGCACCCTACCTTGAGGAGGACGAGCCGCGTCCCCTCTCGCGCTACGGCTGGAGCAAACTCCAGGGTGAACTGCGCCTCGTTTCCTGCCTGGACCGCCATTTCCTCCTGCGCATCAGCTGGCTGTACGGGGTGCACGGGACGAACTTCGTTCACACCATGCTGAGGGTGTTCGCCGAAAAAGAACGGGCGCGGGTGGTCGGCGACCAGTTCGGCGCGCCGACCTATGCCGCCGCCCTGGCCGCCAACATCGCCGGCCTGCTGCAGTCGGACTGCGAGCGCTTCGGCACCTATCATTATTGCGATGGCGGCGTGATCTCCTGGTTCGACTTCGCCGTGGCCATCCAGGAACTGGCGCTGCAGGCGGGAATTCTCGCGAAAAGGATACCCATCGAGGCCATCCCGACGTGCGAGTTCCCCACCCGGGCGGCGCGGCCGTTGCGCGCGGTGCTCGCCTGCGCCAGGGTTCAGGACGAATTGGGTTTCCGCGTGCGCCCCTGGCGCGCGAACCTGGAGGATTTCTTCGCGGAAAAGGCCCGACACGCCGGTTCCGAAGAACCGCGCCGGGGCCGAACATGAGACGCCTGGGCCCGGCCGCGGCTCTCTTTCTTGGGCTGCTCTTGCTTTTTTCGGGGCGGAGCCAGGCCGAGGTCGAGATCACCTGTCATCCCGCGCAAGTGACGGCGCGCCAGGGCGAGAAGGTCGTGCTCCGCTTTACCGTGCGCAACCGCTCGCGGCAGCGCCTGGAATCGCCGGGCAACGTCTTCATCTCCTACCACGTGCGCGACGAGGCCGGCAAGGACGTGCGCTTTGACAACCGGCGCTTCTCCCTGCCGTTCCCCGTCCGCCCCGGCACGACGGCACGCTTCGACCTGCCGGTGTACTTCAGCATCGCTCCCGGCTCCTTGATCCTCGAATGGGATCTGGTGCGCGAGGGCGAGTTCTGGGGACGGGACAAGGGCTGGAAGACCGCGGCGCTCTCCCTGCGCCTGCTGCCGCTGGTCGCGCCTGGTTTCAGGAAAGACTGGCTGCCGACATTTTACGAAAGCGGCCGCGACCTGCTCGACCGCGGGCAGTACCTGCTGCGCCAGGTCTTGCGCAACAACGAGATCCGCCTGGCCGGCGAGTTCTTCGGTTTCGCGGCCGGCACCGACTACCCGCAGATCTGGATCCGCGACACGGCCACCATGATGGGCTATGCGCGCTTCTTCTATCCCCTCGCCGACCTGCAGGGGATCATCGACCGTTTTTTCGTGGCGCAGGGTCCGCAAGGGGAGATCCAGGACTGGATCGACAGCATCGGGCGCTGTGACAAGAACACGGTCGAGAGCGACCAGGAAAGCTCGCTGGTGTTGGCCGCCTGGCATTTGGCCCTTGACGATCCCTCCTGGCTCCGCGGCGAGGTGGCGGGTGTCTCCCGGCTGCGGCGCCTGGAGATGGCTCTGGAATGGCTGTGGCAAAAGCGCCGGGATACGAAGCGCCGGCTCATCTGGAGCGGCTTCACCGCCGACTGGGGGGACGTGGAGCGATCCTATCCCGACCAGCGGGCGATCAAGCTGTCCGACAGGTCGCGGCGCACTTTCTCCACTTATGCCCAGTCGCTCTTCATCCAGGCGGCGCAAAAACTGGCCCTCATGGCCGAGCGCCTGGGCGACAAGGTCATGGCCGGCAAATGGCGCCAGCGTGAAAGAGAGGTCGCCGGCGAAACCCGGCGCCAGCTCTTTCTCGCGGACAGGGGATATTTCCTGGTCCATCGTGTCGAGGGCAAGGACGACGTCCTGCGCTGGGAGCGGAACATCCTGGCCGTGGGCGGCAACGCCGAAGCCATGCGCGCCGGGCTGATGACCCGGGCGGAGATCGCCCGTTTTCTGCGCGTGCTGGAAGAGCGGCGCGCGCAATACGGGCTGCGCACGGTATCCTTCACCCTGCTGCCCCCCTTCCCGGAGAATTTCTTTCCCCACCCGCTGCTGCGCTCGCCCTGGAGTTACCAGAACGGCGGCGAGTGGGACTGGATCGGCGGCCGCCTGGTCAGCGCCTTCTACCGGGCCGGCTTCCGCAGAGAGGCGGATGTGTACCTGGAGGAGATCGTCGCCAAGAATCTTGCCGAGATGAACATCTTCGAATGGTCCGACCGGGGCGGCAACGGCCGCGGGGCCCTCTTTTACGCCGGCGCCGCCGGCGTCCTGGGCGAGGCGATCCTCTTCGGCCGCCTGGGCTTGCAGGAGGAATTTGATGGCTACGTCATCCCCGCCGGCCCCGACCGCTTCTCACTGACTTTGTCCAAGTCCGGTGACCGCTTCACGATCGACAACTCGGCCAGGGTGACCGTCGACATTTCATCGCTGGCGAAGAAAGAGGTCTGCATCTCGGGAGCCACGGGCAAGAGAACCTGTGTCGCGAAAAAAGGCAGGACCGAGATCGCGAAATAGCCTGTTTGCGAATCAGACCCTCGGCGCAAGCGAAGGGGCATGGCGCAAGGTGAAATTCCCGATCAAGGTCTTGATCGCCCTTTCTTCCCTTATGCCTTGCACCTTGTGCCGTACGCCGAGCACTATCTTGGAATTTTTAGAGATTCCTTTATGAAGCCCAGAATGTCCCCGTCCAGGACGCGCTGGATGTCGCCGCGCTCCAGGCCGGTGCGGTGGTCCTTGATGCTCTGGTAGGGCTGCATGACGTAGGAGCGGATCTGGTTGCCCCAGGCGATGCCGCCCTTGCCGTCCTCGATCTTGTCCTTGGCCTGCTGCTGGTTCTTCAGCTCCAGGTCGTAGAGCCTGGAACGCAGCATCTTCATGGCCCGGTCCTTGTTCTGGTGCTGCGAGCGCTCGCTCTGGCACTGCACCACGGTGTTGGTCGGCAGGTGGGTGATGCGCACGGCCGAGTCGGTGCGGTTGACGTGCTGGCCGCCCTTGCCCGACGAGCGGTAGGTGTCGATGCGCAGGTCCTTGGCGTCGATGTCGACATGAATCGAGTCGTCGACCTCGGGGATGACGAAGACGGCGGCGAACGAGGTGTGGCGGCGCTTGTTGGCGTCGAAGGGCGAGATGCGCACCAGGCGGTGGACGCCGATCTCCTCCTTGAGGTAGCCGAAGGCGAACTCGCCCTCGACGCGCACGCTGACGCTCTTGACCCCCGCCTCCTCGCCGGCCAGGATGTCGGTGATCTCGGCCTTGAAGCCCAGGCGCTCGCAGAAGCGCAGGTACATGCGCAGAAGGATCTCGGCCCAATCCTGGCTCTCGGTGCCGCCGGCGCCGGGATGGATGCTCAGGAAGGCGTTGCTGGAGTCGCTTTCGCCGTCAAGATAGTGCTTGATCTCGGTCTCCTCGACGTACTCCCGGAAGAGGGTCATCTTTTCCTCGAGCTCGGGCAGCAGCGCCGGATCCTCGTCGATCAGCTGGAAGTAGGCTTCGAGTTCCTCGACCGTGAATGACAGCTTCGAGTCGACCAGCAGGAAGCTGTTCAGGATCTTCTTTTCCTTCTGCAGGCGCGCCGCATCCTGGGGCTTGCTCCAGATGGCGGGATCGGTCAGCCTGGCGTCGATCTCCTGGATCCTTTCGGTCTTTTGGGCTATTTCAAAGAAACCCCCGAAGGTCGGAGGCTTTCTGCTCAAGTTCGGCGAACAGATTTTTGAGTTGGACAAGTTCCATGGGGCAATTGTACCGGCTTTGGCAATCATCGTCAAGGACCCGGCTCAGGGAAGAACAGGGAAGAGCGAGGGAAGAATGAGGGAAGAGAGAGTGAAACGCTCCAAGCGACTTCCTTTTCACTTTGTCTTCCCTCTGCCTTTCCCTCACTCCTCCCTCTGTTTTCCCTAAGTGCGACGCCATTTGCTCCAAGAGCGGATTTATACTATAATTTCAGCGATTTCGCTGGGAAAACAAGGAAAACATGAAGGAAATCCTGGATCGCGTGCATGTGGTGCTGGTCGAGCCCAAGGGGGCGGGCAACATCGGCTCGGTGGTGCGCGCCATGAAGAACATGGGCCTCTCGCGCCTGCGCCTGGTCAACCCGGTCCCTTTCCGCGACGAGGTCGAGCAGCGGAAAATGGGCTACCGTTCCCAGGAGATCATCGATGCCGCTTGCGAGTTCCCCACCCTGTCCGACGCCCTGCAGGGCATCTCGCAGGTCTTTCTGGCCACGGCCAAGGCCGGCAAGTGGAAGCGCGATTTCCTCTCCCCGGCCCAGGCGGCGGCGCAGGTCGTTGCCGCCGCCGCCGGCGAAAAGGTGGCCCTGGTCTTCGGCCGCGAGGACAAGGGGGTGAACACCGACGAGAGCCAGCTGGCGAACTTCTTCATCCGCATCCCCATGGCCGGCACCTATCCCTCGCTGAACCTCTCCCAGGCGGTGATGGTGGTCGTTTACGAGCTGTTCAAGGCGGTCCAGGCGGGGGGACGGGGACCCGAGCTGCCGCGCATGGCGGAAAAGAAGGCCTTCGAGCGCATCACCGACAACATCTGGGACCTGATGAAGAGCCTCGAGGTGCGCGAGCCGGAAAACGGCCTTTTCCACCGCTCGCTGAAGCGCGCCATGAGCCGCACGCGCTGGACCGGCGCCGACGTCGCCGTTTTCGACCGCTTCTGCAAGCAGGTACGCTGGTACACCGAGACCCGCTGCGCCGCGAACAGGAAAGAAGGGGAAAAATGAGATTCTACAATACCCTGACCCGCCGTCTGGAGGAGTTTCGCGAAATCGAGAAGGGCAGGGTCGGGCTCTACACCTGCGGCCCGACGGTCTACGACTTCCCGCATATCGGCAATTTCCGCTCCTATCTCTTCGAGGACCTGGTCAAGCGCTTCCTGCTCTTCTCGGGATATCGCGTCCGGCACGTGATGAACATCACCGATATCGACGACAAGACCATCCGCAAGGCCAATGAGCTGAAGGTGCCCCTGGCCGAAGTGACGCAGAAGTATATCGCCGCCTTCCATGCCGACCTGCGCGCGCTGAACACCCTGCCCGCCGACGCCTACCTGCGCGCCACCGAGCATATCCCCGAGATGGTGCACCTGGTCTCCGCCCTGCTGGAAAAGGGCTACGCGTACCGGAAGGACGGTTCGGTCTATTTCAGCATCGAGCGCTTCAAGGAGTATGGCCGCCTGGCCAACCTCGACCGCGCCAGCCTCAAGACCGGCGCGGCCGCGAATGCGGCCGCGGATGCCGACGAATACGAGAAGGAGGCAGCCCAGGACTTCGTCCTCTGGAAGGGGAAAAAGCCGGGCGAGCCCTCCTGGCCGGCCCCCTTCGGCGAGGGGCGGCCGGGCTGGCACATCGAGTGCTCGGCCATGAGCATGAAATACCTGGGGCCGCACTTCGACATCCACATGGGCGGGGTGGACAACATCTTCCCGCACCATGAGAACGAGATCGCCCAGTCGGAGTGCGCCAACGGCGTGACGTTCGTCAACTACTGGCTGCACTGCCAGCACCTGATCGTGGACGGCATGAAAATGTCCAAGTCGCTGGGCAACTTCTACACTCTGGGCGACCTGCTGGCGAAAGGCTACGCCCCCATGGCCGTGCGCTACCTGCTCATCTCCAGCCATTACCGCAAGCTGCTCAATTTCACCCTGGAAGGGCTGGAGATGGCCGCTCAGGCCCTGGCCCGCATCAAAAACTTCATTTTCTCCCTGAAGCACGTGGAGATCGAGGGCGGGGCCGACCCGGAGCTGGCCGCCGCCGTCGCGGCGAGCCTGGACGCGTTCGGTGCGAGCCTGGCCGACGATTTCAACGTCTCCGGCGCCCTGGGGGTGATGTTCGACCTGATCGCCGACGTCAATCCCAGGATGAACGCCCTGACCCGCGGCGATGCCGCGGGCATCCTGGCTTACATGGATCGCGTGAACGCCGTGCTCGGAATCCTGGAGCCGGGAGACGAAGGCCCGCTCGACGCCGAGATCGAGGCGCGCATCGCTTTGCGGGAAAAGGCGCGCCGGGAGAAGGACTTCGCCCGCGCCGACGAGATCCGCGCCGAGTTGAAGAAACAGGGGATCATCCTGATGGACACCCCCGCCGGCGTGAGGTGGAAGAAGGAATAAAATTCCGGCCGCTCTAATTTATAGATGGGTCGGCGTTTTGGCATCGATTCTGTGCAGGGTTTCCCTGATGTCGGGCAGGGCCTCATGCAGTGCGTCCACAAGGCCGGGATCAAACGCCTTTCCCCTGAGCGAGGCGATCTCGCTCAGCGCCTTCTCCATGGGCCAGCTTTTTTTGTAAGGGCGATCGGAGAGCAGCGCATCGAGGACATCGGAGAGGGCCACGATCCTTCCTGCCAGCGGAATTTCTTCACCTTTCATCCCCTGCGGATAGCCCTCCCCGTCCCAGCGCTCGTGGTGCGTCAACGCGATGGCGGAAGCGGTCTTCATCAGGGGGCTGTTGTGTCCCGCCAGCAGTTCGGCGCCGATGGTGGTATGCGTTTTCATGATTTCTCTTTCCTTTGTGTTCAGCCTTCCCGATTTGAGGAGGATGGAGTCGGGGATGCCGATTTTCCCGATGTCATGCATGGGGCTGGAAGCCAGGATGATATCCTGCATCTCGTGAGGAAGATGTGCGGCACGAGCCAGGCAGGCGGAGTAGTGGCCGATGTGCAGGATGTGCAGGCCGGTTCCCTTGTCGCGATACTCCGCGGCCTGCCCCAACCGGTGAATGATCTCCAGACGGGTCTCCATGAGTTCCCGGGTCCGTTCCCGGACCTTTTGCTCCAGGACCTGGTTCTGATCCTTCAAGTCGGTATACAGCAGGCGCACCTCCAGGATGTTGCGGATGCGGTTGACCACCTCCACCTGATCGAAGGGCTTCGTCAGGAAATCCTTGGCACCGCATTCCAACGCTTTCAAGCGCGTAGGCTGCGTGATGTCGGCAGTCAGCATCAAGATGGGGATGTAATCCCCCTCGTTCAAAGCCGCCCGCAGGGCGGCCAGCACTTCAAATCCATTCAGGTACGGCATATGGAGGTCAAGAAGAAGGATGTCGGGGCAGAAGGCGTGGTACAGGTCCAGCACTTGGCGCGGATCTCCAGTGGAGAGGAAATTAGCGTGGCCGGCGGCGGCGAGGATTTTCTCCAGCAGGAGAACGTTGGATCGCTCGTCGTCCACGATCAGGATCCTGGCGTTCTGGATTCGCGTCAGATCGATCATGACATCTCCTCCGTGGGGCGATCCAGGAACCTATCGATGGTTTTGAGGAACAACGGAATGTCCAGGGGCTTGGTCAGATAGTGCGCGGCACCGGCCTGCATCATGGAGTCGATCTCGACGGGCATGGCGCTGGCACTCACGATCAGCACGGGGATGGAGCGGGTAAGCGGGTCTTCTTTGAGCTTGCGACAGACCTCCTGGCCTTTGATGTCGGGCAGGTGGATGTCCAGCAGGATAATGTCGGGACGGTGCATTCGGGCCAGCTCGAGTCCCAGGGTTCCTTGCGGCGCGGAAAGGAGCCGGAGGCCGGGGCGGCGATCCATAATGTGCTGAACAAGGGCCAGGTTGGCCAGATCGTCCTCGATGTACAGAACCGTATGCTCCTTTCCGGTCACGGTGGAGCCTGGGGTTGAAGAGTCCGGGATGGAAGAGGATCGCGCCTGGCTCGTCCCAGTACTCATGGGCAAGTCGATGAAAAAGCAGGATCCCAGGCTCGGTGTGCTGGTGAAGCCCAGGAATCCCCCCATGACTTCCGTAAGCTTGCGCGAGATCGTGAGCCCGATGCCGGAGCCCTCCACCAGCATCCGCTCGGCTCCCAGGCGATAGAAAGGCTCGAATATCATTGCCTGCTGATCCAAGGGGATGCCCGGGCCCGTGTCGAGGACGCTCAAGCGCAGCTGGCGGTCCGGACGCTCCGCCAGCTCTATCGTGACCAGACCTTCCTCGCGATTGTATTTCAGCGCATTGGACAGCAGATTGAGCAGAACCTGTTTGAGGCGATGGGGATCCGCCAGCACCTGGTAGGCCGGCGTGGCCGGAACCCTGTTCGTGATGAGGATGCGGCGAGCCTTGGCCAGAGGCTGGATCATGGACACGGTTTCGCTTACCAAAGGCGCCACCGTCACGGGTTCGGTTGAAAGCATCAGGCGGCCCGATTCGATGCGGGCCAAGTCCAGCACTTCATTGATGAGGCTGAGGAGATGCCGTCCGCCCCTGAGGATATGGTGCAGGCTTTCGCGGTGCGACGCCGAAAGCGGATCCCGCTCGTCGGATTCCATTAATTGGGCAAAACCCAATATGGAGTTCATCGGGGTCCGCAATTCGTGGCTCATCCGGGACAGGAACTCGGATTTGGCATGGTTGGCCTGCTCCGCGTCCGTCCGGGCAGCCACCAGCGCCTCCTCGGCGGCTTTGATTTTGCTGATATCGGAATCGATGGCCACCAGTTTTGTCAAATTCCCGGCATCATCAAAAATGGGAGTCAGGGTGGTTTGCAGCCACTTTTTCTCTCCAGCCGCATTCGTAATATGGGATTCATATTGAACCGATCTCTTTTCTTGAATGGAAGCAGTTAGAAGATTTTTTATATCCGGATTGGAACTGGCCCTAAGGATATTGACCCCTAGTTTTTTAATCAACTCCTCCATGGTTAGACCGGGCACGCCCTGCATCCGCACACAGCCTTCATTAACCCATTCCAAATTGCCCTGCGCATCCATGATGAATACGGAATTATCGGTTTTACTGGCCACGATGGAAAGTCTTTTCAATTCTATGTTGGCATTGGCCAGTTGTTCAGTGCGCTGCACAACCAACCGTTCCAACTCCTTCTTTCTGTTTTCCAGTTTATTGGTCCGGAAGCGAAGAATGCCCAATCCTATAAAAATAAAACCTATGCCAGAGAGCAGGAAAAACCACCAGGTCTGATGGAAAAAGGGTTGTAAGTAAAACTTGAAAACAGCCCCCTCTGTGTTCCAGACTCCGTCATTGTTGCAGGCAGTCACTTTGAAGGCATAATGGCCGGGGGGGAGCTTGGTGTAGTACGCGGCTCTCAGGTCGCCCGCTGCGAGCATGTGCCGATCGATGCCCTGCAATTGATAGCGGAACCTGGCCTTCTCTGCCGCCAGCAAACTCAGCGCCGTGTAATGGAACTCGAATTTCTCGGTTCCTGGAGGAAAGATCATTTCCGCATGCCGCCCCGTCTTGACTTCTCGTCCTTCCGCGCGAACCTGTTCGATGATCACGGGCGGCGGGATCTCGTTCTTTTTGATGACCAGCGTTGGATCAATGACGGTCAATCCCTTGATGGTCGGGAACCAAAGGCGGCCGTCGCGGCTTTTCCAGCCGGAGGGCTGCAATCCCCCGCAGCACTCCCTGCTTTTCATGCCATCGGTGATGCCGTAGCTTACGGAATGGATCTTGGGGATCTCTCCCAACGCGTATTGCGTGAGCTCATTCTTGCTGATCTCATAGATCCCCTTGTTGCAACTCATCCAGAGATGCTCTTTCCCGTCCTCCAGGATCTGGAACACCACGTCGTCGAACAGGCCGGCTGAGACCGAATAACGGGTGATGCTCCCGGCGGCAAGCCGGTTCAGCCCGCCGCGCGTTCCGATCCAGAGCACTCCGTCCCCGTCCTCGTACAGGGAATAGATGAAATTATTGGATAATCCGTCGCGGGTCGTGTAGATCTTGAATACACCGTTCTGCCCCCGATTCAAGCCATGGTTGGTGCCCACCCATAGTGCCCCATGGCGGTCCAGCAAGATTGCCCTGATCACGTTGTCGGACAGCCCCTGCTCGGTCTTGAAAACCGCGAATTCATTGTTCTTGAATAGATTCAAGCCGTTGCGCGTGCCCACCCACAGGCTGCCATCACCCCCTTCACAAAGCGATGTGACCGAGTTGTTGGACAAGCCTTCCCTGGTGGTGAAATGGTGGATGAATTTACCATCCTTCATGTCGAGCAGGCCGTTTTCCGTTCCCAGCCACAAATTGTCCTTGCTGTCCCTTAAGATCGTCTGGATCGTCTTGCTCGCCTTTTTGTCCGCAAAGGCAAAATTCTTGAAACTGCCTTTCGCATATTGGCTCAGCCCGCCGTTTTCCGTGCCGATCCACATCGTGCCCTCGGCATCCTCATAAACAGACAATATCAGGTCGTCGGCCAATCCGTCGTTGGTGGTGAACGTGATGATCCTGCCGTCCTTAAGCCGGTTCAGCCCGCCGGAACCCGTACCGATCCAAAGGCAGCCCTCGCGGTCTTCCAAAATGGAATATACCGCGTTCCGCGATAATCCCTCCTTCAGGGCGAAAACGGAGATATTCCCGTCGATCATCCGGTTCAATCCCCCCCCCGAGGTGCCGATCCACAGGCTGCCTTCCCTGTCTTCATGTAGGGAATAAATAATGTCGTCGGATAATCCGTCCCGGGTCGTATAGACCGTGAATCCGCCATCCTTCATCAGGGCCAGGCCGTTTTCCGTTCCGATCCAGAAATTCCCCTGGCGATCCGACAGAATCGCCCGCACCGAATCACCCGGCAATCCTTCCTTTCTGGAATAATTGGTGAAAATCCCATTCCTCAAGCGGCAGGCACCGCCCCCGATTGTGCCCAGCCAGAGCTCATCGTTGGAATGGACATGGATCGCATAAACCGAATTATTTGCCAGCCCATCTCTGGTCGTATAAGTGGTGAACCGGCCATCCTTCAGACGGCTCAACCCGCCCGTTGTGCCAATCCACATGGTCCCTTCTCGATCCATGTTGATGGCATAGACGAAATCACTCCCCAGGCCATCGGCGGTGCTGTAGTTGACGTATTTTTCCTCCTGCAAATGAATGCAGGTCAAGCCACCGCCCCGCGTACCCGCCCACAGGGCGCCGTTTCCGTCCTCATACAGGCACATGATGTAATTGTCTTTGAGGGCATCGATCCTGTTCTTGTCGAAAACATGGAAGCGGACGCCATCGAATCTGGCGATGCCCTCCTGGGTGCCGAGCCACAAGTATCCTTGGCGGGACTGGATGATCGCCTGCAGCGAGTTTTGCGGCAATCCTTGCTCGGTTTTCCAAACGTCATGGATGTACTGGGAGATGGATTTTGTGGGGTCAATGGCCCAATTCAACATAACTTGAGCAATTAGTACAAAAAAAGCGGCAATTTTATAAAAGCAACAACTCATTTTTGCATCGTCCAGCCGGCCAGTGAAAATGAGATTCCGCCTGATTTGTTGAATTAATGGAAGATCCAATTTGCCCATGCTCATATTTTGCGGGTATTTCTGTTGAATTTCAACGAAAAACGGCTTGCGCTGTCAGGAGGATCTCCAACAGCAGCATTTATTTGACAAGGTTAAGCCGGCTTTCCTGACCGGCCTCCCCGTCGGGGACCGCGTCAAGGCGCGGTGGGACAGCTTTCTGGGCCGCGCTACCTCTCGAAGGCGTTGCGGACGTACTTGACCAGGCGGCGCAGCAGCGAGTCCTTCTTGCCGCCGCGGCGCTTGCGGATGATGGCCTCCTTGGTCTCCTTGAGGCGCAGGTTGATCTCGTTATAGGCGGGGTTGAGCTGCCGGGTCTTGTCGTAGCACTCGTAGGCGGCGGTGAAATTGCCGGCCTTGAAAAGGTTCTCGGCGGAGTAGAACCAGCCGTCGTCGTAGTTCGGGTCGCGCTGGGTGGCCTCGGAGAAGTACTTTTCGGCCGCGTAGTAGTTCTTGCGCATCGTCAGGATGATGCCCATGTAGATGAGCAGGAAGACGTTGCGCTTGTTGATCTTGTAAGCCTCCTGGAATTTCTCGCTGGCCTGCAGGTAGTTGTCCTTGCACAGGGCGTACACGCCCTGGTTGAAGAAGAACTTGCCCAGCTGGTCCTGGGAAAACATGCTCATCTCCACTTTCATGTCGGCGGCCTGGTAAAGCTTGGTGATCTTCAGGAAGGCCTCGTGCAGGCGGACGAACTCCTCCTTCAGGATATCCTGGGAAATGAGGATGCGCTGGAACTTGATCTGCAGGGTCCTTTCCAGGTATTTCTCGAGGATCTCCTGGATCGCCGCGCCCTTGCCCAGGTTGAACAGCCGCAGCAGTTCTTCCAGATATTCCGTGTTCTCCATCCCGTCTCTCCTTGGCGGGGATTGTAGCACAACTTATGTCAAATGAAAATCCTTTTTCAAGAGGTGGAAGACCTCCAGGGTGTTGGCGCGCGTGCTCGCGAAGTCGCCGCTGCTGTCGATGGCGTAATGCGCCGCCTTCAGCTTCTCGCGCAGCGGGAACTGCGAACGGATGCGCTTCTGCGCTTCAGCCCTGGTCAGGCGGTCGCGTTCCATGGCGCGGCTCAGCTGCACCGTCGCCGAAGAATAGACCACGATGACCTTTTCAAAGTCCCGCTGGATGCCCGACTCGAGGAGCAGCGCCGACTCGTAGATCAGGAAGTCGTAGAGGCCCGTCTCCTCGGCGGCGCGGATCTTCTTCTGGCGCTCCTCGCCGACCAGGGGATGGACGATGGCGTTCACCGCCCGGCGCTTCCCGTAGTCCTCGAAGAGCGCCTGGCTGAACTTCTCCTTGTCCAGCCCCCCCTGGGCGTCGAGTATGCCGGGACCGAACAGGGTGATGATCTCCTCCAGCACGGGGGAGCCCGGACTGAAGATGATGTTCTTGGCCAGGTCGTCGGCGCGCATGGTGCAGCAGCCCTGTTCCTGCAGCACCTTCAGGACGAAGGTTTTTCCCGTGCAGAAGCCGCCGGTAAGGCCGATCGCGTGCATGAGCCCGGTCTATTTCTTCTGGCCTTTGAGGAAATCGGAGAAGTTGAAGATGGCGTTCTGGTCGGCGACGATGGCCTGGATGTTGGGCGCCAGCAGCTTGACGTACTCGTACTGGACCAGTGACGGGTTCTCGGCCAGGGCCCGCCCCTTCAGGCGCAGCGACTCGGCTTCGCCCTCAGCCTCGATGATCTTGCGCTTCTTCTCCTGCTCCTGGCGTTCCAGCACGTACTTCATGCGCTGCGCCTCCTGCTGGGCGATCTGCTTGTTCTCGATGGCCTGCTGGAATTCCTTGGAGAACTGGACGTTGCGCAGCAGCACCTCCTCGAGGGCGATGTAGTTCTTCTTGAACGACGCCCGCAGATTCTCCTCGATCTCGGCCTGGATCTTCAGGCGCTGGCCCGAGTAGACGTCGAGCACCGCGTACTCGGAGACGATCATGCGCACGGTCGAGCGCACCTGGGGGCGGACGACCTTGTTGACGAAATCGACGCCCAGGGTGCGGTGCAGCTTGTCGAGGTGGGCGCCGTCGGGGTGGAAGCGCACCGAGATGTCGAGCAGCACCGTCTGGCCGTCGGCGGTCAGCGCCTGCAGCGAGTCGTCGCCCCGCATCTCCCCCTCCAGCTGGGCGATGCTCATGGTGTAGGTGCGGGTCTTCATGTCGTAGACTGTGGGCTGCTCGATCAGGGGCACCAGGAAGTAGAAGCCCTCGTTGGGCGTGACGCGCAGGCTGCCGGTGGCCTTGTTGAAGATCACGGCCTTCTCGCCGGGGTCGATGATGACGTAGACGCGGAACAGAAAAATCAGCACGAAAACGACGATGAGCGCCGCCAGGATGGTCTTGCCGATCTTCTTGGTCATATGGCCTCCGTCCTTGAACGCCTGTTTGATGTTTTCCATGGGAAAAGTCTAGCCAAGGCGGTTGCCGTTGTCAAGGAAGGGCTCGCGCCCGGCGCCCTGTTTCCGCCGGATCGGTCGCCGTATCGGACCTTCGCGAATGCCGGCAGGGGCTTGCGCTGCCCGTTCCGGGTTCGGCGTCAACCTTTTGCCCTCTCTCTGCGTTTACAAGACGTACGGATCGGATGCGGAGGGCGAACATGGCCGGTCGGTCGTTGCCGGTTGGGTCGCGGCAGCGATGCAGGACCGGAAGGTCGCCGGGCGTCCCGCGACGCCGAGAAACACTTGGAGTAAGGCGGACGTGAAAGGCCAAAGGCAGGCAGCAGGCGCTGAAGAAGCGCTGGACATGGAGGAACGCCAAAATGATCTGGAATCGGAGCGCGCTTTGCTCGAGCGGATCGCCGCCGGCGATGGCGAGGCCTTCGCCGAGCTGGTGCGACGCTACCAGAAGAAAGTGTTCGCCGTGGGCTACGGCTTCTTCCGCGACCGCGACGAGGCCCTCGATATCGTGCAGGAGACGTTCATGAGGATCCAAGACAAGATCGGCTCCTTCCGGCCCCAGGGTTCCCTGCAGGCCTGGATCTTCCGCCTGGCCCACAACCTCTGCATCGACCGCTACCGCCGGCGCGGCGGCCGTGGCCAGCGCGAATGCGGGCTGGAAGAGGTGCCGGAGCGGGAATTGGCCGTCCATTCCGGCCCCCAGGAAGCCTGGCGGCAGCAGCGGAGGCAGCAGGCGATCGAGGCGGCGCTCGAGCAGCTTTCGCCGCGGCAGCGTTCGCTGTTCGTGCTGAAGTACCGCCAGGGACTGACGCTGCAGCAGGCCGCCGGGGTCATGGCGGTCACGCTCGGCACCGCCAAGGCGCTGCATCATCGGGCCCTGGGGCGCCTACGCCGGGAAATGGCGCCTTGGATCGGAGGAGAACATGAGTAATTGCAGCCGGATCGCGGCCGACCTGGAGCTCCTGGCCGCAGGCGAGCTCGAGGGGAGGCGGCGACGCCGCGTCGAGCGCCATCTGGGCGCCTGTCCGGATTGCCGCCTAGAGCTGGCCGCCTGGCACTCCCTGCTGACGGAGGCCGCCGTCCCGGCGGCCGAGATGGACGCGGCCATGGAAACAGTCGACTGGCCGGCGGTCGCCGACCGCATCGTCGCCGGAGCCAAAAAGCGGCACTTCACGGTCCGGCGGCCCGGACCGGTCCTGTCCTGGCCCCGGCTGGCGGCGGCCGCGGCGCTGGCAACGGTCGTGGGCCTGGGCCTTTTCTTCCTGGGCCAAGCCACGGCGCCGAGGATCGGCGACCATGGCGGGAACGGCGCGGCGGCCGCCGTGCTGGCGCGCCTGCACGGCGAACTGGCCCGCGAGGAGGCCGGCGCCTACTTGCGCCAGAGCCAGCAGCTGCTGACCGGAGTTCTCAGGAGCTGCGACGGCGGCGACGTCGCCCCGTGGGAGATGCGCCAGGCGACGGGACAGGCCAGGGAACTGCTGATGAAGAAAAGATATCTCCGCCAGGGCCTTTCCGCCCTGGAATGGGAGAACGTCCAGCCCGTCAGCGAGCGCATCGACTGGCTGAGCTACGAGCTCCTGCGCCTGGGCGAGGAAGGGTCATGCGCCGACATCGCCCGGCTGCAGCGTGAGCTCGGGAACGAGAAGCTGCTGCTCAAGATCCGGCTGCTGCGGGACGAGTTCGCTGCCCGGCCCCGCCTGGAGGTCTGAATGAAACGAAAAACGCTGACGCTATTGCTGGCCGTCCTCCTGGCCGTGACCCTGGCGGCCCAGGCCGATGAGCAGGCCTTCGAGAAGGCCAAGACACTGATCTTCGACCGGCAGTGGGGCGATGCTCTGAAGCAGCTGGAGGCCGTGATCGCCGCCGGCCCCGCTTCGCGACGCTACCCGGCGGCGCTCTTCTACCACGCCAAGTGCCGGGAGGAGATGGGCGCCGCCCGGGAGGCGCTGGAAGGCTACGAGCGCTTCCTCGCGGTTCAGCCCGAGGGCAGCCTGGCCGAGGACGCGCGCGTGTCGGTCATCGACCTGGCCGGCCAGCTCTACCAGGACGGTCAGAAGCAGTACCTGGAAAAGATCACCCGCCGGCTCGGCGATCGCAACAAGGTCGTGTCCTATTACGCGGCCTTCAAGCTGAGCTACCTGCCCGACCGCAACCGGGCGCGGCAGGCGCTGCCGGTGCTGGAGTCCATCCTGAAGAACGAGAAGGACGAGGAATTGCGCGACCGGGCGCGCATCGCCGTCATGCGCATCGATCCGTCGCGGCTCGGGGACAAATCCGGCGCCGGCAAGCCTGCCGCCGGCCGCATGCTGAAGATCCGCATCCTCGATCGCCGGAGCAAGCGGGAAGAGGTGCTGCTGAACCTGCCGCTGGCCCTGGCTGACCTGGCCATCCGCTCATTGAGCCCCGAGCAGAAGCGTTCGCTGGGCAGTCAGGGGTACGATCTCAACGATATCCTGGCCCGGCTGACCAAGGAGGGGTTGAAGGTCGAGATCGAAAGCGAAGAGGGGACGTTCCAGATGTGGGTGGAATAAAAAAACGACTTTGGAGGAGAAGCAATGAAAAAAATCGCTGTCTGGATGGTGATGGTGCTGCTGGCATCGGCCCTGGCTTTCGCCGCCGCGGCCGACGACTACCAGGTGATCAAGAACGCCGTCAAGGGCGCGGCCGCGGCCGGCGCCAAGGCGCCCCTGTTCTTCAAGATCGAGGTCAAGAACCGCAATGGCGGCCGCGACGACGTCAAGATCACCCTGCCGGTCGCGCTGATGGAGATCATGCTCGATGCCTGCGGAGAAGAGAAGATCAAGCTCGATTGCGGGCGAAACGTCGACCTGAAGAAGGTTTGGGAATCGCTGAAGGCGGCCGGGCCCCTGGCCCTGGTCCAGGTGGAGGATAAGGACGCGACCGTGAAGATCTGGCTCGAGTAGCCTTCGGCGCCAGGCGCCGAAACCGCCGGGGGAGGCGGGCCGCCGCGCCCGCCTCCCTTTTTTCGGCCGCCGGCCCGGGCACGGCCTTGCCCGGGGGGCGGGCGATGTGCTACCATGGCGCCTCGATGAAACTCCCCAAGCCCACGCTCAACGACCTGCTCATGCTGCTGGTGGTGGCCATCTGGGCGCTGAATATCTCGCTGGTCAAGGTGGCCCTGGCCGAGATCCCGCCCCTGCCCTACAACGGCATCCGCCTGCTGCTGGCCGCCGCGGTGCTGCTGGCTTTGCTCCTGCTGACCGAAAAGAACCTGCGCCTGCGCCGGCAGGACCTGGGCAAGATCGTCCTGCTCTCTTTCTCGGGCTACGCCCTCTACCAGTACCTTTTCATCTCGGGCATCGACCTGACCAGCGCCGGCAACACGGCGGTGATCTTCGCCAGCGCGCCGATCATGGTCTCGCTGCTGAGCTCGTTCTTCAAGCAGGAGCGGATCACGCCGCTGGGCTGGCTGGGCATTGCCCTGGGCTTTGCCGGCATCTACCTGGTCGTCAGCGGCGGCGCCGGCGGCTTCGCCCTTTCGCTCCGGACCTGGAAGGGGGACCTGCTCCTTTTCGCCGCCGTGTTCCTGTGGGCCCATTATTCGGTGTCGGCCCGGCCGCTGCTGAAGTTCTATTCGCCCCTGAAGTTCACCGCCGTAACCATGGGGCTGGGGGCGCTCATGTTCCTGCCGTTCGCCATCGGGCCGCTGCGCAGGGCTCCCTTGAACGCCGTTTCGCCAAAGGCCTGGCTGTGCCTGCTCTATTCGGGGGTGATCGCCCTTTCCCTGGCCCTGGTTTTATGGTTCTTCTCGGTGCGCCGCGTGGGCAACAGCCAGACGGCCGTCTATTCCAACCTGCAGCCGCTGCTGGCCGTCTTGTTCGCCTGGCAGCTACTGGGCGAGAGCATTCCCCCGACGCTGCTGCTCGGCGCGGCGGTCATCTTTCTCGGCATCTTTTTCACCCGCCGCGGCCGGGAGGAGGCTTCCGGCTGAGCGCGGATGGACGGCCCGCTGGGAAATTGGCGGGTTGAGATTTTCCCCGGAGAAATCATATTTACAAGCGATCAATCATCAGGGAGGATGGAACCATGAACAAAGCTTTATGGATCGCGATGATGCTCTTTTTGGCCGTCGGACCACTTTGCGCCGGCACCATAACGGTCATTTGGCCCAACGGCGGGGAAGCGCTGACCCAGGGGCGGCCGAACTGCCAGGTCAAATGGATCGCCGCGGGCGTGACCCAGAATATCCGCATCAACCTGCTCAAGGGCGGCGTGGTTGTCGGCACCATCGCCAACAGCATTCCGGCCAACAACTCGCCCTTCCTGTGGACGGCGGGGAAGCTGGCCGACGGCACGATGGTCCAGCCGGGAGCCGACTACCGGGTGCGCATCCGCGCCATCGAAAGCAGCGAGGTGGACGAGAGCGACGGCATGTTCGCCATCGTTGCCCCGGCGCCGCCGCCCCCGCCTCCGCCCCCGCCCCCGGTCCTGCTGAAGCTGAAATGGCCCAACGGCGGCGAGAACCTGGTCCTGCATCGCGACTATGCGATCTCCTGGGAATCCATCGCTCCCGACACGGTCGGCAAGGTGCAACTGGACCTGATGATCTACAAGAAGGAGACGGAGCAGTGGATGATCGGGGTCATCGCGGACAACCTGCCGGCGACCGGGTCCTACACGTGGAAAGCGGGAGAATACCCGGGGCAAACCGCCGGCGCCGGCCAATACAGGATCCGCGTGCGCTCCATGACCAGCAACGATCATGCCGACTCGAGCGATGCCCCATTCCGCCTGCGCCCGATCATGAAGGAAATCGGGAAATCCCCGATGATGAAAAAAGCGGTTGCCCTGCCCGGAATCTATCAGAATCACCACATTTCATCCTATACGACCTTTCCTTCCAATATTACCTATCTTCCTCCCGAAGCCTACCAGGGGGCCTGGAACCAGGTCATTCCAGGCGGATGCTACGCCGGGGGCGCCCATTCGCTGGCCCAGGTCGGGGTGTATTGGTATCCCTATCAGAATATCATGGTCGGGATCCTCATGCGGGCCCGCATCCATTTTGAATTGAACCCATACGCCGGCCAGGCCGGCAGGCTGAAAAGCGCCAAGCTGAAGATGAAGAGGCTTCACTCCGTCCACGAAGACGCCAACAGCGGCTGCGGCTGCGGCGAGAACCTGTGGGTGCTGAAGGCGCCCATGACATCCTTCGACTTTCCCGCCATCGGCCAGCGGATTGGCGTGGACCTGGGCACGAGCGAATTCACGGAGGACGTTACCGATATCGTCCGCCAATGGCTCGACGGCACCGTGGCCAACAACGGCCTGCTCCTTCTCGGGGCAGAGTTGCCCTGCAGCGGCGGCCGCAAGTGCGCCTCCTGTTACGAGGCCACCCTGGTTTTGGACATTCAATAAGCTCATGTAGCCTTGGTTCCGGCCGCCCGCAGGCCCTGTCTGCCGGGTTGCCGTCCGTCGCTTGACAATCGGTAGGCGGGGATGTATTTTTCTCCCCGGCGGGCAAAGGAGAGCGGCATGAATAAGAATATTCCTGCAGGGGCCACGGCCGGGATTCTGATTCTATTGGCGGGATTGGCCGCGTCTTCGCGCGGCGGTGCGGCCGCGTCTGCGCGCGGCGGTGCGGCCGCGTCTGTGCGCGGCGGTGCGGCCGCCCAGGCGCTGATCAAGACCGGGGATGAGGCGCTGGGGACCAGGAAATACTCGGATTTCCAGACGCCTCAGTTCTGCGGCACTTCGTGCCACGGCGATATCTACCAGCAGTGGCGGCAGGCCATGATGTCCCAGGCCTACACCCACCACTGGGACGAGATCGAGTACTTCAAGCTGGCGGTGCCCCACGGCGAAAAGGACAAGGCTTTCAAGGCCGTGGCCGACGGCTGCAACGGCTGCCACACGCCGCTCGCCTTCATGGCCGGCGACGTGCCGCCGCCGCGTCCGGAAAAAAACAGCCGGGCCAACGAGTCGGTCTCCTGCGATTTCTGCCACACGGTGACCGGGTTTGCCGGCGACACGCCATTCAACTTCAATTTCATTTCCGAGCCGGGAAAGACAAAATACGGTCCGCGCCAGGGGAAGAACTCTCCCGAGCACAACCTGGCCAAGTCGGAATTCCTTGGCACGGCCGAGTTCTGCGGCGCCTGCCACAACGAGAAGAGCCCCTTCGGCGTCTGGGTCAAGTCCACCCACCTGGAATGGAAGGATGGGCCGTATGCCAAGGAAGGCGTGAGGTGCCACGACTGCCACATGACCTATGCCGACGGCTTTTCGGCGGCCATGGGCAACCGCTATCCCGACGTGCGCCAGCACCTGTTCCACGGCGCCCACGACCCGGGAAAAGTGCAGGGTACGGTCGAACTGCGCGTTCATCCCGATATCCGCGAGGCCGAGCCCGGTGACAAGGTGAAGTTCACCATCGCCCTGTTCAACCAGAAGACGGGCCACAAGTTCCCCAGCGGCTCGGTCGAAGACCGCATCGTCTGGATGCACGTGCAGGCCGTCGACGCCAAGGGCAGGGTCTACCACCTGCCGGTGGACAAGAAGGGCTTCGCCGGCGAGGAGTACACCATCGGCAGCGACGAGCTGGCCTACCAGGACATGGGCATCGCCCTGGCCGAGGCGGATTTCAAGGGCGTGCAGCGCGACGGCATCCCCGTCGGCGACCGCATCTTCCGTATGCCCTATTTCGACCCCCAGGGGCGGATGACCATCCAGCAGTGGAACACCAAGTCGCTGGGCGTCGACTACCGATTCGGGCCGCGCGAGACCAAGCTGGAAACCTGCACCTTCACCCTGCCGCAGGACATCGCCCTGGGGAAGCTCAAGGTCACGGCCGTGCTGTACTTCCAGAAGCTGGTCAAGCCGGTCGCCGATTTTCTCGGCGTGCCCGCCGAGGAAGCGGAGATCATCCGGGTCAATGAGCATGCGACGGTCATCGAGGTCGTCGATTAAGGAGAATGTCGTGAAAAAAACAGCCGTTGCTATCAGTTTGCTGGCCCTGGGGCTGGGGATCGCCGGGACACTCGAGGCCATGCCGGCCTTTGCCCGCAAGTACCAGATGTCGTGCAAGACCTGCCACAATCCTTTTCCCAGGCTGAAGCCCTACGGCGAGGATTTCGCCGGCGACGGCTTCGTTCTCAAGGACAAGGAGGCGCCGCGCTATACCGCCGATACCGGCGACGACAAGCTTTCGCTGATCCGCGACCTGCCCGTCGCCCTGCGTCTCGAGGCATTTGCCACCGTCAATAGCGGCAACGGCAAGAGCCTCGATCTCGCCACCCCCTACCTGATCAAGCTGCTTTCGGGGGGCGAGCTGTTCCGCAACGTCTCCTACTATTTTTACTTTTTCTTCAGCGAGCGGGGAAAGATCGCCGGTCTCGAAGACGCCTTCATCATGTTCAACGACCTGCTGGGCGGCCTCGATGTCGCCGTCGGCCAGTTCGCCGTCTCCGACCCGCTGTTCAAGGGCGAGCTGCGCCTGACCTACGAGAATTACCGCATCTATCGCAGCAAGCCGGGCCTGTCGGGCATCGACCTGACCTATGACCGCGGCGTCATGCTCACCTACGGTCTGCAGGGCGGCACCGACCTGGCGCTGGAGATCGTCAACGGCAGCGGCATCGGCGACAGCGAGGGCAACCCCGGCGGCCGTTTCGATGCCGACAAGTACAAGAATGTCCTGGGCCGGGTCTCGCAGGCCATCGGCAGGAGCTTCCGCGTCGGCGCCTTCGGCTATTTCGGCAAGGAGCAAGGACCGAACGGCCTGGTCAACAGCGTATGGATGGCCGGCGCCGACGCCACCTGGACCTCGCCCAGGCTGGAGTTGAACTTGCAGTACCTGGAACGCCATGATGACAATCCCTCCTTCCTGCTGGGCTCGCGCGAGGTGGCGACGCGCGGCGGCTTCGCCGAGCTGATCTGGCTGCCGCGCGGCGACGACAGCGCCTGGTACGGGACCGGGCTGTTCAACTGGGTCGACTCCGACCGCGACGAGCTGGACTACACGGCCGCCGCCCTGCACGGCGGCTGGGTGTTGCGGCGAAATTTCCGCCTGGTCGCCGAGGCCACCTACGCCTTCCGCTCGAGCAGTGGCCGGCATCCCCGCTTCGGCATCGGCCTGGTCACGGCCTTCTGACCGGGGCGCGGTCCCTTCCTTCCCACGGAGGCCGCTGTTTCCTGCCGGTGAGATTTATTCATCTCATCTCGTATTTTCCATTGGCATATATTGAAGGGGAGGTGTCCGATCATGAAACATTCGATTTGCGTTGCATTGGCGTGCATGCTGGCCTCGGCGTCGCTTTTTGCGGGTTCCATCACCGTGATCCAGCCCAACGGCGGGGAAGAAGCGACGCTGGGCGGGAAACTGGCTGTTCGCTGGAGCGCCGTGGACGTCAGCCAGAACGTGCGCATCAACCTGGTCAGGGGTAGTGAGGTCGTGGGTACCATCGCCAGCAACCTCCCCTCCGGCAATGGCTACTTCTTATGGGATGTCGGCCAGCTGGCCGACGGCACGGCCCCGGCCGGCGGCAACTACTTCATCCGCGTCCGCGTCATCGACAGCAGCGAGGTGGACCAGAGCGACGGGCCTTTCTCCATCGCGCCGACGCCCTTGCCCAAAGGCAAGCTCCCCGCCTCCCTGAGGGTGGAGCAGCCCAACGGCGGCGAGAACTGGCGGCTGGGCTCGGAGCAAACGATTCGCTGGTCGTCGCGCTTCCTGAAGGGCAAGGTCCACCTGCAGCTGTACCGCCACAACGGCGCCGGGGTGGGGACGATCGCCGACAACCTGCCGGCCAGCGGCAGCTATGCCTGGAAGGCCGGCGAGATTCTCAGTAGCATGACGGTGGCCGGGCAATACAAGATTCGCGCAGTCGCCATGGACAATCACACCGTCAACGACATGAGCGACGGGCCTTTCGAATTGCAGCCCCGCCTGGCCGATGTGGTTGGCCCGGTTGATCCCGAGTTGCTCGGCAAGCCCGACCTGGTCATCTGCGCCGAGTCGGATATGTATACTGCTCTCGAAGTCCCTGCGCAAATTCATATCGGCGTAAAGAATATCGGTAAAAAAACAGCCAAAGCAGGCTTTTCATTCTGCTACAATAACGGCGGCGAGGATACCAATCCAATCGTCATCCCTGTCGACCTCCCTCCAGGGGGCGGTTATTCCCCGCTGTACATCACCCCGAATTTTCATGTGGCCGGCACAACTCTCTATACCTTCAAGGTCGATCCCGGCAACCAGGTGGCGGAAGCGAATGAGGGCAACAACCAGCTGCAAACCCGGTTCACGGTGACCACGGGCCAGGTCCCCGCCGACGGCCCCTACGCCTGCAGCGGCGAGTAGGACGAGATCGCGGCCCGATCCGGCCGTAGCCGCCGGTATCCTAGCGCGGCAATGCAATCGCGTCGAGCATGATCTGCTGGATGCGGGCGATGGTGGCCTCGGTGTCGCTCAATATCCCCTCGCGCAGCTTCATGTTGTCGAGCAGCTGCAGGGCCAGGGTCTTGAGCAGGGGGGCGGCCGGGTCGGCCTGGTGCAGGGCGATCATCTTGCGGATCAGAGGGTGGACGGGGTTGATCTCCAGGACGCGCTTGGATAGCCGGTAGTCCCGGTTGACCATCTTCATGATCTTTTCCATCTGCACCGACGGGCCGTCGGCGGGGTTGAGCAGCAGGCAGGGGCTGTCGACCAGGCGCTTTGACACGCGCACGTCCTGGACCTGCTCCCCGTAGGCGGCCTTCAGATACGTGACCAGGTTCTCGGCCTCTTTCAGGGCTTCCTTGTCGTCGGCCGCCTTCTCCTCCAGCGGGATGTCGGCGCTCTCGGCCATCTTGAAGGGCTTCTTGTCGAATTCGCGCAGGTGGTCGAGGACGAACTCGTCGAGGGGATCGGTCAGGAAGATCACCTCGTAATCCTTCTTGCGGAATATTTCCAGGGCCGGGTTCTTCTCGATGGACGGGCGGTCGGTCCCGCCCAGGAAATAGATCTCCTTCTGCCCCTCGGCCATGCGGCCGACATACTCTTTCAGGTCGACCAGTTCCTCGCCGCCGGTTTTGGAACTGGAAAAGAGGAGCAGCAACGCCAGTTTTTCCCGGTTGTCGAAATCGTTGACCGCCCCCTCCTTCAGGTTCTTGCCGAAGTTCTTCCAGATGGCAAGGTACTTGTCGCGATCCTTGTTCTTGACCGCATCCAGGTGTTCCAGCAACTTCTTGACCACGTGCTTGCGGATCTTGTCGATGCGCACGTTGTTCTGGAACGTCTCGCGCGAGATGTTCAGCGGGATCTCCTCGGAATCGATGATGCCCTTGACGAAGCGCAGGTATTCGGGCATGACCTCCTTGGAGCCTTTCTGGATCATGATCTTGCGCGAGTAGAGGTCGACGCCGGGCTCCGTTTTCATCAGCCCCAGCAGCTCGAACGATGTCTTGGGCACGTACAGCAGCGAGTGGAACTGCACCGGGGCGTCGGAGGAGAGGTGCAGCCAGGTTTCGGGCTCCTCCTGGGTGTTTTCGAAAAACTTGTAGAAATCGACGTAGTCCTTCGCGGCCAGCTTGGACTTGGGCTGGGTCCACACCGCCTCCTGGCGCTCGATTTTTTCGCCGTCGACGTAAATGGGGAAGGGAACGAACTTGGAGTGCTTGAGGATGATGTTCTTCAGGCGGTAGGCCTCGAGGAACTCCTTTTCGTCCTTCTTGAGCAGCAGCTCGATGCGCGTGCCGCGCCCCTCCTTTTCCGCTTCCTCGATGGTGTAGCCGCTTTCGCCCGTCGACTTCCACAGCCAGGCCCTGGCGTCTTTCCGCCACGAGCGGGTCGTGATATGGATCTCCCTGGCCGCCATGAAACTGGAGTAGAAACCGACGCCGAACTTGCCGATCAACTCGACCTGGCCGCCCTTCTCGCTGTCCTTCAGCTTCCTCAGGTAATCGAGGGTGCCCGAGTGGGCGATGGTGCCGATGTTCTCCACCAGCTCGTCGCGGGTCATGCCCACGCCGTTGTCCTCGACCACCAGACTGCTGTGCTTTTTGTCGACGGCGATGGTGATCTTCAGTTCCTGGTCCTTGCCCTCAAGATCCGGCACGGTCAGGAACTCGAACTGCATCTTGTTCAGGGCGTCGGCGGCATTGGAGACCAGCTCGCGCAGGAATACTTCCTTGTTCTTGTACAGCGAGTAGACCAGGATGTCGAGCAACTGCTTGATCTCTGACTGGAACTCGTACGTTTGTTCGTTCTTTTCCGCCATTTTCATCGCTCCTTTTCGGGAATTTCATTTCAATTATACCATTCCTGTCAAGGCCTGCGCGGCGCGGTACTGCCCGGGCGATTGCAATAAATCGGCGCTTTGACTACAATGGATCCTGATCCTGGGCCGCAAGCGAAGCAAATAAGGAGGAGACATGGCAGTCGTGGTAACGGGTAAGAACCTGAAGATCGAGGACGTGTACAAGGTGGCCTACGGCATGGAAACGGTCGAGCTGCACCCCGAGGCGCTGGAGCGCATCAAGGCCTGCCGGGCCTTCATCGAGAAGCGCATCGAGGCGCGCGAGATCATGTACGGCGTCAACACCGGCATCGGGGAGTTCTCCGAGGTGGTGCTGACCGACGAGCAGGTGGGGCAGTTCCAGAAATACCTGATCTACAACCATGCGGCCGGCATCGGCACCCCGGTGCCCGTCCCCGAGGTGCGGGCGGCCATGCTGGCGCGCATCAATGTCCATGCCAACGGCTATTCCGGCTGCCGTCCCGATATCACCCGGACCTTCGTGGATATGCTGAACAAGGGGGTGACGCCGGTGGTCTGCAACAAGGGCAGCGTCGGCGCCTGCGGCGACCTGGCCCCCATGAGCCAGATCGCCCTGCTGCTGATGGGCGAGGGCGAGGCTTTTTTTGAAGGGGAGCGCCTGAGCGGCGCCGCGGCCATGAAGAAGGCCGGCATCCCGGTCCCGGGGCTCAAGGCCCGCGACGGCCTGGCGGCGATCAACGGCAGCAACCTGATGAACGCCATGGCCTGCCTGCAGATCTACGAGACCGAGCGGCTGCTCAAGCAGGCCGAAATCGCCGCGGCCATGACCCTGGAGGCGCTGATGGCCAACATGAAGCCCTACGATACCCGCCTGCACCAGCTGCGCGGCTTCCAGGGCGCGGTCACATCGGCCGAGAACATCAAGCGCGTCATCGAGGGATCCGACCTGCTGGGCAAGGTCAAGGTCAAGGTGCAGGACGCCTACAGCATGCGCTCGACGCCGCAGGTGCTGGGCGCCGCCCGCGACCAGCTGCGCTGGACCCGCAGCCAGATCGAGATCGAGCTGAACGGCGTGGGCGACAACCCCATCTTCCTGGCCGATGACAAGGTGGTGCTCACCGGCGCCAATTTCCAGGGCTCGCCGATCTCGGTGCCGCTGGACATGATGGGCGCCTGCGTGACCATGGCCTGCGTCATCTCCGAGCGGCGGCTGAACCGCCTGCTGAACCCGGCGCTGAGCGTCGGCCTGCCCGCTTTCCTGACCAAGGGCGCCGGCATGTATTCCGGCCACATGCTCAGTCAGTACACGGCCGACATGATGATCGTCGAGCAGCGCATCCTGTCGATGCCCGCCTCGATCCAGTCGATCCCCGCCGCCGCCGACCAGGAGGACTTCGTCTCCATGGGCATGAACACGGCGCTCAAAACCCGGCAGATCATCGACAACGCCTACGGCATCCTGGGCATCGAATTCATCGCCGCCGCCCAGGCGCTCGATTTCCGCGAATTCAAGCCGGGCAAGGGCACCCTGGCCGCAAAAGAGGCGGTGCGCAAGGTCGTCGCTCATTTGGGCGAGGACCGGCCTCTTTACCCCGACCATAACGCCATGATGGAGACGGTCAAGAAGCGCGATATCCTGCACGCGGTCGAGGGCGCCATCGGCGAGCTGAAGACATACTGATGCGCTGAACCGGCAGGAGCGCGGCGCGCCGCCGCGCAGCGAGGAAGCCATGCAATTGCCGAGCACGTTCATCGAGATCGCCGCCATCCTGGCCCTGGCGGCGCTGCTCGGTGCCCTGGGCCAGAAGCTGCGCCAGCCGCTGATCATCATGTTCATGGCGGCGGGGATCCTGGCCGGACCGGCGGGGCTGGGCATCATCGCCAGCCACGGCAGCATCGAGCTGCTGGCCCATATCGGCATCGCCCTGCTGCTGTTCATCGTCGGCTTGAACCTCGACATCCACCTGATCCGCACCACCGGCCCCGTGGCCCTGGCCACCGGCCTGGGGCAGATCGTCTTCACCAGCCTTTTCGGGTTGTTCATCGCCCTGGGGCTGGGACTGGACCTGGTCAACGCCCTTTACGTGGCGATCGCCCTCACCTTCTCCAGCACCATCATCATCGTCAAGCTCCTCTCGGACAAGAACGAGCTCGATTCGCTGCACGGCCAGATCGCCATCGGCTTCCTTATCGTGCAGGACATCGCGGCCATCATCGCCCTGGTCGTGCTGACCACCCTCGGCGCCAGGACGGCCGCCGTTTCGCCGCTCGCTTCGGTGCTGATCATCGCCGGCAAGTTCCTTGGTTTCCTGGCCCTGGTCGTTTTCCTGGCCTGGAAGGTCATCCCGCGCCTGGCCCGGCGCCTGGCCGCCTCCCAGGAAATGCTGACCCTGTTTGCCGTTGCCTGGGCCGTCATCCTGGGCGCCGCCGGCGAGCTCCTGGGTTTCAGCAAGGAGATCGGGGCGTTCCTGGCCGGTGTTTCCCTGGCTTCGACCGAATATCGCGAAGCCCTGGGGACGCGGCTGGCGGGATTGCGCGATTTCCTGCTGCTGTTCTTTTTCATCGACCTGGGCTCGCGCCTGGACCTGTCAATGGTAGGATCCCAAGCGCTGCCGGCCGCCCTGCTCTCGCTCTTCGTGCTGGTCGGCAACCCCCTGGTGGTCATGGTCATCATGGGCCTGATGGGCTACCGCCGGCGCACCGGCTTTCTGGCCGGCCTGACCGTGGCCCAGATCAGCGAGTTCTCCTTGATCGTGGCGGCCATGGGGCTCGGCCTCGGCCACATCCTCCCCGGGACCATGGGCCTGATCACCCTGGTGGGGGTGGCGACCATCTTCGTCTCCACGTACATGATCCTCTATTCCGGGCGACTCTATGACCTGTTGTCGCCGGCCCTGCGGGTTTTCGAGCGCCGCGATCCCCATCGCGAATCGGCAAGCGACTCGCTCCGCGACACGGGGATTATCGACGTCATCCTGGTGGGCCTGGGCCGCTACGGCAGCGGCCTGGCCGAGAACCTGCTGCAGCGGGGGCGAACGGTGCTGGGCATCGACTTCGACCCCGACTCGCTGCAGAAGTGGCGCGACCGGGGCATGTCGGTTCTCTTCGGCGACATGACCGACCCCGATATCTGCGGCCAGCTCCCCCTGGGCAAGGCGCGCTGGGTCGTCGGCACGACCCGCATCCGCGAGCTGAACCTGCTCATGTTGCAAAAGCTGGCTCGTTGCGGTTATGCGGGGCGGGTGGCGCTGACCGCGGCCAACCAGGAGGAAGCCGTCGCCTTCGAGAGGGCCGGGGCCGACATCGTGTTCCGGCCCTATGCCGATGCGGCCGAGCAGGCGGTCGACGACCTGAGCGATGCCATGGACATGCTGCCGGAGCAGGTCGACTGGCCGGTCTCGTTCCGCGAGGTGCGCATACCGGCCACGGCGGCGGCCGCCGGTCGCGCCGTCCGCGACATCCTGATGCGCGCGGAGACGGGGGTCTCCATCCTGGCGGTTAGCCGCGCCGGCCGGGCGCACTACGACCCCGGCCCCGACTTCCAGGTCTTTCCAGGCGACCGCCTGGTCATCGTCGGCACCAACGAGCAGCTGCAGCGGGCCGAGGACATTCTCACCCTGCCGCCCGAGGGCGAGGGGCCGGGCGGCAGCGAGCGCTTCGTCATCGCCGAGCTTGACGTCGTCGCCGGCGAGCGGGTGGCTGGAAGGACCCTTGCCGAGCTTAGCTTCCGCCAGTATTACGGGGTGACGGTGATCGGCATCCGGCGCGGCGAGCGGCGCATCCTGACGCCGGGGCCCGACGAACGGCTGGTCGCCGGCGACCGGCTGGTGGTCATCGGCAGCGCCGGCGCGGTCGCGGATCTGTGCCGCGGCAAGCTGAACGAGGAGCTTCGTCCCCACGGCGATTCTTGCGCCATCCGCCGCGGCGGCGATGGCGAGGAGGAGTCATGACCCGGATCGATTTCAAGAAAGATCTCGCCCACCTGTACCGCCCCTCGGCCCGCGAGGCGGCGCTGGTCGAGGTGCCGGCCATGAATTTCCTCATGATCGATGGCGCCGGGGATCCGAACGCCGCGCCCGACTACCAGGAAGCGGTCGAGGCGCTGTTCTCCGCCGCCTATGCCGTCAAATTCAAAGTGAAGAAAACGCTGGCCATAGACTATGGCGTGCCGCCGCTCGAGGGGCTGTGGTGGGCCGACGACATGGCCGCGTTCACTGCCGGCGACAAGTCGCGCTGGAAATGGACGATGATGATCATGCAGCCCGAGTTCGTCCACGCCGCCACCGTCCGCGAGACCATCGGCGAGGTGAAAAAGAGGAAGCAATTGCCCGCGCTCGACAAGTTGCGCTTCGAGAAGTTCTCCGAGGGCAAGAGTGCCCAGATCCTCCATGTCGGCCCTTTTTCCGCCGAGGGGCCGACCGTGGCCAAGCTGCACGCCTTCATCGCCTCGCTCGGCGGCCGATTTTCCGGCAAGCACCACGAGATCTATCTCTCCGACGTCCGCAAGGCCGACCCCGCCAGGTGGAAAACGATCATCCGCCAGCCGCTGCGCTGAAGTCCTGGTCCTGATTTTCACGATCCGGGAGGCGGATCGTTCCCTTTCACGGGGAGGCAGTTCCGCAAGGTTTTCTGCCTGGGCCTTGACTATTTTTATTTGCCGTTTACAATTAACAATTAATTGACGAAAAAGGCCGTCCGGAAAGGCGGAGGCTACTTTCCGCCCTCGCCGGGACGGCCAAGGGGGGAGCATGAAAGCCAACGCAGCGTGCATCGTTCTGGTTTTGTTTTTCATGGCAGGCCAGGGGCTGGCCAGCGGCGACGCGCCGGCGGTCATTTCGCCGGGCAACGGCGCGGGGGTGACCGCGGTCGAGGGCGGCTGCCCGACGTTCAGCTGGTCGGGAGTGCCCTGGGCGAAAAAGTACCGGGTGGTGGTATTCTTGGTGGAAGGCGGGGCCAGGGCTTTGGTGGGGGAGATGAAACTGGCCACGCCGCCGGTGCTGTCGCAGGAGACGGCCGCCGGGGGCTCGTCGTGGACCCCGGGTGCGGACCAGGCCCTGGCCGACGGGCAGGAATATGCCTGGTGCGTGGGGGCGCTGGACGCCAACGGCGCCTGGACCTGGTCGGATCAGGCGCGTTTCCGGGTGGACGGGAGTGCCAGGAGAATGCCGGCGGAAGAACGGCAGGCGGAGGCCGAGAAAAGAGCGCTCGAAAGCGGGGGCCTGCCGCAGGGCGGGGGAGCGGCTGCGGGCGATGCCGGCAACAGGAAGAGCCCCAAAGAGGAGTCGCGCTCCGTCCAGGGCACGGAGGGGACCTACAGCACGTTTTATGGCAATGGAGCCGGCGCCAACAACAGCAACGATAACAACCAAAACAGTTTTTTTGGAAGCCAGGCCGGTGCCAACGTAACCAGCGGAATCCAGAATACCTACATTGGTGCAGGTAGCGGAACGGCGACCGTGGAAAACTCCACCGGCTCGGAAAACACCTTCGTGGGCAGTTGTGCAGGAAATGCCATTACTACGGGTCATCAGAACACATTCGTTGGGCGCTTGGCGGGAAATATCAACACGACCGGCTATTTCAACAACTTCATCGGATGTGAAGCTGGATCCTCCAATACGACCGGTTTCCACAACACTTTCTTGGGATACTATGCCGGACACGCCAACACCAGCGGACAGCACAACACGTTCTTGGGCAATGGCAGCGGCGAGGCCAATACTACCGGCCAAGGCAACATCTTTGTCGGAGGAGGAGCTGGCCAATATAACAGCACAGGAGGATACAATACTTTCCTGGGCCATGCCGCCGGGCACGAAAACACTGCCGGAAACAGGAATGTTTTTCTCGGCTACGAAGCCGGTTTTTACGAGACCGGCTCCGACAAGCTGTACATCCACTGCAGCGCCGCGCCCGAGCCGCTGATCTACGGCGATTTTGCCGCCGACCTGCTGCGCGTCAACGGCACGCTGGAAACGACCAGGACCGGAGTGAACAACGTCCTTTCGGTCACGCGCACCGACGGTGCCACATTCAAGCTCAGCGCCATGGGCGCCTCGGGCCAGCTGGGCACCGTCTCCTCGCACCCGGTCAACCTCATGACCAACAACGTCAAGCGCCTGACCGTCGCCGTGAGCGGCAACGTGGGCATCGGCGTCACCCAGCCTTCCTATCCCCTGCACATGGCCAGCGGCGCCCACTGCACCGCCGGCGGGGTATGGACCAACGCCTCTTCCCTTGCCCTGAAGGAAAACATTGCCGTGCTGGGCGTGGATGAGGCCGCGGCCGCCCTGCGCACGTTGAACCCGGTGAAGTACAACTACAAGGCCGACGCCTCCGAGAAGTATGTGGGGTTCATCGCCGAGGAGGTGCCGGAGCTGGTGGCGCAGAACGACCGCAACGGCCTTAGCCCCATGGACATCGTGGCCGTCCTGACCAGGGTGGTGCAGGAGCAGCAGAGGGAGATCGCGCAGTTGAAGGAGGAGATGGCGGAGCTGAAAAGGCGGCCGCGCTTGGATTGACCGGTCTCCGTCGGCAAAACGTCCGCCGGGTGGCTGTCGCATATTGACGCAAGGCCCTGTCCGGGTATAATGCGTTGCGGAGGATCACCATGACAACACTCGCCGCCGACGAACTGGTCTCGCTCGTAAGCTCCGTCTTCCCGCGCTTTGAAACCGACAAGGCCCTGGCCATTCTCGTCGACGTGCCGCGCGAAACGGAACGCGACAATCCCGACTGGCGGGAGCGCCGGCGCCTGGCCCATGAGTGGCATGCCCTGCTGGATGCCAGGAAAGCGGAGATACCGCTGGACGAGGTGAAACTGGTCGCCTATGCCGACGTCGGCTCGAACAATGCCGACCTTCCGGCCGAAGCGTTTCTCATCGATGGGACCATGCCGGGATCCGCCGCCGAGCTGGAGCGAGCGGGGCAGCGGGTGCCGTTCGAACGAATCTTCGCCGAGACCCAATTGTTCTTGGCTCCCACCGAGTTCTCGACCACCGCGCCGCTGAAGGTCGCGGCCAGGCGTTTCCGCTTCCGGGCGGCGACCATGCCCGGCTTCGCCGCTTCCATGATCCCGGCCCTGCGCATTGACTACGGCGAGGTGGCGCGCAGGGTGGAGACCCTGCAGGCCAGGCTCAGCCAGGCCGACCACGCCTTGGTCTCTTTCCTGGTCGACGGCCGGGACGGATACGGCGTCCACTTCGACCTGCGCCACCGCTCGGCCCATGCCAGTTCGGGACGGTTCCCCGATGCCGGCACCGCCGGCAACCTGCCCAGCGGCGAAGCCTACATTGTTCCCTACGAGGGCGAAAAAGGGGAACCGAGCCGCACCGCCGGCACCTTGCCTGTCGAGATCGACGGCGAAGTGGTCCTGTTCGCCATCCAGGCCAATCGCGCCGTGGACGCGGCGGGCCATGGGCCCCAGGCCCAGGCGGAGCGCGCCCACCTGGCCAAGGAGCCCGCCTACGGCAACATGGCCGAGCTGGGTTTCGGCGTGCTGGCCGATTTCGGCCTGGAGCCGATCGGCGAGATCCTCCTCGACGAAAAGCTGGGGCTGCATGTCGCTTTCGGCCGCAGCGAGCACTTCGGCGGCATCGTCGGCCCCGGGGATTTTTCGACGCCGGCGGCGGTGATCCACCTGGACCGCATCTACATCCCCCGGGTGATGCCGCGCATCGCCGTGCGCGAGGTCGAGCTGGGCCATGCCGACGGCCGCCGCGAGACCGTCATGGCCAACGGCGCATACACGATCTTCTGAACTGCATGGCGAAAACAAGAAGAAAAATCGGTTCGCACTAAGTCGCTTTTTTGAGAGGCATCAGCAAGGTTTTGCAGAAGGCATTGACAATTCCGTAGCCGGCTGCCAAAATAGTTCATTGACTGGGCTTGCCCGGAAAAACGCCATGCCGCACGGGGGATATAAGGTCGAGGGGCATGCCCGGCGCTCCCGAGTTGCCGGGCGGAAACCTCTCCGACCATGGGAAAGGAGATAAATATCATGTTACCCATAGGTGACGACAATAGTGCTCGTAAAACTGTTCCGCTGGTTACGTATGCCCTGGTCGCTCTGAACGTCCTGTTTTTCTTTGTGGAAATGAGCGGCGGCGAAGCGTTTATCATGAAATGGGCTTTCGTACCCAGGCGTTTCCTGGCCGATCCGGCCGCGGATTTTCTGACGCTTTTCACCGCCATGTTCATGCATGCCGGGTGGGTGCACCTGGGCGGCAACATGCTTTACCTGTGGATCTTCGGCGACAATGTGGAAGACCGTTTCGGGCACGTCAAGTTCGCGGTCTTCTATCTCCTCTGCGGGCTGGCGGCAACGTTCGCCCAACTGGCGTTCAGCGTCAAATCGAACGTGCCGAACCTGGGGGCATCGGGGGCGATCGCCGGCGTGCTCGGCGCCTACATTTTGCTCTTCCCCAAGGGAAAGGTCAGGATATTGCAGGGCCAGGGAGTGGTGCAAGTGCCGGCGCTTGCCGCCATCGGGCTCTGGATCGTTCTGCAGTTCTTCAGCGGCATCGGCTCCATCGCCAACACGGCCGACACGGGCGGCGTGGCCTATATGGCGCATATCGGCGGATTCGTCGCCGGGTTCGTGCTGACTTTTTTATTTCGCGGCAGCCGCAGGGCGCGGGCAATGAACTGATTCGCTGCCATTCCCTCTCCGCCTGTTTTCCGGTACAATAGGGAAAATGGGCCAGCCATTGGAGAATCCTGAATATGCGGAGCAACGGCTCCTACACGATCTATTGACATGGGCCAAGATTGGCAGAATCCGCACTACGGCTATTATCGGCAGCAGCAAAAGAGGCTGATACTGGCGCTGGCCGCTTTTCTGCTGGTCGCGGGAGCGGTTGTCGCCATGCTGCTGCGCCGCGGCCCGGCAGCGGCTGACGCGATCAGGCCGAGCGGGGCCGGCCAACAACCGCCTCACACCGCATCCGCGCCGAGGCGGGTGGCGCAGGCGGAGACGACCGCGGCAAGATTCGCGGATGATCCAGTCCAGCCCCCCCTGTCCTTGACTCGGCCCGAGCCAGCGGACCGCGAGCCGCGGCCGGCGGCGGACGGCGGAGCCGAAACATTCGCCGGTCACAAGGCGCTGGCCCTTTCACTGTATCGGCAGAACGACCTGGCGGGAGCGCAGGCGCAGGCGCAGGCGGCGCTGGCCCTGCGGCGCGACGAGGAACTGCTCGAGCTGCTATTGAAGCTGCGGCGCGAGATCCAGGTGCAGCGCAATTACGACAACGCGCGCACGTCTCATTTCACCGTGCTGTTTGACGGCTATGAACACGGGGAGATGAAGGTGGCGGTGCTGGACATCCTCAAGGACGCCTATGCCGGGGTGGGCAAGGCGTTGAATCATTTCCCGAGCGAGCCGATCACCGTCATCCTCTACACGGGGAAGGATTTCTCCGACATCACCCGCGCCCCGGACTGGGCCGGAGGGATGTTCGGTATGAGCGACGGCAAGATCCGCCTGC
>DCVK01000042.1 GCA_002335385.1 Candidatus Aminicenantes bacterium UBA2190
GAAATTGGAATTTGGAATTTGGATATTATTTGTTATTTGGAATTTGGGATTTGGAATTTAAGTTTTCGAAAGAACTAAGTACGATTTCCGATAAGCCTTCCGATAACATTTTCGAGCTTATCGCAAGCAGCAATAAGCCTTGTGCCCAGCACTGAGCTACGCAGCTGCTCCTGCTTCAGGAAATGATATGCCAGTTGCGCGGCAGCCATAAGGTCTTTTTCCTTGAGGAAATCGAAAAAGCCTTTTTCCCCGCCGGCCCTGTCGTTTTCCAGCAGGTTGTTGAGCTGGGGCCAATGGGTCTCCAGGCGCTCCACGACCTTATAGCTGAAGCGGGCGTCGGGGGCGTCGAGGGCCAGCTTGATCTTCAGGCGCGGGGCGTCAACCGGCAGGCGGCAGAACATGGTACTGCTGGGATAGGGGACGATGAAGGGGGCGTGGGCCAGGAGGCCGAAGCCGGGGAAGTCGCGGCAGAACGAGAAGATCAATGCCAGTTCCCCGACGAACTCTTCCCAATCCGACTCGCCGTCGCTGCTGATCCAGTAGTGATAGTGGCGGATTTCCCGCTTCTCCAGCTCGCCAAGCAATTTCCCGAATTTCTCCCGCGGCGGCAGCTTCTTTCCCAGGCGGCGGGCGCGCGCCGGCAGGAAAGCGTCGGTCCCCAGCCAGAGCAGGGGCTTGCCCCCGACATACAGCCCGGGATCAGCGACCAGGTCCAGGACCTCCCAAGCGGGATCGCCGGCCCCGTTCACCAGCGATGCCGTCGATGTCTGGACGCCGAAGATGCGCATGCCGTGTTCCCTGATCAGAGCGAAGATCCCCCGGGCATAATCGGGGTCCTGCAGGATGTCGTCGTCGTTGATGTTGATCGTGTAACGGGAATGGGTAGTGGCGCGGTCATCGCGCCCTGTATTTTTCGCAATGACGTTGTACTTTTCCAACAATTCTTTGACCTTTTCCAGCGGCAGTTTCCTGAACCTCGTCCCCTGGACCCGGCAGCAGAAGACGCAGCCTCTTCGGCAGCCGCGGGAAAAATTCATCTCCAGGCCTTTTTCCAGCTCGGCGGGCCGCAGGAAATCCAGGTTGACCGCGAGGGCGCTGAGATCCTCCGGGCGGTTGACCCGGTCGAACCCGGCCATGGCGATCACCCCGGGTTGCTGCCAGAAGATCCCCTCGTTCTCGAAAAAGGCCGCGGCGTCCCTCCGGTTCAGCGCCCGGAGTATTCCGGGCAGGGCCATCTCGGCCTCGCCGCGGACGAACAGATTGACCTTCGGCAGGTGGTAAATGGCCGATAGCGGGGACAAAGTAGGGAACGGCCCCCCCACGGCCAGGATACTATCATTGGAACCCTTAAAATCGGCCAATAGCGGCCTCAGGAGTGGCAAAAGGTCCTCGAATAGGGTAATCCCCGTCATGTCGGCAGAAAGCGCCTCAGGAAGGCGATTTTCGCCGGAAAGCGACAACGACCGGGCTGTCGGCGCAAACCCGCTTGCCTTCAAGCTCGATGCCAGCAGCATATGCCCCGCCGGCAGTCCCATGGTCTTCCACCGGGGATCGCTCTCCAGCCGCGGAAAAAGCAAGGAAATAGTCTTGATTGCCTTTTTCAGAGGCTTGAATTGGGCAATTTCGTTTGGTTTGCTGCCTGTTTCTTGGAATTCACCTTTAATATCATTTAAAATTAAGAAAATATCTTCTTTTTCTTTAAAATAGTAATTCTTGTCGTTGTTTTTATTAAAATTGATATTTATGGAATTGAATTTGCTGCCGATTTTGTCGAAATAGTCTTGAATTTGCGCCAAAGAAAGCAAAATATCCAAATATTTGAATTCGGCAGGGTCGTAGTTTACCAACCAATTTCCTTTGAAACTAGAGCTCATCTGCAAAATGGCAAGTTCGAGGTTCGACGTTCGAAGTTCGAGGTTTTCGGAGCGGAAAAATTAGCGATCTCGATAGGATCGAATTTAACTGATAGATTGCTCTGAATTGCCTTTTCTTACAACGTCGAACATCGAACATCGAACTTCGAACCTTCTTTATTCAATCGCCTTGATCGTCCTTTCCCATCTCGTATGCGAAAAGAACCTGACGATGGTCAAGGCGATGTCCTTGATCTTGTAAATCAGTCCCGGGGTCAGGTATTCCTCGGTCTCCGATTCATACGACCAATAGATGCGCCAGGGCCTGCCCACGACGTATTCGAAAGGAACCGGGCCCCAGTAGCGCGAATCGAAGGAGTTGTCGCGGTTGTCGCCCATGCAGAAATAGTGGCGCGGCGGCACGACGTAGTCGACGGTGCCGTCGGCGTTCGTCTGCGTCTTGCGCAGGGCGAAGGGGAACTGGAAGTACCACTCGTAGTGGTTCTGCGGCGGGAAGCAGCTGGAGTATTCTTCGCCCCTGAACCGGGTGTAGGGCTCGGCGAGCGGCTGGTCGTTGACGAAGACCTTCTTGTCGACGATGCGCAGGCGGTCGCCGGGCATGCCGATCACGCGCTTGACGTACTCCTTTTCCATGTCGGGGGGCGCCTTGAAGGTGACGATCATGCCGCGCCGGATCTTCACCTGCGGCAGCAGGAAGTTGCCGGCCGGGCTGATGGAGTTGGAGTAGGAGACCTTGTCGACCAGCAGGTGGTCGCCGACCAGCAGCGTGCTCACCATCGACGGCGTGGGGATGACGAACGACTGCAGCAGGAAGGTGTTCACGAAGAACACGTAGATCAGGGTCTCGGCGATGAGCTCGAAGTATTCGCGCCAGACGGAGACCGTGCGCGGCGGCTTGGGGGCTTTCGGTTTGCGCTTGAATGGGTTGATCATTACGCAGATAGTAGCGTAAAACCGGCGATAAATCAAGTAGGCGGGGCATGGCAGCACGGTAATGAAGGTAATCGGTGTACGGTAGAGGGTTTACGGTAGACGGTAAGAAAGAGAAGTCATAGTAAGACTTAAATTCCAAATCCCAAATTCCAAATTCCAAATAATATCCAAATTCCAAATTCCAATTTCNNGTCAGTGACAGTGTCAGCAAGAGATGAAAGCAATCGGTTTACGGTGGACGGTTTACGGTTTACGGGAAGAAAAGTCATTACTAAGACTTAAATTCCAAATCCCAAATTCCAAATAACAAATAAAATTCAAATTCCAATTTCCAAAACGAAAGCTCCTTTCAATGGTATTTTCTTCGTTTGGGTCATTGGATTTTGGAATTTGGAATTTGTTTGGAATTTGGTGCTTGTTATTTGGGATTTAAGTCTTACAATTACCTCTGCTCTTACCGTTTACCGTAAACCGTACACCGTAAACCGTCAACCGATTCCCGGTATCTTGTAATAGCTATTTGTCAACCCTGATCTTGCTCTTCATCAGGTACAGGAATCGCTCCGACTCCCTGATCGGCTCGCGTCGCTCGATGGCGAAGAAGGCCCGGAATTCCTTCTCGAACCCCGCGACATCATAGCCGGGGAATATGTCTTCGCGGGTGGCCAGCAGGCGCCGGACCTGCGAATCGCTCTTGGGGATGAACTCGATGATCAGGGTGCGGCAGGCGCGGCTGAAGAATTCGGCAATGCGGGCCAGGGGCAGGTTGTTGGCGATGGCCAGGTGGTGCACCAGCGCCAGCGCCAGTATCGCGTCGACGGGGCCCCGCTGCAGCAGTGACCGGCGCTCCTCGTTCTCCCAGCCGATCCCGGGACTGGGATTGGTGATGTCGCCGACCAGCGGCAGCAGGAACTTCTCATGGTCCTGCTTGCACTGGCGGTAGTTCTTTTCGACCGCCGCGGGATCGATGTCGATGGCGACGGTGGGGATGCCGGCCCGGGAGGAGAGGCGGCTGAACAGCCCGGTATTGGCGCCGATATCCCAGACCTGGCCGGGGCGGATCTCGTTCAGGATGGCGGAAATCAGCGATCCTTTATGCTCGAATGCCTGGCCGGAATAATTCGTTGCGTCGTAGTAATCGCCCCATTCCGTTCCCCGCGGCCGCCATTGCAGCTTGCTGACGGCGCACTCCAGGCTGTCGACCAGGGCCTGGAGCGCGAAGCGGGAGATGGGCCGCGTCCGGGCCGCGACCGGCCTGTTCTCGTAGCGCTTCTGCGACTTGGCGTGCAGGTGGATGTGCGAAAGCAGGGAAAACTTGAAGCGCGTGCCCAGGGGAAGCAGCTCCGAGGCCAAATCCAGGGGCAGGCCGTCCAGGTGGATCCTGGACAGCTGGTTGAGGCGCACGTCGCGATGGGCCATGAGTGCCAGCGGGGCCAGGAAGTGCTGGCAGAACTGGCGGTAGGCCACCCAGGGCCGGCCTTCATGGTATTTTTCGAAGGAGAGGGTGTCGATCAGCACGGGACGGCCGTTGACGAACTGCACGTTGTAGGCCGAGGCGTCCTTGAGCGACATGCCCCGCGCCAGGGCCTTTTTCTGGATGGCCAGCGTCAGCAGCGCCGCATCCTTGAGCTGGCTGAAGCACCACTCGTAAGGGTGGGAGATGAAGGGGACAAGCTCCGGCTTCAGGACCTTGTAGGCATCGGATGTGCGGGCCAGGTCCGGGCCGCATTCCTCGTGGCCGATCAGCATGCCCCCGGCCTGCAGCTCGGCGGCCAGGCCCGAGGAGATCAGCAGGTCGTAATGCTCCTTGTAAGCGGAATTGACCTGGCGGTAGAGAATGCCGGCCCGCCGGAAAAGAAAACCGCTGGGGTCGCGGAAAGACCCGGCGACGTTCCCGTCACTGGGGGGCATCTTTCTTTTTGCTGAACAGGCCGCCGACGAATTTCCTGATCTTGTGCCAGTACACCTTGACGGCGAAGGACAGGGCGACGAAGGCGGCGATGAGGATCTGGAAGACATAGCTGCCGGTGCCGGGATCGATGTAACCGTAGGCGTTGCGGGGGAAGAGCAGGCTGCAGGCGGCGATCAAAAGAATAAATTTCAAAGCGTTCATGTGTTTACCTCGTTCGCATGATGACATCCGGCCGCTGACGGGAATGCAGGGGAAGACAGCGATCACTGTCATTATATTACATCCTCGTCCCGGATTCAATACCGCGTTGCGCTCCGCGCTCCAGCCCGCACCGCTCCGCGAGCAATAATTACTGCGCTCCCTGATCCTTACGCCGCAGGAACCACTTGGTGATCTCCTCGGCAATGGCCGGCACCAGGGCAAGTCCCAGCACGACCCCCCACTCGCGCAGGGTCGGGAAGTGGGTGTTGAAAATGGGCTGCAGGAAGGGCACGGAGACGACCAGCCCCAGCAGCAGCAGGGAAAGCCCCACGGCGTACTGCATGGTGCGGTTGGAGAAGACGCCGATGCGGAACACCGACAACCGCTCGGAGCGCACGGTGTAGGCGCGGAACAGCTCGCACAGCGACAGGGTGAGGAAGGCCATGGTCTCGGCGCTCTGCACGTCCAGGCCGCGCCAGTCGTACTGCAGCAGGAAGGCCAGCGGGTTGGCCCCCGGGGGCAGCGTGTCGCCGGCGCGCAGGTGCCAGAGCAGACCGACGGCGAACGCGGTCAGGACGGCGCCGGCCTGGGCGACGGTCTGCACGGCGATGCCCAGGCGCATGGTGGCGTTGATCACCGGCTCTTTCGGCGGGCGCGGTCTGCGGCTCATGATCTCCGGGTCGCCCTTCTCCATGGCCAGCGCCAGCGCCGGGGCGCCGTCGGTGAGCAGGTTCAGCCATAGCAGCTGGATGACGGTCAGCGGCGAGGGCACGCCGGCCAGCATGGCCAGGAAGATGATGGCGATCTCGGCCACGTTCGAGGAGAGGAGAAAGAAGACGAACTTGCGGATGTTGTCGTAGATGATGCGTCCCTGCTCGACGGCCGAGACGATGCTGGCGTAATTGTCGTCGGTGAGCACCATGTCGGCGCTCTCCTTGGCCACGTCGGTGCCGGTGATGCCCATGGCCACGCCAATGTCGGCGGCCTTGATCGATGGGGCGTCGTTGACGCCGTCGCCGGTCATGGCCACCACCTCGCCCTCGGCGCGCAGGGAGTTGACGATGCGCAGCTTGTTCTCCGGCGAGACGCGGGCGAAGACGTCGGTCTTTTTCACCTCGCGCCGCAGCTCCTCGTCGCTGCGCAGGTCGACGTCGCGGCCGGTCAGCACCTGGTGACCCGGGCGCAGCAGGCTGATGGAGGAGGCGATGGCCCGCGCCGTCTCGGGGTAATCGCCGGTGATCATGATGGTGCGGATGCCCGCCGCGCCGGCCTTGGCCAGCGCCGGCGCCACCTCCTCGCGCGGCGGATCGATCATCCCCGCCAGGCCGACGAAGATCAGGTCCTTTTCGACGGCGGCGACGTTGCCGACGTCGGGGAGCTCGCGGTCGACGCGGTAGGCCAGGCCCAGGACGCGCAGCGCGGCGCGGGTCATGGCGTCGTTGGCCTCCAGGATGCGCTGCCGCGCCGCGTCGTCCAGGGGAATGACGCTGTCGTCGTCGCGGTGCATGTGCGTGCACAGCTTGAGCACCATGTCGGGCGCCCCCTTGACGGCGACGGCGTAGCCGCTGTCCTGGTGGCTCTCGTTGAACGGCGAGCTGTCGGCCTTGCGGGGCTTGAAGATGTGGTGCACGGTGATCATGTTCTTGCGCGTGGCGTCGAAGGGCACCTCGGCCACGCGCGGATAGGCCTCGTAGAGCGGCCGCGGCAGGCAGCCGGCCTTGGCCGCCGCCACCAGCAGCGCCCCCTCGGTGGGGTCGCCGACCATGCGGTAGGAGGCGCCCCGGCCCTCGCTCTCGCCCGAGATCTCCATGTGGGCGTCGTTGTTCAGGGCGCCGATCCACAAGGCGGTGAGGATCGCCCAGTGCTCGTTCAGGTCGACGGCGCGGCCGTCGCGGCGGAATTCCCCGCTCAGGGTATTGCCGGCGTCAGTGACCTCCAGCAGGTCGTCATCCGCCCACAAGCGGGTGACGGTCATCTTGTTCTGGGTCAGGGTGCCGGTCTTGTCGGTGCAGATGACCGTGGTCGAGCCCAGCGTCTCCACCGAGGAGAGGCGGCGGATCAGGGCGTGGCGCTTGACCATCTCGCGCATGCCCAGGGCCAGGCTGATGGTGACCACCGCCGGCAGCCCCTCGGGGACGGCGGCGATGGCCAGCCCGACGGCGAGCATGAACATCTCCAGCGGCGCGTGGCCGCGCCAGAGGCCGATGGCGAACACCAGGGCGCAGACGGCCAGGGCGGCGATGCCCAGCGTCCTGCCCAGGCCGTCCAGGCGCTTCTGCAGGGGCGTGGTCTCCTGCTCGACGTTCTGCAGCATGACGGCGATCAGGCCGATCTGCGTATGCATGCCGGTGGAGACCACGATGCCCTTGCCGCGGCCGGCGGCGACCAGCGTGCCCATGAAGGCGGTGTTCCTGCGGTCGCCCAGGGGCACATCGGCCTCCAGGCGGATGTGGGCGTCCTTTTCCACGGGCAGCGACTCGCCGGTAAGCGCCGCCTCCTCCAGGCGCAGGTTCACCGCCTCGATCAGGCGCACGTCGGCCGGGACGTAGTTGCCGGCCTCGATGAAGACGATGTCGCCCGGGACCAGGTCCGGCGCCGGCAGCGAGCGCCGCGAGCCGTTGCGCAGCACCTGCGCCTCGGGGGCGGCCAGCTTCTTCAGGGCCGTCAGCGCCTGCTCGGCCCGCTGCTCCTGGATCACGCCCAGGGTGGCGTTCAGCACCACGATGGCCAGGATGGCCGCCGCCTCGATCCACTCGCCGAGCAGCCCCGAGACGCCCGCCGCGCCGATCAGCAGCAGGATGATGAAGTTGTTGAACTGGGCCAGCAGCAGCTGCAGGAAGCCGGGGCGCCGGGCGGCGGCGATCTCGTTGGCGCCGTGGAGTTCCCGGCGCCGCCGGACCTCGTTCTCGTCCAGCCCGCTCTCGGGCGGAGTGGCCAGCTCGCGCGCGACCTCCTCGGCGCTCAAGGCGTGCCAGGCGGCGGCGGCCTGCCTGCCGTTTTCCTTGCCGGGGTTCATTTTTGCCATGGGGGGCTCCATTGATGAAATTTCAGCGCAGCTTGATACTGATCAGGCTCACCAGGGTGAAGATCACGGCCAGGATCCAGAAACGGACCACGATCTTGGGCTCGGCGATGCCCAGGAACTGGTAGGTGTGGTGGATGGGGGCGCGGTAGAAAATGCGCCGCTTCAGCAGCTTGATGCCGATGTAATCCTGGATGAAGACCGACAGGAACTCGATGACGAAGATGCCGCCGGCGATGACGAACAGCAGCTCCTGCTTGAGCAGCACGGCCGAGGTGGCGATGACGCCGCCGATGAGCAGCGAGCCGGTGTCGCCCATGAACACCTCGGCGGGGTAGGCGTTGAACCACAGGAAGGCGGCCAGGGCGCCGACCAGGGCGGCCAGCACCACCACCAGCTCGCCGGCGCCCGGGATATAGGGGAACCACAGGTACTTGGCCGTGAGCGAGTTGCCGATGATGTAGGCGAAGACGGCGTAGACGCCGATCAGCAGGCCCGACGGCACCGTGGCCAGCCCGTCGAGGCCGTCGGCGAAGTTGATGGCGTTGGCGATGGCGATGATCACCAGCACGATGAAGGGGTAGTAGAAGATCCCCAGGTCGAGCAGCGGCGTCTTGAGGAACGGCAGGTGCAGCTGCGCGGCCGTGCCCGCGGCAAAAGGCGAGGCGTCGGAGCCCAGCAGCAGCAGCGCCAGGATGACGCCGAACAGCCCCTGCAGGAAAAGCTTCAGGCCGCGGTTCATGCCCAGGTCGCTGCCGCCGCGGATGTTCTTCAGGTAGTCGTCGAAGAAGCCCAGCGCCGTGAACCAGAAGGCGGTGAAGATCATCGTGACCAGGAAGAAGTCGTTGGGCTTGCGCCAGCTGCCCCACAGCAGCAGCGAGACCAGCAGCGAGAAAAAGATGATCAGCCCGCCCATGGTCGGCGTGCCGTCCTTGTTGCGCGGCGACATGTCGCCGAAGTCGCGGGCGCGGTCGCGGAAGTTCAGCTGGTAGATGGCGCGGATGATGCGCCGCCCCAGCACGATGCCCACCACGAACGAGGTGAGCACGGCCATCAGGGCGCGGAAGGTGATGTAGGTCAGCAGGCGCTGGCCCGGCAGGTTGGCGAACAGTTCACCGATCCAGGCGATCATGGGCGGTCGGCCTCCCGGTAGATTCGTTGCATGATGGACTTGACGCGGAACTCGGGGATCAGGTGGTCGGAGGTGACCAGCACCTGCCGCGCCTGCTGCTTCACCTCGTCGGCGCTCAGCAGCCCGCGGCGGAAGAAGGCGTACAGCAGCTCCAGGAGCTCCTCGCGCACCAGCGAGTTGCTGCTCAGGTAGAGGCGCTGCAGGCGCGCCAGGTCCTCCAGGCCGCCCTTGCGCGCCAGCAGCCGCAGGCAGGCGATCTTTTCCTGGCTGCTGCCGCGCGCCAGGCGGCGCTCCACTTGCGGACGCAGCCGGGCGTACTCGGCCTCGCTGATGTTCTGGCCCAGGTAGTCGATGGCGGCGGCGCGCACCTCGAAGTAGCCGTCGCCCAGCAGGCGCAGCAGCAGCCGGAGGATCTCCTCGTCCCAGGGATTGATCGCCTTCAGCGCCTGCAGGGCGTTGCGGCGCATGAAGCCGTTGCCGCGGCCCGCGGTCAGCAGGTCGACCAGGTAGGGGACCTTGGCCTTGTCCCGGAACAGCCCGACCAGTTTGATGCCGACGTTGCGCACTTCCCAGGAGGGGCTGGAGAGATAGATGCTGGTCTTGTAGCGGTATTCCGACTTGTAGAAATCGGGGTTGGCGGCGACGGCGTCCAGGAAGCGGAACGGCGGGAGCAGCGAGAGCGGCGTGCCGTTGCGGCCCTTGCGGCCGCGCTTCTTGAACATCAGGATGCCGGTGTTCTTGAGCAGCAGCGAGGAGAGGAAATAGACCGCCGTGCCCATGAAGGATAGCGACACGCAGAGGATGGCGCTGCGCAGGGTGCCGGAGCTGAACTGGATGCGCTGGAAGACGAATTCGGCCTCAACGACGGCGATGACCATCAGCAGGCAGGCGCTGAGGGTCTTGCCCGCGGCGGCGAACAGCTCCCTGGCGGCGGGCGGCGCGCCCTCGCGGCGCAGGCGAAGCTGCAGCAGCGCGACGCGGGCCAGGCCGACGGCGGTGGCGGCCAGCGAGGCGGCCAGGGCGATGCCGGCAACGCCCAGACGCGTGCGGGCCAGCAGCACGGTCAGCGGCAGCTGCAGGGCCAGCAGCGCGATATCGGATACCATGGCGCTGCGCGCTTCCAGGCGGGCGGCGAAAATGCGCGCGGTCAGCGACTGCAGCCCCCAGCCCGTAAGGCCCAGGGCGTAAAACTGCAGCACCCGGGCCGTGCCGGCCGCCTCGGCGGCGGCGAAATGGGCGCGCTGGAGCAGCAGCGCCACGAAGGGCTCCGCCAGCACGATCAGCAGGATCGACAGCGGCGCCAGCAGGAACAGGCTGTTGCGGAAACCGTCCAGCAGCAGCCGCTGCGTCCGCTCGCGGTCCATCAGCGAGGTGGGGGCGGGGAGGTCGCGCAGCGAGCGGTTGTGGGCGGCGCGCGCCACCAGGGTGAAGGGCAGGCGCGAAAGCTCGGTGGCGAAATAGAGGAAGGAGATGGAGCCGATGGGCAGGGCGGACGCCACGCAGCGCTCGATCAGGGGCGGGGCCTGGGCCAGGGCCGCGCCCAGGCCGGCCGGGCCCATGCGCGCGGCGTACTTGCGGTTCACCTGCCGCGAAGCGCGGAACGACGGGCGGAAGGAGAACTCCAGCCCGGGCCTGGCCAGGGTGACGGCCAGCAGGGGCAGGAGAAAAAGGATCTGCAGCAGGGAAGCGAAGATGATGCTCCAGGCCAGGGCATAGGGGCCGCTGCCATGGTAGAAGATGAAAATGCCGGCCACGGCCGCGGCGGCGAACAGCAGTCCCGACGCTTCGGCGGCGAGGCGGCGCCCGAAGGCGCGCAGGTAGACGGTCATCAGGGCCGACAGCGTGCCCAGCATGACCACCGGCAGCAGGGTGCGCAGCATGTTGGCGGCCGTCGTCGCCGTCCCGCCCCGGCCGAACCCCGGGAAGACCAGGGCGATGATCGCCGGCGCCAGCAGCATGGCCGCGGCGGCGATCAGCAGCGAGAGCAGCGCCGTGCCCGCGCTCAGCGCCGACGCCGCCTCCCAGGCCTTGCGCCGCGGCGAGCGCTGGAACAGGCGGGCGAATATCGGCATGAAAACGCGGCCCATGGCGTTGGAGCCGACCAGGCGGCGCAGGAAGCCGGCGACGGCCAGGGCGGCGGAGAAGGCGTCGACGGCCCGGCCGGCGCCGAACAGGGCCGCCGCCACGACGGCGCGGCCGAGGTCGGCCAGGCGGGCGACCAGCGGCGAGTCGGGGTGGGCCGGGGCGCAGGGGTTTTCGTCGTTGCTCAGGTTGTCGGTCTTTTCCAGGTAGCTCTTGAAGATGTAGGCGCTGTCCCCGATCTCCAGGCGGTCGTCATGGCGCAGCAGCACCCAGTCGTTGATCTCGCGGCCGTTGAGCAGGACGCGCCCTTTCTGCACCCGGGCCATGGCCGGGAATTCCCCTTCCGCCAGCAGGCGCACGGTGAAGCGCACCGGGGCGCTGAGCTTGGCCAGCTCGACGTCGGAAAGGAACGTATTGCCCACCGTGGTGGAGGGGAAGGGCAGCTCCAGGTTCCTTTCCTCATCGACCGCCTGCAGGTAGAAGGCGCGGATCTCGGCCTCCCTGGCCGCGCCCTGCCGGTGGATGATGCCCTCCACCGCCTCGAGGATGATGGCGGTGCTGTCGGGCCGCTCCAGGGCCAGCAGGTTCCTGCGCATGGCGGCCAGCTGGTCGGGGGCGGCGATCAGCTCCTCGACCGCAGTCGCCAGGGCGTCGGCGGCCAGGACGATCTCCCCCGGACGCCGGGTGCGCCCGGCCTCCTCGTACAGGACGCGGGCGCCGCCGGCCTTCTCGATCTCGCGGGCATTGAGCACCTGGTGGTCGCCCGGCAGGTCGATCTTGGGCACCAGGATGGCGGGCAGCCCCTTGGCGGTGAGCTCCTGGATGGCGCCGGCGCCGGAGCGCGAGACCACCAGGTCGGAGACGTCGTAAACCTCGGCGATCTGGTCGAAGTATTCCCTGATCAGCAGCCGGCCGTCGATCTGCGGCGGCAGGCCCTGGTGCTCCAGGCGGCTGACCGTGTCGTCGTAGGCCTTGTAGGCAGAACTGTAGGCCTTGCCGGTGGACATGACGACGAACAGGTTGGGGATGGAGAGCAGGCGCGGCATGGCCTCGGCGACGGCGCGGTTGATGGTGCGCGCCCCCATGCTGCCGCTGAAGATGAACAGGACGCGGCTGTTGGGCGGGATGCCCAGCTTGGCGCGGCCTTTGGGATCTCCGCTCGGGGCCCTGAGAATTCCCGAAGCGGGCGTATCCTGATGGCCGTCCCGCCAGGCTTCGACGCGGTAGCCCGCGGAAGGGGTGTTGCTGCTGCCGGCGGCGCTGCGGATCGAGCGCCGCAGCGGATAGCCGGCGTGGACCACCTTGGCGGCGGGGAAGAAGGCGGCGGTCGAAGGGAAGGCGACGCCGACCCGGGTGGCGAAGCGGGCGATGAACAGGTTGAGGCGGCCGGGGACCGCGTTCTGCTCGTGGATGAACACGCCCTTTTTTAGCAGCGCCGCCGCCAGCAGCACCGGCGCCGCCGCGTAGCCGCCGCTGCCGATGACGACGTCGGGCTTGAAGCGGCGCAGGATGAAAAAGCTCTTGACCGCTCCGCAGAAGATGGCGGCCAGGGCCAGGAGCGTCCGGGGGCTTCTGACGCGCTGCGGCAGGCCGCGGGAGGGGACGTGGACGAAATCCATGGGCTGGGAGAGCGCGGGGATGATGGCCGCCTCGCTGCCCCTGCGGGTGCCGACGTAAAGGAACTCGGCGTCGGGGTATTTCTCCTTCAGGGCCTCGTAGATGGCGATGTTGGGATAGACATGGCCGCCGGTGCCGCCGCCGGTGAAAAGGAATCGGTATTTCTTCATGGATTTGCGACGCGTATTATAGCGTATCGGCTGTAAAATTAACAGAGGGCGCGCGTATATCAGAATATGGCGTAGGGTGCAGGCATGCAGTGCAATCGGTTTACGGTGTACGGTTTACGGTTGACGGTCAGAAAAAAGCAATACGAAGACTTAAATTCCAAATCCCAAATTCCAAATCCCAAACAAGCACCAAATTCCAAATTCCAATTTCCAAAACGAAAGCTCCTTGCATGGAATTTTCTTTGTTTTGGTCAAAGTCCCCGTCAGGGGATTTGGTAATTGGAATTTGGAATTTATTCGGAATTTGGTGCTTGGGATTTGGAATTTAAGTCTTATTAATAATTCTTAGTTCTGCCGTCCGCCGTGAGCCTAGTTCATTTCCATGATTGCCTTCGCCAGCAGCAGGTCCTGCGGCACGGTCACCTTGATATTGGCGACATCGCCCTCGACCGTCACCACCGGGGCCAGCCCGTATCTCAGCACCAGCGAGCAATCGTCGCCGGCATCGCGAAATCCCTCCTCGTTGGCCAGTTTGTGGGCGATGCGGATGATGTCGGCCCGGAAGCCCTGCGGGGTCTGGACGCGGCGCAGCTTGTCGCGGTCCAGGACCGCAGTGACGGAACCCTTTTCGTCGACACGCACGGTGGTGTCGCCGGCGGGGACGACGGGCATGACCGCCGCGCTCTTTTTCAACGCCGCCAGCACGCGGCCGATCACCGGCGCGGGGACAAGCGCCCGCGCGGCGTCGTGAATGAGCACCCTTTCAGCGCCTATGGCTGCGGTGACGCCGATGGCCGCCGACTCCTGTCTCGTCTTTCCCCCGGCGAGGACGGCGGTCACCTTGGGATATTTGCCGGCGATCAGCTTCGCGCGCTGCAGGTACGCCTTGGGACAGACCAGCACCATGCCGCTGATGCCCTTCTGCTCCTGGAATCCCTTCAGGCAGATCTCCAGCAGTGCTTTGCCGCCGATTTTCCGGAATTGCTTGGGCTCAGGCCCTTTCAATCTCGTTCCCGTGCCGCCGGCCAGGACGATTGCGATAGTTTTCATGGTGTTATTATAAATGAATTGCAACCTGAAATAAATCTTCGCGTGAATTACATAGGACTTAAATTCCAAATCACAAATTCCAAATAACAAACAAATTCCAAGCTCCAAATTCCAATGTCCGAAACGAAATCTCCTTTGAAATTGCAATTTCTTCGTTTTGGTCATTCGAATTTGGAATTTGGAATTTGTTTGGAATTTGGTGCTTGGAGCTTGGAATTTTATTCTTACTATTACATCTTCTCTTTCCGTAAACCGTCAACCGTCTACCGTCAACCGATTTCACTTCTTGGCTGATACTGTCAACCGTCAACCGATTTCATCCATTCTCTGGTTACTCGTCACGAATAGAACGTTATCTTGAATTTGGCTCCGGGTTCTCCTGGATTGAGCAACTGGATGTCGGCCCCCAGCGCGCTGACGATCTTCTTCACCGTCGCCAGTCCCATCCCCGTCCCCTTGTCCCTGGAGCTGAAGAAGGGGAGCCAGATCTTGTCGGCGTTGGCCGCGGCGATCCCCTGGCCGTCGTCGGCGAGGACGATGACCGGCGCCGCGGCGGAAGCGAATTCGACGCGCAGGCTGCCGGCGCCGGCCTGGCGGGCGTTCATCGCCAGGTTGGTGAATACGACGTGGAGCAGCAGCGGATCGCTCTGCAGCTCCAGGCGCCCGGCGGGCAATTCGACCGCCAGGTCCTGGGCGGCGGCCGCCGCCGCGATCAGCGGCCCGGGGTCGACCGGCTTGCGGGCGATCTTCTCCACCGGCCGGGCGAAGCGCAGGAAGCTCTCCATCATCTCGGTCACGAACTGCACCTCGCGCACGACCTTGGCCGTCTTTTCCGGTTCGCCGCTCATGGCCTTGCTGTAGCCCAGGATGACGCCCAGCGAGTTGCGCACCTCGTGGGCCAGGGAGGCGGCCATCTCGCCGAGCATGATCAGGTTGTCGTTCTGGCGGCGCACCCGCTCGCGCTGGCGCTCGTCGCTGACGTCGCGCACCAGGGCCAGCCGCCCCTTCATGGCCTCGTCGGGGGGGGCGCCGGCGCCCGCCGGCCCGTCCCGCCCCGCACCGACGGGAACGACGTCGACGGCAAGGATGGTTGCGCCGCTGTCGAATTCACAGGAGCTTTTCCTGTCGCCGGCGAGGATGAAACGGGCCAGCTCGGCGTGATCGGGGAGCGCCTCGGCCAGCGGCAGGTTCTTGACGGCGGCGAAGCCGCGGCCGAACAGCTCCTGCGCCGCCGGGTTGAAGATCTCCACCCGGCCGCCGGGGGACAGATAGATCATGCCCAGGCGGGCGTTGCTGATGATGCTCTGGTTCAGCTGCTCCTGCTCGCTGGAGGCGCGGCGCTGGCTGGCGACCAGGTCCTGCAGCTCCAGCTGGGCGCTCTTCAGGTCCACCAGGTAGTCCTGGAGGGGGGAGCCGGCGCCCGGGGCCGGCTCGGGCTTCTTCCTGCGCAGCAGCACCATGAAGTAGATGCCGCTGGCGGCGATGGCCAGCCCCAGGAACAGGACCATGAGCGACAGGACCTTCTTCATCCCCTGGAACGAGCGGAGCTGGGGCGAGCGCACGGCCCGGCTGAAAAGCAGCCCCCTGCCGTTCGCCAGCGGCTTGCGGATCTCCACGCGCAGCCCGTCGTCGGCGGCGACCAGCCGTTGATCCGGCTCGGCCCGGTGCAGCGGCGTGACGCGGTCGAAGTATTTCGAGCGCCCCGGCGGCTGGCCGTCCCGCAGCGCGCGCAGCAGGTGCAGCTCGGCCTGCAGGTCGGCGTGGGCGATGATGGCTTCGCGCTCGTTCTTCTCCAAGGTAGTGAAGAGGGCGCGCATGTTCTCGAAGACGAACAGCGCCAGGATCTCGATCACCAGCAGCAGGAACAGCGACGACCTTCTCACGGCAGCCCCCACAGCGAGCTCACCCAGGCCAGGAGCGCGTCGCCCCAGAAGAGCGCCGCGTAGGCCCCCAGGGACAGGAAGGGGCCGAAGGGCAGGGCGAGCTTGAGGTCCTTTTTCTTGCAGAGGATGAAATAGAGCCCCACCAGCACCCCGGAGAGCGAGGCCAGCATGACGGCCACCGCCAGCCGGTGCAGGCCCAGGAACAGTCCCAGCAGCAGCACCATCTTGACGTCGCCGAAGCCGAGCCCCTCGATCCTGCGCACCTTGAGGTAGAAATAGAAGAGGCCGGCGAAGAACAGGGCCGCGCCGATGCCGCTGAGCACGGCGTCCATCGTCGCGATCTCGGGGTGGAAGAACGAGTAGGCGAAGAACAGGGCGGCGCCGCCCAGGGTGAGCTCGTCGGGGAGAATCATGTGCTGCAGGTCGATGAAGGCCAGCGTGATCAGCAGGCACAGGAAAACGGCGGCGGCAACGGCGTGCAGGCCGAGTCCGTACGTGTTATGGGCCAGCCAGAAGCTGAAGGCGGTCAGCGCCTCGACCAGGGGATAGCGCGGCGAGATGGGCGCGCGGCAGGAGCGGCAGCGCCCCAGCAGCACGAGGTAGCTCAGGACGGGTACGTTCAGATAGAAGGGGATGGCGGCCTGGCAGCGCGGGCAGTGCGAGGGGCGGAAGACGATGTCCTGCTTCAGCGGCAGGCGGTGGATGACCACGTTGAGGAAGCTGCCGACGATGAGGCCGAAAACGATGCTCAGCGCTTCTGCCATCGGAAGATCCTCTGCGCCGTCACCGTGCCGCTGGCGCCATCGTAGATGTACTCGTCGCCGGCGAAGTCCCGGGGGATTTCCCGCAGCAGCCCGGCGCGCGCCAGGTCGGCCAGCACCGCCGGCGGCCGCCGGTACTGCCGCCGGTACTCGGCGATCTTCTGCTGCAGCAGCGGCAGGTCGGCCTCGGCCTTGATCTGGTAGAGGTGGTTGAAGGCCGAGTCGCGCGTCAGGGTGTCCTCGGCGTGGTGCAGGATGTCCAGCCACATGCGCGTGGCCATCTCGGGGTCGTCGCGCAGGTACACCAGGTGCGCTTTCATGCGCTTGATGAAGACCGGGGCGCCGGGCTTGGCGGCGGCGCGGTTGTAGTACTCCTCGGCCTTGGCATAGTCCTTCAGGTACTTGTAGCAGTAGAACCCCGCGTCGTGGTCGAAGATCCACTCGTCGGGGTTGAGGCGCGAGCCTTTTTCCAGAAGGCGCAGCGCCATGGGCAGGTCGTTGGCCTCGTGGGCCATGATCAGCGAGCCGATGATGTAGGGCTCCTTGTACTCGGGCGTGATGTCGGTGATGGTGTCGTACACGCGCTCGATGAAGTCGAAGCGGTTGCGGATGTTGTAGGCGGAATAGAACTGGATCGACCAGATGAAGAGCAGGTCGGCGGCGAGGTTGCGGTAGCCGAAGGAGAGGACGCGCAGCGTCTTGCCCGAGGGCAGGGAGACGAAGGCGCTGCGCTCGCCGAAGTAGTCGACGGTGGAGTCGAAGCGTTGCTGCATCCCCGCCGCCAGCAGCAGGCCGGAGAGGGCCGCCACGGCGAGCCAGCGGCGGCGGGTCATTGGAATTCCCGGCGGCGGAAGATCAGCACGGTCAGGGCCAGCAGCGCCAGGACATAGGCCAGGGCGTAGAGCACCGAGAACAGGATGGACCAGGGATCGAGCGCCGTCCCCAGCACCACCTCGTTCTTGATGTTGAACTTGGCCAGGTTGGGCAGCAGGTAGTACAGCGCCTGGGTGAAGATCCGCCACAGGGGGATGGCCAGGTAGTTCTTGAACTCGTTGTACGTCCACATGACGTGGCCGATCAGGTAGAGCGACACGGTGAAGATAAAGGCCAGGATGGGGGTGGTGAAGGAGGAGAACAGCAGCGAGACGGCCACGATGACCAGCAACTCCAGGTAGAGCATGAAGAAATAAAGGAGGATGCCCAGGTCGAAGCCGCCGCCGTTGAGGGCGACGAAGGCGAAGAAAATGACGGCCATGGCGCCCAGCGCCGTCAGCATGGTCAGGGCCAGGCCCAGGAACTTGCCGACGATGAACTCGTCGCGCGAGACCGGCTTGCTCAGGATGTTGAACACCGTCTTCCTCTCGATCTCCTTGTAGACCAGGTTGATGCCGGTGAAGACGGCGATCAGCACGCAGAAGAAGTTGATGGCCGCCAGCCCGGTGTCCTTGAGCACCTTCATGGCATCGCCCAGGGTGAGGAAGCTGACCAGCTTGGAGCTGAGGGCGAAAAGAATGCCGAAAAAGACCAGCAGGTAGAACATCTTGTTGCGCGCCGACTCGCGGAAGGTGTTGACGGCGATGCCCTTGATCCCCGGCTTCATGGCTTTCCCCCTGTCGCGGGGCGGCGCGGCTCGCCGGTCCCATTGGACCGGGACGTCGGGACCCCATAGGACCCTCCGGTCATCTCGCTGAAGAAGATGTCCTCCAGGGTCATCTTGACCGGGTGGACGGCCAGGATGCGGCCGCTGTTGTGGATGATCGACTCCACCACCAGGTTGACGTCGGCGTCGCTGGCCAGGGTGAGGATGAACTGGCCGTCGCGCAAGGCGAAGTTCGCCTGGATCCGGGCCAGCGCCTTCTCGGAGATACGGTCGCAGACGACCTCGTGGTACTGCGTGCTGTGCGCGATCATCTCCGACAGCCTGCCCTGGCGGCGGATGGCCCCGTCCAGGATGATGCCCACGCGGTCGACCATCAGCTCCATGTCCTGCAGGATGTGCGAGGAGAAGAACACGGTCTTGCCCTGCTCGCGCAGCGACAGGATGAGGGTGCGCAGGTCCTTGCGGCCGACGGGATCGAGGCCGGAGAAGGGCTCGTCGAGGATGAGCAGGTCGGGGTCGTTGACCAGGGCCTGGGCCAGCCCCAGGCGCTGGATCATCCCCTTGGAGAACTTGCGCAGCTTCAGGTCCTCGTGGCCGCTCAAGCCGACGCGGTGGATGAGGGCGGCGACCTTGTCGCGCGCTTCCTTCTCGGGGATGTTGAACAGCGAGGCGGAAAAGAGCAGGAACTCGCGCGCCGTGAGGTAGTCGTAGAAATATGGGTTCTCGGGCAGGAAGCCGATGCGCTGACGGGCTTTCACCGTCGCGGCGGGCTCGCCGTCGATCAGGACCTCGCCGGCGTCGGGGGAGAGCAGTCCCATGATGCACTTGATGGTGGTGGTCTTGCCGGCGCCGTTGGGGCCCAGGAAGCCGTAGATCTCGCCCTTTTCGACCTCGAGGTCGATGCCTTTCAGGATGTGGAATTTTTTGATGAGGAAATTGGAGCGAAATGACTTCTTCAATCCCTTGATTTCCAGTGCTTTCATGGTGGTGACTGGATTTTAGGAAATGGGCGGGAAAATGTCAAGACGGAGATCGGCCGAAGATATTGTATTTGTAGGGGCGTATAATCATACGCCCCATGGGGTGACAATTCGCTCCCTGGCCTGACAGATTGAAATCAGGGCGAATATTTATTCGCCCCTACTTCTTCTTGCCTTTTTTCCCGGCTTTGGCCTTCGCCTTTTTGACCGGGGCCTTCTTGGCCATCGCCTTTTTGACCGGTTTTGCTTTTTTCAGGGTCTTTTTGACCGCCGCTTTTTTTGCGGGTTTTGCTTTTTTTACGATCTTTTGGACCGGCGCTTTTTTGGCCGGAGCCTTTTTGGCGGCCTTTTTCGGCTTGGCCGGCGCGGCGGCCGCTTTCCGCTTGATCTCGGCCTGGGCGGCGGCCAGCCGGGCGATGGGCACGCGGAAGGGGGAGCAGGAGACGTAATTCATTCCCACCCTGCAGCAGAACTCGACCGACTTGGCCTCGCCGCCGTGCTCGCCGCAGATGCCGATCTTGAGGCCGGGCTTGGTCTGGCGGCCCTTCTCGATGCCCATTCTCACCAGCATGCCCACCCCGGCCTGGTCGAGCGATTGAAAAGGGTCCTCGGCGAAAACGCCGGCCTTCTTCTCGTCGACGTAGTCGGGAAGGAACTTGCCGGCGTCGTCGCGGGAAATGCCCATGGTCATCTGCGTCAGGTCGTTGGTGCCGAAGGAGAAGAACTCGGCCTCCTCGGCGATCTGGTCGGCCAGCAGCGCCGCGCGCGGCACCTCGATCATGGTGCCGACCAGGTATTTCAGCTGCACCTGCTTCTCCTTGATGACGGTGTCGGCCACCAGGCGCGTGCGCAGCCCCAAAATGCCCAGCTCCTTCTTGTCGATGGTCAGCGGGATCATGATCTCGGGCAGCACCTTGAAGCCCGCGGCGGCGCACTCGCAGGCGGCCTCGATGACGGCCCGCACCTGCATGTCGAGAATCTCGGGGTAGGTGATGGCCAGGCGGCAGCCGCGATGGCCCAGCATGGGGTTGGCCTCGTGCAGCTGCTCGACGCGCTGGCGCACTTTCTCGAAGGGGACGCCGATCTTGTCCGCCAGCTGGATCTGCTTCTCCTCGGTGTGCGGGACGAACTCGTGCAGCGGCGGGTCGATGAGGCGGATGGTGACCGGGAAGCCGTTCATGGCCTTGAAGATGCCCTTGAAGTCCTCTTTCTGGAAGGGGAGCAGCTTGTTCAGCGCCTCGACGCGGCCCTGCAGGGTGTCGGCCACGATCATCTCCTGGATGGCCAGGCNNCGGTGCGGCACAGGCCGATGCCCTCGGCGCCGAGCTCGACGGCCTTGGCCGCGTCGTAGGGGGTGTCGGCATTGGTGCGCACGCGGATGGCGCGCGCCTGGTCCACCCAGCCCATCAGGATCTTGAACGAGGCGGGGGGCTCGGGCTTGATCAGGCGCAGGCCGCCGCGATAGACCTGGCCGGTGGAGCCGTTGAGGGTGATCTCCTCGCCCTTGCGCACCACGGCGTCGCCCACCGACATCTCTCCCTTCTCGTAGTTGATGTTGAGCTTCTCGCAGCCGACGATGCAGCACTTGCCCCAGCCGCGCGCCACGACGGCGGCGTGCGAGGTCTTGCCGCCGGTGGCGGTCAGGATGCCCTGGGCGGCGTGCATGCCGCCGACATCCTCGGGGCTGGTCTCCTTGCGCACCAGGATGACCTTCTCACCCTGGGCGGCGGCGGTTTCGGCGTCCCTGGCGTTGAAGACCACCTTGCCGCTGGCGGCGCCGGGGACGGCGTCGATGCCGGTGACCAGGTAGTTCTTCCTCATCTCCTCCTTCTGGTCGGGGTCGATGATCGGGTAGAAGATGCCCTCGATGTCCTTGTCCTTGATGCGCAGTATGGCGTCCTCGCGGCGGATCAGCTTCTCGGCGACCATGTCCACGGCGATGCGGAAGGAGGCCGCCGGCGACCTTTTGCCGGTGCGGCACTGCAGCATGTACAGCCGGCCCTCCTCGACGGTGAACTCCAGGTCCTGCATGTCCTTGAAGTGCCTCTCCAGGATGCGGCGCACGTCGACCAGCTGCCGGTAGGAAACGGGGTCGGCGTCCTCGAACTCCGAGAGCTTGATCGGGGTGCGGATGCCGGCCACCACGTCCTCGCCCTGGGCGTTGACCAGGTAGTCGCCGTAGAAGACGTTCTCGCCGTTGTTGGGGTCGCGGGTGAAGCAGACGCCGGTGCCGCTCTTGGGCCCCATGTTGCCGAAGACCATCTGCTGCACGTTGACGGCGGTGCCGATCACGCCCTGGATCTTCTCCACGCGGCGGTAGGTGACCGCCTTCTCGGCCATCCAGGAACCGAAGACGGCGTCGACCGAGCCCCACAGCTGTTCCCGGGGATCCTGGGGGAAATCCTTGCCGATGTTGCGCTTGAAGATAGCCTTGAATTCCCCGACCAGCATCTCCAGCTCGCTTTCGTTCACGTCGGTGTCGTTGACCTTGAGGTGCGGGGCCAGGCCCAGGCGCTGGCGCGTGCGGCCGTTCTTGATCATCTCGAAGGCGTGGCTGAACTCCTCGCGCTCGATGCCCTTGGCCGTCGAGCCGTACATCATGATGAAGCGGCGGTAGGCGTCGAGGGCGAAGCGGCGGTTGCCGGTCCTGGCGGCCAGCCCTTCCACCGAGCGGTCGTTCAGGCCGAGGTTCAGGATGGTCTCCATCATGCCGGGCATGGAGAGGGGAGCGCCCGAGCGCACCGAGACCAGCAGCGGGTCGGAAGGGTCGCCGAACTTCTTGCCCACTTCGCGCTCCAGCCTGCGCATGTTATCGTCGACTTCCTTGTCCAGGCCGGCGGGGTAGCGCTTGCTGTTTTTATAGTACAGGTCGCAGACTTCGGTGCTGATGGTGAATCCCGCGGGGACGGGGAGGCCGATGCTGGCCATCTCGGCCAGGCCGGCGCCCTTGCCGCCCAGGAGATTCTTCATCTCCTTGTTGCCGTCGCTCTGCTTCTTCGAGAAATAAAACACGAATTTATTCTTCATGGGTCCTCCTTTAGGATCGCGTGCGGTGATCTTCCCCCGCGCCCGCATGCGCCGTCTCCGGCGGGGATGACAGGGGAAAAGAGACCGTGAACTCGCTGAACTCGCCAACCCTGGAGTCGACCGAACCGGCGGCCCCGTGGTCGGCGATGATCTTCTCGCAGAGCACCAGTCCCAGGCCGGCGCCGCCGGGGAAACCGGCATGGAAGGGCGTCCAGGCCAGGGTCAGGTCGTTTTCGTTCATGCCGCGGCCGTTGTCGCGGACGGAAAGCTTCAGCGCGCCGCCGGCGCGGCGCAGGGTGATGCGGATCTCGCGGTCTTGCCGCGGTTTCTCGCTGAGCGCCCTGGCCGCGTTGGCGACCAGGTCGAGCAGCAGGACCCGCAGCCGGTCCTCGTCGACAGGCAGGTCGGGCAGCCCGGGCTCGAACTCGATGATGATCCGCGCCGACGCGGCGTCGGCCGCGGCCTGCCATTCCGGGGCCATCGCCTGCAACAGGGCGCCGAGGGCGGCCGGCCGCAGGCGGCAGGAACGGCGCCGGCCGTAATCCTTCAGGGTATTGAGGCTTTCAGCCATCTCGGCCGTGTTGCGCTCGATGCGTTCCAGCCGCTCGCGGGCGAAATCGTCGTCGGCGCGGGACTTGAGGATCTGCGTGTAGCCGAGAATGGGGGTCAGCTTGTTCTTCAGCTTGTGGATGATGAGGGGCAGTACCTCGAACAGCACCTGGCCGCGGGTGTCATCGTCCCGGGCGGAAACGTCCGCGGAAATGACAGTCGACTTGCCGTCGGGGTTGAATTCAATGGTTTTCATGAACGAATGACACATTATATTCCATTTTTTCGCGCATTTCAACACTGAGCCAGGCGCAGACAGATAAGATAATGAAATCGGTTTACGGTTTGCGGTGGACGGTTTACGGTCGAAGGGAGGATGAAGAAGTAATAGTAAGACTAAAATTCCAAGCACCAAATACCAAATTCCAAATAAATTCCAAGCTCCAAATTCCAATTACCAAAACGAAAGCTCCTTGAAATGTCATTTTCTTTGTTTGGGTCATTTGGTCAAAGTCCCCGCTAAGGGGATTGGAATTTGGAATTTGTTTGGGATTTGGAATTTGTGATTTGGAATTTAAGTCTTCGTATTTCCTCTGGTCATACCGTCCACCTTCCACCGTAAACCGAGTCCATTATCCTTTGTTTTCGTGATCGTTTATGTTAAAATACCCAATATGATAGCCGATAAACACAAAAAATACTGGCAAAGAGGCCGTGATTTCCTCGGCGTCGAGTACCCGCTGATCGCCGGGGCCATGACCTGGATTTCCACTTCGGGCCTGGTCAGGGCGGTGGCCGATGCCGGCGCCTTCGGCGTCCTGGCCGCGGGCAACATGCCGGCCGACCTGCTGGAAAAGGAAGTGCGCGCCCTGCAGGGCTGCGGCTGCCGCTTCGCCGTCAACCTGATCACCATTGCCCCCAATTATTCGTCGCACTTGGAGAAAGTCGCCTCCTGGCGCGTCCCCTACATCGTCTTCGCCGGCAGCTTCCCGCGCCAGGAAGAGGTGCGTATCGCCAAGGAGAGCGGCGCCAAGGTGCTGTGCTTCGCCTCCAACGACTCCATCGCCGAGCGCATGATCGCCTACGGCGCCGACGCCCTGATCCTGGAGGGGAGCGAGGCCGGCGGCCACATTGGCCACGTCTCGACCATCGTCCTCATCCAGCAGGTCCTTTTCCATTACCCCCAAGTTCCGGTCTTCGTCGCCGGCGGCATCGCCACCGGCCGCATGATCGCTCACCTGCTGCTGATGGGGGCGGCCGGCGTGCAGATGGGGACGATCTTCGCCATGGCCGAGGAGAGCCCCTGCCACCCGGCTTTCAAGGAGCGCTTCTGCAAGGCGCGGGCCCGCGAGGCCTTTGCCACCCCCCAGTACAGCTCGGCCCTGCCGGTGGTCGCCGTCCGCGCCCTGAAAAACAAGGGCAGCGAGGAGTTCGGCCGCCTGCAGCTGGAGCTGATCCAGAAGCTGGAGCGCGACGAGATCTCCCGCATCCAGGCCCAGTACGAGGTGGAAAAGTACTGGGTGGGCGCCCTGCGCCGCGCCGTCCAGGACGGCGACGTCGAGCACGGCTCGCTGATGGCCGGCCAGAGCGTGGGCCTGATCCATGACTGCAAGCCGGTGAAGGATATCGTCAGCGGACTGGTGGCCGAGGCGGAAGGGACGTTTGCCGGGCTGGGATTATAAACAAAGAATCGGTTCGACGTTCGAAGTTCGATGTTCGATGTTGTAAGAAAAAGCACTTAACGGAAACCCAAGAGGTTCAAGGTTCCACGTTCCATGTTCCAGGTTCCAAGTTCCATGTTCCAAGTTTGTGCAAGAGGCATCATGAAGTTGCATTTGGCTTGTTCTTGGATATAATACATCCATGAAAAAGTCCGTCATTCTATGGCTCCTGGCACTGCTGCTGACGCTTCTTCTCGCCGTATACCAGCGCCTGAGCGGCCCGACCCACCCGCTGAAGGGGACCGAGGGGGTAGGCGGCGCCCGCGTCACCTACAAGCTCCACCGCAGCTGGACCAGCCACCGGCCTCTGCCGGTGAGGGTGGCTGGCGACGGCCTGGTCTCCATGCGCCTGCATCACCGCCGCTTCCCCCTGATCGAGGGCGAGGATTGGGTCCCGGTGGTTATGGAAACCCGTGAGGGAGCCTTCGAGGGCGAGGTGCCGGGCCAGCCGGCCGCCGGCAAGGTGGCCTATCGCATCGAGGCGGCCACGGCTACGGGGAGCGCCTGGCTGAACAACGGCCGGCCGGTCGTGGCCCGTTTCAAGGACGAGGTCCCGGCCTGGATCTTGATCCTGCACGTCCTGTTCATGTTCACCGGCCTGCTGCTGGCCTTCCGCACCGGCCTGGGAGCGCTCCTGGGAGACGAGACCTGGCGAAAGCTTCTGCCCTGGACCCTGGCGGTGACGGCGGTCGGCGGGCTGTTCCTGGGGCCGCTGGTGCAAAAATACGCCTTCGGCGCCTTCTGGACCGGCTTCCCGTTAGGCAGCGACCTGACCGACAGCAAAACCTTGTTCGTTGTCCTGATCTGGATTGCAGCCTTGTTCCTAAAAAAGAAGAGCCGCTTCTGGGTGGTGGCAGCGACCCTGCTGATGGTGGCGGTTTATCTGATCCCCCATTCCATGCTGGGGTCGGAATTGGACTACAAAACGGGAAAGGTCGAAACAGCCAAAAAGATCCGGGACTAGAACCCGGTTCACGGCAGCGAAGTGCGTTGGACGGGAAGAGAAGATGCAATTGTAAGACTTAAATTCCAAATCACAAATTCCAAATAACAAACAAATTCCAAGCTCCAAATTCCAATGTCCGAAACGAAAGCTCCTTTGAAATTGCAATTTCTTCGTTTTGGTCAAAGTCCCCGGAGATATTGTCAAATGTTGTGTA
>DCVK01000001.1 GCA_002335385.1 Candidatus Aminicenantes bacterium UBA2190
GAAAAAATGGGGTGACGCCAGAATAAAAAGATATTGACTTTTTCTTCCGGATCATCAGAATAGTATGGTTGTTACCCAAGCTGGGGCGGTTCGGCAACTGATTTTTAATTTTCAACCAATTAAAATCAGGGTGGGGTGAAGATGGCTGAAGTCGTTCTGGAAAATGTGACCAAGAAATTCGGCGATGTCACCGTGGTCAAGGGGATCAACCTGCAGATCCGGGACGGCGAGTTCATGGTGCTGGTCGGGCCTTCCGGATGCGGGAAAACGACGCTGCTGCGGCTGGTGGCCGGGCTGGAGGAACTCAGCGAGGGGAAAATCCTTATCAATGGCCGGGTGGTGAACCAGGTGCCGCCCAAGGACCGCGACCTGGCCATGGTGTTCCAGAACTACGCCCTGTACCCGCACATGAACGTCTACGACAACATGGCGTTCGCCCTGAAAATGCGCAAGGTACCCAGGGCGGAGATCGACAGCCGGGTTCAGGAAGCGGCCCGTATTTTGGGCATCGAGAAGCTGCTCGAGCGCAAGCCCAAGCAGCTTTCCGGCGGCCAGCGCCAGCGGGTGGCGTTGGGGCGCACCATCGTGCGCAAGCCGTCGGTCTTCCTGTTCGACGAGCCCCTGTCCAACCTCGACGCCAAGCTGCGGGGCCAGATGCGGGCCGAGATCTCCAAACTGCATTTTCAGCTCAAGACCACCAGTATTTACGTGACCCACGACCAGGTGGAAGCCATGACCATGGGATCCAAGATCGCCATCGTCAACGAAGGGGTCATCCAGCAGAGCGGGACACCGATGGATATCTATGATACGCCGGTCAATAAATTCGTCGCCGGCTTCATCGGTTCTCCGCCCATGAATTTTTTCGCAGCCGTGGTCCAGGAGGAAAACGGCCAGACCTTCATGCAGGCGGAAGGTTTCCGGCTGCGCCTGCAAGGCGATTTGGCCAATAAAATCAAGGTGAAAGGACTGAAGGAATCCCTGTTCGGCATCAGGCCCGAGAACCTTCATGATGCGGAGTTCTTCAAGAAAGGCGACGGCTTCGAGGTATTCAGCGTCCAGGTGGAAGTGGTGGAGCCCATGGGGGCGGAAACCTATGTCCATGCCATGGCCGGGAAGAACCGCTTCGTGGCCCGGGTGACCCCGAAAACCAGGGCCCGCGTCGGCCAGGCCATGCAGCTGGCCATCGAAACCGCCAAGATCCATGTGTTCGATAAACAAACAATGAACGCCTTGCGCTAGGAGGTGCAGAAATGAAAAAATGGCTTGCCGTGTTCGCCGTCGGCTTGGTCCTGTCCGCCTGGGCCGCTCCGTGTTTCGCCCAGCCGGTGACGATCGTCTTCTGGCATTCTTACCGCGGCATGGAAAAAGACGCCCTGGAGGAAGTCGGGACGAATTTTTCCAAGCTGAACCCCGGGATCAAGATCCAGTTCCTGCAGGTTCCTTTCGACGCCCTGCCCGACAAGATCACCGCCGCCGTGCCGCGCGGCAAAGGCCCCGACGTCTTCATCTTCGGCCACGACCGCGTGGGCTATTGGGCCGACAAAAAAGTCCTTGAACCCCTGGGGCTGTGGGTGAAAAAGGACATGGCGGCCCTCTTCATTCCCTCGACGCTGGAGGCGCTGACCTACGAGGACGCCCTCTACGGCCTGCCCACCTCCCTGAAATGCACGGCCCTGATCTACAACAAGAAACTGATCGAAACGCCGCCCAAGGACACCGCCGAGATGATCGCCATGGCCAAGAAGAACACCAACATCGGGCAGAACAAGTTCGGCCTGGTCTACGAGATCGGGCTGACGTATTACAACTCCGCCTGGCTGTTCGGTTTCGGCGGCGGCATTTTCGACAGGAACGACGAGCCGATCGTCAACTCGCCCGGCAATGTCAGGGCGCTGGCCTTTGTCTACGACCTGTACCGCAACCAGAACATCATGCCCGAGGAGATCACCAACACCCTGGTGACGACACTGTTCAACCGCGGCCAGGCGGCCATGATCATCAGCGGCCCCTGGTTCCTGGGCGAGATCGAGAAAGGGATCGACTTCGGCGTCGCCCCGCTGCCCATGATCACGGAGATCAAGGCCAAGCCCCGGCCGTTCCTCACCGTGGAGGCGATGTTCATGTCGTCGCAATCCGCCCGCAAGAAGGAGGCCTTCGAGGTCATCAAGTATTTCACCGGCAGGGAAGCGCTGCTGGTGATGGCCAAGAAAGGGGGCCAACCGGTGGCCAACCTCCAGGCCTACGACGATCCCGACGTGAAGAACCACCCGTTCATCCCGGTTTTCAAGCTGCAGGCCGAGACGGCCGTGGCCATGCCCAACATCGCCGAGATGATGATGGTCTGGACGCCCTTCGACCTGGCCATCGGCAAGATCCTGAACAAAACCGCCAAGCCAAAGGAAGCATTGGACGAGGCCCAGGGCAAGATCGTCAAGGATATCGAGACGTTCAGGCAGTAATGACGCGCGGATCATGACCGGAATGCGGAAGAACGCCGCCGTTCCCATCGCGCTGCTGGCCGCCCTGTGCACCGTGCTGGCCGGCTTCCTGGTCCTGGACCGCGCCTTCAAGCTGGACCGTCAGCTGGAGGTTTCCCGGACCAGGGCGCACCTGTGGCTGCGGCCGCTGGCGCTCGCCGTGGAAAGCGGCGCCGGCGGACCGGAACAGATCGCCGCCCTGGCCGGCGCGGTCCGCCGCGCCGACCCTCGCATCGGCGAGCTGCAGGTGTTGACGGGGACGAGCTTCCTGTATCATTCCGATCCGCTCAAGCTGGGCGCCGGCGTCGATCCCGGCGACGTCGCCGACAAGTCGCTTTACGACAGCGGCGTTGAGATCCGTTACCTGCTGAAGTCGGCCCGGCGCAAACCGTATCTCCTGGACCTGGACCACAAGGCCGGCACGCTGGCGCTGAGCGAGCCGGCGTTGAAAGGCCGCCGCAAGAGCATGGGCACTCTGCGCATCGGCTACGGGCTGGAGAAGGTCCGCGGCGCAATGGATGGGCGGATATGGGTTCTGTTCCTGGCCCTGTTCCTGGCCTTCTACTTCATGAAGGGAAAGTTCTTCAAGTGGCGCTGGCCCCTGGCCGCGGCCTTCCTGCTGATCGCCCTGGCCGCGGGTTCGCTGCTGCTGTTGGCCAACGAGGGCCGGAACCAGGCGCAAGCCGGCGCCGCCAAGCGGGCCCATCTGGCCGAAGTCGGTGCCGTCCTGGCCCGTGAGGCCCCGGAACTCCTCCCCGTCTTCGCAGCCGACCTGAAGGGCGGGTCATTCAGCGACATGCTGAGCGAGTGGAAAACGGCGCGCTTCGTCCCCGCGGGCGAAATGGAAGATTCCGCCTCCGGCGGCGAACGCGTCACCATGCCAGGCGGCGACGCCATCGCCGTGGAGGCCGACACGGCGGCGCAAGCCGAGCGCCGGCGCCAAAGCGTGCGGCAGCTGAAGGTCGTTCTGGCTGTTTTCGGACTCCTGGCCGGACTGCTGCTGTTCTTCATCATGGCCGGGTATGCCTTGCGGGCCCTGCGGGCGCTGAACAAGCACCGCTATTCCTATATCATGGTTTTCCCGGCCATGGTCGGGATGATCGCCCTGGTCCTGCTGCCTTTCTTGTATGGCCTTTCCATGGCTTTCTTCCGGGTTCCGCCCAGCCAGAGCGGCAAGTGGGTCTTTGTCGGGCTGCAGAATTTCGTCAAGATCCTGACCGACTTCCACCCCCTGACCCCGGAGAATTTCTACTTCATCCTGCTGGTCACGCTCATGTGGACGCTGATCAATGTCTTCCTGCACGTGAGTATCGGCCTGACCCTGGCCATCATCCTCAACAAACCCGGCTTCCCGCTCAAGCGCGTCTACCGGGTGCTGCTCATCCTGCCCTGGGCCATGCCCAGCTATATCACGGCCTTGATCTGGAAAGGGATGTTCCACAAGCAGTTCGGGGCCATCAACGCCTTCATCAAGCTGCTCGGTTTCGAGCCGATCAGCTTCTTCAACAATTTCTGGACCGCGTTCTTCGCCAATGTCGCCACCAACACCTGGCTGGGCTTCCCCTTCATGATGGTCATCTGCCTGGGTGCCCTGCAGTCCATCCCGACCGACCTCTACGAAGCCGCGCAGATCGACGGCGCCGGCAAATGGCAACAGTTCAAAAGCATCACCATGCCCCTGTTGAAGCCGGCCCTGTTCCCGGCCATCATCCTGGGAACGATCTGGACCTTCAACATGTTCAACGTCATCTACCTGGTCTCCAACGGCGAGCCCAACCGCAGCACCGAGATCCTGATCACCCAGGCCTACCGCTTTGCCTTTGAAAAGTTCAACTGGGGCTATGCGGCGGCCTACTCCATCCTGATCTTTCTCATCCTGCTGACCTACGGGATCTACACCAACCGTATCACCAAGGCCACTGAGGGTGTTTTCGATTAAGCCGGGAAGAAAGCATGGAAAAGAAAAATAAGAGATCGTTCCGCGAAAGGGTGATCGGCGCCCTGCTGCAGTTCTTCATCCTGCTGTTCACCATCGGCACGGTCTATCCCGTCCTCTGGGTTTTCAAGATCGCCTTCGGTTCCCAGAAAGGCCTGTCCTTATCCCTCAGCCTGTTCCCCGCCCAGCCCACGCTGGAAAATTTCAACCATATCCTGTTCGAAAAGCCGTTTTTCATCTGGTTGCTGAACAGCTTGATCGTCGCCGCCGCTACTTCCGTCATCGGCATATTCCTGGCCGCCACCGCCGGCTACGCTTTTTCGCGTTTCCGCTTCCCGGGACGAACGGCCGGGCTGCTCTCTTTTCTCATCACCCAGATGTTCCCCGGCACCCTGATGATGATCCCGCTGTACCTGATCGTCAATTGGCTGGGACTGCTGGATAACCTGGCCGGCCTGGTCCTCGTCTATTCGACGTCGGCCATTCCCTTCAGTATCTGGATGCTGAAAGGCTATTTCGATACCATCCCCAAGGAACTGGAGGAGTCGGCCCTGATCGACGGCGCCTCCCGCACCCTGATTTTCTACAAGATCATCCTGCCGCTGGCCAAGCCCGCCCTGGCGGTCACGGCCCTTTTTTCATTCATGACGGCTTGGAACGAATATATCCTGGCAGCGACCTTCATGAACCGCGAGCTCAGCTATACCCTGCCGGTGGCCCTGCGCAATTTCGTCGGACAGTTCGCCCAGGATTGGGGACTGTTCGCTGCCGGCGCCATCCTGGTGTCCATCCCCATCGTGGCGCTCTTCTTCATCCTGCAGAAATACCTGGTCTCCGGCCTGACGGCCGGGAGTGTCAAGGGTTAAAAGGAGGTACCATGATAAAAAAGCAAGTCGGACTATTCCTGGTCCTGGCCCTGCTGATCCTGTTCATGCCCGTGCTGGCCCAGAAGGAGATCACCTTCAAGGACCCGCAGGGCGATGACAACGGCAGCGGCAGCTTCATCTATCCCACCGACCCGGTCTACAAGCCGGGGTCTTTTGACATCACCGAATTCATGGTGAAAGACAAGGGGAGCACGGTCGAGTTGACCGTGAACGTGGGCGCCGGCCTGGAAAATCCCTGGAACATGGCCAGCGGCTTCAGCGTGCAGCAGGCCTTTGTCTTCATCGACATGGACGGCAAGACGGGCAGCGGCCACAAGCTGGCGTTGCCTGGCCTGAACGCCGAATTCCTGCCCGGCAGCTACTGGGAAAAGGCCGTCATCATGAGCCCGCAGCCGAGTTCGCGGGTCAAGACCGAGGTGAAGATGAAAGCGGGGGACATGGAACGGGATGTCATTGTGCCGCTCAGCGTCACCCCGCGCGGCAAAAGCTTCACCGCGATCATCAAAAAGGAAGACCTCGGCGCCGACGTCAGCGACGATTGGGGCTGGCAGGTGCTGATCACCTCGAACGAGGGCTTCCCCGAAGGGAACTCCATCCTGGTGCGCAAGCTCAATGAATACGAAGGCCAGCACCGCTTCGGCGGCGGCAGCGACTATGACGGCGATCCCAACTTTCTCGACATGCTGGTCCCTCCCGGCAAGGGAGGCGGCGATGAGGCCGACCGGCAGCACAAGATCATGTCGGCCTGGGTGAGCGACGACGACCCGGCCGGATATGTGTACGTGAAACTGCCCATGGTATACCTGAACAAGGTCATGGAGCCCATCGATGCGACCGCGGAAACTACGGCGGAAGCTCCAGTGGCACCGGTAGCCGCAACGCCTGCTCCGGCGCGGGCCAAAAGCGACAAATTCGGCATCAAGGTGAACGGGCAGCTGTTCATCAACTTCCTGCATGAGAATGATGCCACCCAGGGGACAAACCACACCCACGGCCACAACGGCATCGCGCCCGAGCTCGAGCTCAATATGCAGGCCAAGGTCTCCAACAACATTGAGGTCGGTGCCCGCATCCAGAGCCGCTATCGGGAGAATTATTGGGCTACTTTCTGGGACATGGCGGTGCATAACGGCAACATCGAACGCCCCGGGCTGTTCAAGCTCCGCGGCTCCTGGGCCGACGTGCGCACCCCGGATTGGCTGAAAGGCATCGTCGACAGGATCCACATCGGTGCCAGCGACCTGGCCATGTTCAGCCCCTACACCATCGGCCGGTTGCGTTACATCGACCGCGATAACGCCGCCGGGCTCTTTCTGAGCGCCAAGCTGGCCAAAACGGTGAGCTACGACCTGGCGCGCATCAGCCTGCCGTCGCTTTGGGCCGGTCCCGGCTGGCGGACGGCCGGTTTGGATTACGACAACCAGCTGCATATCAACAAGGACTATGCCTTTGCCGGCAAGGTCGATTTCAAGCCCAGCAACAAGTACGGCTTTCGCGTCCTCTCCTATTACACCAGCGACCTGGAGGTCGATCCCGACGATACGAACTCCCGCGACGGCGTTGATTTCACCGACCGTTTCCAGAGCACCATCTTCTCGGGCGAGTTCGACGCAAACCCCGTTGACTTCCTGCAGCTTTCCGGGGTGTTGGCCCACGCTTCGACCACTTACCTGGCTGCCAACTACACCAAGGACTGGGGCGGCTGGAACAGCATGCCCGCCAAGGATTGCAAGGACAGCATGTTCAAGCTGACCGCCCTGCTGCAGGACCCGCTCAAGGTTGGCATCAACGTCTCGCTGGAGTATTTCAACATCGGGGACGACTACATCTCCATCATGGCCTCGCGCCGCGAGCAGGACGTCCTGCTGACCGAGGGTTTCGAGGGCGACGACGTTTCGGGCCGCTGGAATGCCTGGAGCGCCGGCGAGCTGTGGCGCCACAGCCAGGACTGGATCGGCTACGAGGGCAATTTCGGCCAGACGGTTTCACCGATCGCCGACAACGGCGAGACGCAGTTCGATGAAGTGCCCTACGAGAGCGTCATCGGCTGGAAGGGTCTCACTGGCGTGCTGACCTTCAACAAGAGCGGCCTGGACCTGGCGGCTGAGGTCACCAGCATCGGCTACAACTCCAACACCCAGGGGCGTGATATGGACATCTACCCGGTCAATGCCCGCATCTGGAACAAGGACCAGGACCGCAGTACCTTCATCGGCCTGTTGCGCTTCAAGTACTCCTTCACCTTGGGCAAGTCTTTTGATATTTCCGGCAAGATCAAGCTGATCGATGACAAGGACAACGCCAACCTCATCGACCTCAGCGACGACTACAAGAGCAAGAAATGGATCTACGACATCGGCCTGGGCTGCCAGATCACCGATGAGATTTACGCCAGGCTGGGCTATTGCATCTACGCTGACGGCATCACCTTCGGCAATGCCGATCTCTCCTCCAAGAAGAACAAGCTCTACCTCATCGGCAAGAGCGAGTTCGCCGGCCTCCAGGTGGGCTATATCTTCGACTACGCGACGGGGAGCGACTGGATCGGAGGCGTTCACTACGACGATTTCAAGGTGGTGCGCTCGCGCGCCTTCGTGATCGTCAAGTTCTGATCGTTCGCGCCTTGGGGGCGGACCGTTCGGCGGCCGCCCCATTGCCGCCCGCGGGGGCACTGGCGGTCCGCGAGGGGATGCCGCCTCTCGGGCCCTCGACGCCTCAATTCAGCTGGTCGAGAAAGCGGAGGTAGTCGGCGGGGGGGTCGGGGAGGAAGACGCCCAGGTGCTTGTCGGTCTCGGGATCGAGATCGTAGACCTCGCTGTTCCAGCGCACGATGCCGCGCATGCTGACCAGTTGGCCGTCAAGGGTCAGCACCAGCTTGACCTCGCGGTCGATGGGCACGATCTGGCTCTCGGCATGGATGCGCATGCCGTGGGGCGACAGGTTGAGGGCGGTGCCGGGACAGTAGGTGTCGTTGCAGCCGTACATCAGCTCGATGCAGTGCTGGGTGCGTCGTTCCAATCGTTTTTCCACGGGCAGATCCTCCGCTTGAATTAGACTGAAGGCGTGATGATACAACAAAAAACACTAATTGGGAAATCTGCCGGCGCCGGCGGAGACGGCGCGGGCGAAATTGCGCATCACCCAGAGATGGGCCCGGGCCTGGGTCAGGTTGTAGACGGGCCAGGGCAGCGTGGGCCGGTAGTCGTGGATGGCCACCAGGACGGCGCTGCCGCCCAGCACTTCGCGGAACTCCAGACGCGGCCGCCGGGTGGCGCAGTCGGTCCTGCGCGCCAGCAGGCCGCCGCTGATGTAGAACAGCTGGCGGACGGAGGCGGCGCTGCGCTGAGAATCGAAGCGCAGCTCGAGGAGTGAAATGCGCAACGGGCGGCTGCGGATGACCAGGCCGCCGTCGCCATCGACGTCGGCGCGGAGCAGGGAGCGGAAAAAACGCGGCAGCCATAGGGTGAAGCGCAGCGCCAGCCAGCGCGCGCTCCTTCCCGGCGGCAGGTGGATGCGCTGCACCGAGCGGACGGTGTTGCGGTCGCGGCGGGGGATGACGCGCTTGCGGCGCGTCTCGAGGGCATGGATGGAGCGGAAGCGGCCGCTGCTCCTCTCCTCCTGCAGGGACGCCTGCACGGCCTGCTCCAGCGCGAGCGGCGTCATCCCCGCCGCCAGCTGCAGGCCGAGGTCGCGGCTGAACAGCGAATGCTTCAGGCTTTCGACCAGGGGCGAAACGAGCTGCCGGGGGTAGCCGCTGATCAGGGCCAGGAACGCCTTGGAGAGGCCGATCAGCTGAAAGGGCAGGCCGAAGAACAGGCGGCGCAAACCCAGGATCCGGGCGCTGCGCTCCAGCAGCTCGCGATAGGTCATGATGTCGTTGGAGCCGATGTCATGGCTGCGGTTCTCCGTCTCCGGGTTCTCCAGGCAATGGCGCAGCAGGCGGATGGCGTCGGAGAGGGCCACCGGCTGGATCAGGGAGGCGGACCAGCGCGGGCAGGGGATGAGCGGCGCCCGCTCCAGCACCGAGCGGAACATGCCGTAGGAGGAACCGTGCAGGCCGATGACGATGCCGGCGCGCAGGGTGGTCACCGGCACGGCGTAGGCCCCCAGGGTCAGCTCCACCTCGCGCCGGCTCAGGATGTGGCGCGAGAGATCGGCCTGGTCGGGGATCATGCCGCCCAGGTAGATGATGTGACCGACTCCGGCCCTGGCCGCCGCCCGGGCGAAATTGTCCGCGCAGATCAGGTCGAAATCCTGGAAGCTCCCCTGCGTCAGGCGGGCCGACGGCAGCATGGAATGCACCAGGTAGAACGCGGACTCGGCGCCGGCGACGGCGCGCTCGCATTCGAACAGCGAGAAGAGGTCGCAGCGCCGCCATTCGGCGTCGGGGAGGAAGCCGGCCGGGCGTTCGCCGCGTCCGAGGCCGATGACCCGGAAATCGGCGAGGAGTTCGCGGGCCAGCGCGGTGCCGATGAAGCCGCTGGCGCCGGCGATGACGACGGTGGGTCGGGAAGCGCTGGTCATGATGAGCCTCGATCGCTCAACGCCATTGTAGGAGAACCGGCGGCAAAAGGCAATTTCACCGACCTGGGTCGGGGAACGAACCCCGGTGCGGATGCGCCCGCTGAGAATTTGTTGTATAATCGCTGCCGATGCAACAGGATGCCGATCGCCCGCGCCAGGCCGATCCGGCGGCGCCGGTGGGTTTCTTCGACTCCGGCGTCGGCGGACTGTCGGTGCTGCGCGCCGCGCGCCGCGCCCTGCCGCGGGAGAACATGATCTATTTCGCCGACTCGGCCTACTGCCCCTATGGCGGCCGGAGCGGCGAGTTCGTCCGCCGCCGCGCCCTGGCCATCACCCGCTTCCTGCTGGCGCGCGGGGCCAAGGCCGTCGTCGTGGCCTGCAACTCGGCCAGCGAGGCCGCCCTGGAGTGTCTGCGCCCGGCCTTCCCCGGCCTGGAGATCGTCGGCATCGAGCCGGCCGTCAAGGTGGGGCAGCGCCTGAGCCGCAACCACAGGATCGGCGTCCTGGGCACGTCGCTGACGCTGGGGGGAAAGCGTTTCTCCCGCCTGCTGGAGAACTTCGCGGCGGGAATGGAAGTCTACACCCAGCCGGTCGCCGGCCTGGTGGAGAGCATCGAGGCCGGCCGCATCGACGATCCGCGCACGGACGCCATCATCCGCCGGAACCTGCGGCCGCTGCTGAAGAAGGGGATCGATACGCTGGTGCTGGGCTGCACCCATTACCCGCTGGTCAAGGAGCGCATCGCGTCCGCCTGCGGCCCCGGCGTCGAGGTGATCGACACCGGCGAGCCCGTCGCCCGGCAGCTGCGGCGGCGCCTGCGGGCCACCGGCCTGCTCCGGCTCTCCCCGGAAGCGGGTTGGGTCGAGTATTTCAGCAGCGGCGAGCCCGGCATCGTGGCGCCCGTGATGCGCGCGATCATGGCCGACCCCTCCCTGCAGGTCATCCGGCGCTCGCTTCAGGAATGAACGGTTCCCGGGCGATCCCGGTTGATTTTTGCCTGGGCATGATCTATAGTAAACCTCCGGAGACGCCCCCAAGGACGGATGGCCAAGCAGTTGGCCGGCGCATGGGGAAGAAGGGCTTTTCATGAGAATACTGCCGGTTTCATCGGGGAAAGGCGGAGTGGGCAAGACGACCTTCGCCCTGAATTTCGCCCTGGCCCTGGCCAGGACGAGCCGCACGATCCTGCTCGATCTTGACACCGGCACCTCCAGCCTGCGCAGCTTCCTCGACGTCAGGGTCGAGAGGGACCTGTTCCATTTTTTGAAGAAAGACCAGCCGCTCGATGCGTGCCGCCAGGCGCTGCCGCCGGCCATGGACCCCGAGGGCGCCTTCGCCAACTTCAGCTTCATCGCCTCGCCGCGCGGCTTCGTCCAGGACATCGTCAATTTCGCTCCCGAGATCAAGGAGAAGCTGATCGCCGGCATCAACGAGCTGCAGGCCGATTACCTGGTCATCGACATGAAGGCCGGCCTCGACCGCAACGTCCTCGAATTCCTCCCATTGTCCAACAGCGGCATCCTGCTGTTCACGCCGCGGCTGAGGGCCGCCACCGTCTCCGCGGCCGAGATGGCCAAGGCCATCCTGTTCCGCATGCTGGACATCATGCTCTCATCACCACTGCTGCAGGGCCGTTTCACCCCGGGCCCCGACGATGCCCAGGCCTCGGTGTTCCAGCGCCTGCGCGATTTCCTGGAGAACGGCGGCGGCGGCCCGGGCGGCAACCTGGACGACCTGATCGGCGAGGCGGCGGCGCGCTTCCCCGAGGACAACTTCCTGCGCGTCTTCCGCTATTACCTGGAGAACTACAAGGTCTACTATGTCCTGAACCAGTTCAACAGCGTGGCCGAGTCGGTCGAGAACACCATCAAGCCCTTTGTCGAGGAGATCTTTCGCAGCGCCTCCTCCAGGGTGACGTTCCACAACCTGGGCTGGGTGGTGGAGGACGAGCAGGTGCGCCGCTCCGGCGAGACCGGCGTGCCCTACCTGGTGCGCCGCCACTACCAGAAGCAGCAGGCCGCGCCTCGCGCAACGGACGACGATGCCCGGCTGCGCGAGATGTTCGGACTGAGCCCGGTGAAGCCCCAACCCGGGAAGAAGAAGGACCTCGCCCGTGAGTTGAGCGGCCAACTCGACCTGCTGAGAAAGATCTATGTCTTCAACGCCGGCAAGGACCCCGAGACCAACCTGGATTTCATCGCCGCCCGCGCCCGCGACCTCTCCGCCAATTCGGTCCACCAGTTCGGCATGAAGCGCATCTTCTCGGTCCCGGAGTTCCTGGAGCGCTTCCAGTCGCGGCTGATCTGAACCGGGACTCGCCCGGTCGGCCCGGAGACGCCATACTGTACCTTGACTGGTTATATATTGGTGTGATAGAATCATCCCAAATGGCAAAAAAAATATCCTCGCTCATCCTGGTTTTGGCCGTCCTGCTGGCACTGGCCGCCTGCGGCGGGGCGAAGAACGAAAAGGTGCGGGTGGTCGTCCTGGGCTTTGACGGCGCCAACTGGCCGACGATCGACCCGCTGATCGCCGCCGGCAAGCTCCCTTTCCTGAAGAAGCTGAAGGAGCAGAGCGCCTGGGCCGACTTCCGCACCGACAAGCCGACCAAGTCTTCGGTTGTGTGGACCAGCATCGCCACGGGCAAGACCATGGTCAAGCACGGCATCCTCGACTTCGCCTACATGAAGGAGAACAACATCCAGGTGCCGTACTCCAACGCCGAGAAACGCGAGCCATCCCTGTGGCAGATGCTGGACCGCTTCCAGCTGCGCAGCGTGGTGGTGAACTGGTTCGTCACCCATCCGCCCGACCTGTTCAACGGCGTGATGGTCTCGGACCGCTTCCGCCAGATCATGATCAAGAAGCCCGAATTCGCCAACCAGTACGTGGACACCGTCCAGCCCAAGATGGACTTCTACCGGCTGAAGCAGGTGATCCGCCGCGATTACGGCCGCACCATCGAGCGCATCGGCATGCCCGATTTCCCCGCCCGCTTCGAGAAGACCCATCCCGGGCAGGATTTCCGCCGCCATTTCACGCTGCAGAACTCGCGCACGTTCGTCATGCAGGACGCCCTGGTCGAGGACGTCACCGATCTCCTGTTCCAGAAAGAGTCAGCCGACCTGTACATGACCTATTTCCGCCTGCCCGACATCACCCAGCATTTCGTGCTGCGCCTGCTTCCCGATGAATTCATCGCGGCGATGTTCCCCCAGGGGGATGTCTGGGACATGAGCGCCGAGAAGCAGCAGCAGGTCATCGGCCGCATTTCCCAGGAGCTGGAGCCCGTGTACCGCTACATGGACCGTCTGCTGGAGAAGTACCTGAGCGATCCCAAGTTCAAGGACGCCTACTTCTTCATCATGTCCGACCACGGCTTCAGCCTCTACAGCGGCGGCTACAACCATTATGACCTGCCCGACGACATGCCGGCGCCTCCCGGCATCCTGCTGGTCAAGGGGCCCAAGGTCAAGCCCGGCAAGACCGATGCGTGCATCTACGACATCGCCCCATCGATCCTCTACCTGTTCGGCCTGCCCCTGGATCGCACCATGGACGGCAAGCCGTTGAGCGACATCTTCAAGCTTGGCCGCAAGGTGAAATATACCACGTACGTTCTCGACAAGGACAGGAAAGGCATCGCCCGCAAGGATTCCGACCAGGAAACCCTGGAGGAACTCAAGGCCCTGGGCTACATCAACTAGCCCGTGCCGCCGGGGAAGCGCCATTCCCGCCCCGGCGCGGCGCGCCGCCCTATTTTCATTTTCCCCCCCGCAGCGGTTGAATGAAACCCGACAATAATCTATAATATAGTCATGAAAAAAGCCCAGCCGACCCTGATCGTTTGCCTCGTGGCGCTGGCCGCCTGCCTGGGACTGGCCAGCGAGCCGTTGTTCGCCTGGGGAAAGCCGATCCTGGTCGCCCAGGACAACCGCTACAGCTATGAGAAGCCGCAGGTGAAATACAGCCCCGGCGGCGTCGCCTACGTCTCCTATACCGCCCGCACGATCGGTTCCTCGACGGCGAACGTCTTCCTCAGCCGCTACGACGGCAACTCGGTCAGTTTCGTCCGCAGCGTCTCCGAAACCTCCCAGCATGCCTATGAGGGGGATGTCGGCATCTCGGCGACCGGACAGATCCATGTGGCCTGGGCGGAACACAACCTCAGCAATCCCAACACCCAGTACATCCGCTACCGCAGCAGCTCCAACGGCACCTCCTGGAGCTCCATCCAGACCCTGACCACCGTGACCTCGTCCGACCTGATCGAGGACCTGAGGCTGGCGGTCGACGGCAGCAACAACGTGTTCGTCGTCTTCATGGTCTGGCCGGAGGCCCGCTGCCGCATCATCACCAAGTACGGCTCCAGCGTCAGCACCCAGAACTTCCCCGTCGCCGGGCGTTCCAAGCATCCCGATGTCGCCGCCGACAGCCGCTTCATCTACATCGCCTGGCAGCACATGGACGGCGGCGACTACACCATCATGACGCAGCGGCGGAACAACTCCGCCGGCGGCAGCTGGCTCCCCGCCGTCGACCTGAAGGTGACCCAGGCCCAGAAGCCGCGCACCGACCCCGACGACGGCCGCAACCAGCAGCTCGTGTACTGGATCAAGGACACCACGTCGAGCCGCAAGCTGCTTCATCGCCGCTGGCTGGGGAGCTCCTATTCGGCGGCGAAGGTCATCTCCGATCCCGATGATTATCTGACCTACCATTACGCCGACTTCGAGGTCGCGGGCAAGCACATGATCGCCACCATGCAGCTGGGCGGTTACCTGGGCGGCCGCGCCCTCTACTACAACTGGGGCAGCGACGGGACATGGGGCGGGATCCAGACGGTCCCGGGGACCGGCTCCCTGTCGCCGGCCCAGGCATCGGTCGACCTCACCTCGTCCGGGAAGGCGGTGATCGCCCTGGCCTCGCGGGACGATGCCGTGTACCTGATCACCAGCGACGGCGACGTCGTCGACCCCGAGCCGCCGGTCACGAACCTGCCGCCCTCGGCCAAGTTCACCATGAACCCGCTGGGCGGCCTCTACCCGCTCAACGTGACCTTCAACGCCTCGCCGTCGAAGGACCCGGACGGGCAGATCGTCAGCTACGACTGGGATTTCGACGATGGCGGCGGCGCCGCGAGCATGATCGTCCAGCATGTTTTCCAGGCCAAGAAGCGCTACATCATCACGCTGACCGTCACCGACAACCTGGGGGCCACCGCCACCGCCACCGGCGAGGTCGAGGTCTTCGGCCTCTATCCGCCGCTGAACGTGAGCTACACGCGCTACGAGAACCGCAACCTGTTCTCCATCGAATACCTGTACCGCATCACCTGGCGGCATAACCCCGCCAACGACGAGGTCGGGGCCAAGATCGTCGCCTACAAGATCTATCGCCGCGAGAGGGGCGCCAGCTACGAACCCGGCCTGTTCCATACCTTCTCCGCCGGCAACATGAATGAATTCGAATATCTGGACCGCACCATCGGGCAGGCGGCGAAAGAATACGAGTACCGGGTCAGTTCCGTGGACAGCCAGGGCCGGGAAAGCGACCTGAACTGACCGGCCTCAAGGAAAGCGCAACAGGAAAAACAAACCGTCCCGGGCCGCCGTCGTCTCCAGCCCCACATGCACCAGGTTCCTTCTGCCCAGGCGGAATTTCCTCGCTGCCGGCAGGAAAAGCTCCAGTTGACTTTCGCGGCCCCGGCCGGCGGCCAGCAGCGTGCGCCGGCCGTTCCTTACCGTCAGCGCGGCGTGCCCGTCGTTCTGCAGGCTCAGCGTGACCCTGTCGGCGGCGCTGCCTTTCAGGTCGATGAACAGGTCGTAATTCTGACCGGCCAGGAACTTGAATCCACCCAGGTCCCGGCGCTGGGAGAAGTTCCTGGAATTGCAGAAGAATGAGATGCCGCCGTCGCTGTAGCGGGTCTGCAGCTGAACGTGGGGAAACAGGCAGAAAACGAGGAGCAGCGCCGTGCCGGCGAACGGGAAAAGCAGCCGCGCGGCCCGGGTGACCCACGCCGCCCAGGCCCGCTTCCAGTACAGCCCGGCCGCCAGCCCCAGCAGGAGCAGCCAGGCCCAGTTGGCGGCATGGCCCGCGTTGTCGATCTTCAGGAAAGAAGGGAAGAAATCGCTCAGCGGCATCGCTGCGCTGCCCCAGAACAGGAGCAGGGACGATGCCCGCTGGCTCACCTCGCGGGTGACCGGCTGATAAAGGAACAACGGGTAATAGAACAGCCAGGCCGTGGCGAACACGGTCAGGCCGGCCAGCAGTCGGAATCCGCCGCGCTCGATCCCGGGCCGGGCCCGGTCATGCCAGGCGGCCAGGAAGACGGCCATGATCCACAGGACGAAGACCGTCGGCCGCGCCGCCGGCGAGTAGCCCCCGCGCACGGTGGTGAAGGCATGGAAAACGACATAAGAGACGGATATCGCCGCCAGCAGCGGAAAATCGCGCACCTGCGAGCGGACCTCTTTTTTGCAGGCCAGGAAGGCCAGCAGCGCGACGGGGGCGTAGACCAGCAGCCCGTCGCGCTGATCCAGAAAAAAAGAGAGCAGGGTCTCGATGCGGAAATGGAAGGGGATGGCCAGGAAGTTCTTTTCCGGTGAGATCACGGCGGGGTTGAATGAGCCGTAAAGGACTCTGCTGTAAATCCCCAGCAGGGCCAGGCCCGCAGCCAGCGGGGCCAGGAACAGCGCCGTCGGCTTCAGGCGCCGGGCGATCCCCGCTTCGCCGCGCCATATCCTGGTCAGGAGGAACAGGGCCAGGATCAGCGCCGGCAGGCCGTATTTCAGGTGCAGCCAGGGAATGGCGGCCAGCAGCAGGCCGGCGGTGAAGAACCACCCGCGATCGCGGCCGAGGAGATAGGCGAATATCATCAGGGTGGCGGCGGGCAGCTCGGGGAAAAGGTGAACGGCGTGGAACACCAGGGGAAAGGTCATCAGGAAGAAGAGGAACAGGCGCTGGCCCCGCTTCTCCGGCAGCGCTCGTTGCAGCACCAGGAAAAGCCCCAGGGCATAGAACGAGTTGAACAGGGCGGCGACCAGGCGGAAATACAGCGAGGCGGGCACGGCGCCCTCCACGAGCCGGAACAGGCGAACGAAGGGCAGCAGAAGGAAGGCGAGCCCGGGCATGTGGAAGGACCGGTGCCTGCCGCCATGGATCGCTCCATGAAAGCGGATCTCCACCGGCAGGTACGAGAGGTAGGTCTTGTCCTGCAGGTTGTTCTTGAGGTCGAGATCGCCGTCCTCCATGATGCTCTGGGCGATCATGACGTAATGCGGCTCATCGCCGGACAGCTGGATGCCCCGGGCATGGAGGATGGCGGCGGCAACGACCAGCGCCAGCAGCGACACCTGCCATGCCTGCCGGGATGCGATCCGGGCCAGCGGCATTCTCCCTCGCCAGGCGGGCCGGCTGCGCGCCAGGGAAAGGATATAGGCCAGCATGATGAGGATGGCCAGGCGGACGCGGAAGTCGGCGATCGAGGAGTAGTTCAGCAGCAGCACGGGGGAGAGGATCATGAACAGGTAAGGGGGGAAGGGGGAGCGCGCCAGGAAGCGGCAGGCAAGTTCGCCGGTCGCCATGCCGGCGGCGGCCAACAGCAGGAGCGGCAGCCCCGCTTGTCCCCGCCAGAAGGTGATCGCCAGCAGGGCGAGGCCCAGGAAGCTTGATCCCAGGAGCCAGGAGCGTTTCGTCTTTGTTTTCCCCATCGGGTTTGCCTGAATGGCCATGCGCATTGTATCACACGGCCCGGCGAAAGCAAAAAAGGAGGCGATCCGGGGCAGCCGGGGCGCGGCATGGGAAAAACTCGCGCCAGAGGCCATCAGCGCCGGCGCGAGTGGTTGACAGCAGGGGGGGAGTCAAGTTAAAATACGCCCATGAACATTCTCGGAATCTCCGCTTTCTACCACGACAGCGCGGTGGCTCTGGTCCGGGACGGCGAGATCGCCTACGCCGCCCAGGAGGAGCGCTTCAGCCGCAAGAAGCACGACCAGCGCTTCCCGGAGAAGGCATTGCAGAACCTGTACGAGTACTGCCGGCTGGAGCCGCAGGACATCGACCGCGTGGTGTTCTACGAGAAGCCTTTCCTGAAGTTCGAGCGGCTGCTCTCCACCTACATGCAGTTCGCCCCTGCCGGGCTCTCGAGCTTCGTGCAGGCCATGCCGGTGTGGTTCAAGGAAAAACTGTTCATGAAAAGCCTGCTGGCCGGATATTTCCCCGGCCAGGAGATCTACTTCGTCAAGCACCACGAGGCGCATGCCGCCTCGGCGTTCTACCCCTCCCCGTTCCAGCGCGCGGCCATCCTGACCGTCGACGGCGTCGGCGAATGGGATACGCTGAGCATCGGCCGCGGCGAGGGCAACCGCATCGAGATCCAGAAAAGCATTCATTTCCCCCATTCCCTGGGGCTGCTCTATTCGGCCTTCACCTATTTCACCGGCTTCAAGGTCAATTCCGGCGAGTACAAGGTGATGGGCCTGGCCCCCTACGGGGAGCCGCGCTACGTCCAGGCCATCTACGACCATCTCATCGACGTCAAGGCCGACGGCTCGTTCCGCCTCAACCTGGACTACTTCAACTACCATGTCGGCCTGACCATGACCAACCGCAGGTTCAACCGGCTGTTCAACGCCGGGCCGCGCAAGCCCGAGAGCAAGCTGCGCCAGCTGGACATGGACCTGGCCCGCTCGGTCCAGGTGGTCCTGGAAGAGGTCATGATGAAGATCGTCCGCCATGTCAAGAAGGAGATCGGCGGCGACCAGCTGGTCCTGGCCGGAGGCACGGCGCTGAACTGCGTGGCCAACGGCAAGATCCTCAAGGAACAGGTCTTCAAGGACATCTGGATCCAGCCGGCGGCGGGGGATGCCGGCGGCGCCCTCGGCTCGGCCCTGCAGTTCTGGTTCCAGAACCTGGACCAACCGCGCAGCGCCGATGGCCGCAACGACTCCCAGAAGGGTTCTTTCCTGGGGCCCGCCCATGCCCCGGACGCCATCCGCCGCTTCCTGCAGGATGAGGGGATCGAGTTCCAGGAACTGGCCCCGGCCGACGTCCCGGCCAGGGTCGCCGAGCTGATCGACGCCCAGAAGGTCATCGGCGTGCTCAACGGGCGCATGGAGTACGGCCCGCGCGCCCTCGGCCACCGCAGCATCATCGGCGACGCCCGCTCGCGGGAGATGCAGAAGATCATGAACCTGAAGATCAAGTTCCGCGAGTCTTTCCGCCCCTTTGCGCCGGCCGTCCTGGAGGACCGCATGACCGAGGTCTTCGACTACGACTACCCCTCGCGCTACATGCTCCTGGTCTATGATGTGCGCCGCGAACGGCGCCGCGCCCTGGAGGCGGACGACCTGGCCCGCAGCGGCCTGGACAAGCTGTCGGTCATCCGCTCCGACGTGCCGGCCATCACCCACGTCGATTACTCGGCGCGCATCCACACCGTGGACCGCGTGAACAACCCCTTCTTTTACGACATCATCGACGCCTTTTACCGGCGCACGGGCTGCCCGGTGGTGATCAACACCTCCTTCAACGTCCGCGGCGAGCCGATCGTCAACACGCCGCGCGACGCCTACCAGTGCTTCCAGCATACCAACATGGACTACCTGCTGCTGGAGAACTTCCTGGTGGCGAAAAAGGACTCCGAGCGCATCGACGTGGACGAGGAATGGCTGAAGCAGTTCCCCATGGATTAAGCACATGAAAAAAAGGATCATCAATTCCGCCGTTTTCTTCACCATCCTGTACTGGCTGGCGGTCTATATCGTGCAGCGGCGCAGTCATTTCCTTTCCGGCGCCCGGCCGCTGACCTGGGCGGTCCTGGTCGCCGCTTCCCTGCTGCTGATCGTTCTGGCGCGGCCCCTGCTGCCCGTTTTCGAGCGCGTGCTGGCCGTCACGGCCAGGATCGGCAGCCTGATCTTCGCCCTGATCACCATGTTGGTTTTTTTCTTTCTGCTGACGCCGATCTCCCTGCTGATGCGCCTGGCCGGGAAAGTGTTCATGCAGGGGCGCTTCGACGCCCGGGCCGCGACGTATTACGAACCCTGGCAGGTCTCGGAAGATGCCAGCAAACAATTCTAGGGAGAAACGATGAAAGGCTCGATCGTGAAGGAAATGTTTGAGTTCATGTGGAAGCGCAAGAAGCTGTGGATGCTGCCGATCATCCTGATCCTGCTGCTGATCGCGATGCTGATCGTCCTGACCCAAGGCACCGCCGTCGCCCCGTTCATCTACACCCTGTTCTGATCCCGGCCGTGAAAAAGGTCCTCTTCCGCCTGCTCGCGGTCCTGGCCGGCATCCTTTTCGGCCTGCTGCTGGCCGAGGGCCTGGTGCGCCTGGTCATGCCCGATCCCGGCGCGGTGAAGACCGTGCAGGACCTGCGTCCGCGCGAGCGCTCATTGAGCGGGGGTGGCGAGCCGCCCGCCAAGCAGGGACAGGTGCGCATCGCCGTCCTGGGCGACTCCTACGTCTACGGCCAGGGGGTCGACTTCACCAGCATCTTCGCGGTGCGGACGGGCGAGATCCTGCGCCGGGCCAGGCCGGAACGGACGATCGAGATGCTGAATTTCGGCCGCCCGGGCGCCGACACCGTCAATGAGCTGCGCACGCTGCAGCAGGACGTGCTGCCCTACGATCCCGACATCGTGGTCCTGGGCTTCGTGCTCAACGACTTCACTTATCGCCGGGCGCGCAGCGAATTCACGCGGGTATACCGCAGGGAGAAGAACCGCTTCCTGCCGTTCCGCAAGCTGGAACGCCATTCCCGCCTGGCGTATTTCCTGGACTGGACTTTCTTCCAGCTCTTTTCCGATATGGACCGTGTTCACAACGATTACCTCGACGGCCTTTTCGATCCGGAAAAAAACCCCGAGTTCCCGCGCATGCGGGCGGCGCTGGACGAGCTGCTGCGCCTGATGGCCCCGCGGCGCGGGATCGTGCTGCTCTTTCCCATGTTCGTCCGCGACGAGGAGAACCGGCCGTTCTACCGGGATGCCCGCAAGCTGCTGACCGAGGCCTGCCGGGAGAACGGGGTGGCGTTGATCGAGATGCTTCCCCATTTCGCCGGCCGGGCGCCGGCCAAGTGGTGGGCCAGCCTCGAAGATCACCATCCCAACGCCGAGGCCCACGCCGTGATCGCCCGCGTGCTGAGCGATCACATCCTCAGGGAGAAGCTGTTCTAGGAGCGGCGTCCCCGGCCCCGGGCCGGCGGCGGGCGGCGATCCTTCCTACAGATAACCCAGGCTTTTCATCTGCTTCTGCAGTTCCTTGTCGAAGCGGCGCTGCTGGGCGGGCCGTTTCCTGGCCAGATTGGCATCGATCACGCTTCGCAACCTCTTGATCTGCTGGCTGGCCTGCAGATAGACGTCCTTGCGCGTGGCGAACAGGTCGACGCGGTCGCCCGGGTCCAGTTCCAGGTCGTAGATCTCCGTCTGGCCGGTCGGCGGCGGCAGGCCTTCGTCGGCGAAGAACTTCAAGTCGGCCGGCGAGTAGTCGTAGTTGTATATGACCTTGTGGCGGTCGCTGAGGACGGCGAACTTCGGAGGGATCTGGTGCAGGAAGCGGCAATTCGAGATCGAGGAGAACAGGAAGGGCCGCGCCAGCTTTTTGCCGCTCAGGAGCGGCGCCAGGTCCAGGCCGTCGACGGCCGGGTCCTGGGTCCTGCGGCCCACGGCGGCCAGGACGGTGGGCAGGATGTCGATGACGCCGACGGTCTCCTTGATGGTCCGGCCCTGGTGTTCGCCGCCGGGGAATTTGACCAGCAGCGGCACGTGCAGCAATTCGCCGTACATGGAGTGATTGTGCGCCCAGCCTCCGTGCTCGTAGAATTCCTCGCCGTGGTCCGACATCAGCACGATCAGCGAGCGGTCGTAGATCCCCCGGCGCCGGAGGGCGGCGATGAAGTCCCCGAAGAAGCTGTCGAAGGCGAGGATCTCGCCGCGGTAGAGTTCCTTGTAGGACTCGGTGAGGGCGTCGTCGACCTTCATGAATTTCCTTTTTCTCTGGTTGAAGGTGACCGAATCCAGCTCGCGATGCAGCGGCCGGGGATTGATCTGCTCAAGGAACTCGGCGGGCGGAGCGTAGGGGGCATGGACCTGATAGGTATGCAGGAACATGAACGAGGAGGGGAACTGGCCGCGGTCGATCAGGTCCAGGGCCTTGGTGAAAAGCGCCTGGCCGCCGGTCGAGCCGAACAGGTCGGGGGACGACTCGAAATAATCGAAGTGGCGGGCGAAGCCGAAGTTCTTGCTCATGTACGTGCCGCCGTTGAGGTTGATGGTGACGTGGCCGGCGGCCAGCTCCTTCACCAGGAACGGCTTGTCCAGTTCCAGGGTGGAGGATTTGTGCATCTGGTGGTTGAACTCGTACTGGCCGGTGAAGAAGCTCATGAAGGCGGGCAGCGTCCAATTGCTCTGGGAATAGCAGCGCGCGAAATCGACGCTGTCGCGCCGGAAACGTTCGATGTTCGGGGTCAGCGGCCTGCCGTTGACCCGTGAACCGATCGCATCGGCGCGCAGGGTGTCCACGCCGATGAGAAAAACGAAGTCCCTCTTCCTTTCCTCCTTGATGCGGTAGAGGATGGGCTTGCTGAAATAGACGATGCCCGTCCCCTGGCAGGATATCTCCAGCTCCTCCCCCCTGGCCAGGGTCATGGCCTGGAATACCGGCGCGCTGAATTCCTTCTCGCGGATGCGCTGCAGGGTGACGACCCGGCCGCGGCGCTTCACGCCGATCGTGAATTCGATCCTGCCGCCGTCGCCGGCTTCCAGCAGGACATGGGAATAAAAACCGCTGCGGCCCGCATAGGGCGAGCGGATGGAGAAGGTTTTCCGGCCCTGCAGGAAAAAGTAGCAGGCGTCGGCGGCGGGGATGCCCTTCAGTTCCCGGGGCGCGCCATGCCCCGTGAAATGAACGCTGCCGCTGGCGGCGTCGGACTGGAACAACCCGGCCGGCGCAGCGGGAGAGGCGATGACGCTGCGCTGGAAATCGGGCGTTCCGCCCTTGCTCAGCGCCTGGAAGACAAAAAAAATACCCGCGCCCGCCAGCAGGATCCCGGCGCCAAATTTCAAGGATTTGATCACGTTGCGCTCCTCAGGGGCGGATTTTATCACAGGACGGCCTGAATGCAAAAGGCACGGTGGGCGTGCTCAGACCCACTGGCTGAGATTGACGAAGGCCTTGATCTTGTTGTCGGCCTCGCGCAGCCGCGCCGAGAGGCTGCGGGCCAGGGTGATCAGGATCTTCACGCCGCTGGCGGGATCCTTCTCCACGAAGCGCAGGAAGCGCTGGCGGCTGATCTCCATGATGAAGGTGTCGCAATGGGCGATGGCGGTGGCGCTGCGCGGCAGGTCCTCCAGCAGGGCCATTTCGCCGAAGAAATCGCCCTTCTTCAGGACGGTCAGTGTCTCCTCGCCGCTGACCGGAGCGCGCTGGGTGATGCGCACTTCGCCGGAAAGGATCACCAGCAGCGAATCGCCCGCATCGTTCTCCTCGAAGATGGTCTCGCTGGCCTGGAAGACGCGCTCGGAAAAAAGGTAGGCCAGTTCCTTGACGGCGCCGTAGTTCATCTCGCTGAACAGGCCGAGATTCTTCAGGATATCGATGAGGATGTCTTTGTCGATGCCCATGCCCGTCATTGTAGCATACAAGCCCTGGCGGGGACAATGAAAACAGGGTTGGCGAACCCCGGGCCCCGAAGCGGGGATCCTGCAGAAGGAAGCCTGAAAGGGAAAAGGCAAAGAAGAAAAGCGCAATACCCCGGCCGCGGCCGGCCGGCTCCTCAGGGGGCGGGGGCCAGCAGTTCTCCCAGCCCCGCGCGGATGAAGTCCCTGAGGAAGCGGTAGACATCGGGATGGGAGAGGGGCAGGTCGCCGGCATGGGCGCGCGACTCGGCCGAGGAGACGGCGAAGGCCCCGCTCTCGCTTCGATAGGAGAAGCGCAGGTCCACCGCTTCCAGGCTGGCCAGCAAGGAGAGCAGCGTCCCTTCGAGGTCGCCCAGCGGCGGGCAGTCCAGGTGGCTCTTCTGCATGCTCGCCCGCACCCGCGTGCCGCGGCCCGGGCGGCTGGCGATGGCGAAGTCGCCGCAACAGGCCTCGGTGGTGGCCTTGAGCAGCGGAATGCCCAGGCCGACTTTTTTGAAGCTCTTGCTGGTAAAGAAGGGATCCTGCACCTTGAGCAGGGTCGGGCGGTCCATGCCGCGGCCGTCGTCGGCCACCTCCAGTTCCAGGGTGTCGTTGGCGCGGGATTCGCGCATTTCCACGCGGATGACGCGGGCGCCGGCGGCGACCGAGTTCTGCACCAGGTCGAACAAGTGAAAACAGAGGTCCTCAACCATGGGGCTCCGGGCAAATGACATGGAAAGCCCCGGCTTGCGCCGCCGCCAGGAGCGCGGGCAGCGCGGGGGATGAGGCCGAGAATATCGTGCACCCCCTGCCGATATCCTTGAGATAATGGGCGTCGGAGTTGCGCAGCAGGGGATGGCGGGCCAGGGCGGGGTAGTCCTGCAATACCCGTGCCCGGGACGACTCGCAGGCGATCTCCAGCGGCGCGCCCTCGAGCTCGGCCGGCACCATGCCCAGGTTGACCAGCAGGCCATAGGGGGGAGCCTCGACATGGGCCGGAACGGCGAGGCCGTCATGGCGGCGCACGAGTTCGACCAGCTCGGCGACGGAGATGTCGAGGGCGTTGAGCAGGAGCTTCTCCTCGTGGCGGACGATGTTATCCTCCCCGTCGACCACCACCTGGTCGCCGAAATAGTCGGGATTGTTCGGCGTAGCGGGCAGCAGGTCGTAGACGAGCCGGTTGAAGCGCTCGGCCTGGAGGCGGTCCTCGAAATAGCAGAGAACATGGACATCCTCGCGGGTCTGCGCCTCCATGCCGAACAGCACCTTGACCCCGGCTTTTTGTCCCAGCGCCGTCGCCGTAAAGCCGTTCTCCATGCTGTTGTGGTCGGTGACGGCGATCAGGTCGAGGCAGAGCTCCCCGGCCCGGCCGACGATGGCCGCCGGCGACATTTCCAGCGAGGCACAGGGGGAGAGGGCGGAATGGATGTGCAGGTCGGCGCGGATCTTCATGCTGCCCCCATCTTAGGGAAATCGCCCCTGGCTGTCAACCGCGCGGAGACGGCCGGAAGACTCCCGTGCGGGAACTTGGCTGCGAACGGTACCATGCCCCGATCCCGGCTCAGTAGGAAAGCAGGATGTGGACCTGGACCCCCAGCAGGCGCCGGTCGTGGGTGTCGCCGTTGGCGGCGAAATAAGGGCAGTGCGAGCGCTGGCTCTTGATGCGCAGATGGTACAGGAAGCGCCCGTCGACGCACAGCCCGGGAATATGGCTGAAGCTGACGAAGCGCACGCCGCCCGGCTCGATGAATACGGTCTGCCGCTTGTGCTCGACCTGCACCCGGGCCTGGTTGGCCAGTGGGGTGTTCTTCAGCTGGACGGTGAAGGTCCGCACCCGCAGCGGCGCCAGCAGGAACAGCTCCAGTTCCCTGTCGGCGTTGGTCCAGAACGCGTCGGCCTCGATCGGGTGGTAGTTGTCATTGAGAAAGAACAGGGTGTAGCGGTCGCCGATCTTCTTGTTGAAGGCCCTGGGGTTGGTGTTGCTGGGCAGCGTGGAGTACTGGGTCTTTTCCGGCGGGAAGAAGCGGGCCGGGGTGGAGGTCCCCGGGAAGCGCGGGTACGCGGAATGGAACATGCCGTTCATGGCCACCGGCGCCAGGAAGATCGCCGCCGCCGCCGCCGGCACGACGGCGAGGCGGAACAGGCGCTGGCGGTAGCCGAGGAAGAAGAACATGGGGTAGACGTTCAGGAAATAGCGGTTGCCCAGCGAGCCGCCCCCCCCGAAATAATTGTCGGGCATCAGCAGGATGTAGCAGAGGATGGCCGCCACGATCCCGGCCAGCAGGAACCAGTCCTCTGCGGACTTTTTCTGGAACAGGAAAAGCAGCAGCAGGAAGACGGCGGGGAAGAAGTAGATCAGCATGCCGGTGAAGCGGCCGAACAGGTAGTAAAAGGCGTTGTGCACGACAATGGCCGGGCTCAGATACAGCCGGCTCATGTAGGTGTCGGTGCTCATCGGGTGGCCGCCGGCGAAGGAGAAATCCTCGCGCTCCAGGGGAAAATTGCCGTAGAACGAGCGGCGCTCCCCGCCCTGGTAGTTGAACTCACCGGTCTGGGCGTAGTTGAAGGCGAAAAGCCCCGCCAGGAAGAGGGCGCAGACCAGGCCCGTGGCGATGAGCCTCCGCCATTGCCCGCGGTAGAGGAGCAGCAGGAACAGCACGCCCACGTGCAGCAGGTTGTTGGGCTTGGAGAAGATGGCGGCGGCGAAGAACAGCCCGGCCAGGTTCGCCCAGGCCGGTTTCTTGAATTCGTAGAAGAAGAAGAACAGCGCCGCGAAATTAACGAAGAAATTGAACAGGTCGGCGGTGATCCACCAGACATAGATGAACGTGACGCTGCCGAACAGGTACAACGCGGTGCAAAGGAAGCTCCGCCCCGGGGCGTGGTGCTGCCGCAGCAGCAGGTAGCCCAGCAGCAGCGCCAGGAAGACCATCAGCGAGTTGGCCAGCAGGATGCCGTGGCTGCCGAAAAACCTGAAGAACGGCGCCAGCGCCAGCGGGTAGACGAACGACTTGGCATAGTAGAGCCGGCCGTCCTGCGCCCGCTTCAGGAAAAGCCCCATGGGGCCGACCCGGAAGGTCTCGCGGATGCGCATGATGTCGGCGCGCGTGTATTCCAGGTCGCCGTCGCAGGCCAGGCTCTGGGCGATGGAGAAATAGGTCGACTCGTCGGAGAAGAAGCCGCCGTTCTTGACCGTGGCCAGATCGGTCCCGAATGAAAAAAAGACCAGGAACACCAGCAGCAGGGCAAAGGAGATGGTGACGGCCTTCGGTGTCATGGGTGCCTTCATTATAGCAGAATCACGGCCGAAGGAAAATGGCGCCGGCGTTTTTTTCGGCTTGATTTGCGGCAGGCAAAATAGTACAATGTCCCCTCACGCGGAAGTGGAGGCCCGAGGCCATCGCCGGGACCGAACGAGCCCCGGTGGCCTGCGCCGCCGGACCCCGGCGCAGCCGCGTGAGCCGGGCGCCGTTTTTTGTGCGCTTTCCCGGGGAAATGTGATATAATGAATCCTATTTAAAAAACGCATTTTACAGGAGGAACTTTGATCATGACGAAGAAGACGAGATCTTTCTGGCTTGCCGGGGCCGTGCTGGCCCTTATCAGCAGCTTTTCCCTGTTCGCCTGGGAAAAGCCCATACTGGTCGCCGGCGGCGATGGCAACCGCTACATGCGGCCGTCGGTCAAGTTCGGGCCGTCGGGGAAAGTGTTCATGGTGTATGAAAACGGCGTTGAGACGGCCGGCGGGCGCGATGACATCCATTTGCGCACCTACGACGGCCAGAGGCTGTCGCCGGTGATCAATGTCACCCAGGGCAATCCCTACAGCCGCCGCCCCTATTATCCCGACATCGCCGTGTCCAAGGGCGAGGAACTGCACGTGGTCTGGCTGGAATACGTGCGCGGCTCCCAGAGCCTGGCCCAGTACCTGATGTACCGCTATTTCAACGGCAGCTCCTGGGGTCCGATCGAGCAGCTCCACGTCTTCAACGGTTCCGCCTGGTGCGAGGAACCCACCGTGGCCGTCGACAGCGACAACAACATCTTCGTCTCGGTCTTCAACGAAACCATCGGCCGCTGCGCCGTGGCCAGCAAGTACTTCGGCAAGAAGGCCACCGTCGATTTTCCCAACGTCCCCGGCCGCGCCAAGTACCCTTCGGTTGCCGCCGACGATAATTTCGTTCATCTCGCCTGGCAGTATCTGACCGACAGCTACACGATCATGTACACGAAGAAAAAGAACCAGGAGGGGAGCACCTGGCAGGCCGCCCTGGACTTCAAAATCACCCTGGCCCAGAAGCCGAAGATCAAGCTGAACAACGACGGCAATCCCAGTGTCGCCTTCGCCAAGAAGCTGACCGAGTCCTCGCGCAATTTCCGCCTGCGTCCCTGGGACGAGAAGCTGGGGCTGAACAACCGCACCAACGTGATCATGCTCACCACCGAGGAGTACCGCACCTATCATTATTTCTCGTTCTCCATCCAGAACAACGCCATGTTCGCCGCCTGGCAGATCGGCAGCCACAGCACCGGCGCCAACGGCGGCGTCTTTTATTCGCAAAAGGGGCTCGGTTCCGACAAGTGGGTCATCCAGCAGGCACTGCCCGAAGCCCTGAACCCGGTCATCGTCTCCTCCAGCCAGACCTGGGACGGCAAGATCGCCGGCATCCTGTACGCCTCGGCCAACACCGCCGTCTACCTGCACCTGAGCGACAAGCTGGTGACCAACGACTTGCCCAAGGCGGTGATCAGCGCCGACAAGGAAGAGATCTTCTGGGGTGAGACGGTCAACTTCAACGGCAGTTCCAGCAGCGACAGCGACGGCTCCATCGTCAGGTACGAATGGCGCGTAATTCCCGACAACGCCATTTTTGAAGGCGTGAGCGGCAGCTACAAGTTCGCGGGCGCCTACGGCAACGTCAAGGTGCGGCTGACCGTGATCGACGACAAGAACGGCCGCGGCGTCGCCGAAAAGACCATCAGGGTCAACGCCCTTTATACCGCCCCCACCACCTGGTCGTGGCAGAAGATCAACACCCTGCTCTACGACCGCGAAGGCAATGTCGTCTCCTGGCAGCCCAATGCCAAGAACGATGCCGCCGGCCATACGATCGTATCGTACCGGGTCTTCCGCCGGGAAGTCGAAGGCGGCAGCGCCCAGCTCGCGGAGCCCTCGACCCTGAGAGGCACGCTGGCCGAGGTCGGTGCCGGCGACGGCGGCACCCTGGTGAAGGCGGGCGCGGCCCAGGAAGCCGGCGGCGGCTGGCTCCAGCTCGGTGAACTGACGGCCGAAAAAAGGGCCTTCGCCGATGTCAGCTCCGAGAAAGGGAAAACCTACGAATACGCGGTCGCGGCCGTGGACGACCAGGGGCGGCAGAGTCCCTACGATAATTTTTAGCGTTTCGCCTTGTCACGCCCAGGAAGATCCTTGTGCCCATTTGCAAATACACTTTGAGTAAAGGAGCAGCGATGAAGAACAAATTCTACATGGTTTGCCTTATCTTGTTGATAGCCGCCCTGGCCCTGCCCGCCCGCGCGACCGCGGTTGCAACCCAGGGAACAGAGGCAAGGAAAGTGAAGTGCCCGTCCAGGGCGCCGGTCATGGTCGAAGCGGTCCAGCCGGCCGCTTTCTCCGAGTATGTGCGGATCGCGGGACCGGTTCGGCCCGAGCGGGTCGCCGTCGTCAGCCCCATCGCCGGCGTGGTGTCGGAGATCCGGGTCGGCGAAGGCAGCCTGGTCGACTCCGGCCAGGTGCTGGCCGTCCTGAACGCCGGCATGGACGAGAAGGTCAAGGCGCTCGAGAACGAGGCCGCGAGAAGGAAGAAGATCCTGGTCGCGCGGCAGAACTGGAAGGAGAAGAGCGAGAAGGCCATCCAGTCGGCCGAGCGCGACTACCAGGCCGCCCTGGCCCTCCTGGAGGAAGGCCGGGCACTGGCCGGACGCACCGTGCAGGCCCCCCTGGCCGGCATCGCCATCCTCAAGGCGGAATCCGGCGCCGAAGTGGCCGCGGAAGCCCTGCTGTTCGAGATCGTCGATCCCCTGCGCCTGCGCGGCGAGGCGGTCCTGGATGAGGATGCCGCCGCCCTCTTCACCGCGGGGGATGTCCTCACGGCCGAAGCCGACGGCGTGGACGGCACTCTGGAGGCGGAGATCGTCTCCGTCGCCGCCGGCCGAATCGCGTTCAGGGTGAACAACTCGCAGCGGCAGCTGCAGGAAGGCATGGTCGTCCGTTGCAAAAAACTGCAGGCCACGCACGAGCAGGCACTCGCGGTGCCGAGCCAGGCTGTTTTCACGGACAGCCTGGGGGATTTTGTCTACATCGCCGAAAAGAAGATCGCCAAAAAGTCGTATGTCACCGTCGCGGCCAGCGAGGCGGGCAGGACCCTGATCGAGAAGGGCCTCGCCGCCGGAAGCCAGCTCATCGTTTCCGGCTTCGAGTGCCTCAGCGACAGGAAGAAGGTCCACATCGTCAATGAAGCGCAGATGGCCGGCCAGCAGTCCCAGGCCGAGGCCAAGGCGCAAAAAGCCGCCGCGGCCGCTGAGGCCAAGGCCAGGCTGGATGCGGAAAAGCAGGCCAAGGCCCAGGCGGAGCTCGAGGCCAAGCAGGCCAAGGCGGCGGCGGCTGCCGAGCTGAAGGCCGGCAAGGAACAGGAAAAGCAGGCCAAAGCCAAGGCGGAGCGCGAGGCCAAGCAGGCCAAGGCCGAAGCGGCGCAGGCTGAAAAAGAGGAACAGCGAATGGCCAGGGCCGCCGCCAAGACCGCTGCCTGCCCGAAGAAGGTCGCCGTATTGACAGAGCTCACCCGGGCGGAAACGTTCCGTGCCTATGCGGTTCACTCGGCGCCGGCCCTGCCCGAGGCGGTCGCCGTCACCGCCGCCGACCCGGGCTGGGTGTACGACCTGCGCGCCAGCGAGGGTTCCCAGGTGCAGCAAGGCAGTGAACTGCTCACCCTGGTCGTGGGCGGCAACGAAGTGATTGCCGCCCTTAAGCTGGACGTGGCCCGCAAGGCGAAAGTGCTCTCCGACCGCCGGGAGGCGAAAGTGAGGAATGAACGGTCCATCCAGGCGGCCGAGCGCGACCTGCAGAAATCCGTGGCCTTGCTCGAGAAGGAGATCGCTCCTTTTGCCCTCCTGCTCAAGGCTCCGGTCGCCGGTGTCGTCCAGGGCATACAGGCCGTGGCCGGCGCCGATGTTTCCGCCGCCGACGTCCTGATGGAGGTCCGGACCGACAGCCAGTTGCTGGTGTCGTTGCCCCTGCCGGCGGCGGATGCCGCCCGCTTCGTCATGGATGAGACGCTCGAGGTCAGGGTCGAGGGCCTGGACCAAGCGCTGGCCGCCGCGGTCATCGCCGTGGGCGACGACCGGGCGCTGCTGCGCCTGGACAATCACCAGGGAACGGTCCAGCCCGGGAGCCGGGCCACCGTGCGCAAGCTGAAGGCCGAGCATGCAGATGCCGTCTCCGTGCCCACCCGGGCCATCCTCAAGGACAGCCTGGGGGATTTCGTCTATGTCTTCGAAAAAAAGAAGGCCCGGAAGCTGTACGTCGGCCTCGGGGCCAGCGAGGGGGACAGGACCATGATCGCAAGGGCCCTGATGCCCGGCACCCAGGTCATTGTTTCCGGGTTCGATTGCCTCTCCGACAAGAAGAGCGTGCGCGTCGTCAGTGAGGGCGAATGGTCCCGGGAAATAACCGCGGCCAAACCCGTTGCCGGAAAAGAGGAGGCCAAGCCCGAGGCCGGGCGCGAGGAATTCATCGCCTATCTGCAGGCCAACAAGGAAGCCCTGGGATTCGAGCATTTCGAGAAGAGCGAATGGAAGGGACTGCCGGCCGTGCGCATCGTTTCCGGTCCCGAGACCCAGAAAAAGCTGCTGGATGTCATCCCGCAGTTCGCCGTCAGCAGCATGACCTTCGAGCTCGAAGGCTACCGCATCATTTCCCATATCGCCTTCAAGAAAGTGGAGGCGGCCGCCGTCGTCAGGGAAGAGAAGCGCCCGTTGCCCGTCAAGCGTGGCAAGATCGGCGTCCACGGCTCTTATTTCCAGATGTTGGGCAAGTTCTTCAAGAACGCCTACGGCGCCGCCATGATCGGCTTCGGCGGCGAGCTCTCCTTCCGTTTCACCGACAAGCTGGATCTCTGGGTCAGCGGCGGCATGGCGGGAAAGAAGGTCACGCCCGAGTGGAGCGGCGATGAGATGAAATTCAGCCTGATCCCCCTGTCGGGAGCCGTTCGCTATTATCTGGCGGAAAAAGGCAAGCTGAGCCCGTTCGCCGGCGCCGGGATCAATGTGTACCTGGTCAAGGATTCCAGCCCCACCGGAGAGATCGATACCACGGCCATCGGCCCGCATGTCCTGGGCGGCTTCTACTACCGGCTGGGGGGCAAGCTCCAGGGCTCGCTGCTGGCCAAGTTCAACCTGATCAGCAAGGACGTGGTCCCCGAATCCGACCTGGACGCCAAGATGGACCTGAGCGGACTGGAACTCATGCTGGGCCTGTCCTACTCGTTCTAAGCCAGACTCGCTATACGAATCAGCAGCCCGGCCTTCCGGGCTGCTTTTTTTTTCTCGTGGGCAAGCGGGGTGTGCGCCGCGGATCTTGAAACCGACACGATGGCGCGGGCAAGAGAACGGACTTTGCGCCCGGGGGCGGGATCAGCGCCGGGGCTTCTCCCCGGCGGCCTCCGCGTCATGGGCGTCGTAGCGGCCGCCGAAGCGCCGCAGCAACTGCTCCCGTGTCTGAGGCCCGCCTTTTTTGTCCATGAACACTTCGGTCCATCGCGGGCGGGCGGCCGGATCGGTGAGGATGGCGTACGCCCCCACGTTGCGCAGGTTTTGCTGCCCTTTTTTCATGTCCCAGATGCCGCCGTATTTTCTGCCCAGGTGCGTACGGAACGGATGGATCTGAAACGCCTTCCAGGCGGGGGACTTGGAGACCAGCTGGCCGAGCGACCGGCCCTTGGCATTCACGGCGGAAGAGCCGCCCTTGAACAGGGTAGCGACGATGGGCATCTTGCTGTCATAGGCCCGGGCGGGGATCAGGCGCCCGTCGTCGTCGCCGCTGCCGATGGAGATATGCAGTATCGCGTCGGCGCCCATGAGTTCGAGGCAGCGGGCCGTTTCCGGGAACCACATGTCGGCGCAGATGCTCACGCCGTACTTCACGCCGTCCAGCTCGATCAGCTCGAAGCGCTCCCCCTGCGACCAGCCCCACCATACCTGCTCGCCGAGGTTCGTGTGCACTTTGCGATATTTGCCCTTGAAAGCGCCCCGGCCGTCGATGATGAACGCCGTGTTGAAGAGCTTGCCCTGGCTGGCCTCGACCAGCCAGCAGAGGATGGGTACGCCGGTTTCGCGGGCGAGGTCCAGGTAGCGGCGGTACCAGCGCCCCGTGCCCGGAATGGCTTCGGCCATGCCGTTCATCACTTTTTCGCCGGGATAGGACCAGCCGGAAATGGCGTATTCGGGGAAGCAGATCAGGTCGGGCCGGGGCTGTGACGCCGCGGCCTGCCGCGCCAGGCCGGCGAACAGGGCGAAGTTCGCGTCCAGTCCGGGATTGCCGTCCTTGTAGTGGTTGGCCCCGGCCTGCAGCGCCACGATGGTCACGGCGCGCTGCGGATCGCGGCCGGGCAGCGGCGCCTGCGGATCCAGCGCCGGTTTGGCCTGGCCCCGCTCGCTCGTGAATCCGGGCGTGCATAGCGCCAGCCAGTACAGTGCGACCAGCCATCCCCATTTCAACCAGGTTTTTTTCGCCAGCATTTCGTTTCGCCTCGCCGACGGATATTGTAAGGCGGTTTACCGGTGAAGTCAAACCAGGCGCTGGCCGCGGCTCGGGACTGATTGCCGCCGCCCGCGGCGGCCCCGGCCCGCAGTTCACCCGGAAAAGCAGGCGGGAGGCCGTTATCGGAAATTGACACCAGCGGGGATATCCATTATAATCCGCGTATAATGCTCGAAATAAAACGATTCCTTTCCCTGATGGCCCTCAGCGTTTTCCTGCTGGCGCTGCTGACGGCTTCCTGTTCCCGCCCCCCGCGTCCCAATGTCGTGGTCATCGTAATCGATACCCTGAGGACCGATCATCTGTCCTTTCATGGCTATGCCAAGGATACGACGCCCTTCTTGAGCACCCTCGCCCTGCGGAGCGCTGATTTCATCCGGGCCTACGCCGGGTCATCATGGACCGCTCCCGCCACGGCTTCCATCTTTACCGGCCTCTACCCCTTCCAGCATGGCGTGGTCATGGGGCTGCTGGCCCAGAAAAAAAGCCTCAAGAACGATCCTTCGATCAAGATCAACCGCATTCCCGAGAAACTGCGGACGCTGCCCGAGGTCTTCCAGGCCAACGGCTACCGGACGTTCGGCATCAGCGACAACCCGAACATCTCCAGGAAACAGGGCTTCGACCAGGGGTTCGACCGGCTGCAGACTCATCGTCACACCGGGGCGCAAAACATCAACCGCAAGCTGCTGGCCATGAGCAAGGAGATCCGGTCCGCTTCGCGCTATTTCCTTTACATCCACTATAACGATCCCCATCGCCCCTACAAGCTGCGCCTGAGCGAGGAGGAGCGGAGCGGCGACTGGCTCACGGACATGAAGCGCCGCTACGACAAGGAGCTGGCCCATGTCGACGGCTGCATTCGCGAGTTGTACCGCCATTTCGGCTGGGAGCGCGACACCCTGCTGGTGATCACCGCCGACCACGGGGAGGAGATGATGGAGAAGGGCGTGTACGGCCATGGATCGTCCCTGTTCAATACCGTGATCCATGTTCCGCTCCTGTTCCATTATCCCGGCCACCGCGGCATCGCCGCCGGCAAGGTCGAGGCCGAAGTGTCCACCCTGGATATCCTGCCCACCCTGGGTGGGCTGCTGGGGTTTTCACGGCTGGACGACCTTTCCGGAAAGGACCTGAGTCCCTGGCTGAAAAGCGCTCGCGCCGCGTCCGCGCAGCGCACCGTGTATTCCCATTTGCAGCTGAAATCGCCCGGCAAGCCCGATTTCGTGCAGAAAGCCGCGATCGCCGGCGACTTCAAGTACCTTTTCCAGGCCCCGCAGGCGCTGAGCTTCTTTTTTGACCTGAAGAACGATCCCCGGGAGGCCCATAACCTCTATGAAAGCCGGCAGGAGGATGCCAGGAAGCTGGCGGCGAGCTTGTTCAGTTTCGAGCGCAGCTGCAAGCGCTACAATCCCGACTATGTCGATATCCAGCTGGATGCCAAAAGCATCGAGCACCTGAAGACCCTGGGCTATATCCAGTAGCCCCCGCCGCCGGTCACCTGCGGAAGATCCTGATCCTGAGAAAGACCAGCCCGATGACCGCGTACTTGTACAGGTCATGGAGCGAGCGGATCGATCTCAGCACTTCGGGCACCTTGCGCCACAGGGATACGCCCGGGGCCCCGGCCGACCACTTGAGGATCAGCTCGGCAATCTGCGCCCAGGTGAACTGCTCCTTGAAGAGGGGTACGTCGCCCTGGGCGGCGGGCAGGGTGGCGACGCGGCGGTCGCGCCGGGTCCAGGAAAAATCGGCCGGCAGGAGCTTCTTCTCCCTGGCGTAGGACTCCAGCTCGGTGCCGGGGTAGACGTGAAGGATGGACACGGTGATGTCGACCCGGTCCTTGATCTGGCCGATGAGCTTCAGGCTCTCCTGCGCCTCGGCCCAGGTCTCGGTCGGATGCGAGAAGATGAAGAAGGCGGTGGCCTGCAGCCCCAGGCGGCTGACCCAGTCGACCGCCTGGAAGACCTGTTCGTTGCTGATGTTCTTGTGAATGATGTCGCGGCGCACGCGCTCCGCCCCGGCTTCGACCCCGAAGGAGATGTACTGCACCCCGGCCTCGCGCATCAGCGCCAGCTGGTCGTAGGTGAGCATGTCGATGCGCAGCTCGGCGACGAAGCGGATGCCCAGCTTTTCGCGGATGATCAGGCGGCAGAGCTCCTCGGTGCGCTTGCGGTTGTAGTTGAACGTGTCGTCGAAGAACCACAGCACCTCGGCGCCGAAGCAATCGCGGTTCCAGCGGATCTCGTCCACGGCGCGCTGCGGCGAGTAGCCGCGCACCTGGCGGCCCCAGTTGTGCGGCGTCGAGCAGAAGTTGCAGTTGAAGGGGCAGCCGCGCGACGTGATGATGTTGGTCGCCCGCAGCCGGCGGTCGCCCACCGGCCAGCGAAAGTCGTAGCGCTCCATGGGGATCAGCCCCTTGCCCGGGAAGGGCAGGGGGTCGATGTCCTCGATCGCCGGCCGCCTGCCGGTAAAGACGGGACGGCCTTCGTGGCGGTGGATGATGCCCTTGATCCGGCCAAGGGCGGCGGCGGCGGCGCCGGCCTCGTGCCAGTCGGCGATCTCCAGGATGGTGCGCTCGCCCTCGCCGACGACGGCCAGGTCGATGGCCGGGACGTTGGCCAGCATGTCCAGGCCGGCCATGGTGGCGTGTGGTCCGCCGATGATGACGGTCTTGCGCGGGTGGGCCTCCTTGATGGCCTCGGCCAGCGCGAAGATCTCGAAACGGTTCTCGGTGGTGACCGACATGCCGACGACGTCGGCGTCGACGGCGCCGACCTCGCGCACGATGTCCCGGGAGCCCATCCCCAGCACCTCGGCGGCGGTCACCTGCACCGGGCGGCCGCTGCGCTCGAGGACGGCGCCGATGGAGAGGATCCCCAGCGGCGGCATGGTGTTGTGCTCTTTCCAGCGATGGGCGATATAGCCGCTGGGGGGGATGACCAGGTGGGTCTTCATTCGCCCAGGCGCAGGGCTCCGGCTGCGGGGAACCAGTCGCGGCCGCTTCCCGCTTCGCCGGCGAAGCAATTGATCGTGACGGTATTGGACCGGGAGCGGGAGGGGATGGTCACGTGCAGCTTGTGCACGACGGAGTCCCCGGGATACAGGTCATGCGCCAGCGGGAACTCATGGACGAATTCCCTGCCGTCGGAGACCAGGACGACGCCCAGCCGCACGCCGCCCTCCTTGCCGGTCCTCCAGTAGAACGGGCCGGGGTTGCTGACGCGCACGCTGAGGTCGATCGTCGCGCCGGGAACGGACGGCGGCGCAGCGGAGACGAGCTCCAGCCCTGCCGCCGCCTCGGCGGCGGGGATCGCCGCGAATCCCGGGGGCAGCAGCAGGTGCGGAGGCAGGGCGGCAGCGGTTGCCTGGGGGACGAATGTCGTCAGCCGCTTCTTCAGACTGGCGCTCCGGTCCATGATATCCAGCTCCAGCCGGATCTCCCGGTCCCGGGCGCCGACGGTGACCGTCAGCGGAAAGACCGAATTGCGGGCGTGGAACAGGCCGGGGGCGAACCAGTCGGTCGCCCAGTCGGCATGACCGGTGTCGGGGTCGATATGGCGGATGCGCCAGGGCCTGGCCATGGGGAATTTCCAGTGCGCCGGCGCCTTGGGGTTGAAAACGACGCCGGCGCGCGCGCCCTCGACCTCGATGCCCACCGTGGCCTGCCCGACGGGCAGCTGCGACGGGGCGATGATGGCCAGGTCGGCCTCGGGATCCAGCGTGCGGCGGGAAGCGCCCCGGGCCAGCTCCCAAACCGAATGCCTGTCGATGCGCCGGAGGAAGCGCAGTTCCCCGGAATTCTCCATCCGCGGCAGCATCTCGGGCAGGCGCCGGCGCAACTTGGTCTCATTGAGCAGGACGCGGTCGACGTCAAGCGCCTGGAGCAGGGCGATGGCGTGCGCCGAGGGGAACTCCTTCAGCTCATGACCCAACTGGAACTGCACCGCCGGCCACAGTCCGGTCACGCCATTGATCACGGTTTGCCAGTGGTACGTCGAGGTGAGCAGCGTCTTGGTCTCCCAGCCCCATTGTCCCCAGCGGCTGCCCATGGGCAGCTCGGCGATGACGTGGCGCTGGCCGTCCTTCTCGTCCAGGCTCTGGTACACCTGGGTTTTCCCGGGATGGAGCGCTTCCTTGGGGTGGATGTAGGTCCAGGCCTCGACGGAGATGCCGGCGATCAACAGCAGGTTGAGGATGACGGTCTTGCGCTTCTTGGGCAGGCGGCTCAGCATGAAGGCGGACAGGAAGCCGATGGCCAGCACGGTGAACAGTCCCCAGCGGTGGGGATTGCGCGTGGCCCACAGCGGCGGGAACGCGTAATACAGCAGGATGAACGGCAGGGGCACCTTCCAGGGAACGCCGAGGGCGTAGGGGCCGATGGCGAAAATGGCCAGGATCAGGGCGGTCCAGCGCAGGCTTTTCAGCCAACCGGGCATGCCCTTGACGAAGAAGCTGGCGATGAACATGAGCAGTGCGATCAGGCCGGGGAACATGGCGTCCTCGAACGACATCAAGCCCGAGGGGGGAAGGACCCGCAGCTGCTGCGCCCACAGCCAGTTGTCGGGGGGAACGGCGAGCCAGCTCCAGACGTTGCCGGTGAAGCGCTCCTGCTGCTCCAGGGTGCGCAACACGCCCATGTCCCGCGTCACCTGCATGTAGACCAGGAAAACGGGGATCATCAGCGCCCAGGACAGGAACACGGCGGCGCACCAGCGCACGATTTTTTTCAGCGCGAAGAGGCCGCGCTCGTGCCAGAACCAGATGAAATTCCATAGAACGATGAAAACGGTGAGGAATATTCCCAGGTAGACGCTGATCAGGAACGTCCAGTACCAGAGAAAGAACATCAGCGCCAGGTGGCGGAGCTTGCCTTCCTGCCAGAACCTCCAGTTGGCGAACATGATCAGCGGGATCCACATCATGGCCAGGATGTGGGGATGGCCGATGGTGAAGCTCCAGGAAAGATAGGGGTAGAAGGAGAAGATCATTGTCCCGGCCAGGGCCGGCAGCCCGCCGCCGACCATTTTGCGGATGGCGTAGAACGTGGCCACCGCGGTCAGCCACATCAGCAGCAGCTGCAGCAGGTTGATGGTCATTATGGGATTGCGCGAGATCAGCCAGATGGGCAGCGTGAAGGGGGTCAGGCCGATCATGTTCTCCGAGAAGGCGAAGGCGTAGGGATAAGGGTACATGCCGTTGCTGGCCCAGTAGCCGGCGAAGTTCATGGTCTCCAGCGTGTGGCAGTTCCAGAGCAGTTCCCAGTTGTAGATGCAGTAATCGAAGGCGGTGTAGTAGGTGTGCGTGCCCAGCTTGGAAAGCAATGGCCAGCGGTTGACCAGGGTGAAGGCCAGCAGAAAAAGCATGATCCACAGTTCCGGCCGCTTCAGCCAATGGGATCTAGGTCTCATGGCAGGCTCCTGTACGTGAGGTTTTTCAGCCCGATTATAGCATATTCCGATGTCAGGCGAAATGGCCCCGCCCGGGTCCCGGACTCAGTTCAGGCGCCGGAAAAGCAGCTTTTTCAAGTATTCGGCCGGGACGCCGCCCAGGGTGCGGCGGCGAAGGCGGTCGCAGGTCGAGCAGGGAGGGGAGGCGGCGGCTTTGCCCGCAGCGAACGCCCGGCGCAGCTCCTGCATGGGGGGGCCGTTCCAGATCTCCAGCAGCGTGCCGGCGTCGCTGCGGCCCAGGATCCGCTGGGCGAAAAAGTCCTGGGCGCAGGGCCCCACGTCGCCGTTGAAAAAAACCACCAGTGCGTTCCACGGGAAGGTGCAGGCCGGGAAGGGGAAGCTGGCGGTCGGGCCGCACGGCGGCTTTGCTCCAGGGGGCGGATCCAGGTAGCCGGCCCAGTTGTGGGGCTGCTTGAATGCCAGCTCGTCCAGGCCCAGCTTCTTGAGCCGCGTGCTGAACTCGCGTTGCCCCGAACGGTCCCCGGCGGCGGGCAGATCCATCACTTCAATGGTCATTCGGGGCTGGCTGCGGTTCAGTTCACCGCGCCGGCGCAGGAACCCGGCGATGTTCGCCATGACCTGGTCGAAACTCGCGCCACAGCGGATTTTTTCATAGGCGGCGGCGCTGAACCCGTCCATGGAGATCGACAGGCGCTCCAAGCCCGAATCCAGGATGTCGTCCACGACCGGGCCGCGCAGCAGCGTGGCATTGGTGTGCAGGCGGCAGGGGATGCCGCTGGCGGTGGCGGCGCGGATGAAGCGCCCCGCTTCGGGATGGAGCAGCGACTCGCCGCGGTGGTGCAGGTTGAGCTCCAGGGCGAAGGTCCGCGCCTGATCGATGATCGAGCGGAACAGGGGCCATTCCATGTCGCCCCTCTGCCCGGGGGGCAGGTCCTTGTTGGGGCAGACGACGCAGCGCAGGTTGCAGCGTGAGCTGATCTCCACCCACAGCCGCAACGGGGGGGCGGGAACGATCCCGTCACGGCGGCGGTAGCTGCGGTACAGAGCGGCCAGCCTCTTGTAATATTGCCAATTGCGTTTCATGGCGGCAGGTCCCTTGCGGCCGGGAGCCAGGGATCGGTCCCGGGCCGGCTCATTGTAAGCCCGGAGCCGCCGGCGGTCAAGCCGCCGCCGGAAGCCACCTGCAAGGTACGGAATGAACCGCGCGGTTGACATGCGCCGCAGCCGGCGCTAGAATCGGCGCATGCCTGGCAAGAATACCGTTCCCTGGCAGCTGCGCATGTACGACCGGTCGCTGAAAAAAAAGCTGAAGGTTCAAGCCCTGAAGCCGTTTCTTGGCGGCGGCGACGGGCGGCAATGCCTGCTGCTCACCTGCGGCGACAACAACGGTGCCATCAATCACCACCTGCGCCGCGGCGGCGGCGACTGGGCCTGGGCCGAATTCGAGGACGGGGCCCGCAGCGACATGGAGGAGCTGCTGGGCGCCCCGGTGCACCTCCTGGACAAGGAGTCCTGCCGCCTGCCTTTTCCCGACGGCCACTTCGACCTGCTGGTCAGCATCGATGTCCACGAACATTTGCAGCGTCCCGAGCGGCTGGCCGCCGAGTTCTCCCGGGTGTTGAAACCCGGCGGCCGCGCCGTGGTGAGCACCCCGAACGGCGACGAGCGCAAGCTCGTGGTGCGCCTGAAGCGCTGGACGGGCATGAACAACCTGGAATACGGCCATGTGCGCACCGGATTCACCATTTCCGAGCTGCAGGATCTGCTGGCGGCCGCCGGCCTGCAGCCCGGCCGCACGGGCTCCTATGCCAAGTTCTTCACCGAATTCCTCGAGCTGGTGATCAACTGGGTCTACGTGAAGGTCCTCAACCGCGAGCGCGCCCCCGGTTCGGGCATCGCCCCCAGCAGCCTGAAAAAACTGCAGGCGGTGAAGCGGAGCTACCGGATCTATTCGTTGCTATATCCATTGTTCTGGTTGTTTTCCCGGCTGGACCGCCTGCTGTTCTTCCGCTGCGGCTACGCGGTGATCGTCGAGGCAGAAAAGCAGCAGAAAGCAAAAAGTGAAAAATAGAGCGTGCAATGACAGCCAGAGACCGCTATCCGGCTGTTACATTTTCCTTATCATATTTCAGCTGTCACTGAATCACTCTTCGATTCTGGCCAGCCGCTCGTTGACCCGGCGGGCCGCCTCGAGAAAATCGGCGGCCAGCTGCCGGTAATTGCCCAAGAACTCGTCCAGGAAGGAGAAGCGGTCGTTGTAGGCTTCGGCTAGGCGAAAAGCCGGACCCTGGTCGGGGTCGGCAGGGCGGGCGGTCACATTCCTCTTCAGGATGTTGAATTCATCGAAAGGGGAGGCGTGCTCCTTGACGGGCCTCCACTTCCCGGGCAGCGTCCGCAAGCGGCGCAGCTCCCTCTCGGTCATATCGGCCCGGAACAGGGCGCGGCCGAGCACTTCAGCGCCCGGATCGCGGTGAGCTTCCAGCTCGCCGAGCAGCCGTCCGACCCGCTCGCGGGCGGCGAGGGCCAGGTCGTACTCATCCTGGAACGTATGGCCGATCTCCAGGGTCATGCCCAGTACGAAGTGGCCGACGAGTTCCTGGAACTCCCGGGTGTCCTCGTCCGGGTCGGCCTGGTGCAGGGCCTGGCGCATGAAGTCCAGCACCTGCTCGCGGCCGCCGGCGGGGAGAAGGCGGCGGATCCGCTCATGCGCCTGGACGCACAGATAATCGGTCTCTTCCCGGGCGCGGCCCTCGTTCCGGATCGCGATGCGCCGCAGCGCCTCCTCGGTCATGGCCCGGCGGATCTGCTGCTCGTCGCAGCAGGTGATCCCGGAGGGAACGGTCTCCTGCGCGGGAAACAGCAGGCCGAACAGCAGGAAAGCGACCAGGAAGCGCGGCATCCGCCGTTATTGTATGCCGGACGGAAGCCGTTTTCAACCCGGCGCCGGCCGCAGGATCGGGGGGCCTTTTCGGGATTGACTTTGGGGCGCATTTCCTTTATAGTTTTTTTTCCGAAACGTTTTCCGTGCAAGGAGCGATTCAATGAATATCCGTCATCAAAAGACAAAACAAATCCTGGATCTGTTCGAGAGGATCAGCGCCATCCCGCGCTGTTCCAAGCATGAAGAGAAGATCGGCGCTTTCCTGCTCGACTGGGCCGAGAAGAACGGCCTGCAATCCAAGAAGGACAAGGTTGGCAACGTGCTGATCAAAGTCCCGGCCAGCCCGGGCTACGAGAAGTCCGGAACGGTCGTCATTCAGGGGCACATGGACATGGTCTGCGAGAAGACCGCCGATTCGCCCCACGATTTCGCCAAGGACCCGATCCGCTTCGTCTTCGACGGCGAATGGCTGAAGGCCGACGGTACGACGCTGGGCGCCGACAACGGCATCGCCCTGGCCATGGCCATGGTGCTGGCCCTGGACCAGTCCGCCGCCCACCCCCCGCTGGAGCTGCTGTTCACCGTCGACGAAGAGACCGGCCTGACCGGCGCCAACGCCCTGCAGGGCGACTTCATCGCGGGCAAGATCCTGCTCAACGTCGATTCCGAGGATGAGGGCGTGTTCACCGTCGGCTGCGCCGGCGGGCGCGACACGCGCATCAGCCTGGCCGTGCACTACGAGGACGCCCCGGAGGGTTTCGTCATGGCGCGCCTGAAGGCCGGAGGCATGAACGGCGGCCATTCCGGGGTCAACATCAACGAAGAGCGCGCCAACGCCATCCGCGTCCTGGTGCGGGCGCTGTTGCAGGTGCGCCGCGAGCACGATGTCCGCCTGGCCGATATCTCCGGAGGAACGGCGCACAACGCCATTCCCCGCGACGCCTGGGCCGACATCTTCATCCCCCGCGACAGCTTCAAGGACATCGAGCGCACCGTCTCCGAACTGGAGGCGGTGTTCCGGCACGAGTTCAAGAAGACCGATCCCAACCTGAAGGCCAGCGTCGAGCTGCAGCTCGAGACCATGGGCAAGCGCCCGCTCAACACCGCCGACAGCGGCCGCATCATCGACCTTCTCTTCGCGCTGCCCCACGGCGTGGCCGCCATGTCCACCGAGATGAAGGGGCTGGTCGAGACCTCCAACAACGAGGCCAGCGTCCGCATCACCAACAGCAAGCTGGAGATCGTCACCAGCCAGCGCAGCTCGGTCATGTCGCGCCTGCACGCCCTCACCTGGAGGATCGAGGCGATCGCCCGCCTCGCCGGCGCCAACGCCGTCAGCGGCGGCGGCTATCCCTCCTGGCAGCCCAACCTGCAGTCGCCGCTGCTGGCGCGCTGCAAGGACGTCTATCGCAAGCTGTTCGGCAAGGAACCCCACGTGGAGGCCATCCATGCCGGACTGGAATGCGGCATCATCGGCGACAAGAAGGAGGGCATGGACATGATCTCCTTCGGCCCGACGCTGAAGAATCCCCATTCGCCCGACGAGAAGATCCATGTGGAGTCGATCGGCAAGGTGTGGGACTTCATGGTGGAGCTGCTGAAAAGCCTGAAGTAGTCGTCAGCCATCGGCATTGACCGCCTGCTTGCGATCCGCTAGAATAGGTCCATGAAAAGAAGAACATTCGTACGCAACGGCATACTGGTCTCCTCGGGGCTGCTCGTAGGGCCGCTGGTTCGGGCCCAGGCGCCAGCCGACGTCATCCAGGTCAAGGGGGCTTCGCCCTACGAGATCACCCGGCGGGCCGTGGCTGAACTCGGCGGCATGAACCGCTTCGTCGCCCGCGGCGACGTGGTCATGGTCAAGCCCAACATCGGCTGGAACCGTACGCCGGAGCAGGCCGCCTGCACCAACCCCGAGGTGCTGCGCGCCGTCATCGAGCTCGCCTTCGCCGCCGGGGCCAAAAAGGTCGTGGTCATGGACAATACCTGCCACAAGGCCGAGGACTGCTACCAGCGCAGCGGCATCGAGGCCATGGCGCGCCGGGCGGGCGCCGAGGTCCGTTTCAGCGACGAGAACCGCCTGGTCGCCCATGACTTCAAGGGCGAGTTCCTCGGCAAATGGCCGGTGTATCGCGACCACCTTGAGGTGGACAAGTTCATCAACGTGCCGATCCTCAAGCACCACGGCAGCTCGGGGCTGACCATCGCCATGAAGAATCTCTACGGCATCCTGGGCGGCAACCGCGGCAAGCTGCACCGCGACATGGGCGAGAACATCGCCGACCTGGCCAGCGGCTTCCGCAGCCACCTGGTCGTGGTCGACGCCTGGCGCGTCCTTGTCCGCAACGGCCCGGTGGGCGGCCGGCTGAGCGACGTGGAGGAGCGCCGCACCGTCATCGCCTCGGGGAATATCCTGCATGCCGACGTGGCCGCCGCCGCGCTGTTCGGCCGCGATGCCCGCCAGGTCGAGTTCCTGCAGGCGGCCCACGCGCGCAAGATGGGCGAGATCGACATCGCCAAGATCGCGCTCAAGAGCCTGTCGGCCTGACCCGACATGGACAGGAGAACGGGGCGGCTGCTGCAGCGGTCGCGCATCCTCAGCCAGATCCTTTTCACCGTCCTCTTTTTCTTCCTGCTCGTGCGCAGCGGCGGTGGCGACGCAGCGCGCCTGTGGTGGGCGGGACTGTTCTTTTACTTCGACCCGCTTTTCCTGTGGGTCGGGCTGCTGGCCGGGCCTTTCCTGCGCATCTTCCTCCTCGCCCTGGCGCCGCTGCTGCTGACCCTGCTGCTCGGCCGATTCTTCTGCGGCTGGGTGTGCCCGTTCGGAGCCTTGAACCAGTTCTTCACCTGGCTGGGCTCGCGCCCGGGGCAGCGCCGCATCCCGGTCGCCCGCAGGCCGTTGCGCTTGAAATACCTGCTGCTCGTCGCCTTGCTGGCCGCCTCGCTCTTCACCGTCCAGCTCCTGGGCTGGCTCGACCCCTTTTCGCTGCTCACGCGCAGCGCCGCCACCGTCGTCCTGCCGGGGGCGAACGCCCTTCTGCAGCAAGCCCTGCTGGCGGGACCGGAGCCGCTCTATGAACTCGGCCGCCGCGTGCTGCTCACTGTCACGCAGAGGACCTTCCTGCAGGCCGCCGGCATCGGCGTCATTTTCTTCGGCCTGCTGCTGCTGAACCTCCATCGCCGCCGCTTCTTCTGCAACTACTTGTGCCCGCTGGGCGCCCTGTACGGCCTCCTGGCCCGCTGGTCGCTCTTGCACCTGCCGATCAATGACAAGTGCCGCTCATGCAACGCTTGCGCCGGGCATTGCACGTACTACGGCAGCCCCTTCAAGGACTATCTCAAGTCGGAATGCGTTCTGTGCTTCAACTGCGTGGCCGACTGTCCCGAGGCGGCCATCGACCTGCGTTTCGCCCTTCCCGGCTCCGGCCGGCGCCCGGCCCTCGACTTGGGCCGCCGGCGCCTTTTGGGTGTTTCCGCCATCGGCCTGGTCGCTGCCGCTCTGCCCCTGGCCTCCCCGGCCCGCAAGGCCGGGGCCCATTCATTCCTGCGCCCGCCCGGCGCCCTCACCGAGAAAGAGTTCCTGAAAAAATGCATCCGCTGCGGCGCCTGCATGCAGGCCTGTCCCACCAACGCCCTGCAGCCCGCCGTCTTCCAGGCCGGCCTGGAAGGGGTGTGGACCCCCGTCCTGGTGCCGACCAACGGCTACTGCGAGTACGAGTGCCATCGCTGCACCCAGGTTTGCCCGACCCGCGCCCTGGCCAGGCTGACGCTGAAGGAGAAGAAGCAGTTCAAGATCGGCACCGCGGTCATCGACCGCAGCGCCTGCTATACCTACGCCGACGGCTACAACTGTGCCGTCTGTGAGGAGCACTGCCCGGTGCCGGAGAAGGCCATCCGCTTGCGCGAGGTCGAGGTGCATGATTTCCGCGGCCGGCTCAGGAAAGTGAAGCAGGTCTACGTCGTTCCCGACCTGTGCATCGGCTGCGGCATCTGCGAGAGCGTTTGCCCGCGCACCGACGCCCCCGCCATCCGCGTCGGCGCCGAGGAGGAGCAGCGGGAGATCCCCTACGGCTGATGACCGCGCCGCCCCGCGCCGACGTCCCGGTCCCTTCGGACCGGGGGGGCCGGCAGCCGCCGCGCTATTGACTTGCGGGGCGAAATGGTTTAATTTATGGTCTGAAAGGAGCCCCATGAGCAAGAAATTCGCGTGGCTGCTGCTGCTGGCCGCCATGCTCTGCCTGGGCGGCTGCTCGCGCAACAGCGAAGCCCGTGTGGATGTGCGCAACACCGGCGTCCGCGACATCGTGGTCACCCTCGACTATCATTCGACGACGATCGCCGCCGGCCAGACCGATACCCTCACCCTCTCCTGGCCCGGCCGCGACAGCTTCGACGTGGAGCTGGTCTACTTCCCGGTCGGCCAGCCCGGTCGGGTCGAGTACGTGGCCTTGATACTGAAGCCCGGCGATACGCTCAGCCTGAACCTGGGCTTCGCCAGCTGAAGGTTCATGAGCCCGCTCAGTGGCATGAACGTCATCGTCGCCTCCGATCACGCCGGTTTCGAATTGAAGGAGCGGATCGTTGCCGAGCTGCGCCAGCAGGGAAGGACCGTCGTCGACGTCGGCACCCATTCCGCGGATCCCGCCAATTGGGCCGAGTTCGGCGCCGTCGCGGCGGCGCGGGTCGCCGCCGATCCGCAGCATGCCATGGGCGTTCTGATCTGCGGCTCGGGCATCGGCATGTCCATCGTGGCCAACAGGTTTTCCGGCGTGCGCGCCGCCCTCTGCCACACGGAGGAGGCCGCCCGCCTGGCCCGCCGGCACAACGACGCCAATGTCCTCGCCCTCGGAGCGCGGGTGCTGGACCCGGCCACGGCCTTGCGGATCGTCGCCGTGTTCCTTGAAACGCCGTTCGAGGGGGGGCGCCACCAGACCCGGCTCGACTACCTGCGCGATCACGTTGAAAAGAAGGTTTTGTAACTTGAGGATCGCGATGGGTGAACGCACTCAATGATCCATGGTGATGGGGCATGAGCGAAAAAATTGAATCGTCCGCTCGCTGTTTCTCATCCCGGATCACCCATCACTCATCACTGAAAATACGCAGGCTTACTTCTTGTCAAATACGAATCGATGCCACCAGGAGGTCAAATGCCCGTTGATACGAAGGACATCGTCACCATCGTCGAGAAGCAGAACGAGTGGCGGGGGAGACAATGCATCAATCTCATCGCCAGCGAAAACACGCCCAGCCCGGCGGTGCGCTCCATCCAGCTCAACGATTTCATGGGCCGCTACGCCGAAGGCCACCCCAATACGCCCGGCAAGATCAACCGCTATTATCAGGGGACGCGCTTCATCGACGAGATCGAGACCCTGGCCGTCCGCGAGATGCGCGAGCTGTTCGGCTGCGCCCAGGCCGAGGTGCGGCCCTACAGCGGCAACAACGCCAACACGGCCATCGCCATGGCCTGGCTGCGCGGCGGCGACGCGGTCATCGCCAACTCCACCGACGCCGGCGGCCACATCAGCCACAATTTCTTCGGCATCATGGGCCGGCGCATCCAGACGCGCGGACAGGTGCTGAAGCCCGGCAAGGAGAACTCGGTGAAGCTGAGTTTCTTCCCCCTGACCGAGGACCGCTACCATATCGACGTGGCCCAGTCGCTCGATCTGATCGAAAAGGTCAAGCCCAATCTGCTGGTCATGGGCAAGAGCCTTTACCTGTTCCCCGACCCGGTCAAGGAACTGGCTCCCTTGTGCCGCCAGCTGCAGATCCCCATTCTCTATGACGGCGCCCACGTTCTCGGCCTGATCGCCGGCGGTCAGTTCCAGGACCCGCTGGCCGAAGGGGCCACCTGGCTCACCGGCAGCACCCACAAGACCTTCCCCGGGCCGCAGCGTGGCGTCATCCTGGCCAACCTGGATGCCGAGGGGGAGAAGAAATACTGGTCGGCAGCCGACCGCGGCGTCTTCCCCGGCACCTCCTCCAACCACCATCTCTACAGCCTGCCCGCCCTGCTGGTCGCCGCCCGCGAGATGAAGGCGCACGGCCAGGCCTATGCCGAGCAGATCTGCAGGAACGCTCTGGCGCTGGCCAGGGCCATGGAGGCCTGCGGCATTCCCGTCGAGGCCAGGGAGTTCGGCTATACGCGCTCGCACCAGATCGCGGTCAACGTCTCCACTTTCGGCGGCGGCGTCAAGGCGGCGCTGGCGCTGGAGGCCAACGACGTCATTTGCAACTACAACATGCTCCCCGGCGACACCGATGCCCAGAACCCATCGGGCCTGCGCATCGGCACCCCGGAAATGACCCGCTTCGGCATGAAGGAGAAGGACTTCGCCGAGCTGGGCGAGCTCATGGCCGAGGCCATCAAGGGCAAGGGGGTCAAGGACAAGGTCAACCAACTGCGTGCGCGCTTCCTGGAAATGCAGTACGTGTAAGCCCGCATTGTGACCGGCCGGGCCGATTTACAGCCCGGCCCTTGCATGCTATAATCAGGCCTGATGACCGATCTCAAGTACATCGCCGTGGAGGGGCTGGTCAAATCCGGGAAAACCAAGCTGGCCCGGATCCTGGCCGAGGAATTCAAGGCCCGCCTGTTCCTCGACAATCAGGGGGTGGATTCCGCTGCCCAGCACTCCCGACCCGCCCCGGCGGGGCAGGGCAACCCCTTCCTCAAGGATTACTACGAATCGTTCTCCTCCGGCTACAACCCGATGGCCCTCAAGACCCAGCTCATCTTCCTCATCAACCGCTTCAACCAGCAGCTGGAGATGAAGCAGAAGGACCTGTTCCAGAAGACCATGGTCTCCAACTATATTTTCTACAAGGACGGCATCTACGCCCACACCGTGCTCAACGACGAGGACCTGGACATCTACAAGCGCATCCTGGGCATCTTCGCCGAGCGCATCCATCCCTGCAGCCTGGTCGTCTACCTGCAGACCTCGTTCTCCGAGATGCTGCAGCGCATCCACAAGCAGGGGAATGAGTTCGAAAAGAGGGTTTCCAGCGAGTATTGGCGGGAGATCTTCGAGGCCTACAACTACTATTTTTTCAACTACAAGCTGTCGCCGCTGCTGGTGGTCAACGTCGAGAAGATCGACTTCAACAGCCGCAAGGACATCGATGGCCTGATCCACGAGATCAAGAACCACAAGAAAGGGAACAGCTACTATGCCCCAGCCTGACCTGGAAAAGAAGACGGCCCTGACCCTCGGGCTGAAGAAAGCACGCGGCGAGAAGATCGCGGCCGTCACCGCTTACGACCACCCGACCGCCCGCCTGGCCTCTGAAGCCGGCATCGACCTGATCCTGGTCGGCGACTCCCTGGGCATGGTCCTGCAGGGGCACGCCAATACCCTGAAGGTGACCCTGGACGAGATGGTCTACCATACCTCGCTGGTGAGCCGCGCCGAGCCGCTGCCGCTGGTGGTCAGCGACCTGCCGTACGGATCGTTCCACGGCAGCATCGAGCGCAGCGTGGAGAACGCCTGCCGTTGCGTGAAGGAGGGGGGGGCCGAGGCGGTCAAGCTGGAGGGGGGGCGCAAGCGCTTCCGGGTGATCGAGGCCCTGCTCGATGCCGAAGTGCCGGTGCTGGCCCACCTGGGGCTGACGCCGCAGTCGGTGCATGCCCTGGGCGGCTTCAAGGTGCAGGGCAAGCTGCGGGAAAAGGCGCGCGAGATCTACCGGGATGCCCTCGACCTGGAGAAGCTCGGCGTATTCGCCGTCGTGCTCGAGTCGGTTCCCCAGGAGCTGGCCCGCAGGATTTCGGCCGACCTGCGCATCCCGACCATCGGCATCGGCGCCGGCAGCGGCTGCGACGGCCAGATACTGGTCTTCCACGACCTGGTAGGATTCACCGACCTCTACATGCCCAAGTTCGTGCGCAAGTACGCCGATACCCGCACCCTGTGGCTTGGCGCCCTGCAGCGTTACGTGAGCGATGTCCACAACGGCGCCTTTCCCGGCGACGCCGAAAGCTACCACCTGAAGCTGGATATCGACGAGTTCCTGCGATGAGGATCTGCCGGACTATCGCCAGCCTGCGTCGGGCTCTCTCGGCCCCCATTCCCGGCCGAGGCCGCGTGGGCTTCGTGCCCACCATGGGCTTCCTGCACGAGGGGCATCTCAGCCTGGTGCGCGCCTCCCGCCGCGAGAACGATCTGACCGTGGTCTCCATCTTCGTCAATCCCTCCCAGTTCGCCCCCGGCGAGGACCTGCGGCGCTATCCGCGCGATCCGCGGCGGGACGCCGCAGCGCTGCGGCGCGAGGGAGTGGACATCCTGTTCATCCCCGGTGACGCCGAGATGTACCCGAAGACCTTCCGTACCTGGGTGGATGTCACGGAGCTGGACGACAAGCTGTGCGGCCGCACGCGGCCGGGCCACTTCCGCGGCGTGGCCACCGTGGTGCTCAAGCTCTTCCACCTCGTGCGGCCGCAGCGGGCCTACTTCGGCATGAAGGACGCCCAACAGGGGCTGGTCATCCGCCAGATGATCCGCGACCTCGACCTGTCCGTGCGCTTGCGTGTCCTGCCCATCGTGCGCGACGCCGACGGTCTGGCCCTCTCTTCGCGCAACGTCTACCTCTCGGCCGAGGAGCGCGTCGCGGCGCTCGCGCTGCCCAAGGCCCTGCGGCGCGCCCGCAGGCTGATCGAGGGCGGGGAGCGCGACGCCCGGGCCCTGCGCGCGGCCATGAGGGCGGAGATCTCCCTCCAGCCCCTGCTCGCGATCGACTACATCGCCGTCGTCCGCCTGGACGATCTGGAGGAAACCGCTCAAATCGAGCCGGGGAACACCCTGGTCGCCGTTGCCGTGCGCGCCGGCAGGACGCGCCTGATCGACAACTATCTGTCAGGAGAGATAAAATGCTGATCCCGTTCCTGATCGCCAAGATCCACCGGGCGACCGTCACCGGAGCCGACCTGCACTATGAAGGCAGCATCGCCATCGATGAGGAGATCATGGAGAAGGGTGGCCTGCGCGTCTTCCAAAAGGTTGACGTCTACAACGTCAACAACGGTGCGCGCTGGTCCACCTACGTGCTGCCCTGGCCCCGCGGCACGCGCGGCATCGTGGTCAACGGCGCCGCCGCCCGCCTGGTCCACCCCGGCGACCTGCTTATCATCGCCGCCTACGCCCTGCTCGACGAGAAAGAACTGAACTCGCTGAGCGCCATCATCCTCACCATGGGCCCCGGCAACGAAGTCGAAAAGATCACCCACACCAAACTGTAGGGAGCGCGGCCGCGTCCGCGCCAAGGACGAACCATGAAAAAAGTACTCGGATTGGGCAACGCCCTGGTCGACATCCTGGTGCGCATCGACGACGATGCGCTGCTGGGCTCGCTGGACCTGCCCAAGAGCTGCATGACCCTGGTGGATGCCGGGCAGATCAACGCCATCCTGAAGAAGGTATCCGGGCTGGGCATGCAGGAGACCTGCGGCGGCTCGGCGGCCAACACCATCAGCGGTCTGGCGCGCCTGGGCGTGCCCACCGGCTACATCGGCAAGATCGGCCACGACCCCTACGGCGAGTTCTTCACCGGCGAGATGCGGCGGCACGGCACCGATGCGCGCATGTTCTTCGGCGCATCGCAGACCGGCCGGGCGTTGGGCCTGATCACTCCCGACTCGGAGCGCACTTTCGCCACTTTTTTGGGAGCCGCCGTCGAGCTGGAGCCAACGGATCTCTCCCCGGAACTGTTCCGCGGCTATGATTATTTTCATATCGAGGGCTACTGCGTCCAGAACCATGCCCTGGCCCGAACCGCACTGCGACTGGCCAAGGAAGCCGGGCTGGAAGTTTCGCTCGACCTGGCCAGCCACAACGTGGTGCGAGGGAACCTGGCCTTCCTGCAGGAGATGGTCGGGCGCTACGTGGACATCGTGTTCGCCAACGAGGACGAGTCCATGGCCTTCACCGGCAAGAGCGCCCCGGAGGATGCCCTGGTCACGATCTCTCCCCAATGCCGCATCGCGGTGGTCAAGCTGGGCAAGAAAGGCTCGCTGGTCCGGCGCGAAAGCGAGCAGCACCATGTCGATTGCATCCCGGCCCAGGCGATCGACACCACCGGCGCCGGTGATCTGTACGCTTCCGGGTTCCTTTACGGCCTGATGCAGGGTTACCCGCTGCCGGTCTGCGGCCGCATCGGCTCGCTGCTGTCGGGCAAGGTGGTCGAGGTGCTGGGCGCCAAGCTCGACGAGGCGCACTGGCGCGAGGTCGAGGCCGTGCTGCCCGGGCTGCTTTCCTGAAGCCATGCCGGGCAGGGAAGAGCGCGCCGTCGCCATGATGGATGCCGGGGCCAACTGCGCCCAGGCCGTGCTCGGAGTTTTCTGCCGGGAGTTGGGCCTGGAAAAGGGGAGTGCGCTGAGAATCAGCAGCGGCTTCGGCGCCGGCATGGGCCGCAGGCAGGAGGTTTGCGGGGCGGTGACTGGCGCCGTCATGGCCATTGGCCTGAAGTACGGCTCCGCCGATCCCGGCGATCGGGAAGCCAAGGAGACGGTCTACCGGCTGACCCGCGAGCTGATGTCCCGCTTCCAGGCCGAGTTCGGCTCCTGCCTCTGCCGCGAACTACTCGGCTGCGACCTGCAGACCGACGAGGGACGGAAGCAATACGAAGAAAAGGGGCTTGGGACGGAAGTATGCCGCCCCTGCGTGCGCGGCGCGGTGCGCTTCCTGGAAAAGATCCTCTGATTCGCTTGAAATAAAAAAGGCGGGGGCCCGCGCCCCCGCCTTTTTTTGATCCTTACAAGAGGCTACTTCTCGCCGAGGATTTCCTGCACGAGGTTCCCGGCGCCGTAGATCTTTTTCATGGCCTCGATCATGGCCGCGCTGTGCACCGAGACGGTGCGGTTGGCGGTGTCGTCGTAGAAGTAGCGGCCGATGAAGCTCTCGACGTTGCCGTCGAAGACCAGGCCGACCACTTCGCCGGCGGCGTTGATCACCGGCGAGCCCGAGTTGCCGCCGATGATGTCGCCGGTGCAGACGAAGTTCAGCGGCGTGGCCAGGTCGATCTTTTCGCGGGCGTCGGCGACACGCTGCGGCAGATGGAAGGGATACTGGTTGTCGAAACTCGCCGCCCGGTCGAAGAGGCCGTAGAAAGTGGTCTTGTAGGGGGCGAGGGTGCCGTTCATGGGGTAGCCCTTCACCGCGCCGTAGGAGAGGCGCAGGGTGAAGGTGGCGTCGGGATAGGCGTTCTTGCCGTAGGCGGCGAAACGGGCCTGGCCGATCTTTTCGGCGGCCGGGCGGGCGACGCTCTCGAGGTTGTCCTCCTGCCACTTGCGCATTTCGCGGATCATGGGATCGAGCTTGCGCGCCAGGACGATGTAGCTGTCGGTGCAGTTGGCCACGGCGGCCGGACCGCCGTCGATCAGCCTGCGGCGCAGCGCCGGATCGGCCAGCTGCGTGCCGGCCAGCAGGGCCTTGGCGGCCTCCTCGGGCGTCCTGCCGTCCAGGCAGGCCTTGACGTATGGGTCAGCGGCGCCGAGCTCCTCGAGCATCAGCTGCATGGCGTCGGCGGCCATGACCTCTTCCAGGCCCGGGTAGACGGGAGCGGGGGAGAAAAGGCGGAAGCGCAGGGAGTCCAGCTGCGAGGTGTGGTAGCCGTCCAGGCGCTGGCCGTCGGGTTTCTGCAACTCGGCCGAAAGCTGAACGATCTGCAGGGCGATGCCCCCCAGGCGCATGCCCGGAACGCGGCGGTAGGACATCTCCTTCATGCGCGGCTTCTGCTTCTCGATGACTTCCGCGATCGCATCCCAGGCGCCGGCATACTCGGCCTGCCACTGGGGATCGGCGGCGATCAGCTGGCGGAACTCGGCCTCCTGGGCTGCTTTCTTCTCCATGATGCCGGCGGCCTTGAGGCCGTCGTATTCGCCGCTGGAGACCTTGAGGCCGTTCTCGATGCCGAAAATCATGCCGGCGGCCTGGCGCGCCTCCTCGGGGCCCCTGGCGGCGTACGTGCGGGCCACTTGCAGCATGCGCTTCATCGACTGGAGGCGCAGGGGATAGGCGAAGTCGCGCTGGAATTCGATCTGGGCCAGGGTCATCAGGCGGTTGGTCGAGCCGGGATGCCCGGAGACGAAGACCAGCTCGCCGTCGACGGCGCCGTTGGCGCTCCATTTCAGGTAGTGGGCGACCCGGGCCGGCTTGCCCTGCTCATAGGCGCGGAAGATAGCCATGTCAAGGTCGTGGCGCGGGTAGGTGAAGTTGTCGGGGTCGCCGCCGTAGAAAGCGGCCTGCTGCTCCGGGGCGAAGACCAGTTTGACCTCAGTGTACTTCTTGTAGCGGTAAAGCCAGTACTCGCCGCCGTGGTAGAGGGAGACCACGTCAGAGCGCAGGCCGGTCTTCTTGAGGCTCAAGCGCTCGATTTGGGCGATGGCGGCCTTCTTGGCCTCCAGGGCTTTGACGGGGTCCATCCCCTTTTTTACCGCCGCCAGCACCTTGGCGGTGACGTTCTCCGTGGAGATCAGGACGTTCAGCTCCAGATCGGGGCAGGGGATCTCGTCGGCCAGCGTCGGGGCGTGGAAGCCGTCGGCCACGTAGTTCTTTTGGGCGCTGGAGAGCTTCTGCAACTGGCCCAGCGCGACGTGGTGGTTGGTCAGCACCAGCCCGTTGGGGCTGACGAAGGAGCCGGAGCCGCCGTCGCCCACCCGCACCGAAGCCAGGCGGATGTGCTCGAGCCAGGCCGGAGTCGGTTCGAAGCCGTACTTTTCCTGCAGTTGCTTCAGGGGCATGTTGTCCAGGGTCCACATCCCCTCATCGGCGGCCAAGGGGCCGGCCAGCAGCACGATGGCAGCGGCTGCGAGCAGGAAGATCCCCGGCAGCCTTCTTTCTTTGATTTTTTGCACTAGTAACCTCCTATTGATTGAGAAATAGTAGTACGAACCCTTGGAGACAAAAGTTCTTGTTCCAGGTTCCATGTTCCACGTTCCATGTTCCATGTTCCACGTTGACGGGCACTAGGGCTTGGAGAAATCGGCTTTGAACTTGGCGTACGGCATACGGCGGAAGGTGTACGGCAACGGCACTAGCAAAGATAGAGGGGGATAGAAGTGCATGCGCGGCGAGGGCCTTTTCCGTGAACCGTCAACCGTATACCGCATTCCGCATGCCGAGTCCTGAAAGTTAAAAAGGGTTTCTGCCGTCAGCCGTACGCCCTGAGCCGTACGCCAAGATCGTTGAATTTCCTATGGAGCCAGGCGGAATCGAACCGCCATCTCAACCTTGCGAAGGTCGCGTTCTCCCATTAAACCATGGCCCCGGACGGTCGACTGGAGGCCAATATACCATTAATCCGACCTGCCGTCAATTACAGGGAAGAAGGAGGGAAGACAAAGGGAAAGGCAGAGGGAAGACAAAGTGAGAAAGAAGCTTCGCTGGTTTTTCCCACTCTCTCTTCCCTTTCTCTTCCCTTATTCTTCCCTTTCTCTTCCCTTCTCTTCCTTTTCTCCCGGGTTCACGACCTTGGCGATCAGGATGCTCAGCAGGTACAAAAGGATCATGGGCACCGCGAACAGGGTCTGGGTGATCATGTCGGGGGTGGGGGTGATGACGGCGGCGAGCACGAATATGGCCACGATGGCGTACTTGAAATAGCGCAGCAGAAAGCGGGCGCTGACGATGCGCAGTTTGGCCAGAAGAAAGACCAGGACGGGGAGCTCGAAGAGGGCCGCGATGCCGAACAGGACGCGGAAAACCAGCGCGAAATAATCGTTGATGGTGATGATGGCCGTGAAGTCGCTGCCGATGTTCAGGAAGAACTTGCAGGCCAGGGGGAAGACGACGAAGTAGCCGAACGCACCGCCCAGCAGGAAGAAGAAGGTGGTGGCGAAGACGAAGGGGAAGACCCAGCGCTTCTCCTTGGGGAAGAGCGCCGGCGAAATGAAGAGCCAGAGCTGGTGGAATATGAAAGGGGAGGCGGCGAACAGCGAGGAGATGAAGGCCACCTTGATGTACATCATGAACGGCTCGGCCAGCGACGTGAAGGCCAGCTTGGCCTCGCCACCGGTCCCGGGAGGGAGGAATTTCAGCACCGGCAGCGACAGCCAGTGATAGAGCTTGCCGACGACGGCCCAAGAAGCCATGAAGAACAGGAAGACAATGACCAGCGACCAGACGATGCGCTTGCGCAACTCGCCCAGATGCTCGAAGAACGACATCTCGTCAGTCTTTTTCGTCTTCATTCTTCTTCTCCGCTCCGCCAGCGCTCTTCTGCTCGGCATCTCCATAGATGTCCAGGGCATCCTTGACCTCACGACGGATCGCCCCGCCGACGTCGAGGACGTCCTGCACCTGCCGGCCGATGTCCCCGGTGATGTTCAGCGCCTCCCGGACGTCGCGGCTGATGTCCTTCATATGGTCGGCCATCCCCTCCTTGTAGACCTCGTCCTGGATGGCCGACTTGGCCTGGTCCACGGTCGAACGGAACTCGCGCACGACCTTGCCCAGCAGCTTGGCGAACTCGGGCAGCTTCTTGGGGCCGAAGACCAGCAGCACAACGACAAAGACCAGGACCAGCTCAGGGAAGCCTATCGATCCGAACATGGGTGGCACCTCGTCATGGGTGGGCCGGGATCTTGACCGGCTTGCGGCAGGACATCTCGATGTAGCCCTTCTTCGCCGCCGCGGCCAGGTCGGCGAGCAGCTCCTGCCCGGCGCCGTGGAAAGGGATCGGGCCCGGCTCGATGCCGATCACCAGGTTGCGGCCGTTGTGCTTGGCCAGGTAGAGGGCGGTGTCGGCCATGGCCACCACCTGGTGCCAATTCAGCATTTCCTCGTCCTGGCAGAGGAACGGGTAGTGGCAGAAACCGATGCTGACCGTCTTCTTGATGTGCGGCCCCGCCGGCACAGCGAAAGCGGTCAGTTCGATGGTCTGGCGGATGCGCTCGGCGAGCGGATAGGCGTCGGCACGGCGCGACTGGCGGGTGATAATGAGGAACTCCTCTCCGCCCCAGCGTGCCACGCTGTCGGATTGGCGCATCATCGACTGCAGCCTGCGGGCGATCTCGACGATCACGGCGTCGCCCGCCTCGTGGCCGTGAATGTCATTGACGCGCTTGAAATGGTCGACGTCGATCATGAAGACGCCCAGGGTGGCCGCCTTGTCGTCATACGGCTTCAGGCCCGCGCGCACGTTGTGCGTCTCGCGCTGGATGATGCTCATGTCCTCGCGGATGGTCTCGTCGAGGAAGCGGCGGTTCTTCAAGCCGGTCAAGGGATCGGTGATGGAGAGCTGGGCCAGCTCACGGTTCTTCTCGGCGATCTCGTTGGTGCGGGCCTGGACGACCACCTCCAGCTTCTTCTTCTGCCGGTTCAGGCCGTGGACGCGCGCGTTGACCACCAGCGCCAGCAACCCGAGTCCGAGCAGCAGCTCGAGGGCCAGGAACCACCAGCGTTTCCAGAAGGGCCTGGCGATGGTGAAGATGACGCGCTGGTCGGCGCCGAACCAGGCGGCCTCGCCGCCGCCGAGGTTGGCCAGTACCGAGAAAGAATACGTTCCGGGAGGCAGGTTGGTGTAGCGCACCGACGTTTCGCGCCCGGGGGGCGACCAGTCGCTGTCGAAGGGAAAGAGGCGGGTGCGGTAGGTCACGGGGTTCTCGCGGCTGGTGGTCGGGCAGATGTAGCTGAACTCGATGGTGTTCTGGTCGTGGCGCAACGGGGTGGACAGCGGCGCGGCGCCGGGAACGCCCTGGACCTTCGGATCGTCGATGATCAGGACGGGCGAGCGTTCCGGCCGTTCGCTGGCCTGGAACTGGTATTCGACCAGGCCGGGGGGGATGCCGAAATAGAGGTTGCCGCTGGCCGCCTTCAGGGCGGAATGGATGCAGCCCTCGTCCCCGAACAGCCCCGTCTCCCTGTTGAAATAGGCCAGGGAGCCGTCGGGAGCCCAGCGCTCCAGGCCGCGGGTGGTGTTCATCCAGATGTGGCCGCTGTTGTCGCGCAGCACTGACCAGACGTCGTTATGCAGCAGTCCCTGCTTTCGGGTGAGGCGCTTCAGCGCGCCGCCCTTGAGCCAGAACACGCCGGACATCTCGGTGGCCACCAGCGCCTCGTCAGGCGTGACGACGCGGATGTCATTGACGATGGAGCGGCCCAGGCGGTGTTCCCATTCGCCGGCCGTGAATTGTCCGTTGCGAAACAGCTGGATGCCGCGGCGCGTGCCGACCAGCAGGGAGCCCGGCTCCAGTTCGGCGACGTCCCAGACGATCGGGTCGTTCAGGCCTTCCCGGAACCAGCGGAAGTCGGAGCCGTCGTACTGCAGCAGGCCGCGATTGGTGGCGAACCAGGCCGAGCCGCCGCTGTCGCGGATGCCATACAGGACGGTGACCCCGGAGGTGAGGCTCTGCAGCAGCTCGCGGCGGTCCCACGCGAATATCTCGCCGTCGGCGCAGCCCAGGAGGTAGCGTTTGTCATCCAGGCGCACGATGACACGGATCGAATGGTTCTTCAGCCGGCTGTTGACGGCGAAGGGACGGATGCGGCCGTCGCGCAGTTCGGCGACGCCGTCCTCGCCGGCCAGCAGGATGGCGCCGTCGTCCTCCAGGATGTCCCAGACGTGGGTCGACGGCAGGCCGTCCTCGGTGCCGTACATGCGGAACAGGTGGCGGGAAAGCTGCGAAAGGCCCAGGCGGGTGCCGATGAAGATATTGCCCTCGCGATCGAGCAGCAATGTGGAAACGCGGTCGTAGATCAAGCCGCTGGCCGTGTTGAGGACGATGGCCTCGCCCGTCTGCAGGTTCTTGTAGAAAACGCCGTTGCCGCTGGCGATCCACAGGTTTTTCCGGGCATCGAAGAGGAGGTCGGTGACATTGCCCAGGGTCGCGGGCAGGCCGGCGTACTTCCTGAATTCACCGAAGGCGTTCAGCAGGTAGAGCCCGTCGCGGCAGCCGACAAAGAGGCGGCCTTCGGTTTCCTTGACGAAATTGACCGGCGCGGGGCTGGGAAAGCGCTGCAGCTGGCCGCCCCTCCACAGGAAGACGGCCTCGGAGGTATAGAAGGCCATGCCGGCGGTGCCGGCGGCCATGCCGCGCAGGCGACCCGGGTCGGGGAAGCGGGTGAAGCGCCCGGTCCGGCCTTCGCGCACGATGAAGAGGCTGCGGTCGGTCAGGACCCAGAGGGCGAGATCGGCGGATTGGTAGGCGATCATGCGCACGAAGCCGTCGGGCAGGGGCCAGGAGCTCAAGCGCCCGGAGCGGATGCGGTCCAGACCGTTCTGGCTGGCCACCCAGATGACGCCGTCGCGGTCCATCTCCAGGCCGGTGATGTAGTTTCCGGCCAGCCCCTCGCGGGAGGTGAAAGCCTGGAAGCGGCTGCCGTCGAACTTGCCCAGGCCGGCCTGGGTGCCCACCCAGATGAATCCTTGGCGGTCCTGGAGCAGGGCGGTGACGTTGCTCTGCGGCAGGCCCTCGGAGCTGCGGTAGTTGATGAACGGGTAGCGCACGGAGAGCAGCGGCAGGGCGAGAATCAGCAGTAGGGAAAAGGGGAATGCCCGTTTCATCAGGGGAATTTTAGCATAGCGGCATCCCATAGGCAATGCGAGCGAAACTCTCGTGATTCGTGAGTCGTAATTCGTGATTTGGAGGAAAACGGGACCCTTGCGGTTCCTTGCGGCGGCGAATCACGGTTCACGAATCACGAATTACGATGAGTCGCGCTATTTCTTCTCGCTGACGATCTCCTTCAGCACCCGGGTCAGAAAGCTGTGGAACGATCTCAGCGTAGGCTCGAACTCCGCCGAAAAATTAGTGCGGCTGAGGTTGTCGTAGTAGCCGAGGAATTCGTTCCAGTCCTTGTACAGCAGGTAATTCAGATCGCTTTCCATGAACTGGTTGATGTCGAAAAAGATCTCGGAGGGAGCGATGCTTTCCCGGTGGGCGAAATAGTCGTTGATCTTGGTGTGCAGGCGGATCAGCTTCTTCTTGACCTCGATGGACTTGTGCTTGCGCGAGACGTATTTCTCGAAGATGCTGCTGCCGAGGATGCCGGGCTTGAACAGCCGGGCCACGGTCTCGATGAGTTCCTGCAGGGCCACCTCGGCGATGACCACGATATTTTGGATCATCTGGCGTTTCTTGATCTTGCTGCTGTCGCTGGCGAAATAGAACGGCAGCTCGCCCTCCCAGATCTTCCTGTACTCAAGCTGGAAGCTCTTGAAGATATCGCCGAGCGGCCCCAGCTTCTTCTTCAGCTCCGGATCGGTCTGCAGGCAGGGAAACAGGACCGAGTCGTTGAAGTGGATGAGGTCGTCCATGTTCTTCTTCAGCGAAAGGGCCAGGGGGATGGCCAGGTCCAGGTACTTGCTCTTGTCCACGTTGAGCTCGATGAAGTTGTTGATCTTCAGGACGCGGAAGGAGAGGATGAAGAAGATGCCCAGGTTCTTGCGCAGGTTCTTGTCATGGCAGGCGGCGATGATGGACGAGATGTCCGGCTGGTAGATCTTGTCCATCTTGGAGATGAACTGCTTCTTGAGCAGCGATATCAGGATGGGGTTGTTGAGCAGTTCGCGGTGGTACAGCTTCTTGATGGACAGGTAAGCGCGCTGCGAAACCTGGTCGAGGCGCAGGATTTCGCTCAGCAGGTTGCGGAAACTCTGCAGGAAGATGCGGAAGCTGTAGAACCACGACTCGGGAGAGTAAAGTTCCTTCAGGCTGGGGAAGGACTTGTCCATGTTCTGTTCCAGCATCTTTTCCACGACGTACTCCTCGAAGTTGAGGAAATAGCTGTCCTTCTTGAAGTCCAGCTCCTTGAGCAGGGAAGTGATGCGCGCCGAGGCCTGTTGCAGGCCGAAGACGTAGAACTCGTAGTTGCGCTCGCCGGGGGCATGGTGCTTGAATGCCAGGTTCTCCAGGTAGGGCGAGGAGTTGAACTCCTCGATGCTCTCGAACCACAGCTTCAGCTCGAACAAGTTGAGCATCATCTTTTCCTGGTCGATCTTGTCCAGCCAGCCGGAAAAGATCTCCTCCCATTTTCTCTCCGGAGTCAGGGCGCCGCTCTCCTTGGAAAAAAACTCGCCGATGTTTTCCACTTCTCTCTTTTCCATGCCGCGATTGTACGGAATCGGGATTAAATTTGCAAGCGTCACGGCAGCGGTCCCGTGGCAAAATCCCGGCTGTTCTGCTATACTTGGCTGGATGGCAAACAACGAGCAGCGCATCGAAATCTCGTTCCGCAGCGACCTGAAGTACACCGAGCTGATCGTCCTGGTGCTCGGTTTCATCCGCAAGCTGCTGAACATCACCGACGAGGTCTTCTTCAAGATCGAGATCTCGCTGCGCGAGGCGGCCAACAACGCCATCGTCCACGGCAACGGCCGCGACCCGAACAAGTTCGTGCACGCGGATTTCGTCTGGGACAAGTCGTTCCTGCGCATCCATGTCCGCGACGAGAATAGCCGCCAGGTCAACCTGCAGGAAGTGGAGGACAAGATCAATAATTGCCACCTACTCTCCTTCAACGGCCGCGGCATCATGATCATCCGCAGTTACATGGACCGCTTCGAGTTCCGCTGCCGGCCCGGCGGCAGCGAAGTGGTCATGGAGAAGAAGCTCCCGTGACGCTGCTGGCCTTCGACACCTCCTCGCGCGATGCCTCCCTCGCCGTGCTGCGCGACGGGGAGATCGTCCTGGAGTACAATTTCTCCTCGCGCGACGACCTGTCGGCCATGATGATCCCCAGCCTGGAGTTCCTGCTGAGTTCGCTGGGCCTGAAGCTGGCGCAGGTCGACCTATTCGCCGCGGCCCTGGGCCCGGGGCTTTTCACCGGCATTCGCGTCGGACTGGCCACGCTGAAGGGCCTGAATCTCGCCGCCGGCAAGCCCATGGTCGGAGTGAATACCCTGGAGGCGCTGGCCTTCAAGTTCGCCGATACCCGGCACACCGTCGTGCCCATGATCGACGCCCGCAAGGGCGAGATCTATACCGCCGCTTACGCCTTTGACCCGCCGCCGGCCGGGGGGGAGATGGTCGAGCGGCTCCGCCCTTGCCTGCTGAAGCTGGAGGAGGCCGCGCCCCTGCTGGCGGCACTGACGGACAAGATCTTCGTCGGCAGTGGCGCCGAGAACTACGGCGAACTGCTGCGCCGGGATTTCCCGGACGGCCGCCTGTTGTACCGCTCCAATTTCCTGGCCAGCGAGATCGGCCGGATCGCCCTCACCCGCTTCCAGCGCGGACAATACGCGACCGATCCCCAGGATCTGCATCCCGTCTATATCCGCAGGCCCGATGCTGAAACCCGCCGCCCTGGCAGATCCGGCGACGTTGATTAGGCCGGCGCTAGCCGCCGACCTCGACGCCGTGGAGCGCATCGAGCGCGAGCAGTTCTCCAATCCCTGGAGCCGCGACTATTTCGCGGCCGAGCTGGGCAACCGCTTCGCCCATATCCATGTCGCTGCGGCCGTTCCGGCCGGGGAGATCGTGGGCTACCTTCTGTTCTGGCGCCTGGATGGGGAGCTGGAACTGCACAAAATCGCCGTGTGCCGCGCCGGGCAGCGGCAGGGCACCGGCCGACGCCTGCTGCGGCACTTTCTGGAGGTCGGGCGCTCCTGGGGCTGCGCGCGTGCCGTGCTGGAGGTGCGCGAATCCAATGTCGCGGCCATTCATCTGTACGAAACGCACGCCTTTCGCCGGGTCGGCAGGCGGAAAAACTATTATTGCCGGCCTAGCGAGGACGCCCTGGTCTATGAATTCGACTTTCGCGGCGGCGTGCCGGGATCATAAGATTTCGCGGTCGCGGCGGATGCTGTCCTCGATGCTCATTTTTTCCGCGATCCAGAAGTCCAGGCTGGTCTTGGCGAAGATGGAGATGATCGCCGGGTCGAATTGCCCTCCGGAATGCCTCAGCAGCTCGGCGGCGGCTGCTTCGAAGGCCATCGCCTTCTTGTAAGGGCGGTCGGAGGTCATGGCGTCGATGGCGTCGGCGACGTGAAAGATGCGCGCCCCCAGGGGAATGTTCTCACCGCTCAGCCCTTCGGGGTAGCCGCTGCCGTCATAGGCCTCGTGGTGGTGCAGCACCACCTGGGCGGCTTCCTCGAGGAACTTGATTCGTTTCAGGATGTTGTAGCCGATGGTGGGATGCCCCTTCATGATCTCCCATTCGTCGGTGGACAGTCTGTCCGGCTTGCGCAGGATGGCATCGGGGATGCCGATCTTGCCGATATCGTGCAGCAGCGCGCCGTATTCGAAGATCTTGAGGGTATTCTTGTCGATGATGCCCGTCAGTTCGGACAGCTTGAGCGTGAAGCGCACCACGCGCAGGGAATGGCCTTGGGTTTCGGTGTCGCGGGTGTCCAGGGCGGTGACCATGGCGCGCAGAGTAAAATTATAGGTTCGGTCCAGCTCGATCAGCGCCTGCTTCAGTTCGCTGGTCCTTTCCTCGACCATCTTTTCCAGCTGCTTCTGGTACTCCTTGTTCTCCAGGACCAGCCGGCGCTTCTCCAGGGCCTTGTGGGCAACGAAGGCGACCTCGTTGAGCTTGAAGGGCTTGGAAACGTAGTCGTAAGCCCCCTTGGACATGGCGGAGATGGCGGACTCGATGTCCTTGACCGCCGAGATCATGACGACCATCACGTCCTCGTTCAGCGCCTTGATCTCATCCAGCAGGTCCAGGCCGGTCTTGCCGGGCATGCGGATGTCCGACATGAGCAGGTCGAAATCGCCGGCAGCCTTGAATTTTTCCAGGGCCTCGAAGGCGTTGGCCGCCAGCTGACACTCGAAGCCCTCGCTCTCCAGAAAGTCGCGCAGCAGTTCGCGGATATCCTTCTCGTCGTCGGTGATCAGGATCTTGCCCTTTCTCATTGGCCCTACGATAGCAAACTAAAACGAAATAGTAAAGGCACCACCCGTGAGGATCAGTAGCGGTAATGATCGGGCTTGAACGGGCCAGTGGCGGGAATGTTCAGATAGGCGGCCTGCTGGGGGGTCAGGCGCGTCAGGGCCACGTCCAGGGAGTCCAGGTGCAGACGGGCCACTTCCTCGTCCAGTTGCTTGGGCAGCGTGTAGACCTTCCTTTCCAGCCCGCCTTTGGCCAGCTCGACCTGGGCCAGGCACTGGTTGGTGAAACTGCAGCTCATGACGAAGCTGGGATGGCCGGTGGCGCAACCCAGGTTGACCAGCCGCCCCTCGGCCAAAATGATGATCGAGCGCCCCGATCTCACCGTCCACTTGTCCACCTGAGGCTTGATCACCGTCTTGGTGCAGCCGGGGGTGTTCTCCAGGTAATGCATGTCGATCTCGCTGTCGAAGTGGCCGATATTGCAGACGATNNGCAGACGATGGCCTCGTCCTTCATCCTCTCCATGTGGGCGCCGGTGATGACGTCGCAGTTGCCGGTGGCGGAGACGAAGATGTCGCCGACGGAGGCCATGGCGTCCATAGTGGACACCTCATAGCCCTCCATGGCTGCCTGCAGGGCGCAGATGGGGTCGATCTCGGTGACGATCACCCGCGCGCCGAAGCCGCGCATCGACTGGGCACAGCCCTTGCCCACGTCGCCGTATCCGCAGATGACCACCTTCTTTCCCGCCATCATGATGTCGGTGGCGCGTTTGATGCCGTCGGCCAGCGACTCGCGGCAGCCATAAAGGTTGTCGAACTTGGACTTGGTCACCGAATCGTTGACGTTGATGGCCGGGAAGAGNNGTCGTCTCCTCGGAGACGCCGCGGATGCGGCCGCTGACGCGGGTCCAGTGCTGCGGATCGCGCGCGAGCGACCGGCGCAGCCGCTGCTGGATGACGGCCAGTTCCTTGTTCTCCGGCCGGTTCTGCAGCAGGGCGGGGTCCGCCTCAACCTTCGCCCCCTGATGGACCAGGAGGGTGGCGTCGCCGCCGTCG